>NZ_CP065589.1:2681129-3350161 GCF_021278965.1 Chryseobacterium capnotolerans | reverse complement strand
TCTAGGAAATTCTTCTTACCATGGTGCTTGGCCTACAGCGTAAGAATCAGGCCTATTAAAAAATGAATTACATATAAAACAGAATAGTACAATAGATACTGTTCTGTTTTTTTGGCTCTGATCATTTTTTATAGTATCAAATAGAAATGCGAAAATTATTTTGTTAACGATTGTGATTTAAAGAATAAAGTATTGAAAATACGCTTTATATTGTGAAAAATTTATAACTTTATATAAAGGTCTGCTATTTTTGAATGTATTTTTTTTAATAGAACCTTACCAAACACCTTACATAATATGAATAAAAATATCTCGAATTCCGAAAAGATTTCGGAGAATCATATTCCTGGAATCAACCGTGTGGTGAAGCTGGATATTGTGATTGAAGGCAAAATGATAAAGCACTTCAAACATTTCCGTTTGCAGCAAAGCGTAAAAAAACATCATGAATTTGAACTGACACTGGCCCATGATACTTTAGGAGGAGCACAAAATCATGACCTGGAGGAAGCTCAACAGTTTTTAGGAAAACGTCTAACGGTAGTATTTAAATATAAAGATGTAGAGGGAAGCCCGGAAAGAACTTTTGTGGGAGTCATTACAAAAGTAGGGTTCAGCCAGGAAAACCATAGCCTTGGAAATATCGTTTTAAAAGGGCACAGCCCTACAATCTTACTGGACGGAGCTCCTCATACCCAAAGTTTTGGCGGAGAAAAACCCGTTAATATGGGGATCATTGCCACAGACGTGATCAAACAGGGAATAGAAAATAGTAAATTTGATGTCAGCATAAATGCTAAGGCATCTTCACAGATCCTTTACAGTGCCCAGTATAACGAAACGCATTACAATTATCTCTGCAGAATGGCAGAAGCTTACGGAGAACAGTTCTATTATGACGGTGAAGTTTTGCATTTCGGAAATATGCCTCCGCAGAATAAAGCCCTGGAGCTTATCTATGGAAGTAATGTCTCCGATGTAAATGTAGAACTAAAAGCAGTACATATCAAGCCCCATTTCTATGGCTATAACAGCAGTTCCAATGCTAAGCTTACTTCAGGGGATACCCCTATAAAACATGTTGGCAATCTGGCAAAAACTGCATATAAAAATAACGACGGGATATTTAAAACCCCATCATTACAGGTAGCACCTATCAAAGCAGCAACTGATATGGATGTCGTAATTTCTCAAACCAGTACGGCAGGAAGTAAGGCTGTAGAAGTTTTTACTGTTTCCGGAGGAACCACTATTCCGTTTTTATATCCGGGATGCGTTGCAGATATCAATATGCGGAAAACAGACACCAATAAAACTTCCTATTTTACCAAACTCATGATGACAGAAGTGCTTCACGAAGTAGATGCTTTGGGACATTATTCCGGAAGGTTTGAAGCCATTGCTTCTGATACAGGATATATTCCTACACCGGATTTTACTGTTCCTATTGCACAGCCGCAGATCGCTACTGTGATCTCCAATACGGACCCGTTGAATCAGGGAAGAATTACCGTAAAATTTGACTGGCAGTTGCATGATACTACCAATTTTATACGGATGATGACCCCTGATGCAGGAGGAACAGGCCAGGTTACCCAGAACAGAGGCTATGTTGCCATTCCCGAAGTAGGAGATCAGGTGATGGTAGGTTTTGTTCATAACCATCCGGATCGCCCTTTCGTAATGGGAGGAATGTTCCATGGAGGAACAGCTCTGGGTGGCGGGATCAACAATCATATGCGATCTATCCAGACCAAAAGCGGAATCAAAGTACTGATGAATGATGATGAGAAAAGCGTAACGATTCTTGACCCGAGCGGAAATACCTATTTTATGGATGGAGCAGGGAATATTATAGTAACTGCACCGAAGAATATGACTTTTAATGCAGGAGAAAATCTTACCATCAATGTTGGTAAAGATATGAAGACAAGCGTTGGGAATGATAATGCTGTTACTATCATTAACAATCATAAATTTACTTCCAAAAATTATAAGCAGACCATTAATGAAAATAAAACCATCAATGTAACGGGTGATTTAAAAGAAACTACTTCCACAACCACTCACAAAGCAAAGAATGGCGACATTTTGTTACAAAGCTCGGGAGTGGCTAAAATGTTAGGGAAAATAGATGCCAAAGTGAATAAAGGATAAGTTTATGTTGAAAAAAGGACTTATTGCTCTGTTCTTATCTGTAGTTTTTGTCATCCTCACTGGTATCATTACATTAAGTGTTATGGATCTTAACGGGTATGGTGACGGTGATTGCGGCTGGCTGGCTGTGTGGCTCTGCGGTGCTTTTCTGCCCGTATTGTTTTTTCTGCCATTTATAATAGCAGCTCAGAAGAAGAAAAAAGGAATAGGTGATTTTACAGTATTCGGTATCTATTCAGGGGGGATAGGTTTTATCATCATATCCGTGATCCTGTTGATTATAGTTCCCCGATTATGCTCTTGAAAACAGAAATTGTTGTGTAAGAATTAATTATGTATGGCAATAGAGGACATAATTACTTTATAAGATTGTAAGAATGAATAAAATATTAAAATATCTATTAAGCTTTTTATTTTTTACCCAGATATCGTGTCAGGAAAAAAAAGCTCCTAAAAAAACTGAAACTATGACAAAATATGAATGGACTGAAGGAACTTCTGCTCCTCTGGGATATCCGATGGAAGTATATAAAGGAGGGATAGAATGTGAAGGTGGAGAATGGGTAAGTTTAGGCTTTGGGGTGATCCCTGGAAATGGCACCTGGGGCTCAATCAACCATGGGATGGGAAATGGTTTTAAAAGTCTTCCTTCCCGACTGGATTTTGTATGGATATCTTATATGGAAAATCAGTTTTATATGATTGATACTACCATTGATACTGCTAAAATTAAAGAATACTTCAGTAAAGGGTATGAAACAAAAGTGACAAATGGAAGTGGTGAGACAGAGCATTTAAATTATGATGAAATTGGCGTTGGAATGGCTCCCGGAGGTGTAGTCGTAGTTTGGATAGCAGGCGTTGGAGTTCAGAAGGAAGTAGGAAGGTATCAGGCTAAAAAAGTAACCATTCCGGAATCGGAAATTGCCCAGTTGGATAGCCATCAGAACCGTTTCTGGAGGAAAGATTACCTTGATGATGTATTTAATAATGGTAAGGTTATTCCTGCAGAGGTAAGAGAAAAAAATAAAGGAAAAGCTATTCCATTTGGTTTATGGGATACTTATAGAATCCGATACAGCTGGAAACCTGTTTTCGAGCTGCCGGAAAATGCCAAGCTCAATTCATTAGTCAATGTTAAGATATCTACAATGAATGGAGAAAAAGAACAATTTGACACGGCAAAAAATATATTGGCTATAAATGAACAAAGAGCCATCCCGGTAAGGATTGTTTTTGACTATATAGGAGCGGATCATAAAATGTACGGTGCTCATTGTGACCTGAATGAAAACTCAGGTTTGGAAGCTTTTAAAGCAGTGTTTGGTGATGATCCTGATTCAACTAAGGCGGACATTATCGTTAAGGTTAATGAGGCTAACAGCTATTTCACAATAAAGCTAAGAGGTGAAAATGGTAAAGAAGCCTTTATAAAGACTGATAAAGTAGAGGTTTTCTAAAAACAAAACTATGGGAAAAACTTTTGTATACAACACGGGCAATCCTAAAACTCCTCTAGATGAGCTGTATCTGGAATTCGGAGTATTCTTTGATGGTACTCTGAATAATCTGAAAAACAGCGAATTGAGGATGGAGTACAGGGATGGAAAGAATAAAATGAACAGTACTGATACGGATGATCAGATCAAGGAGAAAGAAAAGGCAATTAAAGAGACAAGAATCTTACAGGAAAAAGAATATGAAAGACTGCAAAAGAAAAAGATGCTGGATGATAATTCTGAATATCATCAGTATCTTAAATCTAGCCATCAGGGATGGTTGGATAAAAAGGGAGTTGATAATAGTTTTAGTAACGATTATACCAATGTTGCCAGAATGTATAAATGTTGTCAACAGACAACGTATGGTGTCTATGTAGAAGGAATTGGAACACTGGATAATAACAGGGATGTAGATGATGGATTTCAATATGGGTCCGGTAAAACCGGAGTGCGGGGGAAAGTGAGGAAAGGGTGTGAAATGACCGCTGAACGCATTAAAAAACTTATTGCTGAGACAAATGGTAAAGTAAAATTAATGAAAATTACCATTGATACTTTTGGGTTTAGTCGTGGAGCTGCTGCAGCAAGAAATTTTGCTTATGAAATCAATGGAAATAAAAGACCCAAAGATGTTGAGATCAAAAAATCTAGAAAGATCATAGGATATACTCAGGTTAATTCTCCTTATGGTCCGGCAGCGATTCCTGAATATGGAGATATCTGGATAGATAAAGATAATATTGAAGTAGATCCGAAATATATCAAAGATGGTAAACTTCCAAAATTTGGTTTTCTGGGATATTATCTTTTAAGTAAAAAAGTTTTATCTGAGCAGCAACTTGAAGACTTAGATCTTGATGTTCGTTTTATCGGGGTGTATGATACGGTATCTTCTTATGAAGAATTTGGTGATATGGGAGGGCTCAGACGTATAGGATGGGAAGGAATGAAGCATTCTGCTTTAGGACCTAAATACAATTTTGGAGATGATGTAGAGCAGTTACAGCTCAAAAATCCGGGACCTTACTTTAAGGCTGTTCATTTTACTGCAGCCAATGAGCACCGGGAAAATTTTTCATTAACGAAGTTTCCGGGAAGTATTGAAAAAGAATTTCCCGGAGTACACTGCGATATTGGTGGTGCTTATGAGAACGGAACAGAGAAAGTGGATGAAATAGAAACTTCCAATCACAAACCCGTATGGTTCCTCAATAAACGGAGACAACAACTGATTGATGAGTCTTGGTTTGATGATGATCAGATCGAAATCAATAATAGTTTCCTGAATGTCCTTACCTTGGGAGGTGTGTACCGTAAAATAACCGGAACCCGATTTCTAAGGAAAGAATATAGCTATATCCCTCTGCATTTTATGGAAGAACATGGGGAAAATCTGTATGATCATCAGTTAATGACGAAAACAGAGACTACTTTTTCCATAGAAAATGATAAATATTTGCCTCATGCAAAAGATCTTTTACATGGCTATGTATTTGAGAATGATGGTAAATGGGATTTCAAATCAGATGAACAGGTTGAAAAAGAAAAACAGGAGAAAGCATTACAAAGGCTGTTACATCCTGAGCCTGTACAGGAACCTGATTCGCAAGAACCTCCTGAAGAGAAGCTGGATGAAAACGGGAATAAAATGAAAACGACAACATTGGAAGAAGTGACGGTTACCGCTTATCATCCGCAAACTTTATTACGGATTATGCGTAAGCAATACCTTCACTGGTCGGCCAACAGAGACTGGATGGGAATGGATCCCAATAATGATTATCAAAGAAGAATATATTAAATATGATACCCAATATATTGCAGAACTTCCATCAGAAAATGTACAGGTTGGAAACCATTGTAACCGAACAGAAAAATCCTGCCTACAATATCACAAAAAGCTATGCCAGGCAGGTTGAGGTTTACTACCTTGGAAAAGTAAAGGAAGAATATCGGTTTCAGCTTTTGGTGGTAGAATTTGATTTTTCTGATGATGAAGATGCCATGGGGAAATTTATAAAAAAAATAAGCTATTTATTTGATGAAATAGAATGCAGAGTCGATGATGAAGGAAATATAATGGGGGTAGATAATTTACTTTTCTTGCGGATGAGGTGGCTTAAAATTCAAAATGAATTATCAAAAACCCATAAAGGAGAGGCTATTGATAATTATTTCAGTCGGATAGCCAGCTTGCTTGAAGATGAGGCTAACCTGATTGACTTTCTTGGAAGTTATAAAATGTTTGGATTGCTTTTTAACGGGTTGTTACGATCCTTTGAAACAAAAAGAAAAAGAGAATCAGCAGAAGGGTTTACAGAAATAATGACTCCCGTGAAAGTAGGAGATCAAATGGTTTTAAAGATTTCTGCTCAAAATCTGGAACATACTGACATCAGTGATTTCAGAGGCGTATTTACCTGCAAAGGAGATCAGTATGAAGAAGGTTTTATAGAAATTAAAAAGCACAATATTCATTTAAAACATTCATTGCTATGGATATATTAGATAAAGAAGGAGTCGCGCCGGAAGCCCAGAACCAGACTCCTGCCCCGCAAGCTCAGTCACAGAGTACTCCACAGGATAGTGAGGAGATGAGAGTGGCCAACAGCAAGAAGATGGAGGAAAAGCGTGCAGAAAACGAAAAAAAGATAATACCGATGATGGATTGAAAGTGGTCATAGATACCGCTACTTTGGAATGTGTATTGTGTACCAATCCCAAAGGGACCATGAAGGTGAATTATGATACCCCTACCATACAAGATAAGAAAACGGCTACCATAAAAGAGAGGGGGCCCAAGAGCCTTGTTTTTTTAGGAAACTGTAAAAAAAGTCCCAATGCAGCCGTTCCCTGTACCGCTGTTATGAATGTAAGAGACTGGAAAGATGTGGGAACCTATCTGTCTCAGGAACAGCCAGTGTTACTGCAGAAAAGTACTATTCCCTGTACCTATGGAGGCGTCGATATTACCATTACGGATAGCGGACAGATCCATCAGCCGGAAAGTGTAGACGCCGTGGGAGCCCCTGTACCGGAATCAAAAGAAAAGATCAACGGTAACTTTTATAATTATAATGGAACTTTTGAGGGTAGCGTAAAAGGACAGAAAATAGGAAAAGAGACAGATGTCTATGCCTGTGAAGGAAAAGGCTCAGAAGAAGATGTTTACAAAAGCCCTAAAAAACTGAAGATTGAACACAGTGAGTTCCAGAAGGTATGTAATATTATTAAACATGAAGGACTGTCATCCGAAAAAGAAGAATATCTTTATATAGCACACACCAACTACAACGAAGCAAAAAGAGTTGGCAAAACAATGTTCGAATTATTAAACTCAAGTTACTCCAGTGTGGATGCCAAAGATAAAGTTGAAATGAAAACCTCTGAAAAAGATACCATTTCCTTACATTCAAGAGCAGGCGCCATTGATGCTCTTCTAAGAGACGTGGATGAGGTAAAAAATGATCCTACCGATAATGCTACACAATGGGATGGAGAAGACTTCCTGGCCTGGGGAATTGACACAGATTTAAAGCCCGATAGTAAAACCAAATACGGTCATAATAAATTTGATGAATATGACTATATTAAAATCAGTAAAAGCCTGTACGATTCTTTCGTTGGTAAAGTAACAGGAAGAAGAGGCTCAACTTTAGCATACAACTCAATTCATGATGATAAGTGTGATAAAGGTAACCATACCCACAAAGTCGTAAAAGAAAAAAATAAAGCAGTGTATGCTATTCCTAATGCGGATTTTGCAAAAGAAGACTATTGGACGACAGGGAATTTTTACTATAAGAATGCCACGAAGCAGTCTTTTGGCTTAGAAGCAACCCGTGTTGCCGGATATACGATATTTTGGAAAAAAGTAAAAATTTAATCGATGAGAAATTTAGTATATGTATTGCTTATCCTTGGCATATTTCATGTCAATGCCTGTGCTCAGGTACCTAAATCCTATTCAATAACGCAAATTGTCAACAAAACTATCGATAAAGGAGAATATGTTGATGACAGAAAAATCAGTAAAGATGATCAGGTAAGTCTGAAGCATCTTATTTATATTTCAAACCCTAAAAAAGACAGCATAGCTTTCTATGGTTTTAATGATTCTCAGCTGTCAGAAAAGAAAGCTCCCAATATTTGTATTTTAACAAAAAATCAGAAATTGCTTTTGCTGAATTATAAAAATGAAGGGTACAACACAAAACTTACCATTGCGTTTGATGATAAAGAAAGAAAAATAGCAATTGGGGATAAGGATATCTTTTATCTGAATGATTCCTACTACAAATATTTACAGAAAAATGTTGGTGAAGATCTGAATATTTCTGATCTGATCGACTTTCTGGAGGATTTTCTGACAGGATACGGCCTTGATGATTTAAAATATATTTCATCCTATGGAAAATATAAACATAAAGATTTCAGAATAATCAAAGGTTATATGGAATCTTACAGGAGCCAGGCTAATGACTACCTTGACAAATGGAATATTAAATTCACCTATAATAAAGCCGGGATATTGCAGAATCTTTTAAAAGAATCCACAGAAGGCGATCAGGAAATAGAAAAAAAACTGGTGTCTGCCAATAAAGGTATTTTTAAATATACAAAACACACCAACATTGAAAGCCGGCTTATTACAGATCGAGAAATGCTGATCGATACCAACACAAACAGGTATGATGAAAAGGTAACTTCATTTCAGGTAGGATTAGGCAAAGAAACCAGGTATGAAACTAAACAAATTTCTTATAAGAATTTCCCTTCCAAAGAATTTATGCTCACTTCTGAGAGCATTTCGAATATCATTTCATCAAAATAGCTTTATAAAGGAAAAATGATATTCAGATTGGAATAATGTCTTTCAGCTCTGTTTTAAATAAGACGTATTCTAAAGTTCATTTTCTGAGAAATAAACCCTTGATATTATTAAATGTCAAGGGCTTGGTTTCAGGTCAGAATATCCATGTTTTTTAGGGAAAAGTAGAAAATCGATATAAAAATTTGATCATAAAAACATGCAATATTTCTTAATCCCTGAACAGTACACTTTGAAAAGGCTAGAATATGGAAGTTTGAAATCATGGAATTTATAAAGGATAACAGTTACTTTTGTATTCACTTTTTTAGACCGTATTTATGACTCTTCCCAGTAGTGGTATGATCCAGTCTTTTAGCCATTCATCCTTATCCTCCTTATCCTGAGCCCAGGTTATTTAATTTTTACCCATTGTAACGTATCAATAAGTTGGTCTATCTGCTGATACAATTTTTCAAGTTCAGGAGTTCCATGGTTGCCATAATCATATATTTTCTTTGGTTCTTTCTCTGAAAAACTAACTTCAATATTAGTAGATGACAGATCGGAAATCCCATGATCTCCGTAAGAATCTTTCATTGATGTGAAATCTAAAGCTTTGATAGCATCTAGTTTATCTTTTGTTATAACAGCACTATAACTACCCTTTAAATTGTTTTTCATATTACCTCTGGCATTTAGCAGAACTGTTTTATTATTTTGAATAACAAAGGTGTATTCCGGGCAATATCCATAACATGGATTTTTGGTGATGGTTATTTTTTCTGCTGCAGAAGAGGAATTCATATTTTTATGACTGCTACAAGCATTAATCAATAAAATAAAGATTAATGAAACAATATATTTCATACTATAATTGAGGTTGTTTATTATCTATCTATTCTGGCTGAATAGATCACGGATGCAATTTCCAAAGAAAATAATAGATATGAAATGACAGATATCTGTTATTTTTAGAGAATCGAAAATCATTTTTAAGTATCAATCCCAACAAGTGCATCTCTAAATAAGTAAAAGACTGTGTGTCATCGTAAAAGCAATAAGCTCTGAAGACGTTTTGGTATTGGTTTTTTTGCGTAAATTTCTTTTATGATTTTCTACTGTATGATAGGAAATAAAAAGGGAAGAGGCTATTTCAGGAGAATTAAGTCCTGTTGCCATTAATCTCAGAATTTCTTTTTCCCGTTTTGTGATAACAGGTTTTTCCACTTCAATCTGTTTAATATTTTGTTCGATATGTTTAAAATATTGCACCTCATTATTACTAAAATCCATAATGGATAATAAGGGTTGATTATGAATATGGAAATGAGAAAGATCATAAATAACAACCAGCGAACTTTCTATTTCGTTATTAATATTTCTGTATTGTAGAGGTGATTGGAGAAGTATCCAGCGGTAATTATTATTTTTATCCAGCATTCTCCCGTAGAAATTGAAACGAATGTGTTTTTTCTTGTCTTCATCCATCATAAAGATCATCCTAGCTGAAAATTCAAAAGCTCCCATAAGATGAAATCGGTCTTCAGGATGAAAAAGATTGATAAAAAAATCAGTATCCGAATCCAGCCATTCTTCTTTGTTAAAAGGGGTAAAATATTCTATATTATCACTTAAAATTTTGGTTTTCATTTCCGTATTATGCGTAATAAACCAAAAGTAAGGGCTGATTGCGAGGTTCTTAATGCTTTCAATGGTTGCCGAGTAAAAAGTAAGATAATCAGTTATTTCTTTATCCTTCTTAACAAAAAAGTAATTGTAAAATTTATCACGATCTATTGGATTAATTTTATTTTTCATTGTGCTTTAATTTTTTACAGAACAATAACCAAAATCTTTATGCATACATGAAATTTATAAATATTTGATAGTGAGCGATTTTATTCTTTGTTATAGAATCATTCAAATCAATTTTTACAATATAATCCTCCTGAATAACCATAAATTTTGTATTCTCCATGTTTTTTGTAAAATAAATTTAACGAAAAATGACAGATATCTGTCATTTTTTTTTCTGTCTGTGAACAATAATTTTGTCATCACAATGATTGAGTTACTTTTCTTTAAAAACACAAATAAAATTATGAACGAAGCCTTTCTTTTCATTACAGTATTTTAAATATTCTAAAGATTTTTTCTTGTCACTAGAATTTTGCAATAAGAGATGTAGATGGTATTCAGAGGTAATGACTTGTAAAGTATGCCATCTGATGATATAGAACTATAACCATGATACACTTTTCTCATAGCAATGAAAATCGTTATTCTGAATCTAATTGTTGGCAGGAGTACAATGATATCAAGATATATTTAATGATAAGAACTAAGCTCGATTTGTAAAAATTAAAAACACAATAAGGAGTATGATAAAAACACAAACAATAGTACATAATGCAGTACCTGCTGATATCAGGCACTTTGAGTGCTCAAGTTGGCATTAGTACAGCCTCCGGACCCTTCTTCTATGCTGGAGGTGAACTCTACATCTAAAGGTGTTCTTTTGCCACGTTTGACAACAGTACAACGAAATGCAATAAGCAATCCTGCAAACGGGTTATTGATTTATGAAACGGCTCCCATTAATAAGTTTTCTGGTTATAATGGTTCTCAGTGGGGACAGGACGTTTTAGGAAATTTGAAATGGAATCTGAATGGGAACAGTAATACTAACCCTACAACTGATCGCTTGTCCTTAATTATAGAAATAATATGTGTTGGTTCTAGGCGGGAACAATAAAAAAAAAACACAAAATAAGTAATCTTTACTTTCTAACCCCAGTTCCCGCCTTATACTTAAAAAAACGATATAAAATAAGAACATTAACAGGATTTTTTAGAAGTGTAGTATCAAGCAGAGTTTTAAGAATAGGAATATTTTTAAATAGAGTAGATAAGGTGTTAATGGTACTGTCTGCTTTATTTCCTTTTCTTAATCTCTGCGCTTTTAAATATCTGAAACACAAATGATGATTTTTTTAATGAGTGAAAGAATATATAATAAACAAGACTTTGAAATTCCTGATGTAACTCTCAGGAATTCTTTATGTAATTATTTTTAGGAAAAATTAATATTGTATTTGCCTTTTTACTTTTTTCCAGCGCAGTTTAATGAAGAGAAGATCTATATGTTCATATAGTTTTATCAGTTCAGGAGTCCCTTGATTATCATGATCGTGTACTTTTTTAGGTTTTCCTTTAGAAAAATAAATTTCAAGATCGGTGGAGGGAAAGTCAACATACTGAATGTTTCCATAAGTCTTCTTTAACGCAGTAAAATCCATGTGAGTGATCACTTCCCAGTCCAGGTAACCTAACGTTGAGGTATAATCGCCATTCATGTTCTTGGGTATATTTCTTCGGGCATTCAGCTCAACTTTACCATTTTTATGAATTATGATCGTATACGTAGGGCAGTCCCCAGTCATGCAGTCATTCTTTGTAATGATGATTTTTTCTACGGAATTATTGGAATTTGTTTTTTTCTGACTGTTGCAGACAATAGCGAATAAAAGAAAAATAAATGAAACGAAATATTTCATACTGTGATCTGTGTTGGTGTTAAAATGAGCTTAAAGATACAATAATATGATGAAGACAAAAGAAATCAAATAACAGATATGATGAAAGCCACCTTGATCTGTAAAAACTAGGCATTAATATTTTACTATATTTGTGTCAGTGGAAAGACAGGTTACCTATAAATACACTGATTTATCGTACTATATAAGAATAGCAGGTCTATTTTTAATACTATCCCATTTGTTTATTCTTAAAACAGATGATAGTAAACGCTTCACAATAGATTTAAATATTTTTCAACGTTTTCAAGAAGGTTCTCATCAGAAATGTAACAGGATTTATCTTGAAGAAAACAATAAAACTCCCATAAAATGCAATAGCAACTATTGTTCAAGTTTTTCACTCTTTTTTACGGTTTCTTTTCCTTCTTTTGGATTTGAAAAATTTATGGGTAAAAAATCCGGTGATCGATTCTTTTTGTATGATGATCCACCTTATTGTTCATTTTTTAATTCGATCTGGATTCCCCCTAAAATTTAACTTTGTTTATAAGGTACCATTGCAAGTATCTTATACAGTATATTTTTTCCAGACAATACAACAATCATCTCATTCAGGAGTACATGACTTTCTAAAGATCATGGTAAGATCATATATCCATGATGAGGTAATCAAAAAAGAATTTTAAAATGAAAAAAATAATATCAAACTTCGAAAAAAACAGTGCCAATATTTATATCATATGCAGGATTTTAATGGGCCTGTTCTTCTTTATTGCAGGATTTAATAAGCTGTTTCATCCTATTTTCCAGGGGTATATGTTGAATACGATCAGCAATATAGGATTTCCTTTCCCGCAGTTTACTGCCAATTTCACAGCTTTTTGTGAATGTATATTCGGTCTATTTTTAATGCTGGGTTTTTGGACACGAATAAGTTCCGTGTTTTTAATCATTATTATATTGGTGGCCTTATTCACGCATGATCTGAATTCAATTCCTAAAGAGCTGAATCCTATTAAACCAGAAACAGGAATGTATGAAATGGACTCTTTTACATGGCTGAGTTACTTCCTTTATCTGCCTCAGACATTATACCTGATGTTTTTAACCTTGTTTCTGTTTCAGGGATGCACAGGATTTGGAATTGATACATTAAGGAAGAAAATTCATGACAAATAAGTGAATAATTATTGAAAGAGGCTGTCTTAAAAGGACAGTCTTTTTTTGAACTTAACAGTTTACTGATGTAATAAGTAAAAAAAATCTGAAATGATTTGATTTTCAGTGGTTTTTTGTGCCCATATAAGAAGAGATATCGAAACATTTAGTGGAAGATTTGGAAAGAATCGTAGAATTAAATAATCCTCTATTTTGACATTGATTTGCTTATATATACTAGATCGTTTTCATTATTCTATCTTCTCATTAATATTGAGAAGGTCCTGGCAATTAAAATGATAATGAAGCTTAGCTGGTATGTTTCAGCTTAGAGGGATCTTTTATATCGAGTAGTAAAGCTTATAAATTTCAATTGTAATATTACAGTTAATAGTCAATACAGTACCAGTTATTTCCATCACTTTGTATGGTAATTCTATCAGCATACCCTTTTGTTCCCCCAACTGCATTTCCAATTTTATAAACACTGGTAGAAGAACGAGTTGTTCCATCATCGTCTTTTGCGTAAATTATCGGGATACTTAAAGCTAATCCATATTCATTATTGTCAGGATATACTCCATTATAATGACCGT
Organism: Chryseobacterium capnotolerans; assembly: GCF_021278965.1. Classification (NCBI taxonomy): domain Bacteria; kingdom Pseudomonadati; phylum Bacteroidota; class Flavobacteriia; order Flavobacteriales; family Weeksellaceae; genus Chryseobacterium; species Chryseobacterium capnotolerans. Next base: position 3,336,396 of record NZ_CP065589.1, on the reverse strand, counting down.
TAGCTCCTCCGTTTAATGAGGTTATTTTATAGATACGCCCTTTGCAAGTGGATGGCTCTGGAAGGGTAAAAATTACATGACTGGCCGCATCTTGTGAAAGACCATTGAAAATAACTGAATAATCTCTATCTGTAAGAGTATAATTTTTATCTGTAACCACTACTGGCATAGATAATGATCCATTCAACTGTAATATACTATTGGGGGTAATTGTACCTATACCAAAGTTTCCGTTTGATGTAATCACAATATCATTGATCTGCTGTGATAAAGTTGGAACACCTGTTATGTTGTTATCTTTTCCAGCATCAATATGAAATGCTCCTTGAGGATTCTGTATATTAATCCCTATCTGTGCATATATTGTACAGTAAAAAAATAGAACTACTATAATATAATGTTTTTTCATGTTTTAATTATTATTTATAATGTATCATTGATGTTATAATTTAAAGCATTGTATTATTTTTCTAATGTATCTGACAGACAAGTAAACTGCTACATCATTTTCAAATTCAATAAATAATACCTTTTTATCCCAAAAATTTTCACTAATAGTGATCTGTATCTCATTGTCATAGTATTGGTATCTAATGTGATCACATTTTTCCAGAATCTCATTTTTTGTCATTCCAGAGGAATACTGCGTGCCATTTATCCACATAAGTCAAAAAGAGTAGTAATTTCCATAATTTGTATTGTTTGCGTGGATCAGATCTTTTATATTATGAGTTATCTAAAATTGCTGCCTGCATAATAGCAGACAGCATTCTTTGTGTTTTTACCTTTTAAGCAAAAGAGTAGCTTATTTTTTAGATTTTAAGCCAGTAATCAAATAGTGGTTTGAATGATTGTTTCCCTTTGTTATTTACTGCAATATTAGGGTATATTCTTTTTGTGCGAAAGGTTAAAAATGGACAATAAACTGTAAAAAAGGGAAATTAATTTTTAAAAGAAGATGGAGTCTGACCGGTATGTTTTTTAAAGTACTTAATTAAATTTGATGGTTCAATGAAATTCAATTCATAGGCGATCTGTTTTATACTCATTTTTTCAAATAGCAAAAGTCGCTTTATTTCAATAATGACTCTTTCATCTATAGCTTCCTTTGCTGTTTTTTGAATATTATATTTAATAATTCTGTTCAATGTTTTGCTTGTCATAGCCATATTGGCTGCATAAAAAGCTACGCTTCGTTCTTGTTTAAAATGTTTTTCCAATAACTGTTTAAATATTAAATATTGTGAGAGATTGGGTGTTGAACTATTGTTGTAAACATTGCCGTTATCTTCATCTTTATTTTTGCGTTGTGTATATAGCAAAAATATACCGATTAGTTTTTGAATGGCTTTCTCTTTTAAAAAATTAAAGGGAGAGGTGATTTCAGAATTTAATATTGCTAGTATTGTTAATATTTGATTAAAAGTAACTTTATCTGGGATTAATAACATATCCTGAGATACATTCAATTCAGAAGGTTGATATAATTTAAATTCTTCTATTTGCCTACTAAAAAATTGTTGATTAAATATCAACATCTGCCCTTCATATTGCGGCTCTTTTTCATATTGATGAATCTGGCCGGGAGCAATGAATAAAATACTTCCCTCCTCAAGTAAATATTCCTTAAAATCTACATAATGCTTTCCTTTACCTTTGGTGACTACAATGAAAATAAAAAAATTTATTCTTTCCTTTTTTCCATATTGCTGGAACCGAGGAAGTATTTTAAAAAATGAGATAGTTGTAATATCTGGCAACCGTAAGGTGCTCTTACGTTTTCAAATTCTATATTTTTTATATTTTCCAATTATGCAGCAATATTTATAAATTAATACGAGTCTATGTTTGTAAGCTATAATGATGACTATAGATTGATAATTATTTAAATTAAGTTTCTAAAAAAATATTATTATATCCCTATCTGTGCAATTTTGTTGTTTCTAAAATTATAATAGCGTTAATTAACAGGACGTAATTAACAGGAGATTAAGATAATTTTTCGGAAATACTATAAAACTATTATTTGAATACTCTCTGATCTGTTGGAATACTAATTTCCAAGCCCGGATTTAATTGATATTTCACAGCAATAATTTACTCATATTTGTTTTGTCCATTCAATGATATCCTGTTCAGAATTAATATTGATGATCTTTCTAATTCTATATTTATGGGTTTGCACTGTTCTTACACTTACGCTCATAAAAACAGCGATATCTTTTGTAGTATAATTAAGATAAGAATATGACAATATTTTTATATGAGTTGGTGTTAATAGAGGGTATTGTTTGGTTAATGTCCCATAAAAATCAGGATAAATTTCTTGAAATCTTGTTATAAATGCTGAATCATTCGTTTTAGCTAGCTTAATGATCTCATTAAAGTCATGGGAAGACTTTTCATCAACGATATTTTTACTTTGCTCTTTCTGTTTATTGTATTGATTAATTCCAATGTAAATAATAAGGCTCAGTATAATGATAAAACTTATGATAAAAAGCTGTATAATTTTAATAGTTGGCAGATTTGAGTTATTATTGTCTTTTATCTCCTGAATCTCTTCTGATGTAAGTTTATTTTTCTTTTCGTTTTCATTTTTTATACGCAGAAATTCTTTATAGTAAGGATTATCAGCAGTATTGTTATTGTTAGCTTTAAAATTGATGTTAAGCTGGTTCAATGTTTCTGTATAGATATCAGGATAATTATCCTTACTGATTTTTAGTCCTTGCAGGAGAAATGGTAAAGCCTTTTGGTATTCCCTTCGCATATTGTAGGCCATACCCGATCCGGAATAGATAATGGCTAATGCTTTCTTATCCTTATATTTATTATAAGAAAATAAATTATTTGCGGTCTGAAAATAATGTAATGCGGAGTCTGCTTTTTTTTCAAACAGATAGCTTGACCCTAGGCTGGTATAAGATTGAATTAAGCGTCTGTTTCTATCCTCTCTGTCTTTTATTTTAGAATAGTATTCCAGTGCTTTAAGTCCTTTTTTTATAGCATCAGCATCCTTAGCCTGAACATTATAGAATTCATGATAGGTATTCCAGTAGTTTCCAATGATTGCTAAATGGTAGTCACTATTTGTATTGAGTTTCGATAGAAGAGGATAAGAATTTTTAAGCTGTGCTTCGGCTTCATTGATTAAACCAAGATGCATCAAAGCCCATGACTTTTTTACTGTAGCTTCAATTTCTTTTTCATAAGCACTTAGTTTTTGAGCTAATATTATGGTGCTATCTGCTGATTTTAAGACATTTTTAAAGTCATTAAGATCTGTGTAAAAAAAAGTTTTATCACAGTAGGCCAGCATTTTATAATATATATTATGGGTCTTCTCTGCCTTAGATATTACGTTGTCAAGCTCATTAATACCCTGTTTAGGGTTCTCTGTTGCTTTAGTTTTTGCGTTATTTAGTTCTTTTTGCAAAACGGGATCAAATTGATCTGAATTTTGCGCAAAAACCCAAAATGGTAACAGCCATATTATAAAAATACTGACTTTTGAAATAATTATATACATGGTGTGCTTTAAGAAGATGCAAATATACATAGGGTATAATAATAATTTATGTTTTTTTTGAATTGTTATTATATTTTTTTCTGTAATAACAATTGATTGCATAATAATATTGAAGTGTTTTTTGTTAATATTAGTTTTTTTATCCTTTTGTATAAAGATGTATTCTTAGCAGTTGATATTACTTAATAATATACTTATAAAATTATAAAGCGGTTCACAAATTTGAGGTTTTAGAATGAAATTAAACATAATAAGTACCTAAGTAGACATACTTAATTGATACTTACATGGCGTTTTGAAGGCTTATACTAATTATTTACCCAATATATTTGCAGTGGAATCGCTGGTATAAATTAATAACACCTAATTATGATAGAAAGAAAATTTCTAAGGGTTCTTAATTTATAAGTTGAAATAAATACTGGATATCCGCAAGAAACTTTTAATTGGATTTTTTGGATGGATAATAATGGAGGTGTAAATTCTTATACTATATGTTTCACCAGATTTTTCCTTACCTATCTTCAATTTTCAAGTGACGGATGATGAATCCTGATTTACCTCATATAATAAATAGTTATTTAGTATAAAAAAATGAAAAAAAATTATGTTTCACTTTGCTTGTTTTGTATAACGGGCTTATCCGGTCAGATGGGTATTAACACATCTAATCCACAGGCAAGTTTGGACATTGTTGCACAAAGTAATGGCACAGCAAAAGGCTTGCTGGTACCAAGGCTCACCTCTGCTGAAATTTTTGCAATGACAAATCAGAATAAGCTTGGCAGTGAACAACATTCCTTAATTGTATTTGCAACAGATACACCTTCTAACTCAGATTTTGTTATCAGTAAGATTACACAGCCCGGATTCTACCGCTATACTTATGGTGGATCTGGTCCATTTCAGCAATATTGGAGAAGAATGGAGCCAACAGCATTTGAAAGAATTGTTCAGGCTGGAAAATCAGGGATAAGATTTATTGACGCAGACATTCAAAAATATGGAGCGATTGGGAATAATGCAGTTGATATATCTTATAGTGATCAACTTTATGCGTCTAATGGAGCTACAGGTGATTATTCTTTTGCTGCAGGTTTTAATACCATTTCACGAGGAAATACTACCACAGCATTAGGTACTAGTACTGAAGCTGCGGGAAACTCAACTTTTGCTGGAGGAAAGAAAACCAGATCAGTTGGAGTAAACTCTTTTGCATTTGGGGAAGAATCACAGGCAACTCAAACTAATTCTTTAGCTTTTGGAAAGCTTAATTATGCACAGGCAGATAATTCCAGTATATTAGGTGGCACAAACAATAAGATTAATATTGCGGCTAATTCATCAATTTTGGCTGGAATTAGTAATGAGATAACTTATAGTGGTACTCCAAACTTAAATCCCACAACTTATAGTGGGGTAGGTAATACCATACTAGGTGGGGCTGTTAATAAGATAGCAGGTAGTGACTTTTCTTCTCATAATTCAATATTAGGAGGTCATAATAACTTAATAACTGAAGGACGGGCTAATACAATTTCTGGAGGGGCTGCTAATAAAATCAAACCGGATGTGGCACCATACGATGAAATCTGGATTGGACATAACAGCATTGCTGGAGGCTCAGGTAATGAAATTAATGCTTATAATTCATTTATTGGAGGTGGTGATAGAAATTTTATAAAATTGGCTGGTTCTCCTACTACTTATCCACAAGGAGCAGGAAATGGGGTGATCGCAGGGGGACAGTTCAACAAAATTATCAACGCGCATTATGGTTCTGTAATAGGGGGAGAGGAAATGCATCAACTGGAAGTTATTCAGTTGTAGGGGGAATAGGTAATGCAGCTCAGTCAGTAGGTGAAGTTTCTTTTGGCCTTTTCGGAACTCTTTATACCCCTCAATATCCTGATGCTTATACATTTTTCGGTACATCATCTATTAACAATCCGGTTAATTCTAAAGATCGTTTATTTAATCTTGGAAATGGAAGAGCATCTCAAAATTATAATTATGACAAAATCTTTAATAATAGTAGTTTTGATGTTACCAGAAGTGATGCTTTTACAATACTAAAAAACGGACAGGTGGGTATTGATATAGACAACTTTGAGACCAATACCACTAGTGCAAAACTTCAGGTCAATGGTGGTATAAAGATCAGTGCACCCTCCTCCACATTATCGGGTAATATATGTGATAATAATAACAGAGGCCAGGTTATTTTTGTTGAGGATAATTTTTACGGATGCAAATCAACGGGCTGGGTTTTGTTAAATAATTAATTCTGTATGAATTTTAAAGATATACACATTGGGTCTCTAATAAAGACCCGTGTTTTGGAATGCAATATAGAAATATCACGTATAATAAATTTCTTAGATGTAAAACCAGAAGATATTGAACGGATGTACACTGAAAAAAGTCTCGACACAGAAGTTCTGATACGATGGTGTAAACTGCTGGAATATGATTTTTTCAGGATCTATTCACATCATGTTATTTTATTTTCTCCGCCATCTTCAATATCATTGAATAAATCTGGTGATGGAGCTTTACTTCCTCGATTCAGAAAGAATATTTACAGTAAAGAAATCATAGCATTTATATTGGAAATGATCATCAACGGTGAAAAAACTAAAAAACAGGTACTTGACGATTATGGCATCCCTAAAACGACACTTTATAAATGGATAGAAAAATATTCGAACAAAAAGTTATAAAATGAATCTTATGAAGAGTCCTGATTATCAAAAGATTTACTTTGATTATATTCAAACTAAGAGTCCAGAGAAAATGAAGCAATGCGAATTTTTTTTCCAAAAGAAAAAAGTAACTTCTTTAGATGTAATTAGAATCAACACGATTATTTTTGGTTATGAAAAAGACAGCCTGAAGAACCGTTCATTTAGTACCACAGATATAACATATATCTTAACATATCAAAAGAAGAGGAAACTTAATAATACGCAGCTGGCGGCTCACTTTAAATTAAGTAGAAATACTGTGGCTAGGTGGAAAAAAATATTTAGAGTGAGATAACGCTATTCAGATATAAACGATACATTAACTTATATGTTCAGTGTATGTAATCTTCTTTACCACTTACTAAAATATAAATCATTAATTAAAAACTTTTATGAAATTATTAAAAATCTTAAGTTTATCACTTATCTATTTATTGACCTCTTGTACCTCAGATGATTTGGTTCAGCAGGAGAAGAATATTGAAACTAAAATGGATCCGTCGTTTTCCAGGATGAATATCAACTCTGATTTTGTCACCAACGAAAAAAACCTGAACATTATTTATTTCGTACCCAATGATAACCCTGAAGTTGAAGGATATCAGGAAAGACTGTCTGAGCTGCTTATTTATTTTCAAACCTGGATAAAGAATGAAATGAATAGAAATGGGTACGGAGATAAAACCTTTGGTTTACCATTAAATGCTCTTACTGGAAAGGTAAATATCATTACCATTAAAGGTAATGAAGGACAGGCAGCTTACGATTATGGTAGCAGCAGCAAAATCCTCGCGGAAATTAATCAATACAAAACACAGCATTCATCAGAATTTTCAAGTAATTATCATAATTTGATAATTCTGCCACAGAGAAAAGATGGAGGACGTCAGCCATTTTATGGGTTTACCGATGGTGCTTTAAAGGGGATTTGTTTTGCTGTAGATAATCCTAATATTAAAGTTTCCGAAATAGCTACTACAACTTCTAGTTATATTGGAGGAATGCTTCATGAATTGGGACATGGTCTTGGATTACCGCATAATTCAGAAAAAGTATCTGAAAAAAATGTTTTAGGAACTGCTCTGATGGGAGGGGGAAATGGTACGTTTGGAAGAAAACCAACTTTTTAACTACAAGGTAGCGCTGCTATTCTGGATAAGAATGAAATATTTCAACCTCAGGTTATTCCCGGAATTTCTTATTATGATAAAGGTTCTTATACTATTAATGCTAAGCTTTCCTATGATCCAATACTGAAAAAAATAATTGTTAACGGAAATTTTACAAGCTCTATCCCAGTTTCCAAGGCACTTTTATGGCTTGATCCAAACACTGAAAATGCAGTTGGTGTTAATAAAGATTACAATTCTATTGTATGGCCTGTAAATGTTAATGGCAATACCATCTATGGAGAAATTCCGGTAGATGAACTTTTTGTAAAAGGAAGCACAATGTATGAGTATAAAATTCGATTATTACAGAATAATGGAGTTCTTTTAGAATCTATACTGTATTTTAACTTTCTTAACAATCAGGTCATTGATCCGGCAAAGTCAGTTCTTTTCTTTCAGAGTTGTAATTATAATGGTTCAGGATATTGGAAATCATTGGCTGAAGGAGCGTACACCACACAAGATTTAATAAACGCGGGAATAAAAGATAATGATATATCAAGTATAAGACCTGCGAGTGGATATAAGGTAAGCCTTTATGATGGTAACAATTTTTCTGGTGAATTATTTACGGTTACAAATAATACAAGCTGCCAGTTTAATGATAGAACTTCTTCTCTAAAAATAGAAAAGATTATCAATTAATTGATAAAAATTCCAATAGCCAAGAATTAATCTAACCGTTAGGAGTTAAGGATATGATGGTTCTAATTCAAGTACGCCTAACTTGTTTTTGATGATCTTTTGTTGTCATAATACTTAATCTATTTTAAAGTTATTCAATTTGATCGTAACTGTCAGATTAAGTATTGACTAATTCAGATTAGGTAGCTGATTTTTAAATAAAAAGAGAGAAAATTTTCTCTCTTTTTATTTAACCAAAAATATTTTCTTCCATTTAGCCACAGTATTTCTACTTAATTTAAAGTGAGTTGCCAGCTGTTTGTTATTGAGATGCTGTTTCTTTTGATAATCCAAAATTTTAAAAATTGTTTTTTTATCATAAGCTTTATGTCTTTGTCTGTCAATAATATCATCTTTGTTGTTTCCAAAGATAATCTTGTTAAGGTCAATGATATCGAGAGCAGAAATTTCAGTCTTGCTCAAAATACTCATGCAGTAAGATTTTTTTTCTGGTTTCTTACTATCCAGAAAATCTATATATATTTGTTTGTAATTAGGTGTCATTGTGTTTATATTTATCGAGCCATTTATACAGGGTTGTCTTCGGAATTCTATACTCTTCAATGATTTGTTTTCGGTCCTTTTTACCTGACTGTATTAGTTCAATAATGAAGTCAATAATTTCCCGGGTGTAAATATTTTTACGAAAAACAGGTAAATTTGTTGCTTTTTTATGATAATGAATATTGTTAGATGATTTTGGAGAATATAGAATAAGATGTTGCGAATATATTCTGAAAAAATCATATTCTAATAATTTACACCATCGTAATAATATTTTTGAGTCTAAACTTTCAGACTCATACATATCCAGTACATCAGATTCTTTACAGTTTAAAAAATTGCAAATACGGGACATTTCCATTTCTTTTCCGAGTTCCATAACCCTTTGCTTAACTAAAGAACCAATATGAATTTTTTTAAATGTATGATTTGACATTTATAGTAGTGACATTTTTAAAAGGAAAGCTGAATAAGTAAATATAGCCAGCTTTCCTTTTTAGGTTCTAATTAGGATTTCCAAAAGCTCCACTCGGTGCCATTAAAGACTAGTAACAGCTTTCTTATTTTATCATAAACTATCATTCCCGGTGCAGGATTAATGATCGTTATATGAGGATCTGTAATACGTGGCAATAGCATTGCCTTGTTAACATCCTCTAAAACCAGGATTCCCGGGGTGGAAGATGGAGTTCCAATAGAAACTTTGGCATTTGTGTTTTCAGTTTTATTGGTTTGAATACTTGTATCTATACTATTCACAGTACTAGCACCGTAGGATAAATCAAACCATGAGTTCGCCTGTTTAATTTTTACTTTTTTTTCAATGGGATCAAATATCAATGTTCCATTAACAGAATTTAAATCAGCATTAGCACTGGTTACATAAGGTAATACAATACCTCTGTTTATATTGCCTGAACTTGGTGAGGGAACATCTCCAAACTCTAAAGAAACAGATGGATTTGTTACGGCTGCTTTTCCTTTTCCTATAATAACTTGAGAATTGATAATAGAAGGAATAATAGATAGGATCGCTGTCAGAATTATATTTTTCATTGTATTTTTTTTGTTTTATTTGTTAGTCAGGGCAGCCTGGTTTATTAAAGCATTTCCATTTACTATTGGCTGCATTATTAGGATCCTCAACGTAAATTTTAAGGCAGTTTTCATCTGTATCATATATCATCATTCCTTCTACAGCATTGCCTGCAGCTGTAATAGCATTAATCTGTAATGTGTTGAGCCTGTTGATAACAAATCCCTTTGTTTTAGATTCTAATACAATGAAACCGCTTTGTCTTATCATTGGCCAGTTATCCTGGTTTGTTCCTGCTCTTCCCAGAGAAGTAATACCAAAACTCGTAGGGATGGAAGTTCCGTTGGTTACAGCGGGCTTATAACAGGCTGAATTAAGAATAATTGTTACTGTAGTTTTTGCTGTATTATTACATAAGCCGTTTACTGTATAATCAAATGTATAAGTTCCTTCTGTAGCATATTGAGCATACCATTTGTTTTCAATAAGATAACCGGTATTGTTGTTGTCGGTCCAGATACCGTTTGTATTATAAGGAGCATTGAGATAAGAGAAAAGGTCAACGGGTCCTGTAAGGTTATTGATACTAAGAGTTACAGTTTGGCCTGTTCCTGCATTTGGGGAGTTGATACTCATAGAATTAAGATCTAAAAATACAGAAGTATCGATACAAGAACCAGGATAGCTAATCTTTGCCTCATATAATGCAGTATCTGTTGCAGAATTAAAAGGATTAAAAGGATACTGAACTCCAGTAACTCCTGTATTAGTTCCATTTTTATACCATTGTACTGTAGCAAAAGACATACCTTCTAAAATCAGATTGCCTGGCTGTCCTTGGCACAGCTTACCTGATTTAATTTTAGGGAGTTTATTTTCTGATATCAGGACATTAACATTAATTGTATTACCACAGTTATCAATTACCTGAGCCTTATATTTCCCTGCACTTAAATTTGTAAAAACTGGATTGGTGTTGTTGTCTATATTTATAGGAATACCGTCTTTTTCAATAAGTTTATATTTTAGTGGTGTGATTCCCTGCGCATATAGTACAAGATTGTAAGTACCGTCTGGGCAAGTGAATACATAATAATCACTTAAGGTTAACCCACCTGGAATAGCTGTAAAAGTATCCAGTGTTTCTGTACATATTTTTGTAGATGCTTTACCTGTTTCATAGGTATAATATTGCAACAGGGTTCTAAAGTCTCCTCCAGATTGAATATTGGAAAATGTTGTTGAAATATTTCCGGATATATTAGCTGTAGCTGTCTGAACAGTTTGCCACGTATTATTGGTACTGTTTAGCTTTTGCAGTGTAATGGAAGCACTATTTGTATTATTACTACTCAACGACACATTGTAATTGAAAGAAGAACAGCTGTTCTGAGTAGAATGACTAAAGCTGTAAGCAGCTCCTGAAATTACAAAACTACCTGTTATGTTTAATCCACAAGTTGTAGGGATTTCAACATTATAGGTTCCCGGAGGTAAGTTTCCAAGATAAATTTGATTGTTAGGGGCAACAACTTCAGAACCAAAAGATTTCGGATATGTTGAAGAAAAAGCAACAGGCCCACTAATAATTTTTATTCCTGTTGGCGTTGCACTTGGAGTATTACTTGTTGAATTTGCAGCATCTACAGGAAATAAAGTAACAGATCCTGTAGTACTTCCGCAACCTGGCGCATAATACCTGTTCATAACAAGACCAGTTACAATATTTACTGTTTTTTCAACTGCATTTCCGCAAGAATCTTTAAGCCTTATTGTATAATTTCCGGAAGGCACCGGATTGGTATTGCTACCTATGTTGATTGTTATTGGTGATGTTCCTGAAATAGATGCTATATATGAGCCATTGCTAAAGTTGGTATTGTAATTCCATGGCTGGAATCCTGCAGGATAGGAAATAAATTCTAGGCTGTAATTAGGAGTAGCATACATAATGTTGTTGATCGTGATAAATCCGTTTCCACAGGAAGCCGCTGATTTCTTTACATCCATTGAAATCAATGGGTTATTATATGTTGATTGGTAGTTTTTTGTAATTCCGCAGGCATCTGTTAATGTCTTTTTTACGGTAAATGACTTACCATAGATATAAGGGATATCTTGTACTATCTTACCATTGTCAGCAGAACTGTTTAGTATATAATTTCTGATATAAGTAATTCCTGTAGGAGAACCGTCCTGAATATTGATTTCATAAGTAATGTTTATAGGATATTTATAATTGGGAACCGTTATTATAGAACCCAACCTTCTCATGTCAATTTTATGAAGAATATGGCTGCAGTCATACAGATAATTAAAGCCGGTCAGATCCTGACTGCTAAAATTGAAGTATAAGTCTGTGTTTGTATCAGTTATAGTAGCTCCGACTACTTTAGTATTACCGCATTGATCAGTTACCGCTACATTATAATTGCCTGCAGCCAGACCTGTAAAAGAATTTGAACTTTGAGCAGGTACGACTACCGCACCATTAGTGGGGTTTCTCAATTCGTATGTGGAAGGTTGTCCCTGTGTTACATTGACGGTTATGTTTCCTGAGCAGGTATAGGAAACAATATTGTTGAATTGTAAGGCTGTATAGTTATTCGTGATAGTAAAAGAGACATTTTTAGTGGTAAGATTACCGGCTACATTTTCTCTGATTCTAATCGTATAGCTTCCAGCGGGTAAATTGGTCTGTGTAAGCGTAAACGTTGTCTGATTTGTAATACCCAGAGATCCGGTTCTGTCATTAAATGTTCCGGAACCGGACAATCTTTGGAGCAGATAGTCAAAAGTAGAGCCTATCGTAGCACTGGCAATACCAATACCTACTTTTCCATCGCCATTACAATATTCAGGAGTAATAGAGGGAGTGTTTGTTGTAAACTGACCAAAGATACAGGAGGGCAGTATACAAAATAGAGTAAAAATTAGTATTTTCTTCATTTGCTTATGGTTTTAAAGGTTATTTTTAATCGGAGTGTAAAAAGGCAGATCCGTTTAAATAAATTGGTTTTGCAAATTTAGAAAGCCTACTAATTCATTTTTAAAATAGGTTTTTGAATTTGAATAATTCAAAAAAAAAATAGATATAAAGTGTTGTTAATTAATGTTTTGTAAAACGTTTTTGTCAAGGGTTTTTATATAATCCGAGGGAGGCAAACCGATTGTTTTTTTAAAAACAATGCTAAAAGCAGAGTGTGAAGTAAAGCCTGATTCGTCAGCTAAAGTACTTATTTTATAATTTCTGTATTTGGGATTTTGATTCAACTTTTTAATAATATAACCAACCCTGAGCTCATTGATATAAGTACTGAAGTTTTTATTAAAATCTTTATTTATTAATTCTGAAAGATAAGTATTATTGGTATTTAGTGAATATGATAACGCGGATAATGACATATTTTTATCCAGATAACGTTCTTCTTTCTCAAATTCTTTTAATTTTTGTAAAATTGCTTTTTTTTTCATGTTTTGACCTTGAATATTTTAGCTCTTATTGTTTTGCTAATAATTTTTAGAGGAGAAAAGGGAGCATAATAGGCCCGGAAACAATAAGGAAAGGACTATGCAAATTTAAAGGTCTTTAAAACTTGTAAAAAAAATAGGCTTTTGAAATTGATGAATTAAAAAGTATTAGAAATTTAAAATTTTGTAAATCAGGCTACTGCATTATTGTATGTTTTTAATATAAAATGATGGAGAAGTACCTGTAACTTTTTTAAATACTATTGTAAAAGCAGAATGGGAGATGAATCCGCTTTCTTCTGCTAATGTACTTATTTTATAATTTCTATACTTAGAATTGTTGTTTAATTTATCTATAATGTAAAATATTCTTAATTCATTAATATAGGTATTGAAGTTCTTGCCATGGTGTTTATTTATAACTTCTGATAAATAAGAATTGTTAGTACTAAGTGTTGCTGACAGAACTGATAAAGAAATATTTGGATCAAGATATCCTTTTTCTTTTTCGAACCGCTGCAGGGCTTTCAGTATTTCATTTTCTTTACTTTCAGTAATACCACCTTCATATTTTTGTTTTGTAATTGAACTTTGTTCCTTAAGAATTCCTTCTTTCACAATAGTTCTTTCCAGAGTTTTCTCTCTTTCTTTATATATCAATACAAAATGATCAAAAGCTTGCTTTTCTTTAATTCGCTTATTACGTTGGAATAGATAGATTAATAAAGAAATGATAATACAGACTGATGTAATAATCATTATAATTATTGTTGAACTTTTTCTTTCATTTTCTTTAATCTGTGTAGATTTTGTATTAACGATTTGGTTTATGGATTCATCTATGCTGGCTTTTTTTAATTTATCGGTTTCTGTTTTTCCATTATCGTACAATTCTTTATACTTTTTAGCATTTACTGCATCATTAAGACCAAGATATGCATTAGATAATACTTCATATATATTCTTTTTTACTTCTACCGAGTTTTTCGTAAAAGGCATTTGAGACATTGAGTCACATAGATGTATGGCTTCTGTGTACTTTCCCATTTTATTATATAGAATTGCTTTCTGACCTAATCCTTCAATTATATTAACATCAGATTTTAGTTTTTTTGCCAGATAAATCATTCTATTGTAATGTTTCTCTGATAGTTCAAATTGTGAGAGGTCTTTATAGTTATTGGCTAATCCCATATTGATAATCATCACAGGAAATTGCTGAATACTGTCAGGCTTTAGTTTAGAGGTCATATTAAGCGCCTTTTTATAAAAAGATATAGAGGCATTATAATTTTTTTGCTCATATTTTATATCTGCTATTGCGTTCATAGCAGTAACTAATAAGATGTCTTTTTGGGATTTATTTTGGATCCTCTTTGCTGTAGTAAGTACAAGATGATACTGCTCACTTGCTTGTTCGTGCAATCCCAGAATACTGTATCTTTCTCCAATAGCTCCCTGGCAGCTAGCTATTCTGAAGAAGTCGTTATTCATCTCATATAGTTTTTGAGCTTTTCTTTTATATATAATGCTATTTTTCAGGTCGTCTATATCGGTATAGATATTGGCTTTGTAATCATAAATATAAGCTTTTATATAAGAGGAACGAGTGGTATCCTCTATATTATTTGCTAACTTAAATGCTTTTTCAGGCCCTAAAGATCTTTCTTTGTTTAGAATGGGAGCAAGCTTCTTAAATAAAGCATCTTGAGAGTACGCAGATCCCCAAAAGATAAAATAAATAAAAAAAATATATAGAAATCTTTTGCTCATAAATATTGAATTTGTTTCAAATGAATAATAACTGCCTACTATTGATTTAGTTTCCAAAAATACAGAAATTATGAATTATTTTCTATCAATTCTATTCTCTAGTAGAAAAGGTAAATATATGAGCTATTTTAGAAGTGTATTTGATTTAGTTTTATAAGTTTATAATACATTAATAAAAAATGGACTGAAATATTTTGTTTTTCTTACAAATTCTTATGGTTATAGCAAAAGTGGATTTAATTATTAATCTAATTTTTGTCATTAATAGTTTTATCATTATTTTCAATTTCAAAAGTAATATAATGCATTTGCTTAAACATTTTCTATTTTTTTCTTTGGAAAGTATAACGCTAGTAAAGCCTTGTGTATATGCTAATCCCAAATGAATTGAAGATTTCTTCTTTTTAACTTTGATGTATTTGGTATTTATTAACTGTTTGCAAAAGGTGAAGTCTTCAAGGACAATGAGGTTTATTGATCTTAAAAAAATAATCAGTATGTCAAACTCAGATTATATAAAAGAACTTACTGGGTGTATTTACAAATTGCTGATTATTAATATTTTAAATTTATTTTTTTTTTGAATTATTCAAATTCAAAACCCTATTTTCAAAATAAATTACTAGTCTTACTAAATTTGCATCAACAATTTGTTTAAGCGGATCCTTCTTTTAACATTCCGATTAATATAATTTAAAAAACTATATGCAAATGAAGAGAATACTAATCTTACTCTGTTTTGTATGCTGTCCTCCCGTATCTTTGGTCAGTTTTCAACGCATACTTTAGTTTTGCCTGAATACTGTAATGGTGATAGAAAAGTAGGTATTGGGCTATTAATCTTTTGGTTAAATATAAATGAGATAAAGAAGACCACATTTCTAAAACCTATTTTAAGATACCATAATCTACGTGATACCCATAAAAGGTTTTCTAATAAATATATCCCTTCTTAGTCATCTCATAACAAAACATTATAAAAAATAAATAAAAATCACAATGAATAAAAAAAGATTTTTTGCGTAGGTTTAGTATTTTTATTTCTGCAAAGTTACAAAGCACAAATAGGTATTAATACTGAATCTCCACAAGCAACCTTGGATATAGATTTGCCATCAAATTATGCTTCTGGAACTAAAGCAGGAGTTGCAATTCCGAGATTAACAGGCGATCAAATAGAGGCCATAAGTATTTCTGGAATAAAGATTGGTACTCTTATTTATAGTACATCGGCTTCTACAGCGACTACGAAAGATATAACATCTGTTGGATATTGGTTTTGGAAAAATACTACAGATAAGTGGGAACCACTACTAATAAACGCACCACGTTTTTTTCTATTCGCCCTCAATTCCGATCAATACCAGTGTATCTGCAGGGTCTATAAACTTGTATACAAATTACAAGAACCAGTTCACCTCGCCTATGGCTAGTAGTACAGGTGCATTAGGTGCTATTCAAACATTTGCAGCAAATGAACTTGAATATTATGTTACTTGGTATGATAATACTATTTTTAATAATGTTGCGATTGACGCAAATGGGGTACTTACCTATAATATCCTAAGTACGGCAGATACTAGTAAGCCTACCTATATGAATGTTGTTTTTGTAGTAAAATAATAATCGATTAACAATTTCTTTCGTTTTAACTATAATCATCTGCCTACCATAAGTTGATTTATTTGTCAAGATTATAACTATGTTACAAAAAAAAATAATAAAAACAATCTCAATATTTTTATTCTTGCTACTGTCATTTACTAAAGTATTCGCAGCAAATTATTATTGGGTTGGCGGCTCTGGAGCCTGGAGCGATATCAATCACTGGCGCACTACATCGGGCGGAACAACCTATCCCAGTGTGGTTCCCGGACCGGGAGATAATACCTTCTTTGATGGAGGCTCCGGTTTTATAGCAAGCAGCAAGACGGTAACTTTAGATGTTACAGGAAATGTACACAATATTACCTTTTCGGGCAGTTCAGTAGCTCCTACATTTACCCAGAGTGGGTTACAAACTTTAAATATCTACGGTTCCAGTGTATGGCAGAGCGGGATGCCTGTTGTAAATATAGCTAACATCTACTACCGCCATACCGGCGAAGCTAAAACCATTACCAGCAATGGTGTTATTACGGGAAATTCGAATATCTTTTTAGAGGAAGAAAACTCCATCAGTCTTACTGATGCTTTTATTGCCAGCTATGCCATCTGGCATCAAACGGGAACGTTTAATACCAATGGTTATAGTCTTACGACAAAGCATTATTATGCAAATAACGGGACAAAACCACAAACCTTAAATCTGGGTAGTTCTAATGTTTATATGACGGATTATGCATCAACTTTCAATACCAATTCATCATATATTACCCTAAATGCAGGGACTTCCCATATTCATTTTACCGTTTTCGATAAAGCAAATAATGATAATTATTTTCATGGATTGCTAACTTACGGGGGACAGACGTTCTACAATGTAACTTTTGAGAATGCCACTTCGAATGGAGGCGGAACTTTAGGGGGAAATCACAGTGGAAAGGTTTATTTTAACAAGGTAGAGTTTAAAGGTGATGGCGCTGTATATGGAGATAACCAATTCAAAGAGCTGGTTTTCAGTGCTGGAAGAACTTATACTTTTCCTGCAGGAAATACACAAACCATTACTTCTTTGTTTTCTGCCAATACACCACAATGTGGAGGGTGGTCTACCATCAGTTCTGGAACTTCGGACACCCAAGCCAATATAGTAGCGGCGGCAGGCGTTACCATAGATGTACGGGGTGCTATAATGAAAGATTTAAATTCATCTGGAGGAGCTAATTTTGTGGCTAATAATTCGGTAAATAACGGCAACAATACGGGTTGGACGTTTCCTCCCTATACTGGGCAAAACCTGTACTGGGTTGGAGGTAGTGGTAACTGGAACGATAAATCCCACTGGTCGCAAACCACTGGCGGTACAGGAGGCTATTGTGTACCCGGACCGGGAGATAATACCTTTTTTGATGGAGGCTCCGGTTTTACGGCAAGTAGCAAAAAGGTAACGGTAGATAATATATCCTATACCCACAATATTACCTTTTCGGGCAGTTCAGTAGCTCCTACATTTACCCAGAGTGGGTTACAAACTTTAAATATCTACGGTTCCAGTGTATGGCAGAGCGTGATGCCTGTTGTAAATATAACTAACATCTACTACCGCCATACCGGCGAAGCTAAAACCATTACCAGCAATGGTGTTATTATGGGAAATTCGAATATCTTTTTAGAGGAAGAAAACTCCATCAGTCTTACTGATGCTTTTATTGCCAGCTATGCCATCTGGCATCAAACGGGAACGTTTAATACCAATGGTTATAGTCTTACGACAAAGCATTATTATGCAAATAACGGGACAAAACCACAAACCTTAAATCTGGGTAGTTCTAATGTTTATATGACGGATTATGCATCAACTTTCAATACCAATTCATCATATATTACCCTAAATGCAGGGACTTCCCATATTCATTTTACCGTTTTCGATAAAGCAAATAATGATAATTATTTTCATGGATTGCTAACTTACGAGGGACAGACGTTTTACAATGTAACTTTTGAGAATGCCACTTCGAATGGAGGCGGAACTTTAGGGGGAAATCACAGTGGAAAGGTTTATTTTAACAAGGTAGAGTTTAAAGGTGATGGCGCTGTATATGGAGATAACCAATTCAAAGAGCTGGTTTTCAGTGCTGGAAGAACTTATACTTTTCCTGCAGGAAATACACAAATCATTACTTCTTTGTTTTCTGCCAATACACCACAATGTGGAGGGTGGTCTACCATCAGTTCTGGAACTTCGGACACCCAAGCCAATATAGTAGCGGCGGCAGGCGTTACCATAGATGTACGGGGTGCTATAATGAAAGATTTAAATTCATCTGGAGGAGCTAGTTTTGTGGCTAATAATTCGGTAAATAACGGCAACAATACGGGTTGGACGTTTCCTCCCTATACTGGGCAAAACCTGTACTGGGTTGGAGGTAGTGGTAACTGGAACGATAAATCCCACTGGTCGCAAACCACTGGCGGTACAGGAGGCTATTGTGTACCCGGACCGGGAGATAATACCTTTTTTGATGGAGGCTCCGGTTTTACGGCAAGTAGCAAAAAGGTAACGGTAGATAATATATCCTATACCCACAATATTACCTTTTCGGGCAGTTCAGTAGCTCCTACATTTACCCAGAGTGGGTTACAAACTTTAAATATCTACGGTTCCAGTGTATGGCAGAGCGGGATGCCTGTTGTAAATATAACTAACATCTACTACCGCCATACCGGCGAAGCTAAAACCATTACCAGCAATGGTGTTATTATGGGAAATTCGAATATCTTTTTAGAGGAAGAAAACTCCATCAGTCTTACTGATGCTTTTATTGCCAGCTATGCCATCTGGCATCAAACGGGAACGTTTAATACCAATGGTTATAGTCTTACGACAAAGCATTATTATGCAAATAACGGGACAAAACCACAAACCTTAAATCTGGGTAGTTCTAATGTTTATATGACGGATTATGCATCAACTTTCAATACCAATTCATCATATATTACCCTAAATGCAGGGACTTCCCATATTCATTTTACCGTTTTCGATAAAGCAAATAATGATAATTATTTTCATGGATTGCTAACTTACGAGGGACAGACGTTTTACAATGTAACTTTTGAGAATGCCACTTCGAATGGAGGCGGAACTTTAGGGGGAAATCACAGTGGAAAGGTTTATTTTAACAAGGTAGAGTTTAAAGGTGATGGCGCTGTATATGGAGATAACCAATTCAAAGAGCTGGTTTTCAGTACTGGAAGAACTTATACACTACAAATGGCTAATACCCAAACAACAGAAAGCTGGATATTGGGAGGCACGCCGTGTACAGTAACTTATGTACAAAGTAGTACTTCAGGTACAAGAGCTAACATTAATGTAACCGGAGGCAATACTAATTTTAATTTTGGTAACCTAAAAGATATCAATGCTTCGGGGCAACCCCTGCATTTTGGCTCACAAAGTACTATTGCCAACCAAAATAATAACAATATTACCTATGATCCTTACGATCCGGGTGTTTTTCAAGGGTTAGGTCCGGATTGGCAATGCCATGTAATAGATAATACAGATGCTAGTACTTATACACTTTCTACATCTGCATTTTATGGAAATAGTACAACAATTTATAGTTGGTACAAACTAAATGACAGCAATTATGACTCATCTACCCCAATAAGTACAGCTTCTTCAGTAGATATCCGTCTTTTTGGTTATGGTACTTACAAAGTAGAGGTTTCTTATACCAATGGTGCAGCTATTTCTTGCACTGTGTCCGATGAGGTTAATATTATTAAAAAAACAGATCCGCCTATCGCTACCTCTAACGTTTGCAAAAAAGAGACCAATACAATAGGAGATATTTCTATCTCTGGAAACAATATAAAATGGTATCCTAATAATTTATCAACTGCTGAGTTGCCATCTAATACTACAATTTTAAATGGAGAGACGTACTTTGCAAGTCAAACTATTAATAATTGCGAAAGTAAAAGAACGGCTATTACGGTTATTATCGTTAACTGCAATAATGTTCCAAGCATGATAAACCCTTCGCTACCAATAAGAACTTACTAATAGATGATTTTAAAAATATACATATTGGACTATTAATTGGAAAAAGTTTCAGAAAGCAGGATACAAATATTATAAATCTGTAACTTTTTTGAATATGAACAATTTTAAATAGGTAATTTCTTAGGTCTCCTATAAACTTCCTAAAAATGTATCCATTTAAAAAAGAGTTGTGTTCATGTAATTAGGTTTTTGGGGTTCTCAAAGAACAAAAACATGGTGAGAGTGTCATAGAGATATGTCTTGAACATGGATATATAAGTTTAATAATTATAGATCATAACACTTATGATATTATCTTTTATACTAAGGAATAGATCAGTAGAAATACAAAAATTAAACAGTTTTAAGTAAAAGGATTTTTACTATTAAAAAGCAGCTTAATAAAAGAGTCCTTTGTTCTGTTTTCACACTGTCTTGACTTTATAATAATTAAATACGGACAATAAATTTGAATTGATGAATGAAATATTGGATAACATAGATATAAATGTAGGGGAGATAACTATTGAAGAGGCCTTAAATATTTCTAAAAACATTATTCATGTTTTTCGAGGAAATTTCAATTTACAAATGCATTATTGTATAATAATTTTAGCTTAAAACTATAATATGTTAATATTTTCTACTAATCAATATATTGTAATAAACTTTAATATTTTTTACTTATAAATATAAATTATGAAAAAAACACTTTTTTTATTTTCTTTGCTAATATTCTATTCATTGCATGCACAGATCGGGATTAATACACAGAATCCTCAAGAAGCATTTCATATTGATGCTGGAAAAGATAACAACATAACAGATGTTCCAACTTTATCACAGCAGGTCAATGATATTGTGATTACATCAAACGGAAACTTTGGTATAGGTACAATTGCCCCCAATAGTATATTACAGTTGAATGGATCATTATCTATGCCAGTAGTGGTTACAGATAAAAATTATACTCTTACAGATAGAGATTATTCAGTTATTTTCAATGGTCTTTCACAAGATGCGGCCAGTCATGTAATTTTCACAATTCCTGATCCATCCACTTGTAAAGGACGCATCTATAAAATAACCTCTTTAAATGGGGGATTGAATGGTCATAGTGGAGCGTATCCTGATACTAATGAATATGGACTCGCTTTAAGTATTCCGGTAATTTACGCAAAAGATGATGATGGGACAGTTCGCTCTTCTAATAGTGTTTATAAAATTGGAAATTCAGTTGGAGGAACAAAAGGTTTTGCTGATAGAATTACAATACAAAGTGATGGAAATAACTGGTATTGTATTGATTATTGATTATTTCAATATACAAAACCTACTTTTTTTAACAAAACGGATAAATATAATCATATAAAATAATATTGATTCCTTATCTCTAAAAATAAAAATTACGTCTAAGCAATAAGGTGAGTATTTATCCATAACTATAATTTAAAATATTAATTTGATGTATAAAAAAATGTTATTTGGAATATTATTTTTGATTCAATTTTCTTTTGTTAATGCAAAAAAAGACGAAACTTATTTTAAAAATTATTCTTATAATCAACAAATCCCTAAGTCTATATATTTTCAAACCTACAAGTGTTGGATAAAAATAGACAAACAATCTAATGGCAAATACCTCTATCAGTCAGGAGGTATTATCTCGGATTTTCCTATTGATATTGATGCTCCTTTTACACCAACTGAAATGATTATAATTGACGGTGAATTAACTTATATAGACAATTGCTATTATTTTAATTTTAAAAATAAAGGATATAAGTATGTAGTTAAGACAATTGATAAATATTGGTCAGAGTACAGTTTATCAGTGTATAATCCGAAAGGGGAAAAAATTCTTTTTGAAAAAGGTAATAGTATTATAACTCGTTATTAGATAGTATTTAACCAAGATCTAAGTTTATAATTGTTTAGAATGACAAAAATTTAAGTAACTTCAGAAACTTATCATATTAAGCAATGTTATTATTTTATTCATCATTTGTTCAATATCATCTTATTAAGTTCCTAAAGTTTTTGTAAGCTATCTCTTCGGACTATATATAGCAGATTTTTTCTGGATGGTTGTGGCCTGGTTCATACAATAGTCTTATTCACGTTAATTCAATACAGTATCCCAACATTTGTTTATTATCTCTTTTAAATTAACAGAAATCAGGGATTTTTACAACATAGATTTTCCACAAATTCGCCTTGGTCATTTGCATATCTATTTTATAGATGTTCTGGTCAATATGTTTAAAAGCGAGAAGTAAGATAGAAGAACTGATGTAAAGCTGGTTACATATTTAGTAAATACAATTATTTAGCGTCCCACCCATATTATGTGCTTAAAAATAAGAGATCTTTCATTACTATTTGTCATAATAGTTTTAAGCTGTAAACCAGAGAAAAAAATATCCGGTGAGAATAAAAAGAGCAGCGATACGATCCATCTTAATGCAACTGTTATAAAAAGTTATGTTGTAGATGTGAAAAAAATAAGCATTGATACTGCAACAGTTTTGAATGCTTTTAAGAAAAATATAAAAACAGACCAATTTATCAAGGAACTGTATATGGATTCTTATGCCACAGTTTTTGACTCAGAGCGGCCTATACTTATTGGTGATCTTAATGATGATCATCAGGATGATGCTATTATGCCCTTTTCCATTGAGGGACGGGATGGTGGAAATAATTGGGATACCCATTATGCAATTTTTATCAATAATAATGGGCAACTTGAATATAAATATTCCTTTGCAAGAGGTGGAGATCTTGCAGAAAAACAAATTGATTTTAAAAATATACAAAATGGTGTAATACATGGAATAGAAGTTCCGGGATTTCATTACCCTGATGGAGATAGTACTTCGGTAGAGTATATTTATAGAAACTCTGAACTTTCTAAAGTTCTAGGACCTTCAGAGGTAAAATAAAAATGAGATATTGAAGTAACCAACAACTCACAAAATAATCGTTAAAAATGTCACATAGAGTTTATTTATATAATGTTAACCAGCCGGGAGAACCTTCTGAAGATGATGTAATGATGATGGAATGGGGGTATGAAATCCCACTTTTTTACAACCCTTATTAATTGATGGAGGAATTATTGGTGGTAATAATTATAATACCCATACGCCCGGAAATAATTCCGGATTGTTTTACAATGCTCCTCAAGGAATAGAAAATTTAAAGCGTTTTTATAATTTCATTGAAAGGCATCAGGACGAATTAATTGATGATGTTGAGCATTTTAAAAATGCGAAAGAAAATCTTTTTAATTATCTTGAAAAGCTTAATCAGCCTTATTTCAATTTAGATGCCTGGGACGTGTTTAACATGAATAATACCAGCCATAAAAAACAAGCAGAAGAGTGGCTTCAGAAGATTAAAAATAATAATGCCGTTATCAATGATGCTATTAATACCGACAACGTTTTTTTACTTGAACTTTCTTTATTTTCAAAAGAGGTCGGAGAATGGTTTGATGATTTTAAATCATTTTTTAATTATTCAAATTATGGCTATGGCTGGGATATTATTGATCAGCCTGAGCCTTCCGCACCACTAATTTTTGAAGAACATAGTCTTTGGGGATTAAAAGATGCAGCCGGAAAAATTCTTATTCCACCTCAATACGAAAAGTTTTACGATTTTGATGATGAGAATATGGCCGTGGTTTTTTTTGATAAAAAGTATGGTTACGTCAGTAAAAACGGTAAAGAAGTAATACCACCACAATTTGATGATGCATTTGATTTTATGGGAGATTATGCAATTGTATTACGGGCAGGAAAATATGGAAAGATTAATAAAGAGGGAGATGTAATCATTGATTTTATGTACCAAGATATGAATAATATCGGTTACAATCGTGAATGTTTTACAGCAAAATTAAATGATAAATGGGGAGTTATAGATAATCATAATAATGTTGTACTGCCTTTTGAATATGAAGAACGTATAGAATCCGGTAACAATGAAGAAACTTATATAATTACTGTAAAGGATAGAAAGACGAAACTCATTTTTACAAAACAATTTAGGTTTTTAGGAGAATTTGAAACTAGCTTTGTTAAAAGTATACTTATCCCAAACGAACAGTATATTTATGAGGTCTTCCAGAATACAAAGTCAGATCAAAATCTATTATTGGATGATCATGGGAAATTATTGTTAAGTGGTTACGAAAAAATAATTAAGAATTTATATTATGTTTTTATCATCCGAAAAGCTAAAAAGTATGGGGTAATGGACTCTAAAGGAAATATGATCCTGGATTTTGAATATGAAAGTATAGATACACTACCTGTTGTTTTACAAAAACGAGATCATATTTTTTGTGCAAAAATTGCCAATGAAGAAGAACATTTGCATGATGATTTTTTGAAAGTTAAAAAATCGGGAAAATATGGATTATATCTTAACATTAATCATTTCAATACGCAAATAAGTGATTTTATTTATGATGATATTATTTCTTTAAAGAATGCTTTTCTTGCTGTTCAGATCAATGGCTTATGGGGAATAATTCATGCTCTTGGTGAATTAAAAGTACACATAGAATATGATCTGATTTTGAAAGGTGATGATGCTTATTGCTTAAAAGATGACATGGTTTATACTTTTGATTCAAATGGTATCCATGAAGCGGAAAAAACGAATTTACAAAGATATATTAATTCAAATAAAGAACTTGGTTATCATTACTTCTCTCGTGAAGTAGAGAATAGACTTCAGGCATATGTAGATAAAGGCCTCAAGGCAGATGAAGTATTTTATCAGAAAGCTTGGATACTTCTTGAGATGGATAATGAATACTGCGTGGCAGAGGCAGTGTATAATTTCCAACAGGCTGTAGATTTAGGGCACGCTGATGCTATGAATGAATTGGCTATTATTTATGAAGATGCCAAAGGAGAAAACCCTCATTATAAAAATGAAGAACAATCTTTTCACTTGTTTTTGAAATCAGCTCAGTTAGGATCTAAAACTGCCATGTTAAATGTAGGTCTTTGCTATGCAGACGGAATGGGTACGTCTATAAACCAGGAACAAATGCTTTATTGGTATACAGAGGCTTTGAAAGCAGGTAATATGAGTGCAGCACTTAATCTCGGTAATTATTATTATTTTAATACAGATGGAAACGAAAATTATGAATTAGCACTAAAATATTATTTAAAAGCTGAAAAAGCTGGTAAATCTGTAGATCTGGAACTGGGATGGTTGTACAATCATTTTAATTATCCTGATAAAGCGTTATCCTATTTGTTAAAGGCAGTCATTGATGATGAGGAGGGGTATGCCAGTTGGCAATTAGGCGTTTATGCAGAAAAAGGAATAGAAATGGAAATAAATATACCCCTCGCAATTAAGCATTACAAGGCAGCTGCAGATATGGAATATAATGAAGCATTTCTGAATCTGTATGATATCTATACCAATGATAAAGATTTTAAGAATAAAACTTTGGCAGAACAATATGCTCAAAAAATAGCATCAGCTGGTTTAGAGATTAGAAAGAAAAAGGGATAGATTTTAGAAAGTTTTAAAAATTAGATCAATAAATAAACTAAAGAATTTGGATTTTACGGGACCATATATAATTGTTTCTCTGCTATTAAGTGTAGTTTTCTTTTTTTAAGCTTGACGGGCTTTACAAACCCTCAACACTTCAAAAGAAAGAATTCTCTGAAAATTCCCAATAAGTTCTTCTTATTCTTGATTTTCTTCCTTATTTCAATCTGCTTTCTATTAGCTGCTGGAGCATTCTTCACAGCTCAAATTCATAAACACAAGTTCACATAATTACTAAATAGATTTTAATCTCGGCTGTAGCATATTAAAAAAAGTTGTAGGAATGGGATATATACAAACTAATAATTGTGATTTCTGAAAAAATTTGATATTGAATACAAAATCGCTGATATGAGTTTCAAACGATATTGTATCAGATTAAATGACCGATTGTTCAGATGTATAAATGCAGAAGGTTGTGTTGGAGATATTTATAATATAGCCTATATATCAAACAAAGATAGAGATATGGGCAGAATGTTAGGGAAACAATATATCTAATCAATTACTAAAATAATAAATAGGAATAATGTTTACACAAATAAGAAAAGAGCCTCTAACAACTAGAGAAAAGAAAAAACTGAAGCTTTTGTTTAAGTCGAGACTGATACTGGGATTGTTATTTTTGCCCTTGCTTCTTCTTGGAATTGGATTTCCTTGCATAACTGCAATTAAGGATATTATAAGCAAAACATCTGATAGAAGTACCTATTTTAGTATTGTTTTTGCTTCTATCATTGCATTCTTATTTTTCCGTTTTGTAGTTCCTTTTTATAAAAATTCATTTAAGAATTTAAAACGTGAAGATAAACTTGTTATTGATACTATTGTTTTATCTGCTACTCAAAGGTTGACCGGAAAAGGATATAAGTATTCCGTGCAAACAGAACATAGTTACCTTGATTCTTGGGCAATAACAATCATCATGAGTCCAAGTCTTCACTTGAAGGACATGTGTACCAATATGCTCATAACGATTCACTGTTTAGAAGATAATAATGTAGACATCCTCTATATCGAAAAAACAAGTTCAAAACACCAGTAATATGAAGATAACATTTTTTTTATTATTTTGTTTGTTAAACATTAAAATACGGACAATATCGTATTAATAATTATGGGAATTAAGAAAATATCTCGTATGATTCTTAAAAGTGAATTTGTATCAAGACAGAAAATTTTGGAAATTTCCCAAAGTAAGAGAAGCGAATTGTATAAAGAGAATGAAACTCTGATACAGGAAAATAAATTAATGTCTAAAAGATTAGAACGGTTAAAATATATTCTTGAAAGAAATGAAAACTCTATGACAGAAGCTGCTTTAACTAAACATGGTGAAATAGTCTTTATGACATATTCTCAAAAGAATATTTTTGATAGTATTTACTTATCTGGTGAAAATGGGAATTGTAATTTTTGGGATTCTGTAATGCACTTCAGGGACTATGGCAATGAAATTAAAATTGTTGATTTTATAACAAAACATAATTCGGAAAATAAAGGCTATGGCAGAGCCTTAATGAATTTTGTTATTGCAGAAGCAAAGAAAAAAGATATCAAGTATATTACAGGAGATTTATCAAGTGTTGATGCTGACCATTTTGATTGGTTGATTACATTCTATGAATCATTTGGTTTTGATTGTAAGTTATTTAATGATGATAAGATAATAAGAGGAAATATAAGGTTGTTGTTGGATAGTCCTGAAAAAAAGATATGTTGATTGCTGTATAAATGATCTCTGGGAATAAATGCTGCTATAAAACAAAAAATCCATCTCATAAAATAGTTAATAAAATAAAAAAGGTACGGCGTTTCCATTCCTTTTTTATGTTTTTGGTTCGCCCTGAGAGACGTATTAGATAATATTAGGTTTGATATGAAGAATTGTTAATCTTCTTTTTCCAATGAAGTTCCGTGAAATTATATTTTTGTTGAAATTTTATAAGTAATAAAGTGTATAATATTAAAATTGTAACATCCATTATTCTACTGATGCTATTAGTAAACTGTACTACGCAAAGCATAGTGTTTTTAAGAATGAACCTTGTTTTTAGGTAGATTTTTTTAAAGAGAGAATGCGGTTAAAATAAGACCGTTCAATATAAAAAATAAACTCCTGAGATCTTTTGATATCAGGAGTTTTGTGCCGGATTCAGAATACAAAGCATCCTTTTTGAGGAAAAAGTAGAAATCTCAAAGGAACTCAAAGAATTGATTATAAAAAGAAAAACAGAGTATTTCTGAGCGGCACTTCGTAACAAACAAAACAAAAAATTGTTTTTGAATTTTTAGACTTCAACTGATGAGAGAGGTCTTATTTTACCTTTTCCCAATGCAGTTTTCCAATAAGTATGTCAATATGCTGATATAATTTTTCCAGCTCAAAACTCCCATGATTGCCATAGTCGTTTATTTTTTTTGTTTTTCCATCCGGAAGGTGAATCTCAATATCAGTAGAAGGAAGGTCGGAAACTTCTCTGTTTCCATAAGAGTCTTTCAATAATGTAAAGTCTAAAGCATTAACAGAATTGAGATCTTCCTTACTCAGCGTTGAAGTATAAACTCCTTTCAGATTATTTTTTACACTATTTTTTGCATCCAGTCGAATGTTGCCATTCTTCCGGATTTCAATGGTGTAAACAGGACATGATCCGAAACAAAGATTTTTCGTTAGAGTAATTGTTTCGGCAATAGGTGAATTGCTGATGGCTTTTTTACTGCTGCATGCTGTGATCAATAAGAAAAAGATCGCTGAAACTATATATTTCATCATTTGTTAATAAATTAATGACCATCTATCCAACAGGGATAAACTTAGGACTGCAATATCCTATGAATACAAAAGATATGAAATAACAGATATCTGTCATTTTTTGATCAATGCAGAAATAAACAAATGTATATCTATATTAAAGCAGTAAAAGACTGTGAGTCATCGTAAAGGCGATAAGCTCTGAAGATGTTTTTGTATTGGTTTTTTGCCTTAGATTCCGTTTGTGATTCTCTACCGTATGGTAGGATATGAAGAGAGACGATGCTATTTCAGGTGTATTTAAACCCACTGCCATTAACTTTAAAATCTCTTTTTCCCGTTTGGTAATTATCGGCTTTTCAACTTCAATCTGCTGAATATTCTGTTCGATATGCTTGAAATACTGGATTTCCTTATTATTGAAATCCATAATGGAAAGTAATGGCTTATTGATAATATGAAAATGAGCCAAATCATAAATAACAACCAATGAGCTTTCTATTTCTTTCTTTTCATTCCTGTATTGCAGGGGAGATTGTAGCAGTATCCAGCGGTAGTTGTTATTACGGTCTATCATTCTTGCGTAAAAATTGAACCTCATGTTCCCTCTTTTATCCTCATCCATCATATATGACATTTTAGTAGAAAACTCAAAGGCTCCCATCAGATAGAAGCGGTCGTCAGGATGAAAAAGATTGATAAAAAAGTCAGTGCCAGAATCCATCCATTCCTCCTTTGTAAAAGGTGTGAAATGTTCTATATTGTCACTAAATATTGTGGTTTTCATTTCTATATTATTGGAAATAAACCAGAAATAGGGGCTGATAGCGTATTTCTTACACCCCTCAATGGTCTCCGAATAAAAAGTATTATAATCGGTACTAGTTTCTTTTTCGTTGTGAAGAAAGAAATAGTTGAAAAACTGGTCTCGGTCTATCGGGTTGATTGTATTTTCCATTGTGTTTCAGATTAAAAAATAACCGACAGTAGAATTTTTCAGCCTCCTGAATCACCTGCAAATAATCCAATATATATTCTCAATCCCAACATGGGATGTCTGGAATCTTTTATTGGTTGATGGTAGTGATCATAGGGGATTTTAGCTGTGTCTGTTTTTTATAAAATAAATTTAATGAAAAATGACAGATATCTGTCATTTTTTTTTAATCCTGGTACTGATAATTTTGTACAAACCTATAAGTCAATGACTTTTCTTAAAAACACAAAAAATTATGAGCAAATATTATCCTTTATGCAAAGTATCAGATCCTCCGATAGACTTTCATACAAACTTTTTTCCATCATAAGATCACAGCATAAATAACAACTGAATTATTCTGTCTGAAATACAATGCTGAACCTGAATACAAAAGTTTCGACGATAAAAACTGTATAACCTCAATCATTTTTCCTGGTAAAAGATTATATATTCCCTTTTTGAAAGGAAGGTGTTGAGTATAATAAAAACTTAAACTACATTAAGAATCGATATATGGGTAAAAACTAAAATAAAATAATAGAGAACAAAAATGAGCAAAACACAAATTAAAAATTACAGCATTGTTCCTGTTGATTGCCGATATTTTAAATGCTGAGGTGGGTATCAATACCTCTTCGCCCGCTCCTTTTTCTATGCTGGATATCAGTTCAACAATAAAAGGGATGCTTTTACCCCGGCTGACTACAGCACAACGTAATACTATCAGTAATCCTGCCACAGGGTATTGATTATGAAACAGCTCCTGTCAATAAATTTTCGGGATACAACGGATCCCAATGGGATAGGAGGTATTGGGAAATCTGAAATGGAATCTTGGGGGTAATTCAAATACTAATCCGGCTGTAAACTTCCTGGAAACAACAGATAATATGGCAT
Organism: Chryseobacterium capnotolerans; assembly: GCF_021278965.1. Classification (NCBI taxonomy): domain Bacteria; kingdom Pseudomonadati; phylum Bacteroidota; class Flavobacteriia; order Flavobacteriales; family Weeksellaceae; genus Chryseobacterium; species Chryseobacterium capnotolerans. The sequence goes on along the minus strand of NZ_CP065589.1, from coordinate 3,305,601 downwards.
TGTCTGTAAGAACTAATGGAGCTGAAGCCATTCGAATTGAGAATACCGGGAAAGTAAATTTATCCGGACCTGAAGTAATTCCTTCCAGGTTATTTGTAAGCAGAGCTTATCCAGGTGAAAGATATCCTACTGTGCTTGCTGCTTTAGATAATGGAGTGGGAAGCGCTTATCCGGTAAACTTTATGGCTGAGAACCGGGAAGCAGGAGTAGGTGCAAATCTGGGAAGGATATTTTCTAACCCCCTTCCCGCCTTTTTCTAACATTAAAAATAAGCTGATTTTAAAAATTTAATCACGAATAAAATATAAATAGATTTTTCTTGGGAATAGAGTGTAGTTTTTTTATGGAGAGTCTTTAAGGATGGAAATGAAGCTTTTATTGGGAAAAGTGTTAATTGTGGTTCGCTTTATTTTCATCCTTATTCTCTTCTTATTAACTATTAAAACACAAATAATGAATTTTATCCTGGTGGTGTTTAAGAATACCGGACCAGCATTAAACCTACCTTCTGTTTCTTATTAAAATGAGGGATATCTGTTATTTTATTTGTTACAGATTAAAAATACATTTGCTGAAAATCAGTAACCGATATGACAGCCTTTCGCTGATCTGTAAAGTATAACTGATATCTGTTTTGATATGATAAAGTATTGATAACCTAATTTAAATTCTATGCTAAAAAACAAATTTTATGTATTGTTCTGTATGGTAATGTTTCCTGTGTTGATTTTTTCACAGGTTACATTGCCTTTTACAGAGAAGTTTGGGAATAGTCCTACTCAGACTCAATGGGATTATTCTATGTATTCTCTTGTTGTCAGCAATCCTGATGTGGGTTCCCCAAACGGAGAAAAAGGATGTCTTATGTATAATTTTTACAATTCACAGGGGGCTTCAACCTATAATGTGATTTCTCCGGCTCTGCAATCTTCAGGAGGAGGATGGATAAGAGTAACCTTTGACTTTGCAGCTGCGAACCGGTATACAATGCCTGTTGCTCTGCAGACCATCTTTGCTGATGACCATATTATCCTGGAATATTCTACAGATGGAGGTACAACTTATACCGAAGCTCATAATTACCTGATAGGAGTAAACGGTGAACTGAATACTGGAGGTATCCTGCCAAGCATATTTATTCCTAACGCAACTCAGTGGGTGACAAAATCAATCATCGTGCCCGCCGGAACCAATAGAGTGAAGTTTAAAGGATTCAAAGTTCTTCCACTTCAGGCCGGAAACTTCGCTTATCTGGATAATGTGACATTTGAAGAGTGCAGCACACCGGTGCCGACAGGAGATACTGCACAGCAGTTTTGTTCCGGAAATACACTTTCTCAGCTTATTGTTAGCGGAACAGATATCAAATGGTATGATACCGCAGGAAATCTTTTACCCTCTACAACTCCATTGGTTAGCGGAACAACCTATTATGCTTCCCAAACTGTGAATCTGTGTGAAAGTCTTATACGTTTACCAGTAACTGTATCCAGCGGGGCTTGCTTAAGTGTTGATGATATTGATCTTTCACAGTCGGGAACAAGTATATATCCTAACCCTGTAGAAGATATATTGCACCTCAAATCAAAACAGCCTGTGAAAAAAGTTGTGATCTATAATATGGCAGGCGGAAAAATACTGGAAGTGAATGAAAAACAAATAACATCCGTCAATGTAGGACATCTGGTAAAAGGAGTTTATATGGTGGAGATCTATTTTGCTGATGATAAAAAACTTGTGGAAAAGATCATAAAGAGATAAAAGATTAGTATATATTCTGCTTCAAGACCAGATTCTTTACATATCCTTATAAAATTTAAATATAAAAAATATCTACTATTCATTAATGTAAATCAGATACTTAAATACAAGTGTTGGAAATTTATAATATCTCAAAACAATTATACTCAATCAGGGCCGTATGGAAATTTTTCATACGGCTTTTTATTTTTGCATTGAGAATAAAAATAACTGCCACCATTCAAAAAATTGATGAAAAGAATTATTACAAACAATGTTTTAATTATTATGAGAAAAACAAAAACCTTTGAAACGTTGTCATTTTTGAGATTTTTATACGGCCAGATTGGAAATCAAATTCATTAAGAATTCTTATCCTTCCTGATCTTCTTTTATTCCTTTTTTTGCAGCCAGCTTCATTTATTTGGAAACCCAATATTCAAATACCTTTAAAGATAGTTATATATTTGATTTTCTAAACCTTTCTGAAACCCATGGAAGTGATTTGTAAAAAGGATTAGCCAGACAGTTGAGAAATTTTATTTTGAAATTAGGCAAAGATTTTCTTTTCGTTGGCGAAGAATACAAACTACAAGTTGGAAATAGTGATTTCTTGTTGATTTATTATTCTGTCATCGAGGGCTGCAATGTTTGGTAGCTTTTGAACTCAAAGCGGATAAATTTAAACTGGAACATGTAGAACAACTCAATTTTACCTTGAAGCATTAGATAGAGATGTAAAAAAAGTCCAATGAATGGAACATTGTACGATCCTTGCTGTGGCTCGGGTGGTATGTTTATCCAGTGTGCCAAATATGTGGAGGAAAAACAAGGTGATATTAAAATGGTGAATGTGTATGAACAAGATGGAGATCCTGCCACTTACCGCCTGGCAAAAACGAACTTGGCAATGCGTTGTATTTCGCATCATTTGGGAGAAAAGAATGCCGATACTTTAAGCAATGATTTACATAAGGGTTGAACTTTGATTATATCATGGCAAATCCTCCATTTAACTTAAAAAAATGGTATGATACAACCCTTAGAACGTACATCGTATGATAAAAACAGAATAAGCTAATCTTTAGGGACTATAAAATGACAGATATCTGCTATTTTATTTAAATACTGTATCCGAATATATTTGTAGAAACCAAATTAGTCTTCACGCATTGCATTATTTTTTGTGATGCTGTTATCAAGAGACTGGTAAACATTTCTGTAAAGAATGTTTACTACAAAAAACATAAATGATGAAACTGGAAAAACACTCTCCCTATTGCACAGATGCCTTTCCTGTTTTAATTTGAAAAGATTGGAAATTAATTTTAAACTATAAACAAATGAAAAAAAAACATTATTCTCTTAAGCAGTCTATTGTTCTCAGTAATTGCATTTTCCCAAGTGGGTATTAATACAGGAAGCCCCAATGCCACAATGGATGTAAGTGCCAAAAGAGACTCAGGAGGTACAATAACAGACAACACACAAACTTTGGGTTTGCAGGCACCACGTATTACAAGAGCTGAGCTTACAGCCAATACAGGAACGTATGGTTCTAACCAGAGAGGTGCTTTGATCTACATTACGGATGTTTCCGGTGGAAACACTACATCCCCCCAGAACCAACATAAATGCCGTGGGATATTATTATTTCGATGGCAGCCTTTGGCAGAAAATTACGAATGGTACTTATACTGGCTCTACCTCTGTAGTGTTAAGTGGCGGTGCTTTTCAGCGTGCTGCATTAACAGGAGATGTCACTGCGAGTCAAAATAGTAACATAATTAGAATAGCAAATAATGTGATAAACACCAATCATATAGTAGATTTAGCTGTTACACCGGCAAAAATTGCAGGTGGATTTAACGGAAATATATTAACGACAAATGCGAGTGGTGGAGCCCAATGGGTAGCCAGTCCAGCAGCGACTTTAGGTCCTGTTTATGCAGATAGCAATAGTTTTACTGATGTTGCATCATTTGATGGTACTAATTATATGTCTATGGGATATATAACCTTACCTCCAGGAAAATGGATTGTATCTTGGGTTTTACAATTAGAGCTTACTGGTACACCGGTGGCGGGTACGCCGGCAAGTGCTACAACTGTATTTCCAAGAAATTTTCATGTCCTGTCACAACTATCATCTAGCAATAATGCTTTAGCCACCAGTGGCTTTGGTGTTGTTAGTGGGGCATTCGGTACTTTGACGGGAAATATTCTTAATACGGAGCAAACATATTTAGGACAAATCAGAGGGACTTCTATTGTTGTTGTAAATACTACTACAAAATTATATGTTGTATCTAATGGTGTTTTTAGAGGAACATTAATGTCAAGTAATGTTAGATTCAAAGCTAATTTTGGTGAAAACTCAATATATGCAATTCCTGCAAATTAAAATTAAGTTGCACAAAAAATCCGGCTAACCATAAAAAAAACTGGCCATTAAGTATAATTGAATGTAAGGAGGAGGGTTGAGTGTGAATGAGGTGGTACCAAAAAATGGTATGTAACCATCGCCAATGATGATGAGCTGAGCATAAACGATCTCACCAGACAGATAGAGAAATTCTCTGCATTATCGGAAGCCTCAATCCGTGGTGTTATCATTGCACTGGAAAATGGGATACAGGATAATCTTACCAATGGGAAGATGATCCGCCTTGATAAGCTGGACAGCTTCTATCCTAGTCTCAGCAGGGGCGGTGCAGATACAAAAAAGAATTTCGCAGTACTTTAATTAAAGGAGCATGTGTTAATTACCGTCCCGGAAAGCGTATCAATGTTGCGCTGAAGACGGTAATTTTTAAGAAAGCGAAGTAGGTTTCCGGTAAAGGATATGCATTTTTTGCCCATTCTTGCTTAAGTGTTCTGCAAAAGTTAGTTAATTGTTGGGTAGCAATTAGTTAAGAGTTGAGCAAGAGTTTGCTAATATAAGATAACATGTACTGCTCATTTCTTGAAAGATGATGAAAATCTCTGGCAGAAAATTCAAAGGCTGGACAAAACTTTCATCAATACGAACTGATTTTATATTTAAAATGAAAATATTTACAGAAGTATGGGATAAAAACCTAAAATCAAACAAGGAAGTTCATCATGTATCTGTAATGAAAAATATTATAAAAATGAATTTTAAAAACATACATCTTGGTTCTCTCATCAGGCAGCATGTTACAGAAAACGGGGTAGAAGTGTCCCGCATTTGTAATTTTATGAAGTGTCCCAGTATAGAAGTAGAAGAGATGTACCAGCAGGAAAATCTTCCTACCCATATTCTGTTGAAATGGTGTAAGTTACTTGAATATGATTTTTTCAGGCTTTATTCTCAGCATTTGATACTGTATACATCTCCATCCAAATCGATCTCAAAAAAAACGAATCTGCCACGATTCCGAAAAAGTGTATATACAGTAGAAATGATTGATTTTATTTTAGAACAGATCAATACTGGTGAAATGACCAAAAATGATGTAATGGAACGGTATAGAATACCTAAAACAACTCTTTACAAATGGTTAAGCAAATATTCGAAACAATAGTAAGAGCATACGGCTAACTGATACATCCCAATAAAGTAACATAAAAACATGCAATAATGATAAAGCCAATAAGAAAAATTAAAAAAACTGGTAGAAAAATATCTTTATTTATATAAAAATACGATGCTTTATCACATGGGAGAACCTGATATAAAATCTGATGACTTTATTTGGTTTTATAGATCTCATGTTTTTGAAGAAGATGTTGTAGTAAATATCTCGCTTACTGAGTATATATTGGGAAGAGAATATGCCAGTACTTTTTATTATGAACAGGCTGTTCCTGAGTTCAAAACATATAATTTCTTATTTTCTAAATAAAAAAATGAAAAACAACCAGCCCAACTATAAGGTGATTTTTGAAGATATTATCGCCAAAAAGTATCCAAAAAAGGAAAAAGACTGCAGAAGCTTACTAAACAAAAAAAAACTAACTACTTTTAATATATTAGAGCTTAATAAAAAATATTTGGAACTTCTACCGAATCTTTACTGATCAATCAAAAACACAAATCATACAATAGATGTGATATAGTACAGATTCTTATCTATCAGAGAAAAAAAATCTGAGCAATCAGCAAATTTCGGAACATTTTAAGCTAAGCAGAAATACAGTGGCAAAATGGAAAAAAATATTCCAAATGTCTTCATTTTGAGGCAACCCAATTTTATCAATGTTTTTGTGCCTGTCAGTTTTCTATGAATCATAAAATTATTAACGTAGAAAAAATAAATTAAAAAAAAATATTATAAATTTGTTTAATCACATACTGGAGATTTATTTATCGTCAAAAATTTGAAAAATGAAAAAAAGAGATTAAGTCTAGGCTTGTTCCTAATTCTGGCAACTATAATAACAAAAAGCATAAGTGGGGATCAATACTTCTAATCCAGCAATTACCTTGGATGTAGTTGGTAAACCAACTGTAACAACATCCCTGGATGGAGTTTTACCCCCGAGACTAACTGGAGATGAGCTTAGGTCAGAAAACCTATACAGGATTGCAAAAGGGAGCATTGGTATATGTAACCGCCAGTAAAACAACATCTACAAATACTCAGGTTGTGTATGTAAATGGACCGGGACTCTATCAGTTTGATGATACATTTTGGTTGTTAACAGTCGGTAAACTAAACTTATTGTATGGAACTTTAGGAACAGGAGTTACAGGCCCTGTTAATAGTAACCAATATACAGGTGCATCTATTACTCTTCCTCCCGGAAAATGGTTAGTAAATGTTCAGATGATTGTTAAGATGGTAACTAATCTAACTTCTGGTATCAGTTATTGGATTCGATCATCTTTTTCAAATAGTTCAACTGCCTTTTCAGTATCTCCTGATATAGTAGGATCAACACTTATTTCAGCACTTATTGTGGGATTGTCTCAATATGCAATGATGGATGGTGCAATTCGTATCAATAATACAAGTAGTACTGCAAAAACATATTATTATTGGAAAGAAGGTGGCGGTTTGTCATTTGGAGGAGGAAGTTCAAATATTGATAGATTTGCTTCAACAGATTGGGGAGAAAATATTATTTACGGAATTCCGTATGTGGATTAATAAATATAGCGTAATCAGAAAATCTTTATAGAGTAGGAAAAACCAAATCCACAATTAAAATAATATACTAACCAGTACCAGGATGCCCAGTGTATTACTTGGTGTACCTATACTTGTTTTTGCAGGTAGGTTGCTGAATTTTCCTCTTTGCAGATCTTCCCAATCTCCAAGAGGAATGAATGGGTGATCGGTTATTCCATACTGATCTACAGACAAATCGAGCCAGTTTCCCAGCCTGTCTTTTTTCTTTATCTTGTGGTCTTTAAGATCATATACCAAAGTTCCGGAAACAGCATCGGTCATAGCTTGTGCATCGTTCACCCAAGGCAAGATAAGTCCCCGGCTTTCGGAATCTGAAAACTCTATGATATAGATGTATTGGTAATAGATGTTTTACTTATTGCAACTTGTGCATAACTGTGAAGAAACGACAAACTGATAATTTTACCGTTAGGAAATTCGTCAGAGAAATAAGTATACCTTATTTCCCAATCTTTCTTAAGGTTGCTTAAATTGCGTTTATCCCAGGATGTTGGATAAACCTTGATAGGTGAGTGATGCGGTTTCATTTTACACGTTAATAAAATTCAGCGCATTAGAGAATGAAATAGAAAAATCGGCAAACATAGTGTGGATGCTAGTTTGCCGATTTTTTGTACCCAGGACCGAACTACCTTATATTTTTAGTTAATTTTAATGTTCTTAAACTATCTAAATATCAGTATATTTGAATAGTGTAGAATTTTGAAATATAATTTTGTCTGATTTTTCATTCACTTAATTTCAAAATAAACCACCTTTTTAGCCACCCTTTAATTTGTCTAATTTAGGTTTAATTGGAATGAAAGTAAGTTTTGAATTAAGAAAAGAGAAAATTAATGCAAATGGATTAATACCCGTCCAGTTTGTCGTTAGAGCTGAAGGAGAAAGAATAAGGAAAAATGTCGGTGTTTCCGTATTGGAAAAATATTGGAGCGGTTCCAGAGTTAAACCGAATGCTAAAAAAGAACCAAGTAATAATTATCAATTTTTGAATGATAAACTTCAGAAAGCTGAAGAGAAAATCAATGATATCTTTTTCTTTTTCCGAGCAAATAAGCTCGAGTTCTCCAAAGAACTATTCCTGAAGAAATATGATAGTGAAGAAGAAATTAAAACCACTCATTTTGACTTTTTTGATTGTTTTAAAGAATTTATTGAGAGTGGCAAACTTTCAAAAGCCTACAATACAACAAAAGCTCAAAATACGGTTAAAAATTTTCTTGAAGAATTTCAAAATGACAAGAATTTCAAAATTGAATTCGACAGTATTGATGACTATTTTTTTGAAGAATTATCTAAGTATTGTTTTTTTGAAAAGGAGATTAAAAATAACTACTTCGCTAAAATTATTGCTGTAATTAAAACAATGCTTCGATGGAGTATTAAAAAAGGCTATACCGAAAACCGCAAATTCGAAGACTTTAAAGCTTCAGAACATGATATCGATATCGTTTATCTAACTTTTGAAGAGCTGATGATTCTTTATAATAAAGAATTTGAAAGCGAGAGATTAAGTCATGTCAGGGATTTTTATTGTATGGGATGCTTTACTGGATTAAGATTTTCCGATCTTTCAAAGCTTCACCTGGCAAATATTTCTGAAGAACATATTATCTTATCAATCCAAAAGACTAAAACTCAAAATCATGCTATTAAACTAAATAAATACGCAAAAGAGATTTTGAATAAGTATAAAGGCACTATTTACGAGCCATTACCTCATATTTCATCTCAAAAATTCAATGAATACATAAAAGAATGTTGTGAGAAAGCAGAACTTACGCAACCTTTCACAATACATTGGTTTGTGGGTAATCAAAAAAATCTTTGACCAAGCCAAAATGTAAATTTATTACAAGCCATACAGCCAGGAAAACATTTATCACAAACTCTCTTCTTTTAGGAATGGAGCCGAAAGCAATTAAGAAAATAGCAAACATTAAAAAGGATGCTGTTTTGGATAAATATATGAAAGTTACTGAAGCATTTACTGACGATCAAATGGATAAGGCATGGAAATAAACGATTTAAAATTTACAAAATATCTTTCGTCAGAAAAGAAAAACCTGGATTTTTTAAAAAAATTCTTTTCTATAAATCCTGAAATATTTCAAATCCTTCAAGATTATGATAAAATTAGTTATACTGACGATGTAACTAGGTTTTTCTTTTTATATCAAAATCGTGAATCATTAATACAAAAGTTTGAAAAATTATTTTTAAAGAAAGAGTTACATATCCATTCAGTAGTTCGTTTTCTTTTTGTTTCTGATGATTTTTCATTAAAATTTAATATACTTTTTGAATATGATTTAAATGACGAAAATGATGTTGCGATATACCTTAATCTCTATTATCTGATTGAAATTTTTATAATATCAGAAAGAATAATCTTAATAAATGATTTTTATTACTTCTACTGTTGTTATTCCAAAGAAGAACGACCAGAATTTCTACAAAGCCCTTATTTTATAAATAATCCGGATTTTCTGAAGATTTCGCCTTTTTTATTTGATGATCGAAAAATGCAAAGTTTGATTATAGAAGATTTGGAGTCATATAAAGTTGGGACAGTAAATATTTCTGATGTGCAGGTATTAAGAAGCAACCTAAATCTAAAGTTAAATGCAATAGTTGAAGAAGTTTATGTAAGAACTAAAGTCTCTTATACTAAACTTTTAAATCCTTTTTATCTGAGAGACAACATTAGTGCGCCTATAGAAAAGGAATTTTCAAACGCATCAACATTTAAAGATTTATATGGAAAAGAAAATGACTGGAAGAAATTCAAAATAGATTCAAATTTTATATATGGAACAGATTTGATAAAAATACATATAGATCTTCAGGCTCCAATCATATTTGATGAAACTAAAGGATTTGGATATTCTTGGGTTGATTTGGAAGAGTTTTACCCTTCAAATTTAGTGGGAAAGAAAAATGAAGAAATAGAAACCCAACTTAAACTTTCTGAAATAAAAAATAAGCAAGATCAATTTTCATATTCAACAAATTTAAGAAAAAGTTTAAAAGTTAACATTGAGATTAGAAATGCATTTAAGTTGTTTGATGGTTTAGTTGATAAGGTATTTTTTAACAAAAAGAGTTAAGAAATGAATTCAGAAATTTATTCATTTTTCTTGAAGATAATTCAATAATTAACTTTCCCACAACGAAAAGTTTAGAAACAAAAGATATTAAATATATAATGCGATTTTTCTCAAAATACAAAGGAAATGAATTTGATTATAATGTTTCTGATTTACAATATTTATTAACGCATTTTGCTGAGAAACCAGAAGAGTCTAATAATTTATCAATAGAAAAAGCTCATAGAGATAAAAAATTTGATTTGGATGAAATAAGCCAAAGAGAATTAAATTCAATTGTCCGTTAAAAATTCCTGAACAAAAATTAATCAATTAATAATCATCGTTTTAAACTCCTATTAAATTCCGTTTTTTAGCGGAATTTATTTTTTTGTCTTTTTAAACTTGAACTTTGGCATTAGAAAAACCAATAAAAGTTTATTAAAATGTCGATACAACTTTATTCACATTCTAAAGGTGATTTAGAAAAAGCAGTTGAGATTATTCTCAATAAAGCGCAGAATTTTATAGCCCCTTCAAAAAATGAGGAAAGCCAACCTGAAGATCTAATTTCTCAGACCGAAGCTTCAAAATTCCTACACGTTTCTATTCCTACAATTATAGACTGGAGAAAAAATAAGAATCTTCCATATTACAATTTCAGCGGGAGATTTTATTATTCAAAAAAAGAGCTTCTGGAATATGGTAGAAGGAATCGTAAATAGTCAGAATTGTAATGAACGAATTACACAAACTGATTAAACAGCTAGATTCTTTACCTAATAATACAGCCAGGAAAGAATTTTTGAATTCTATTCGAAGAAATCCGGAACTATCAAGACACCATCTTCGGAGATTAGCTTGTAACATTCTGGTGCAGGAAAATTTCGTAGACAAGTATTACAGAGAAAATTTTATTGAAACGTTAGAGAAATTATTTTCAAAAACAATTTCAATTTTTCAAAGGATTTTTAAAGCGTAAAGGAGAAATTAAAAATGACACATATGGTTTCCGATCAAAGTAGAAAAATTGTTAAGAAAAGCTATGATGACATTGAGAAGGCTGAATTTATAAGAATAGGTAACCAATTTACAGATGACTTTTTGTTTCAGGATAATAAAGCAACAGATATACCCATAAATGCGTTAAGAATTATTTTCAATATAATCTCAATTCTTAGAAATGATCAGTTTATGCCTGAAAAGCAAGTGAGACAACTCACTCTTTTTGATGAAGAATTCGAAACTGAAAATAATGTTTTTATCTCTATGAAAATCAGAAACAGAAAGATTTCAGAAAAAAGATCCAGTAAACAGATTGTTGAAGCATATGAATATCTTACAAAATTCAGAATGGGTTGGTACATATCAAAAAATATAGCAGGTAAGGATATTAAAACCTTTGGAGGACTGATCTCTTTACCTACCTATGAAGAAAGAGGTTACACTTCATTTTTGATAAGTAGTTTCTGGCTTAAAAAATTGATTGTCTTAACAGAATATAATCATGTAATGTATGAATTGGTTTATAAAATCAGAAATAACAAACACGTTTTGTTTGCAATATGGTTATCGAAGATTCCCGAGAACGGTACGACTCTGAAACTTTCAACTTTTAATCAGAAGTTTAATCTTAATTATAAGAATTCAAATGATTTCTGTATTAAGTTTTTGAAGCCAATCAGATTCAATCTCAATAAATTAAATCATCTGTCATTCAATTATAAATACGAACATGATGCAATTTCAATTATTCCATATTTAAATAAGAATATTGAAGAAGGGCTTTTAACAGAGAAAGCTAATGATGTTAGACTTATAAATCGAAGAATAAGATATTTTAGACAGCGGTATTATTTAGAGAATATTGACTTAACCAGATTCTTGTATAGTTATTCTAATATTTTAAAGATAAGGCTTCAGATCGAAGAAGCTTACAAAAGATTTATTAAAGAAAATAGGATTACAGGAAAAACTTCTACCAATATTAAAGGGATTTATTTTCTTCAGAAATTACAAGAATTTCTTATTGAAGTTTACCGGGAATCAGAGACCGGAAAAAGATTTCCGGATGCATATCCAGTCATCATATAATTTAGTTTGCGGTATTGCACTCCTGTGTTTGCGGTATTGCACTCTCTCCAATTGCGGTATTGCACTCTCTGAAGTTAAGGAAATGTTAAAATTTTAGTTTTTACCGTCAGGTTTGCGGTATTGCGCTCTTTTCCATATCAAATTTTTAGCTCAAAAGCAGCAATTAGGAAAAATCTTGGTGAATTCACCAATTATTTGCGGTATTGCGCTCGGACATAATTGATGTTTTTGCGGTATTGCACTCTTGTTTTTGCGGTATTGCGCTCCTGTCAATTGCGGTATTGCACTCCTGTCATTTTTAACTCAAACGACCACCTGTAAAGGGTTTTCAGGAATTACTAAAATATATATTAAAAGTATTTAAAAGTTTTCTTTTTTATTAAAAGGAATTTTTGCTAATCAAAATAAAAAAAAATGAACTGTAAACAATTTAATTCAGTACAATTGGAAGAAGTCCTCCTTTCTCTCGGACACCTTCCAAAAAAACAAAATGAAAAAGAAGCTTGGTTTCTCAATCCTTTTGGAACCGAAACCGAAGCATCTTTTAAGCTCGATAAGCGCCAAAATATTTGGTATTTACATTCTGAAGGTGTTGGCGGAAATAACATCGATTTTTTGAAGAAATATTTTAATTATTCCATCAACGAAATTCTCTCCTGGGCATCCGAAAAAAGTTTTTCTTCTTTTCATCAGCAGACGGAAATTGAGAAGCCAAATTACAACATCACTGAAGTTGCGGAAATTCAAAATTGGAATCTGAAAAAATATTTATTTGAAAGAGGTCTTACTCAAAGATCATTCAGATTTTTAAAAGAGATAAAATTTACGATTAATAATAAAAAATTGTATGCTGTTGGATTCGAAAATTTATCCGGAGGATGGGAACTAAGAAATTCATTTTATAAAGGTTCACTTTTGAAAAAAGATATTTCGATAATTAAAAATGACAGCAATAAAATTGTTGTTTTTGAAGGCTTTTTTGATGCGCTTTCTTATATCGAACTTCAAGAAAAATTGAAAGAAGATATTATAATTCTGAACTCAATTTCGATGTTAAACAGAGCCAAAAATTACCTTCAAAGCTATTCGGAAATATTACTTTTTCTCGACAATGATTCTGCTGGGAAAAAGACAAAAGATGAACTATTGTCTTCATTTTCCAATGCGGTAGATTATAGTTTCATGTATAAAGATTACAAGGATTTTAATGAGTTTCTCGTGGTTGATAAGGGTGGATTTATCCAGCAAGACGAAACTGGGCAGAGCCACTGTTTCATCTTGCCCCTTCGGGGAAATAACTGACCGTCAATTAATTAGAATATTTAATCTTTTTGAAACTATATATCAAGGATATATAAATCTCTTGAAGAGCTTTATTCATCGAAATTATTACATATAAATCAATATAATGGAGCCTACTAAAAAGCCAAATACAACAATTGCTATTTCTCAACAAGACCTGAAAAGATTGGAGAGCTTTGTAAGAAAAAAGGACTTTCGAAGAAAGAATTTATTACAGTTTCATTAGATTTTTTTGAGAGAACCGGACTTGATCCAATTAAACACGAATCTCCAAAAGCTGAACTTGAAAAAGTGATAAAAAGAATAGATCAGATTATTGCTTTTATAAAAACTCAGGAGAAAGAAACTATACGTCCAAGTTTTGAAGCAATCGTTTCGAGTGAGGAAAGAATTAAAAATGATCTTTCAAAAATTCTGAAAATCGAACATTTTAATGAGTTCATCAGAGGGTTTAATTCTTTTGCTATGGAAACAAAAAATTCTTTGAAATTATTAAATCAAAACAATCACAATGAACATTAAAATTCAGGGTGGCGAAAGTGGTAAATATTCAAATTCCGGAAGTTCATCAAACCTGATTGATTATTTAGAACATGAAGACCTGGAAAGAATGAAGGAGGGGAAACAGGTTGAACATTTTTTTTCTCATGACCAGGATAGAATTCCTTCAGCTGAAGTTATTGAATCCCTGGACAACAATAAACAAAAGCTGACAAAAGCTGATGCAAAATTCTTTGTCATTACCGTAAGTCCTTCGGAAAAAGAATTACAGCAAATTGGCAAAACCTCCCAGGAAAGAAGCAACGCTCTGAAAGATTATGTAAGAAACGAAGTAATGCAGAAGTATGCTGAAAATTTTGGAAAAGGATTACAGACAAAAGATATCATGTATTATGCTAAGATTCATCATGAAAGAAACATGAAAAATAATATTGATATGCATGTTCATGTAGTTGTTAGCAGAAAATCTTTAGATAAAAGAATGAAGCTTTCTCCAATGACGAACCATAAAAACACAACAAAAGGACAGGTTAAAGGAGGTTTTGATCGTAAAAATTTCATTCAAAAATCCGAAGAAGCTTTTGATAAGAAATTTGCCTTTCAAAGAAACTATAAACAATCTTTTGAATATTGTAATGCGATTAAAAACGGTACAATCGAGGAAAGAAAAAAGTAATAGAAACAGCAATAAAGCAGGAATCTGCAAAACGATATGAAATTAAAAAAACTGTTGAACAAAGTAAAAAAAATAACCAGGGCTTAACCCTATAAAAATAGCAAACATGGAAAAAGATCCAATTTTGATGATAAAATTTATCATTGTCGCAATGTCTTTATTTTTATTGTATATGCTCGGAGTGAAGATTATAGGTATTAATTCATTCTTATACAATATATCTCAGCACGGATTTTCAGTAGTAATATCTCCTGAAGCAAGTTTTCTGTCAAGATTAAAATTTTTAGTAGTAGGAATTTGTTTCGGATATGCAGAGCTTTTATACATTCTGATTCAATTCTGGGCTATAAAATCTTTAATTCCGCCACTGAAAACACCTTTCAATTTTTATAAAAAACTGATTTTTTATCCGTTTGGGTTTATTAGTAAGCAATTTGTGGGCTTTTCATTTTTGAAAGATTCAAAGAAAAAATTCCAGGGATTAACTCTGCAAACCAAAAAAGAACCGTTCAAATTCCTAATCCTTTTCGTGGAATTTTAGTAATAGGAGGTCCCGGAGCAGGAAAATCTGAAAGTTTTGCAGTTCCTTTCATACGAGAGTTAGCACAAAAACAGTTTGCAGGTATCTGCTATGATTTTAAATATCCGGCACTGGCAAATGATATAGAGCTTTTTTATTCAGATTCGGGTATTAAGCATTATGTCTTGAATTTTAATGATTCACTTAAAAGTCATAGATGTAATCCTCTAAATCCAAAATATTTACCTCATTCAGCGTATGCAAGGGAATATGCTTCTGCCATCACCAAAAATTTGATGAAAGAATCTATTAAGAAAGAGGATTTTTGGTCACGTTCTGCAACAGACCTTCTGACAGCCTGTATTTGGTTTCTGAAGAAAGAATATCCCGAATATTGTGATCTTCCACATACTCTAGCATTGATTGCGACAAATCACAATGATTTAATTGCTTTACTGTCTTCAAATTCCGAAACTAAGGCAATGATATTGTCACTTGCTACAGCTTTAGAGAGCGAAGCAAATTCACAATTGGCGGGAGTAGTTGGATCATTACAGGGCGCAGTAGCACAAATTAATACTCCGGAGTTCATGTATATTTTCGGAGGAGAGGATTTTGACTTAAATATTAATAATCCGGAAAATCCAATTGTTTTGACGGTAGGGAATAATCCTTCCATTGCGACTACATTAGCTCCCTTGTGTAGTTTGGTTATCTCAGTTGCTGCAAAACAATTGAATCAACCTCGTAAACACAATTCTTTTGTATTACTGGATGAATTTCCAACGGTATTTATTAACGATATTCAAACTCTTCCAAATACTGGAAGAAGTAATAAAATAGCAAGTATGTTTTTCTGTCAGGATCTTTCACAGCTTACGGATGGTTATACGAAAGAAAAAGCAGATGTATTATTTGCGAGTTGCCTAAATCATTTTTATGGTCAGGTTTCCAGCAGTCATACTGCAGATGTTCTCAGTAAACAGTTTGGGAAGAAAGATCAGTATTTTGAAAGTAACAATACTTCACGTCATTTTCTAAATCCATTTAAGAGAAACGTTGGTCAAAGCCGATCTGTACAAGAAAGAGACGTTTTCAGAAATTCAGTTTTTATGGAGCTGCCGGTTGGTGAATTCATCGGAAGAGTTGCCGAAAGTTCTGAAGCTTATATTCATGAGAAATTTTTACCTGTTAAAAGAAAACGATTAGCGTATCAGATAGACAGTCAGTTTAAAAATCAGCCTGATTTCGTCATTACTGATTATTATGAAAAAGTCCGGGATGAAGTCAATGAAATTATTTCTCTTTTCAAGGGCGAAATTAATAAAAATGAAAGTAAGCAAGACCGATCTAGGCAAATGAATCCGGCTCCCGATAATAGTTCTGAAGAGTTTAGCGGAATCAATATAATTGAAGCTGAAGAAACTAATTCATCCGCTGAGCTTGAAGAGAATGAAAGAAACTTTAAGTTTTCAAGCAGGAGTTTATAAATCAAACAATCATTAAATAATTATAAAACAAAAAAAGTTATGAAAATACTACAGAGCAAAATTTCAGTTTGGGGCATGGTAACCCTATTAATAGTAATGATCTTTTTGATCTCAATTGCTATAAGAAAAGATTCAGTTAAAACAACAGCAGAAAAGCCGAAAGTAGATTATAAAGAACTTGACAAGGCTTTGTTTGGAACTACAGAAAATAATTGAAATCTTTTTTGACAAAAATTAAAAAATTTATTTAAAGAAATAATTTTGTAAAAATTTTTGATATGGAAAATACATTCACAATGACCGAAAAACAAATCACTATTTGTAAAAATTCTCTTGAAGAGTTGAAGGTTTTATACCTTGAACATCAACATTTTTATACTCCCGTAGATGTTTACTATGAGCCTTCAGGTGATCAATTTAAAAAATTAGTATTGCTTCAATGCAATGAACATGGAGGTAAACCTTTTCGACAGGATGAACAATCTGCGAGAGGAATGAGAAGAAGCAGAAAATGCCCAAAGTGTCTTTCCATACTTCAAAAAAATAGTATTCGTGTTCCTATTTCTGATCTAAATAAAAGAATACAAGAATCCATTAAATCAACAGTAATAAACAAGCAAGTCGTTGTTAAATATTCCAATAAATTGCATAATAAAAATAGTGTAGTGCTTGTCAGATGCAATTTATTTGGTCATCATAAAAAACTTTTTCCTCAACCAGCTAGTTCAGTGGGTAAAAGTAACGTTTGTCCAGAATGTGTCAAGACAAGAGAGTACAATAAAAAACCAGGAGAAAATTTTATTGAAAAAATAAATACTGTTTTGAAAGAAAAAAAATAATTCCTTTTCATTTTTTGGTTCTATAGACAGAAATGAGAAAAAAATTATTTTCTATGAATTAATTTGCAAAAATTGTGGTTGCTCTGAATGGGAAAGGGAAAAGTATGTTGAATCTGTAAAATGTAAAGTGTGCCACCCCAAGGGTTCAAAAGGAGAAAGTAAAGTTTATAATTACTTAAATAATTTAAATCTAATTTTTGAAACAGAAAAAAAGTTTGATGATTTAAAAAATATACAAAATTTGGAATGTGATTTTTTTATCCCAAAACTGAATTTAATAATCGAGTTTGATGGATATCAGCACTATTATCCAATTGACTATTTTAAAGGGCTTAAAAGCTTTAAAAATACAATAAAATGTGATTGGATTAAAAATAGATACGCTTTGAAAAATAATATAAATATCTTGAGAATTCCTTTTAAAGAATATGATAATATGGAAATTTTAATAGATAATGCTATTGTCAAAATTAATAATCAAGAGCACTCATTTAAAAACTATCATAATTTTTTAAATGTTTACAGAATAAATTACATTTCTCTAATTGTAAATAAGAGAATGAGGTTAAAAAAAATATTACTCGAAAATAAAAGAAAACCCTATTTTTTATCCGATCTGGATAAAAACCAAATATCAACAAAAATAATAAGCTAACAAGGCTTAATACTCAGCTTTTCTGAAGCTACTAACTAAATCAAACAATTTTTACGACAGCTGTGCTACAGCAAAAAATTTTGGAACCTCTCCAGAACAGGGATTTCTATATCTAAAAACAAACATTAAACGATATTAATTTAAAATTTTAAAAAATGAAAAACAAAATCAATTTACTTATTACCAGTGCATTAATGCTTTTTTCTAATGTGCTTTACTGCAATTCAATCAATCAGGAAATTACTGATCAGAATTTTAGAATGTTCTTTTCTTGCGGAACAGAAAATTTTGAAAATATTCCTACAAGTTCTAGTTCTTTTGAAACAAACAGCTGGGTAAATAATAATATTACGTGGACGGCTTCGGATTCCAGAACCGATCAGACAATTAATAGCAAAGCTATTGTTATCAGAAATGGTAGTCTTGCGAGTTCTATTACTACAGGAGGAATTAAAAGTCTTACTGTTACAACACAATTAAAATTTGCAGGAAATCCGGGAAATCTAATTCTGGAAATTAATGATATCCAGGTTGGAACAATACCTTTTAATTCTGGAATTGTGACAACAACAATTGATAATATAAATATCGCAGGAAATATCATTATTAAGCTCGTAAATCCTAATACGGGGCAAAGAGTTGCTATTGATGATCTTTCCTGGTCATGCTATTCAAATTTGGGAATTAGTGAAATTGATAAGGTGGCTCAACTTTCAATTTATCCTAATCCAATTAAAAATGGTGAATATCTGTATCTTAATAAAAAAGTAAATGAAGTTCTTATTTATAATAGCGAAGGGAAACTGATTAAAAAATCAAACTTAAGAAGCAATTCAATATTAATAGATAATCTACTGAAGGGTATGTATTTTCTTAAAGAAGAAAATACGACACATAAATTTATAGTTAATTAATTATTTGAATTGTAATCTTTAAGACAAAAAATCCATCTCTAAAATTATTGAGATGGATTTTTATAAGTTTATTTTTAACTTAAAAAGAAAAAACTGTTCAGATTTTAGAAATCCTGCCGTTAAGCTGTTCAGATTTTATAAATCCTGTTTTTTCTTTGTTAAAAGTAAGCATATTTTTTTTAAAAAATAAATATCAATGGAAAATATAACTTTTTGGCGTTATCAGATTATCAATACAGGAACAATGGAAACTCCTTTTTATGGAGTACATGAAGTTTATTTCAACGAAAAAACTGGAAAAGTTATTATGTGGACAGAAGATCCAGTTGCTTTAGATAATTACGAAGATCCAGAAGAATTAAGAAGTGATTTGGAAAAGATTTTATCGGATATTAAAAGACAACCAATTTTATTAGAAGCCGACCTTAAAAAGAATTTGCTGTGAATTGGTTTTTGGATAATTTGAATTAGTCAATACTTAATCCGTTTTAAAGTTATTCTTTTTGATTGTAACTGTCAGATTAAGTATTGACTAATTCAGATTAGTGAAAAATTTACTTT
The DNA here is from genome assembly GCF_021278965.1 of Chryseobacterium capnotolerans. Lineage (NCBI taxonomy): Bacteria > Pseudomonadati > Bacteroidota > Flavobacteriia > Flavobacteriales > Weeksellaceae > Chryseobacterium > Chryseobacterium capnotolerans. The sequence continues at coordinate 3,286,061 of NZ_CP065589.1, read as the reverse complement.
TAAATAGTGATGTGTTATTTATAAATGATATTTCGAAAGAAACTTATTTTATCAAAGTTGAAAATAGTTCATATAAACTCGTCGTTGAGTAGTTTTTTTATTTCATTATCAATTAGTAACTTTGTGAAGCCCTAATTGTGAAATGAATTATCCACCGTTTTTATTTATAAAAATTGTTTAATTAGAAATATAGCAGGTAAATCCTAAAGTAAATGTGATGTCATATCATAAGTATATTTTGAATATACCATTTTTAGGGACTGCTCTTAATAAAGCTCCTAAATTTAGGAGCTTTTGTATTATGAAAATTTTTCAGTCGTCACTTCCTCAGACTTCTCGTTTCTTCAAAACGCTTGTCATTCGTTGCTTCTTTGTTCAAAATTTTCTTTCATATACCCCTCTTTATTATATTAGACCCGCTTCTTATAGGAAGTTTTTTATATATACCAAACTAAATTTTGAGAAAATACTAATGTAAATATGATGTCGCATTATAAGTACGGTTTTCCGTAATATTTCCAAGCCTTATATATTTACTTTTATTGCATGGATATTAAAGAAGTTATTTTCAGGCTTTTTTAAGAGAGGATTAAATCAGAAACAAATTTCTGAAAAATTGATTTAACTTGAGATAAAATCAATGCCGGATTGTAATCTGTAAGAGCTAGAGGAAGAATTGGAGAGAGTAAAGGGTATGTGAATGAAACAATTTCTAAGTTTTAAATGTTTATAGGGATCTAACAAAAGCTCTGGAAGAAATTTATAAACCACTGGGACTGGCTAGGGCAATTTTACCACTATGCAAAAATTCTTGATAATCATACAAATAAAGAAACAAACAAGATGGCAGTTAAAAAATAATATTTGCGTAAATAGATTGCGTAGTAAGGGCGTATTTTTGAATTAAATAAATTAATAATCTACCTAATATCCCCACAAAATGACAGACAAAGATAAAATTGAAACACTTTTTGAAATTGCTTCAACTGATTTGCCCATTATTAAAAATCATTTAGATGTTATTGTAAAAACTTTAGCTGATTTAATCCAATTATATAAAAATGAAATAAATCCTGACCTTGATTTTGGTGAAGCTTATATTGAAACTTTAAATATCAAAATTTTATTAGCAACAAATACCGCATTACAATTGGCAAATGGTCAAAATCTAAAAGTGCTAGACAAAGAAATTCAAGTTATAGATATTTCATCATTATACGTTGTTGCGAGAACTATTATTGAATGTTTTCTTACAATTGAATATCTGTTTATAAATGATATTTTGCAAGCTGAAAGAGATTTTCGATTTAAGTTATGGAAAATAGCGGGTTATATGATGAGACAACAGGCTATAAACGATTCAAATAAAATTCATTCTGCAAAGATAGAATCAGAAAAAGAAGAAATTGATAAACTAAAAAAAGATGTAAAAGAGTCAGAATTTTACTCCCAATTATCAAAACAAGAAATTTGGAAATTGGATGCTTTTGGAATTCCGAGAACATTAAGTTGGTCAAAATTACTTAATAAAAGTAGTATTAATAATAATTTACTCGATGGCTATTACAAACTATATTCAAACTACGCTCATTCTGAATTCGTTTCCATAATGCAGTTAAAACAAATGAACCTAAATACAACAAGTCCAGTAGCAATAGATAATCTAACTTATACTTTAAATAATATTAGAATTATTAATTGCGTTGTAATAAACTTGTTTTTACAAAAGTTTGACCAATCTAAAGAAATCTATGAGAGGTTTGATGCTAAAACAAAATATATCATTGACTTCTGGAATTCTTTCGCAACAAAGTAAAAATAATTATAGAATATGATTATTTTTAATTGCAAAGAAAAAATTCCAAAACTGGTTCAAAAGCGATTAGTACAGAATATTATGTGAAATACATAGATAGAAAATATTATGAATTTTTAGAAATCAAATTAAATAATTTGAAAACATGCAAAAATTATGGAGAAAACTGAAAAACAAATTAGACACGAATCTTTAGTTGAATTTCTTTCAAACTTTAGTCAATATAAAAGTGAGGGAAAACCAAGATTTAAAAAACAGAAAGACTCAATAATACACTCAAAATTATGTAAAATTGACACAAACGATATAAATGGAGCTGTTATGGTTTTTGTTGATACTCTAAATCTTTATGGTGGCTCAAATGCAGATGTAAATCTATATGAATTGCTTCAAGCATATTTACAAGTTCCTGATTACAGAGAAAAATTCAATAATTTAGTATCGGAAGCTAAAAGTTTTAAAAAAGAAAATAAATAAAAACTGCCGAAAACAGTGTATTAGCAATATGCGGAATTAATTACAAAGTTGAAATATTTGTAATATTTATCTGTCTCTACTTTACATATTGTTTTTTTATTTAATTTAATGAATCCGAAGAAAGTATCGGCTTAGCTCACTCTGAATTGAATTTTCAGATAAGTTCAGTCCGCAATTCATCAATTAATTACAACCAATTAAAAACCGTGAAAATAAAACAAAAACAACTTCAACAATTTGCTTTTTTAAACAAGTATCTTGAAGATGATAACGAAGAATTTTTAGAGTTAATTGCACCACAAATTGGATTTATAGTGTTTGACTTTAACTTGCTCGAAGAAAGGTTGACTTCTTTCATTTGTCAAATAATTAATTATAATAATGATGCAAAAGGATTAATTATCACACATAATATGACTTATGCATCCAAAGTAGATTTATTTGATAGGTACTCAAGCTATACGCAACATATACTTAATAAAAACATTGAATCTCATAAAAAATTTATTGAAGATTTGAAAGAAAGTGGTAGACTTAGAAATATGGTTGTTCACGCCGAATGGAATACCGTTGATGAAGAAAATTACACATTTGTAAAATTAAGAACTACAAAAAACGGTTTAGTACAAGAGTTTGCACAACTTGATTATGATTCTCTAATTGATGTGAGAAATAAAATTATAGAAACTCATAATTATTTTGATGATTACGAAGAATTTTATTTACAAATAACAACAATATAATTTTGGAGTCTGAATAATAGCTGTAACATTAATAATTAAAAAGATTGTCACAAAAAAATAAAAATATTAAAATGAGTAAAGAAAAACTAGGTTGGAAAAGTGGAGTGAAAAGTGGAGCTGTCATTGGTAGTTGTGCCACAGTAGGAATGTTGGTTGGAGGTCCTATAGGTTTAGGTGTCGGCACAGGTGTTGGAATTGCAATTAATTTTCTTAGTATAAATAAAAAAAAATGAAAATAAGCCACCTAGAAAGGATAAATATAGAATTTAAAGATGTCAAATAACGATGAATGAGCATAATCACGAAACTGTAAATATCGAATTATCTAACGATGTAATTTATCTTTGGAATGAAAACGATAAATCAAAATATTCAGAATTAAAAAAAGAGCTACAGTATTCAGAAGATCTAGTTACTTTTTTATCTAGATATCAAAAAGAAAGATGGGTAGCTGATTCTATTGACTATATTGAAATAACTGAAAATCCTAATGAATTACATATTGATTACACAATAAAATTTTTTAGCGGTTGTAGAGATTTGGATGCAGAGGATGGCGATTTTATAGTTGTCAATTATAAAATTAATTTGGAATCCTGTGAAATCGAAATAATTGGAAAATCAATTCCTGAAGAGCGTTCTACTTTTGAAGAATTTTAATAATAATCTCATAAATGATCAAAATAAATTTTACGCAGTGCGTAAAGCCAAAAGTTGGCAGTAATTTTAAAAAGACAACAAATATGACAAATGCAAAATGAAACCTACATTTTTTATTTCATCTACAATCTACGACTTTAGAGACTTACGATCTTGTATAAAATGGTGGTTAGAAGAGTTCGGCTATAAGGTCAACGCTTCCGAATATAATGATTTTGATAAGCCGTTAGATGAGAACTCTTATGAATCTTGTTTAAGGGCAATTGACAAATCTGACTATTTTATTTTGTTATTAGGAGAACGGTTTGGCGGAATTTATGATAAGGACATTTCAATAACACAAATGGAATACAGATATGCCTATCAAAGAATGTTAGAAGGTAAAATAAAACTCATAAACTTTGTAAGGCAAGATACTCTTACAAAAATGGATGTCTACAAAGAAAGCATAAAAGACCAAACTATAGATTTAACAAAATTCGACAAAGCGAGTAAGGAAAAACATAGAATTCATTTATTCATACAGGATGTACGAAGGGTTAACGATATGAAAGATGGAGGGACCCCTAAGAATAATTGGCTTCACCAATTTAATGGATTCCCTGAAATACAAGATGTAATAAAGGCGGAACTTGATGACAGAATTGGGTTAAGTTATAAAACAAAAAGATTTATAATTACTGAGGAACTAATCTCCAATTTAAAAACATATTTACAGAGGGATGCTAAATTCGGTCTAGTACCAAGAGGATTTATTAGTGAAGAATTGTTTTCTGGATTTAAATTGGACCTAGATACTCCGACTATCGAACTTACACGAATGCAACAAACAAATTTAGGAGTTTTCTATATTACCTTTTGGCAATCTAGAAAAATGCAGACTTCGAGAATAGAGAATATATATAATGAGGGTTTTTTTCTAGAATACGACAATGAAACGAATGATTATGTTTCGCAAGATTTTAATCGCCTTGCATCTTCAGTATTGAATTATTATACGTTAATAAATAATTTACACAATAAATTATACGAAAATTATGCTGAAGTTATTGTTCAACTACAAAGCAATTCACAACGGAAAGCACGTGTTAGTGCAAGTTTAATTGTAAATTCTATCCGGTTCTGTGAAAGTTTAGTTAATTGTATGAAGTTTTCAAGAAATCTTTATAGAAAGCTCTATCATATGGACTACGAAATTCCAAAACATCAACAAAATTTGAAAATATATCCAGAAGAAAGTTTGGCTGACCCTTCTGAATTTGCAAATCACGAATCTATTTTAGAATATTTTAAAATATAATTAATGGGATTAAAAATTAGCACAATAGCAGCTTTACCTGAGAACACAGAAAGAAGCTATTATTTATACATACTTGACTACTATAATTGGGATGAACCAATTAGCAATACTTTGCGAAATAGCTTTGACAAGCTCGCTGTTTTTGCGGCTCAAAATGATGCCGTGGTAATTCAAGGTTTTCCAGAAAGTCATTTTTATTCAGAATTAATGTCGTGGGAATCCGTAAATGGAGTTGACCCGAAAGAATTACTGCCTGCTTTAATGATTACAACAATTCATCCGAAGTATTTTTTAGATGGTAATAACAAACAGCGAACTGAAGGCAAGGTTCCTGAAGACAAACTAATTTTTATTGAAATTAGAGAAGTTTGTAAGTCACCGCAAGACGTTGTGAGAATTATCGAAAAAGTATTACAAGACATTAAGGATAAAAGGGAAATCAAGGATTTTAGAGTGAAAAAGGAATTGAAAGGAGGAGTTGGAAAAATATTAAACGATGCTCTTATCCTTGAAGCAGATATTTATGGAAAAAGTGTGAGTAAAAAATCAATATTAAAATTTCTTGATGGAAACGGATAGAAGCAAATTTAAAAACTATCATAAACATGGGTTTCCACATCAGACGGCAGGTATACAAACTTGGTGCTTTGTACTTTGAATGAATATGAGTGATAAATTAAAACTTCTATTATTTTTTATCAAGGAATAAAAAATTAATTTCAAAAAACGATCAGAATAAAATTTTATATTAGTAACATACATGGATTTATGAAAGTTATTAAATTAAATTTACGCAATACGTAAATTTGAAAATTATACATCATCTTAATGAAGCGACCAACTCAACATGTAACCGAGACAATTTCACACCGAATTTTTGAAGACTTAATTCCAGTGGAATGGGTTATTCGAGAGATTAAACCCGATTATGGTATTGACTATTTAATTGAAGTTTTTAAATCTGGTCAATCGACAGGAATTACTTTTTTCGTACAACTGAAAGGAAGCGAACAAAAAATTGTGAATGACACGTTTGAAAAGCAGTTTGATATTGATAATTTGAATTATTATGCATCCCTGGCACTACCGGTATTAATAGTATGTGTTTCAACGACAACAAAACAAACTTGGGGGATTTGGGCAAACAAATTAATTAAATCTCTAAACCTTAGACCCGAGCAAGAAACTGTAAAATTGAAGTTCGATTCTGAAAATTTAATTAAAGGTGAGTACTTTAATCAAATTGAAGGTGAGTTAAAAATAATTTCTCAGTATGGTCTTACAATAACATCAAACTCTGATTTAGGTAATATTCTTGGAGCCAACATCGGAAAATTTATTAATCATTTCTACCCAAAAACATTTGCACTTAATAATTCATTTTTACCTAAACATTATAGCTTACAATTTTTGACACGTGGGGGAAATCATTTTCTTTTGTTGGATGGTCCGTTCTTCAACAAAGAAATTGAAATCGAAAGTTTTGACATCGAGAATCCATTACTTCACAGACCACTTTTTAATGCAGATGATATAAATATTACAAATGCTAAAATTCTTAAATTACTGGTAGTTGCGTTCGCAAGAGAAAATTTAAATGGTTCCTTGAAACTTTTAAGAAAACTCATAGAAAAAGATTATTTTAGTATAGAAGAGGACGCAATGCTTTTTGACCCTTTAGGGACTTTACAATCATCTATTAATCAGGATTTACTTCTTCAGTATAACGAAATCACAAAACTAATAATAAGAAAAAAACTCTTTGAAACTTTTCTTTTTATTGATGTAGCATACTTTGTCCATAGCAAAAATTATAACGAACTCTTTTATCTAAGAACTGAAAATTTAAAATTAGCAATTCAATACTCTGAATATTCCCCAATAATAGGAAATTGTTATTATAACCTCGGAAATATTGAGAGAGGCTTATATAACACTGATGAAGCAATCAAGTGTTATTTCAAAGCAAGAAAGTATCTACCAGACTACGAAAGAAGAAAACATTGGTGGAGAGAACTGGCAGGGCTTTTATTTATTAAAGGTCATTATAAGCTAGCCGAATTGTTTTATACAAAATCAATTGAATTAGTTGAAGAAGATATTCAATACAGGTATTTTAGATTGGAACAGATTCTACCAAATCAAGAAGCAATTGTCTTTGCCCTGATTGGTGATTGTTTGCTTCTCCAAGGTAAATTTTCAAAAGCAAACGAATGGTTTGACAAATTTTTTGAACAACATAACAGCTATAGCTATGAGTGGTATTTAAAAAGAGCCATTACGGACCGATGTATAAAATTAGGACTTGATGGCAAAAAAATAGAAAGTGAAAAATCGATAGAACTTTATGAAAAGGCTTTGGAATTGAATGACTTCAAACTTCAAATTATAGAATTTACTAAGGCTGTAGAACTTAACCCAACAAATGATCTTGCCTGGTTTAATCTTGGTGTTGCAAAAGACAAAGAACAGCAATTTGAAGATGCATTTTACTGTTTCTTAACCGCAGGACTTCTCCGGGACGGAGACAAAGAGGCTCAATTCAACGCTTTGTTAATTGCATTTACACAGCAACAACATGAATTATGTTCTCTTGTTCTACATTTTATAGTTGAAAAGCATGGTGAATTTGTAAACAACGATTTATCTGACTATTTTATGGGTAAACCAATTCCATTCAATGTAAAACGGTTAATAACTGAGGGCATTGTGAAGCTGACAGAAGAAATAAAGAAAGTAGCAGTTAAAAAATAATATTTACGCAAATAGACTGCGTAGTAAGAGTGTATTTTTGTATTAAGTAAATTATAATATACCTAATATTAATGCAAAATGGCAAACAAAAATAAAATTGAAGATAATTCTTCGTTTGAAGAATTTAGAAATAATTTAAAGGGGGGAAGTCAGTAAAAAAAATTGTATCATTCTTAGCACCTTTTAGTTCACGAGCTAAAGAAATTTTAGATGCTTTTGAAAATTTTGATGAGATTGAAAAACAATTCAACGAGATTTCCAAAAGTCCTGACCAGTTTAATAATTATTTCAGTGGACTTGGCTGGATTGCTCACGAGTCAGGTAATCACGATCTGATTATGGAATGCATTAATTTGGCAGAATCTGACAATATAAAAGCAGCTGAGGAGAAACTAGCCGATCACTATACTTCCGAGGAAATACAATGGCTGATAACTTCAACATATGGTGTTCCTGAGTTTAGAAAGCGAAATAATTTAATTAATGCAGCCTTTGAAGATACAAAAGCTGAAAGATTTTACTCTGCCATCCCATTACTTTTAATGATTATTGATGGTACTGTTAATGACATCAGTAAAAGCAAAGGCTTTTTTGCGGAAAATACTGATCTTACTGCGTGGGATTCTATTGCTGCACATAGTACCGGTCTCTCCAAACTTAGGGACATTTTAAATGTGACACGAAAGTCGACAACCACTGAAGAAATATTTTTCCCCTACAGAAACGGAATATTGCATGGAAGAGATATTTCTTATGCTAATAAATATGTTGCAGGTAAAGCATGGCTAACATTATTTGCTATTAATGATTGGGCAAAAGCTTTGCAAAAAAATAAAGAAAATCCACCTAAAGAGACTAAACAGCCTACACTGAAAGAGGCACTATCAGACTTAAAAGAAACTACTGATAAATACAAACTGCAGAAAGAAAAAAGAGCGGAAACTGATAAATTCATGAATCATTGGAAATCAAGAAAAGCTATTGCAAACGTAGATTTTCCTGCTCAGGGATTAGAGGAAGAATATACAGAATTTACACCAGAGCGAGATGCTGTTTACTTTTTAACCAGTTGGCAAAAAAATAATTACGGTCAAATGGCTAAACAGCTTTGTTTATTTTCCGATGAATTTAATATAGGTAAAGAAGCAGGAAGAGTACGAAAAGTTTTTGAGCAAAAGAATCTCAAAACCTTTGAAATTCTATCAGTTGAACATCAAGCGCCAGCAATTGCAGAGGTAAAGGTAAAAGTAATTGTATTATTTAACGAAATAGAATATACAAAAGAAATAATGTTGCGAATGCTTTACCAAAATGAGCAACGAGAAAATATGGTGTATGGTCAAAGCGGAGGTGTTTGGAGGTATATGGATTCTTTCTTTTTTCATAAAATTGAAATGCTGGACTGGGATTGTTAAAAATTAATAATTTTAATTATACATTCATTTATATAAATATTATCTCAAAAAACGATTATAAATTACATCTTTGTGAGGTTTTCCTTTAATAATTGTAAATATCAATGAAAACGTATTTATTCCTTGTTACACTAGTCTGATTGAGAAAACTGTGAAAATTTAAAAATCTATTTTTTACATCAATTACATCATTTTTTACCATTAACAAGTTTAAGAAATGAGATTAACAAATATTTTAAAATGAAAGAAACTGATATCCAAGTATTCTCTAAAACTGATAATTTAAGATTATATATTATTGAGCATACTCTTCATATTGAGACTTTAGTATCTGAAGCAATTGAGCACTTATTGGGTATTGATTATAAGACTTCAAAATCTTTTGGATATGGTTCTTCAGCCTTATCTTTTAATCAAAAAATACAAATTATTCAAGATATTAAAGGAATAGAATCTGAAATGACGAAAAAACTTTCTTGTTTGATGAATATCCGAAATAAATTTGCTCACTTACAAGAAATTGACTCCTTTGAGAACTTATTTACTTTAACAAGTGTTGGTAAAGAGATTGAAAAACAGTTAGTTAAATGGTATTCTCTCGATGAAATGAAGGTGTCTGATGATGAACATAAATTTAGATTTTTTAAGCTCGCTGAAGAAATCACTTATATGTTGATTTTATTACAAGTTGAAACGAGAACAAAAAATAGAGTTCTCGAAATTGAACGAGAATTTACAGAAGGAAATCTTAAATCATATGTTGAAGTAGTTTCTGGATTAGAAAATGCTAGTGAAATTCAATCTAAAGTATTTGCAAAAACTTCCGAAAAATTACCCCATTTGAAAATTGATAGAAAATAGTAAAACAAAACCTCAAAAAAACGATCAAAGTAAATTTTAAATTAGTAGCGAAAATAGCTTTATGAGATTTATATAAATCGAATTTGCGCAATGAGTTAATTTAGAATTTAACAGAAATATTAAAATACAAAACTTATGAATCAAGATTTTATAGATAGTGGAATTGAAGGCGAAAATTTTGTTTTAAAAATTCTTGAAACTTCTTATTTAAAATATTGGTTATATCCAAATCCAAAAGATGAGAATGGCGATAAAAAAGAAATATGTGATGCACTCATTTTGTTTTTCGATACAGCTATTATCATATCTGTCAAAAATTATCAATGCAAAGGAAATTATGATAGATTTGCAAAAAAGGTAATTGAAAAATCATCTAAACAATTGTTTGGTGCGGAACGAAAAATATTTAGTTTAAATGAGCTAAAAGTGATTCATCCTACAAATGGAGAAACTATCATTAACCCTAAAGATTACACAAACATTATTAAAATAACCGTAAGTGTAGGTGAAGATTTTGAAAACTATGAATTTATTGATTATGATGAAAATAAAGGAATCATTGCCATACTAAATAAAGATACGTTTCAAACTCTTGTTAAAGAGTTAGATACAGTAAAAGATTTAACTGAATACTTAAAATCAAGAGAAACTCTTTTACTCAAAAATCTAAACAAAAAATGTAATTGTAAGGAAAAAGATCTTCTTGCTCATTATTTGAGTAATGCAAGAGATTTTAAGAAAGAACTTTATATAAATTTTGAAGAAGAAACTTCAAAACTAAAAGGAAAATGGGAAATTTACGATAAAGACAAACAAGTTTTATTAAAGAGACTTGAAGATGAAAAGAGTTATTTTATTGATGAATTAATAAAAAATGACGTTTTAAAACTGACTAATGGTGAATTATTAGCTAAAGAGCTTATGACCTTGAGTAGATTTGAAAGAAGAATAATCGCACAAAATTTGTTTGAAATAGTGAACAAATATCAAAATGAAAAAGATTTTCTAGCAAGGAGATTTACAACATATAACGACATAGGCTTTCTTTTCATTTATTATCCAATAGAAAGACCTCAAAACGAAATTGATAAGATATTAGAACTTGCTCAACAAATTTATGCTTATAAATACGACTGTAAAAAATTAGTTTTATTAGCAGCTAGTTTAGGACTTAAACAGTGGAAGTTTGGTTTATTTCAATCTACTGAAGTGACATCAGAAGCAAAGATATATTTAGAAAAATTAATTAAAGCCTTTGGATGGTTTACATCAGAAATGGTAATAAATAGAAATATTAAGGAATATCCCAATTAATAATTCTTATAAAAAGGTATTTACAAAACTTTTATAATAGTCTTATTAATTCTCACAAAACGATTTATGAATTAAATAAAAAAAGCCACCCTTTTGACCACCCTAAAAAGTAAAAACCTCTGAAAATCAAATGATTTCAGAGGTTTTTTGTACCCAGGACCGGGATCGAACCGGTACTCCTAAGAACTGGTGTTTGAGACCAGCGCGTCTACCAATTCCGCCACCTGGGCTTGATGTTTACTCCAAACATGTTGTTTGTTTCAAATTGGTGTGCAAATATAGGAACTTTTTTCAATGTTCAAAAGCTTTTTTGAAAAAAAGTTTTAAAAATTAATCTCCAAACCATCGTAGGCAAGGTGCATTCCGGCTGGAAGTAGTTTATCTTCAATATCATGCAGGCCTAAATGATGACTGATATGAGTTAAAAATAATTTCTTAGGTTTTAGCTCTTCAAACAGTTTAATCACATCGGGAAGGATAAAATGAGCTGGATGTGGATCAAATTTCCTGATACAGTTTAAAATCAAAACATCAAGATTCTTTAATTTTTCCTTTTCCGTATCAGAAATAAAACCTGCATCTGTAATGTAGGCCAGCTTTTTAAATTTATATCCGAAGACACTTATTTTAAAATGGATCACTTCAATAGGGGTGACTTCTGTATCCAAAACCTGGAATGGCTTGTTTTCAATCTCATGAAGTTCAAAAGCGGGCGCACCGGGATACCTTACATCGGCGAAAGCATAAGGAAAACGGTTTTTTATCTCATGGGCAACCCTCGAATAACAATAGAGTGGGACATCTTTTCCACTTTTAAAAATAAGCGGGCGCATGTCATCAAGCCCAATCACATGATCATTATGTTCATGGGTAATGAGTGCAAGATCTACAGTATGTTCGTGGTTGGTAAGCATTTGCTGCCGAAAGTCCGGACCACAGTCGATAAGTATTTTTTTATTTTCATCCGTTGTTACCATAACGGAAGAGCGAAGACGTTTGTCTTTTGGATTTTCGGAAATACACACCTCGCAGGTGCAGCCAATAACGGGCACACCCTGGGAAGTACCGGTTCCTAAAAATTTCAACTTCATTTTGTTTTGAGGTTGGTTTAATTTTGGTAAATTTACAAAAAATTTAATGTCCTAATGTATCAGAAACTAACTCCTAAACAAAAAGCATTAACAATTAATCTAGATCCTACTATTTATGGTACTTTCGCAGAAATTGGAGCAGGGCAGGAGACTGTTCGTCACTTTTTTAGAGCAGGGGGAGCTTCCGGTACGATTGCTAAAGCGATGTCTGCTTATGACAAAGATTTTAGTGATGCCATCTACGGAAAAGAAGTAAAAAACAGGTATGTTACCCAGAATAGACTTCGCAAAATGCTTCGTTATGAAGTAGCATTGATCGAAGAGAGAATTTCAAGGGATAACAATCCGGACAGAAAGTTCTTTTCCTATGCCAATACAGTTACCACCATCAACTTCGACAAGACAGTAAAAGGCCACGGCTGGGTGGGAATCCGTTTTCAGACTAAAGAAAATGAAGATTACAACGAGATTGTTATTCACGTGAAATTCAATGAGAATGATGCAACTCTTCAGCAGGAAACGCTGGGTAATCTGGGGGTAAACCTTATTTTCGGAGCCTTTAATTACTTTGATAATCCAAGAACTTTAGTAGAATCTTTATACGATGATGTAGCAAAAGACAACCTAGAAATTGATATGATCGATTTCAGCGGACCCGCTTTTTCTTATGTTGATAATAGATTGATGTCTCTTCAGTTGGTGAAGAATGGTATGACTGATGCGGTGATCTTCAATTCTCAAGGGAACAATATGCTTCCGGCAGATGTATTGTACAAGAAAAATATCTTTGCGGTAAGAGGAAGTTTCAGACCTGTAACGAAGGTGAATATTGATATGCTTCAGAACGGAATGGATATGTTCCTGAAAGATGCAATCTGTACCCATGAAGAAACAGAAGTTCTTATTGAAATTACCATTTCCAATCTGAGAGCAGATGGAGATATTGATGAAAGAGACTTTCTGGATAGGGTAGATATTCTAGGCAAATTGGGATATACCGTTATTATTTCAAACTTCTCAGAATATTATAGACTCATTGATTATTTCGCGTCTTATACAAACGGAAATATCGGAGTTGCGATGGGGGTAAACAACCTATTGATGGTATTTGATGAAAAATATTATCAGAACCTTTCAGGGGGAATTCTTGAGGCATTCGGTAAGTTTTTCCGAAACGGAATGAGAGTATATCTGTATCCTTATAAAGATCCTGAAACTCACCAGTTATTAGATTCTACTAACCTTAAAGTAGAAGAAAACCTTAAGGAATTGTATAAATATTTCATGCGTAACAATCGTATTGTAGATATTACGAATTACAATCCTGAGTTTTTGGAAATCTATTCCAGAGAAATTTTAAGAAAAATAGCAGGCTGTATCAAAGGCTGGGAAACTCAGGTTCCTGAAGGTGTAGCAGAAATGATCAAAGAGCGTGGAATGTTCGGATATAAAGAAGAACTTCCTTTAAAACAATTCTCTTAAAAATTAATATAATGTCAGAATTAAAGAAAAGACTTTCCTCTATTCTTGAAAGTCCAAAACATAATACAGAAGAGAAACTTGAAAAGGTTTGTCACTTACTGGATCAGGAAATTTCTTATTTCAACTGGACAGGTTTCTACTTTAAAAATGGTGATAAAGATGAATTGATCTTAGGACCATATGTAGGAGCTCCAACTGATCATACCATCATCCCTTACGGAAAAGGAATCTGCGGACAGGTAGCGGTTTCCAATGAAACATTTGTAGTGCCTGATGTGCATGAAGAAAGCAATTATCTGAGCTGTTCAATTGATACCAAGGCTGAAATTGTTGTTCCAATCTTTAAAGACGGGATAAACATCGGTCAGATTGATATTGATTCTCATACCATTGATCCTTTTACGGCAGAAGACCGTGAATTGCTGGAATGGCTTTGTAATGAAGTTTCCAAAATTCTGTAATTGAAACTTCAATGAAAATATAGACTCCGGCTTGTATTGGCCGGAGTTTTTTTTATGGATTATTGGTGGTAATAACAAACATAATCAAAGGCTCATTTCCTGTATTTTCTATAGAATGATATCCGATAGAGCTGATAGCGGTAATATCTCCTTTCTGAAGTATTTTTTTACGGACCGGTCCTTCTGTCCCGGTTCTTTCCCGATATTCTCCGGTTCCATGCACTACAACGTATAATTCTTCTTCGTTTCTTTCATAATGAGTATGAAACCCGGATTCATCCCCTTTATTTAATAAAACCATATAGGCTGCCAAACGGTTATTAGCCAGTTCTTTCTGCTCGAACATTTGTATCATATGCACAGTTCCGTTTCCGCCATACATATTTTCTCGTTTATCGATGCGTGTAAGGGTTCGCTCCTCCTTTCCAAATGGCATTACATAAAGGTGGATGTATTTCGAAACTTCCTGTATTACTTGATCAAATTCTGCTCCTTCAGATAATATAACAGTACCAGACATATAAAGTTCAATGTTTAAAGTTTAATGTTTAGAGTTTATCCTTTGCTGCATCATTTGAATTTCAGCCAGCAGTTCTTTAAAATAATTTTCACATTTTGCAATATGCGTTCCATACCAGGAAAATGCCTCTCCATCTACAATCATGATTTTTTTATCGGGATAAAAAGCCCGTAGTTCTTCAATATGTTTTTCTTTAAATGGAAAGGGTTCGGAAGACAGCATGATCACATCCGCTTTTTCCAGATCTTCAGGGGTAATCTCCGGATATCGGGTTTTATCTTTGAAAATATTTTCAAAACCTATTTCAGTCAGTATTTTATGGATAAATGTATCTGAACCTACAGTCATATACGGATTTTTCCAGATGAGGTAAGCTGCTTTTACCGGAGAGTCAAGTTTAGTTTGATTGAGGATTTCGTAGATTTTCAGATTGAAAAGCTGCGCTCTTTCTTCTTTTCCAAAAAGCTTTCCCAGGTTTTTAAGCAGGTAATAATTGTCTTCAATGGTTTCCACATTGGTTACCGTAACCTTGAAGTCATCCATTAAGGCTTCCACCTGTTCTTTAATGTTTTCCTCTTTATTGGCAAGAATCAGGTCAGGTTGAAGAGCTTTGATTTTATCAATATTTATATTTTTTGTTCCACCAATAACCGGAACATTTTTTACTCTTTCTTCGGGATGGATACAGAATTTTGTTCGCCCGATAATTTCATTTTCAGTAAGGCCTAAGTCGAATAATGCCTCTGTAATAGAGGGTACAAGTGAAACGATTTTCATATTGGCATGTTAGATGATGCCTAAAATTACAAAAGTTTTCCGGTTAAGAAAAATCCAGCTACTGTAAAATAGATGATTAATCCGGTAACATCTACTAAGGTTGCTACAAATGGAGCAGAAGATGTTGCAGGGTCTAGCTTTAGCTTCTTTAAAACAAACGGAATCATAGAACCTGATAAAGTTCCCCATAGCACAATCGCAATCAAAGAAACAGATACACTGAGTCCTACATATACCCAATATTGGCCATAATCAAAAAGGCCAACTTTCTGCCACAGCATAATTCTGATAAAACCGATAAGTCCCAGAATAGCACCCAGACATAATCCGGAGATGATTTCCTTCCTCATAACGTACCACCAGTCTTTAAGATTGATCTCCTGAAGGGCCATTGCACGGATAATCAATGTTGCAGCCTGTGATCCTGAATTACCTCCACTGGAAATAATTAAAGGAACAAATAAGGCAAGAACTACTGCTTTTTCAATTTCCTTATCGAAATATCCCATTGCAGAGGCAGTCAGCATTTCAGAAACAAACAGGATGATTAACCAGGTTGCCCTTTTTTTAATCATTTCGGTCCAGGAAGTTTGAGTATAGGGAAGATCTAATGCTTCCAATCCCCCGAACTTCTGGATATCCTCGGTATTTTGTTGTTCAATCTGGTCAAGG
The DNA here is from genome assembly GCF_021278965.1 of Chryseobacterium capnotolerans. NCBI lineage: Bacteria > Pseudomonadati > Bacteroidota > Flavobacteriia > Flavobacteriales > Weeksellaceae > Chryseobacterium > Chryseobacterium capnotolerans. Next base: position 3,269,718 of record NZ_CP065589.1, on the reverse strand, counting down.
ATGTCATCAATGGTAACAATTCCTACTAAAACTCCTGCTTCTGTAATAATAGGTAATGCACCACGGTCATATTTTTCAAAATAGGTTACCGCATCTTCTTTTGATGTTGTGGTAGTAATCGCTACAAAGTGATTATCTGTAATATCAGATACCAAAGTATCTTCCTCTTCTAATAATAATGTACCAATAGCAAGGTCATCAATCAGGCGGTTTCTTTCATCCACTACATACAGGTAGTTCATGGTTTCCACTCTTTTTCCTACCTTTTTGATCTGTTGAAGACATCGTTTTACGCTCCATTCCTTACGGATCTGGATGTAATAAGGCGTCATCAGACGGGCAATAGAATCAGAATTGTAGCCCAGAAGCTTCAGGGCAATTCTCCTTTCCTGTGGATTAAGATGATTGATGGAGTACTTAATCAGTTCATCAGGAAAGTCTTCAAAAAGGGCAGTTCTGTCATCAGGAGTCATGGCGTTCAGAATTTCTGAAACCTCGTCACTTCCGATGCTTCTGATCGTATCTTCCTGGAAATCCGGATCAAGATGAGAAAAAACCTCTGCTTTGTACTCTTTCGGAACCTTCAGGAATGCGAGCAGCCGCTCGTCAGCTGGAAGTTCGCTGAGAGTTTCGGCAATATCGGCAGGGTTGAAGATAAGTTCGTCTCTAGAATTCAAAACGTGAAATTTTTAGGATATGCAAAAATAATTCAAATTTTTAAGACTGAGTAATAAACTGGGAAATTTAAGGATTTATTAAAGTCTAAAACTTGGAAAACAGCATTAAAAAACACCCACCGGGGTGGATGTTAAAAATTAAATTTAAAAATATCCTTTTAATCAAGAATAGGTTCACATTCTAAAATAGGAGAGGGAGTGCACATGCCTCCAATATAACATTCTCCATAATCACATTTAGGATAGGTATTTCTGCATTTTTTCATTTACAGGCTCACTTTTATGGCTCTTTGTTCCTTTCTGCTGAGCTTTTTAAGATTTGAATTTTTTATGAGAATTGTTTTTAGATTAAAATTCCAAATTATTCTTCAAAACAGATATATTCCATACAAACCCCTTTGCAGCACATTCCGAAGATACATTGTGAGTGCTCTGTACATCTTGTAAGACCCGCTCCCTTAATTTGCTTTGCAGTTTCTCTACTGATTTTCTTTAAATTTTTCATAGTTTTTTAGATTTAATTGTTATACTAAAATAATAAATATTTTTCAATTATTCATTTGTTGGTGAAAATGATTATTTGGAAATAAATATTTGATTTTTATTGTTTTGTGTGAATGAAAAACGCCTGGAAATAGGCGTTAAAAGTTTCTGGTTATTCCATTGCACAAGGATTGAGAACACATACATTTCGGCAGCATGCTCCACCCGGACATTGATAATGTTCCGTACATCTTTTAATAATTCCGCTGCCTTGAATTTGTTTTTGTGCTTCCCTGTTGATTTTCTTTAAATTTTTCATGTGATTTGTTTTAAATAGTTAGTTTAATAATGTTAGTACTCCAGACAAATGAACGGTGAACAGATTCCATTGCAGCACCATCCCACAGAACATGGATTGATGTCACTGCATTTGTCAATCTTCCCGCCATTAATTTGCTTTGCTGATTCTCTACTGATTTTCTTTAAATTTTTCATATAATTTAGATTTTATTGTCAGACTAAAATAGTAAATAATTTTCAATTATCCATCTATTGGTGAAAATATTTAATTGATAATCAGTTAATTATGCTTTTTTTGATCCTGTCATAAAAAAAGCATCTGAAAAACAGATGCTAAATGTAATTGTATTTTCTAATCTAATATAGGACACATGTACGGACTACAAACACCCTCACAACACCATCCTATTGTGCATGGTCTTGTATTGCTGCATCTTGCAATAGCTCCTCCATTGATTTGCTTTGCTGATTCTCTACTGATTTTCTTTAAATTTTTCATATAATTTAGATTTTATTGTCAGACTAAAATAGTAAATAATTTTCAATTATTCATCTATTGGTGAAAATATTTAACTGAAAACCAATTAAGTGTAAGGAAATTTGTGAGATTAGAAGCAATTTTATTGAAGTTAGAATCCTTGCCGGTTAGATATAGATCAATGTATCATCTAATATCTTTGGGCTTTTGAACAAAGACAAATTAAAGGAAAAAAGAAAAATATATGCATCATTGATGATTCACTTATGAAGTAAAATTGCTTATAGACAATGCTTTAATAGAATAATATGCTCAGTAGAAGAGCAGTCTAACATTGAATTTAGAACTTTTAAATGTTATAGTTCTGCCTCTGTGGGCTTAAGTTTTCTTAGTTTTTTAATAATACCTTTGATGGCGCCTTCTGTACCAATTTTCACCGAATTAACTGTAGAGCCTAGAAGACGCATGTTTTTACGATAAGTGTCATGATCTGTTTCTGTCACAAGATTTCCATCGGCCCCAAAAAGTTTCATGCTTACTACCACCTGATTAGAGAACACATATTTTCCAAAGCCAACTTTGAAGTAACGGACTTTGGATACAATGGCAAAATCAGCATCGTTATTTGAGCAGTAATCTAAAATGGTTTGCTTATCTATACTGTCGTAGGAAACCTGAACTTCTGCACGCAGCATTTTATTTCTTCTGCTGCTGAAGTTATCAGAGACAACATCAAAGAAGGCGTTATTGGTAGGCTCTTTTATTTCATCAATATCAGGCTCTACCTCAGGATTGAAGTATAGAACTTTCTTTATTTTGTCATCAGCATTTTTCTGTGCCTTTACTGAGGTAAAGCCAATGAATAAAAAAGTAGTAACTGCTGTAAAGAATATAAATTTTCTCATTTGTAATTCGAATGCAAAATTACTGCCTTTTCGTCGAATTGTGTAAAATTTATTAAGAAATTTTTAACATTTTTTTCTATCAAATTTGATTTATGAAATCAATAATGTTTGCAGATTCAAAAAATAGTCGTAATTTTGCACCCGTTACATAATAATCATTAAACAATATTGGAATGTACTTAACAACAGACAAAAAGCAGGAAATTTTCGCACAACACGGGAAATCTGCACAGGACACAGGAAGCGCAGAAGGACAAATCGCTCTTTTCACTTTCAGAATTAATCACTTATCTCAGCACTTAAAGGCTAACCGTCACGATTTCAACACAGAGAGATCTCTAGTGAAATTAGTAGGTAAGAGAAAAAGTTTACTAGATTACCTTAAGAAAAAAGATATCGCAAGATATAGAGCAATTATTGCTGCATTAGGACTAAGAAAATAATCTATAAAGATTTTCAAAATAAAGCAACTTCGAAAGAGGTTGCTTTTTTTGTTGTATATCATCCGAGATAAAGTCGAAATATAAACTTAGGAATAAAAAAACATATTATATTTTCTGCGCAACAAGGTTGCGTATTTGTTTTTTTACTTTGCACTATCAAAAACAAGAGCTTCAAAGGAAATAATATAAAAAAACATACTATGAAAATACGATTCAAAAATAAAGAGAGTGCATTAAAAACAAACCTGTTTCAGGATGAATATAGAGTAGTTGCTAAAGAGGCAGACCTTGAAGGAGGGTATACATACGTTTTTTTTAACGAGAATCTACAGGAGGTGAGTGTGAAAGATACTCATGTGGAAATTACAGATGATGATATGTCTGATATGGTTCAGAGAAATGATCTTTGGTATGGACGTGAATTTTATGTTAATGAGCTTTTAATGAATCGGATAGAGTTGAAGCAAGGACATATTATCAGTACCCGTACTGTTTGGCTGGCAAGTAAAGCTTTCAGATATTTCGAAGAATATAATTATGAAATTCCAGATGCTTATAGAAATAGAGTTTTTAATGAAGATTATAAGATGAATCTTATTGAAGGGTTTCTGATGGCTGTAAACCCTTATATGGGAAGAAAATTTATTGGTGGAAACTATTTTGAAAGTTTTGAGTTCTATAAAGGAAAAGCTATTTCGGAAATTGAGCTGGAGATCAATGATAGTATTGAAGAACTGAACGTCATAGAATATAAACAGCTTTTGAAAAATTTTATAGAAAGATATTTACACGATACTGAGGCGAATACAGAAAACTCCAAAGGATTTTCTAATACACTTTTTGCTTTAATAGACGCTCTTTTTATCTACGATATCACTCGTATTTTTTCTTATAAAACCTTTTACAATAATTGTTTTGTCATAGAACATCAGCATGAATATTATTATCTAAATCAGTTTTGGTGGGGATAATCAATTATTCTTTGTTTTTCCCAATCTTACCTAAATGCGTATTCTGAAAACTATCAGGATATTTCAATCCATATCCTAATATTCTATCAAAAGCTGAATGAGATAACAAAATGGCTCCAATCATTTGTAAATAGGGTAGTGATAAGGTTATTCCGAGAAGATAAACAATAATAGCTACTCCAAAATGATGAAATAGATTATAACAAAATGCACCTATTTTATTATTGATAGTATAACCCAGCATAGAAAGATCAGGCGCAAGAAATAAAGCAGAAAACCACCACCAGGAATATTCTGTTTGGGCAAATGCGAAAACTCCGAGGATTAAAAAGGCTGCGTATTCAAGTTTTAATTGAGTTTTCATCAGGATTGAAAGTTTTAATATTCTGTAAAGTAAGTCGGTATTTTGAAAACAATGTTACATGCTTAGAGTTTTGAAAGATAAAATATTGTTGTATAATACAATAAATTTGTGTGTTGTTGGCAAAATAATAATGTTGGGAAACACTAGATCACTAAGATTTTATAGGCTTTCTGTTCTAAAGCGTAAGGATTTTATCTTTGATACAATTGATTATGGATAGATTATTCTCTTGCAGATTTTGCAGATGACGTAGATTTTTAGAATAACTTTTTAATTGCTACAAATACAATAATGATTTTAATCTATGCGACTAAGTAGTTTAAAAATAAATTGGTTATCTACATAGAAAATAGGCTGAAAAAATAGGCTGCTTCATTTTTTGAAGCAGCCTATTTTAAAATTATATTTTTATATCGTATTAATGTCCTGATTTCGCTTCAGCGCTTTCTACGTGCCCAAGGTATTTTGTGCAGTAGGCTCCGAAAATTAGAATGATCAGATAGCAGAAAACAGGAATGATAAATGAATGCTGTACTCCAAACTGATCTGCTAAAAGTCCCTGGAAAATAGGAACAATTGCTCCGCCCAAAATCGCCATAACAACTAAGGATGAACCTTGACTTGTATACTTTCCTAATCCTGAAATTGCCAGAGTATAAATGTTTGAGAACATAATAGAATTAAAAATTCCGATTCCTAAAACACTGTACATCGCCATTTCGCCGTGGTTAACCATGGTAGAGATCAATAAAATGACATTGATAGCCGCAAAGATGGAAAGGGTTCTTGCCGGGGCAGCTTTGCCCACAAAAAATGCAGCAAAATTGAGTAATATAAATACTAAGAAGAAGCTGATTTGCTCAAAGCTAAGGTTTACAATACTGAAGATCACAAGGAATACTAACGCTGCGGCACCCAGCATAAATATTGCTTTTTTAGCCTGGCTAATAGAATGATTTAACGAAATTGCTCCTAAGAAACGCCCGATCATTGCTCCACCCCAATATAAGGAAAGGTAATTTTTACTGATCGCTTCATTGAATTTCATAGTTTCTTCAAGGAAACTGATAATGAAACTTCCTACCGCCACTTCGCCACCTACGTAGCAAAACATCGCAAAAACTCCGAATTTTAAGTGGTTGAATTTCAATGCACCCCAACCCTGTACGGTTTCTTCTGTTTCCATTTGAAAGGAAGGGAGTTTTACCCTTGAAATTAATAACCCTACCAATAAAAGAATGGCAGCGAAGATTAAATAAGGTATTCTGGTAGCAACTGCACTGAAGGTTCCATCCGGCTCAGAAAACAGTTCGAAAATTAAATGTCCTCCCAAGACAGGTGCAATCGTTGTTCCGAAAGCATTGAAAGCTTGGGTCATATTTAAACGGCTGGATGCAGAATCTTCTGAACCAAGCAAAGAAACGTATGCATTGGCCGTAATTTGTAACACGGTGAATCCTAATCCCAAAATAAATAATGCTCCGAGGAATAAAGGATAATAAGAGAATGTTGCGGCCGGATAAAACAGGATGCAGCCTAATGCCGCTAAACCGATTCCGAAAAGAATTCCTTTTTGTATCCAACTTTATTAATGGGATCCCCTTGAGAAATAGAGATCAGAAAATAAATCAAAGATCCGATAAAGTAAGCTCCAAAGAAGCAGAACTGTACCAGCATAGACTCGAAAAAGGTGAGATTGAATAGTTGTTTCAGGTAAGGAATCAGGATGTCATTCATACAGGTAATGAATCCCCACATAAAAAACAGCAGGGTGATGGTAATCAATGGAACCGTATAATTCCTGCTTTGAGATGGTACTTCTTTATTATTCATAAACATTTATTTATTGTGTAAGGAAGAAATCTTCCTTCGCTTTTTGCCTACAGCATTGTATTTGGTGAAGTAGGGCAAATATAGGGATCAGCCTATGGTTTTGCAATTATTTTAATGGTTTTTATAATGAAATGTATACTTTTCATCATCGTACACTATTATTTTCATTTTTTGAGACAATAATACAAAAACAGCAGGGTTTTTCCAATACAATATCGTGAAAAAATGGGTGTTGTTTTGATAAATAATAAATGTGTTTGAATGATTAATGTTAATTTTTGAGACTTTCATAAAACTGAAAGCCAAATTTTTGTAATTTGACAGTCTATTTATGCAATTGAAAAATTTAATATATCATTATTATATAGTACCTTTGCAAACGAAAATTTAAAGAGTTTAAATATTAATCATACTCAATACGGAGTATAAAGAAGCAAATTATATGAGTATACCTCAAGCGTTTACAGAAACGATTACCCTTGTAGACGGAAGGGAAATCACTATTGAAACGGGAAAGCTGGCTAAGCAGGCTGACGGATCTGTAGTGGTGAAATGTGGTGGAACAATGCTATTAGCAACTGTTGTAGCCAACAAAGAAGCAAATCCTGGTGTAGACTTTTTACCATTAACAGTAGATTATAGAGAAAAGTTTTATGCAGGTGGAAGAATTCCTGGAAATTTCTTCCGTAGAGAAGCAAAACCATCTGATGATGAAGTGCTTACAATGAGATTGGTGGACAGAGTATTGCGTCCTCTTTTCCCTGAAGATTTCCACGCGGAAGTACAGGTGATGATCTCATTAATTTCTTACGATAAAGAAGTAATGCCTGAAGCTTTAGCAGGTTTGGCAGCTTCTGCAGCTATTGCAATTACAGATATTCCTTTCAACGGACCAATGTCTGAAGCAAGAGTAGTAAGAATTGACGGACAATTAGCCGTTAACCCAAGCTATGAAAACCTATTAAAATCTGATATCGATATTATGGTGGGAGCTACAAAAGACTCCATCGTAATGGTAGAAGGTGAAATGAAAGAGATTTCTGAGCAGGAAATGCTTGAAGCTATCAATTTCGCTCATGCAGAGATCAAAAAGCAGATCGAAGCTCAGGAAAGATTAGCTGAAAAAGTAGGAAAAGCTTTCCCTAAGAGAGAATACAGCCACGAAGACCACGATGAGGAAATTCGTGAAAAAGTATGGAAAGAGTGCTATGACAAAGTATATGAAGTAGCAAAGACTCCATCTAATAAAGAAGAAAGAGGAGATAAATTCAAAGCAATTCGTGAAGAATTCTTAGCACAGTATGCTGAAAACGAAGAAGAATTGGCAAGAGTAACTCCTTTCGTTAAAGTATATTACCATGACGTAGAGAAAGAAGCTATGCGTCAGATGATCCTTGAAGACAATATCCGTCTAGATGGTCGTGATCCGCAAACGATCCGTCCGATCTGGTCAGAAATCGATTACCTTCCGGGAGCTCACGGTTCAGCAATCTTCACCAGAGGAGAGACTCAGTCTTTAACTGCTGTAACTTTAGGTTCTGTAAAGGATGCCAACATGATCGACAGCGTAATTACGCAGCACGACGAAAGATTCTTCCTACACTATAACTTCCCTCCATTCTCTACAGGTGAAGCAAGACCTTTAAGAGGAACTTCAAGAAGAGAAGTAGGACACGGAAACTTAGCACAGAGAGCTTTAACAGCTGTTATTCCAGCAGAAAATCCATACACCATCAGAATCGTTTCTGACATCCTTGAATCTAACGGTTCATCTTCAATGGCAACTGTTTGTGCAGGAACATTAGCACTAATGGATGCGGGGGTTCAGATTACAAAACCGGTTTCTGGTATTGCAATGGGATTAATTACTGATACAAAGTCAGGTAAATTCACTGTACTTTCTGATATCTTGGGAGACGAAGATCACCTTGGAGATATGGACTTTAAAGTAACAGGTACTGCAGATGGTATCACTGCTTGTCAGATGGATATCAAAATTCAAGGACTTTCTATGGATATCATGGAGAAAGCTTTGATGCAGGCTAAAGACGGAAGATTACACATCCTAAATAAAATCACTGAAACAATTGCTGCACCTAGAACAGACGTGAAACCTCACGCACCGAAGATGGTAGTAATGGAGATCGCTAAAGACTTCATTGGTGCTGTTATAGGACCTGGTGGAAAAATTATCCAACAATTACAAAAAGATACTGATACGGTTATTGCGATTGAAGAAATCGGAGAAATCGGACGTATCGAAATTGCAGGAACAGACAGAGAGAAAATCAATGCTGCTATTGCGAAGATCAATGAAATTACTTTCGTACCGGTTGTAGGTGAAGTTTACAAAGGTAAAGTAGTGAAAGTAATGGACTTCGGAGCTTTCGTTGCTATTGCTAAAGGAACAGAAGGTCTTCTTCACATTTCTGAAATTGAATGGGCTCGTTTAGACAAAGTTCCTTATGCTGAAGGTGATGAAGTAGAAGTTAAATTTATGGGTTACGATGATCGTAAGAAAATGAAGCTTTCACGTAAAGTTCTTTTACCAAGACCTCCAAGACCTGAAAGACCAGAAGGACAAGGGAGACCAGAAGGTCAAGGTAGACCAGACGGACAAAGAAGACCGGATGGGCAGAGAAGACCAGAAGGACAAAGACCACAAGCTGAAAAACCAGCTGAAGATCAGACTCCTTCTACTGAAGCTTAAGAATCATTCTTAAATATAAAGAAATCCCTCAATTTTGAGGGATTTCTTGTTTTAAATAGGTTTTTTTGTTGGAAAACGCAAAGGCGCAAAGTTTTTAAATAGAATGCTGTTTTTAAGACGCAAGAGAATCAAAGATTCTCAGCAAGGATGCTGTTTTATTTTGCTACGAATGCCTTTTGCAAATCTAAAGGCATTCGTGGCGATTAAAATATAGATTTTGTATACACCTATCACCATCTGAGTCACCTGCAAAATCAGTGAGAGATCTGTAGCATTCAATTTTATCACAGATAAAATTCTTGCGACTTAAAAACAAAGTAAGGGTATAAAATTCCTTGCGTCTTCGCATTTTTCCAACAGCTGAACAGAATTTAGCTTCCCGCTCTCTGCTTAAGATCATCTGCTCCTCCTGTTTTTCTAGGTTGTCCATTTTTAGAAGAACCAAAATTGTAAGTGTAGGAAAGTGTTACCACACGGGTATCTCTTTTCACGGCAAAGTTTTCGAGATAATCATTATAAACTGTTTGCCCTTTTATATTGCTTGTAAAGAATACATCTGTAAAGGAGAATTTCAGGGTACTGTTGTTTTTAAACTTCTTCTGGGCACCGATATTTAAGTACCAATTAGGGCTTACGTTCAGATAAGCATATACTTCTTTAGCTTTATAATTTCCGGTTAATTCTGCCGTGAATCCGTTTCCTAATTTGAAGGAGTTGATGCTGTTGATATTAAATGTAAAGTTTCCTTTGTTGTTGATCTGTGTTCCGGAAACATTTCCGGTGTAGGAACCGTAATAAAAGTTGGCGCTGTTGTTCATATCCCACCATTTGGTTACTTTCACAGGAGCAATCAGGTATAATCCGTAATAGGATACTGAGTTCAGATTCTCAAAAGTCTGTACTGTTACATTTTGGCCATCTTCAGAAATGGGTTTCAGAATATCTGTAATATTATCTGAAGTTCTGCTGTAGCTTAATGTCGCAAAATATTTATTGCTGAGACTGTAAGTAAGTTCATAATTCATTGTCGTCTGCGGATTCAGGTCCTGGTTTCCTGCTCTCATGGTTGTGGGATCAAGATAGAGTTTGAAGGGATTCAACTGGTTGTAACTAGGTCTCGTAATTCTTCTGCTAAGATTCACTTCCAGATTGCTTTTCTCTGTCAAATCATAAGATAATACAGCACTAGGGAACAATTGAGTATAGTTTCGTTTGTTCACCTGATTAGTAGCAAGCTGTGTTCCTTTTACATTGGTGTTTTCAAGCCTTAAACCAGCTGTAGCTTTAAATTTATCCCATTTTTTAGAAACGTTTCCATAAATAGCATTGATGTTTTCCTCATAAATGAAATGATTGGTTTTCCTAAGATCAGGTTTTAAAATACCATTATCAACATCAAAGAATTTCATGTCATTATCTGTTTTTACAAAGCTGGTCTTAATTCCGCTTTCAAGCTTCCATTCGTTTTTGAAATTTTTGGTAAGGTCTGATTTTAATGAATAAATATTCAGTTTTCCATTCATATCTCCCTTCATCATATCAAATTGGTCTGTATTGCCGATGATCTGATGGGTTCTTGTCTCAAAATTCTGTAAAGAAAAATTGGAATAGTTGATGTAGTCAAAATCGGTAGAAATTTCCGAGCCTAAAGAATCAATAGTGTATTTATGGTTGAGATTAAAGGAGACATTGGTCCAGTTATCATTAGACGTATTCTGAGTATTAAAAGTACTCTCAGGAGCACGATTACTGCCCAGAGTTGTATTGAAATTGTCACCATTAAGATTGAATTTATTGGAAACAAGTCCTATGGAAAACCCTAATACATTTTTATCATTCATATAGTAATCCATTCCAGCTTTCGCAATGTGGTTATTGAATTTGAACTTCAGATAGTTATCCTGTATATAAGCTTTTTTAAAATTATTGTTTTCATAAAAATTTCTATCCAGAACCAGCCCGTTGTAAGCTTCTCTGTAAGCAAAGCTGTAATTAGCGAATATATTGATCTTCTTGTTTCTGTGATTGATACTGATGCTGTTATTGTTTTTTACATATTTACCCATTCCTAAGGATGTGGAGATACTTCCGTTTGTCCCTTTTCTCTGCTCTTTTTTAAGTTTGATATTGATAATAGAAGATCCTGCCGCATCATATTTTGATGAAGGGTTGGTGATGAATTCTATTTTATCAATGGTAGACGACGGAATGCCCTTAAGGTAATTGGCCAGGTCACTTCCTGTCATTGGCGTATTCTTACCATCAATTTGGATTAAAAGATTCGATTTTCCCCGGAGGCTGATGTTATCATTATTGTCAATACCGATTCCAGGAGCTTTTTCTAATACTTCAAAGGCTGAGTTTCCGGTGCTGGCAATACTGTTTTCTACGTTCATAATCATTTTACCATCCTGTCTTTCAATCATAGGTTTGGCTTTGGTGATCGTTACCCCTTCAATAGATTTTACAGCAAGATCAATAGAAGGAAGAGTAGTGTTATCAGCTAATGAAATAGTATCCGAATGATATACCTCAGAGCCGTTTCTACTGATCTTTAAATGATAGGTTCCGCCTTTAAGGTCATTGAAACCAAATTTTCCATTGGAGTCTGCAATCTCTGTTTTAATTAACTTATTGTCAGCGTCCAGAAGGTTGATCTCCATCTGTTCTGCTTTATCTGATTTTATGCTCCCTGATAAGGAGAAATTCTGCATGGTCTGGGCTGATAGTACGCTGGTAAACAGCAATAGCAACCAGGTCAATGAGAGTGAAAATATTCTGGCCATAGTGTTTTACTTTTTAGGGTTGAGACAGTTTTCTGAAATTTTAAGCAAAGCGGAATACATCATTTCAAGTTCATCCTTTGAAACTCCTTTTAAGGCAATTTCACGGTTGTTTTCAACGATATTCTGAACTTCTTTGATCACCTTTTTCCGGAATCTGTTACTTCCAGATTGGTTTTTCTACGGTCATCAGGATGTACATGTCTTTTGATATACTCAGACTTTACCATTAAATCAATAATTCTTGTCACAGAAGCATTGTCCTTAAAAACAAGATCACCAATTTCATTCTGGGTAATTCCGGGGTTTTCCAGAATTGCTTTGATAATCAACCACTGATCGATGGTTATACTAAAACCATGGGCTTTCATTTGGCGTTGTGCATAGTTTCTATAGGCTCTGATCGCTTTATCTATATTGTAGAATATAATTGAATTTAATTTTCCCATATTTTTAAATTAAAATGACTTATCAATTATTGATATATCAACTAATTGGTTGCTGTAGTTTTTATTTCGTTACAACTTTCTGAAAATATTTTTATTAGAAAATTAAAAACTGTTGATAGATTTGCTCTTTTTTGTCGATGTATAGGCGTTTTTCAATGAATGAAAGTAATTTAAATAAAATAAATTCAGCTAAATAAATAGATTGAATTACAACTTTTATATCATAATCAATTTAAAAGAAACGAAGAAATATTAATTCAAACTATGGGGAAAATACCTATGTTTTTGCTGAACAATTTTACTTATTATTGTATCATAAAAACACAGATCCCAATGATAATTTATTATGTAAAAGAAGGACAATCCCTTGTTGACCTTTGTCATGAGATACAACTAGAGAACCCGGAATATTTAAAGGAATATAACAATCAGCATTGTTCTTTCTCTGAACGCTTTGATGGTGATATTGTTCAGGGAATGAAATTGTATATCCCATCATCTTCTGAAATCCTTGAGCTCAACAAAAAAATCAGAGACCATAATCAAAGCTTTTATGATTTCCCAACTAAAGGAAAATTCCCTTTTGATTTTAAACTTTGGGAAGGAACTTATCAAATTACCCAGACTACCTATTCTGATGATACAATCCTTGCAAAGTATGAAAACAAAGTAAGATTAGATCTTGAAGGAATTAAAAATGGGTATTATCACTTTCTCTTTTCAGTATTTGACTTTAGAAAAAATGAGGATGCTTCAGATACGAAAATGGGTACTCTTGCAAAGATGTGTATAGAGGCTATCTATCCAATTCGATATGGTATAGATCCTGAAGGAAAACTTATTGATATAGTACTGACAAAGAAAACAGAAGATATTGTTTCTGAATTGAATTCCATAAAGAACTTCTTCCCAGATCAATATTCCTCTGATTATATTGAAAAGATGAAAGGTATCATTGAAAATTCAGAAATCCTTTCTCAAAAGTTTAGAAGCACATTATTTAGCTTTTTTATGTTTGGGACATTGTATAGGACTAAATTAGGGAACTGGACGGACTCAAATGTATATTATGATTTTTGTCCCTGGATTTTTGATGCTCAGCCGATAAGGTTTGAATTTCAAAATACCTTGATGGCAAAAGATATTGTAGATGATGAACGGGTAAGGCTTCAGCAAAAAGGAATTTCTTCTGATAGTCGAAATCTGGAAGACCTATACTTTACAGATTCCAGGTTTGATGATAAGACAGATATAGGAAAAAAGCCTATAGATTGTGAACATTTTGCTGAATATTTTTTTAACAGAGAGAATTTATTATTGTATAAAATTGAAGCAGAATTTCAATATTTCGGGCATGAAAATATCCAGAGAGAAGATTTTTTATTAGAAAGAATTACAAATAATTATTAGATTTGAAAAACACCAAAATCACAATACGATGTCAGAAAATACTTCCCCTCACGATGGTAAATATTTCGTGATCCAAAAAGGTAAAGCCCAGTGTAATCAAGGGAATCAATTTCCACAGTTTAAAGTAACCTCGCACCAAAAACATTATTGGAATAACAAAGAAGGACAAGCAGATTATTTAGCCGTTACGGAAGATGATCTACAATTCACACCATCTGGCCCTAGCTTTGGGCAGTGCAAGCTGAAACCAAGTTCAGGCGGTTATTTACCTTGTGCTTTTGCTCCTGCTGGAAAATGGCAAAAAACCTATGAGAAAACTAAAGTCATGAACAAAAGTTGTGTCACGGAACTTTCTGAACTCATGTGTACAACAGGAGGAAAAATCACCATAAAAGAACATGGACAAACTGCGGAGATAACTAAGCGGAATGTCAGAAATGAAGACCCTAAAGAGCAACAGAATATAAATCCACTGCTTAATTACAAAGAATTTCAGGATGAACAGGAAGAAGATGTAAACATCTGCGAATAAACACACACAAATATGGGAAAATTAACAATCATCGGAAATGACAAGCCTGTGATAGGAAAACAGGAAATGTATTCTGTTGCTGCAATCAATGGCTGGCTGAATCCTTTACAACCTATTAAAAATCCTCTGCAAGTACCCAAAGCACATTGGGAAGTGATGGTACAAACCAAAACAGGATGGAGAAAAGGAGGAAGCGATAAAGAAGGCCAAATGGTTCCTTATATTTTCGGACAGAAAAGTTTGCTGCATAAAGGGATAAAGATTGTCGTACAACAAGGAAACGATAAAGGAGAACTTATTGTCCATCCACAACGGGCTAAAGAACCTAAAATAACCAGGGTGGAACTTCTGGACGCTAACTATAAACCTATTCCAAAAGGTAAAAAGTTAAGCTATAAAGATACCATTATTGCAAGAGCCTATTGTGTAGAAATGTTCGGGATGAATATTGCTTTTACCCTTTGGGAAGATGATGCACAGGGAGAAGGACACAACCCTACAGTAAATGCTTTGAATAAAATAAACCCAGTCCCTGTTCTTAGCAGAGTGAATGAAAAAGGAATGGCAGAAGCTGTTTTCAGATTACCTTTTTACACGATGGCTGTACTGATTGCTAATGCCCGAACTGCATCAGGTGATAAAAGTGAGGGACCCACTCATGAATATTACGTAACGGCTGATGTGGTTAGTAAGCATATACAAAAAGCAAGTCCTAATATTAATGTAGTTAACCCTACTTATAATCCAGAACCTCCAAGAAAAAGAGAGGCTCCTAAAGGGCATACTCCCTCACCAGCAAAGCCTAAAACACCTCCTACTCCAGAGAAACCTAAACCTGATGGAAATTCAGCAAAATTCCCAGTCACCACAGGCGGAAAAAAAGTGATGATCCACAAGGAAAGATACTGAGTGCCGAATTTGTAGATGGAAATGGTAACAGGCTCCATTCCTCAAAAGTAGGAACAACTGTAGTCGTAAAGATTACGGCCAAAGATATGAAGAATAAAAAAATAAAGATAAAGATATGGGAAGAGGATAATTTCGAGTGGACTAATGATTTGATTTATGAAAAAGATTATGTATTGGTAAGTGATACTAATTTTATAGGAGTACAGCTTACAAAACAGATGTTTGACAAAGCAAAAGGCTTCGGTACTGACAACAGTAGACAGGATTATTTTATAGAAGTAATACACAATGATACTTCTGTAAAATCAGCGGTGATGCCTGTGAGTGCGGATGCTGAGCCTACAAAGGTGGAGAGTGGGGATAGTGCAACGGCTGTGAAAGAACCGAAGCAAGGGAAAACTCCTACTAGTTGTATTTGTAAAGAACAATATAAAGATCTTGTTTGGGGTGGAAAAGTAAGTTGTGAGTTTAGGAAGAAAGTTGTACAAATTGCTAAGAATTTAGGCCTTCCACAAAAGGATCTTGAAGGAGCAAATTGGTTAATGACAATCATAGCATTAGAATCAGCATATAGCTTTAGTCCTAAAATTGGAACTTTTGGAAAAGATCCTGATGAAAGTAAGGCCAATAAATACATTGGATTAATTCAATTTGGTAAAGGAGCTGCATCAGATATTGGTACAACACGAACTCACCTAATGTCATTGACTGCGGAACAACAGCTAGAGTTTGTAGAAAAACATTTTAAGCAAAAAAAATTCGATAATTTATTAATCAGTAGAACAGCTTTATATCTTGCAGTAAATTATCCTAATTCAACGAAACATGCTTCAAATAAAAATTATGTTGTTTATAATAGTTCAAATGCCGCATATGATTCTAATGATTTATTTAAAAGAGAAAAGCATGAATATAAAATAAAGAAAGATGGTACAAAAGAATATCCCGATGATGTTGTGGGTTCTACATATGTTTGGGAAATGGAGGAAGCTTTGGAAGACGTTGGAAATTTGGGCAAATCTCATAAAGTTAAAAAATTTGAATGTGGTGTAAATAATGCTACAAATGAAAAGATAAATGCAAAAGATATAGTAACTTATCACATTTATGAGAATGGAACAATAGAAAAACATATTCCTAAAAAAATTAAGGAAGAGTATGCGAAAAAATATAAATATGTGTATCATGATAAAGAAAAAAACGAACATGAAATATGTATTGTAGACTGGTTTACAGTTGATAAGAGAAATAATGGAAAGAAGATAAGTTCAATTCCAAAAGGCTATATAAATACATATAGTTATCCTTCAGGGGGAAATGCAAAGACAGCTTATGAATATTCAAATGGTGACATTTGTGTTTCAGGTACAGAATATGGTTACAGAAAATATAGTAAAGGGCAAGGAAAAGTCCCACTTGTTAGAATGAAAGATAGTTTAAATTATAAGAAAAATGATATTAAAATTTTATACTCATTTCAACGTTCACAAAGACGATATTGCAACCCTGATGCTTATGCTGGATTTATAGGAGCATTAGCTAAATTAGGAAGGGAGGATGTTTTATGTACAGGTATGTGTTTTGCAGATGCAACAAGCTACCCAAGTGTTACACACCCTAACGGGGACTGTGCTGATACAGCATATTACTCTACTCAAGTATTAGAACAAAAAAAGTAAATGCATTTAAAGCTTTCCATTTTGAAAAAATTTATCGAGGTAAGGGAGGTTGGTATTCTAATCTAAAGGGGACTAATTATTCCCCTGGCCATGAAGATCACTTACACTCAGGAGAATTTAATACAAACATTATAAAAATAATAGAAGAAAAATGAAACAGTTAAGTTTATTATTATTGCTAATTTTCGGCTTTACTAGCTGCCAAAAGCAAATTGATAATTCAAATTCTAAATTGATAATTAATATTGCTGAAGCTAAATATGAAACAATAGGCTTTTCAGATAAATATGATGTACTTCCAAAATTAAATATTCAAGAAATTAGCGAAGATGCTTTTAATAAATTAAAAATTACTAAAAATTCATTTCAACAAACTCCTATAAAAAGGATAAAGGAAATTATTTTCTTGATATTAATAATAAAATACTTCAACTCAAGGGGGAAAATGATAATAAAACAGAAAAAAAACAGGGAGGAATTTGGTATAATTACTTGGGATTTTATCCATCCTTAGATATGTATGCTGTTTCAGCTAATTCAGTCAGTGAAGGAATTGACTTTAGTGATTTTGAATTAATCAATAAATCAAATGGAAAAATAGTTAAAGTAGTTTCACCTGGTGATGATAAAATAGAAACCCCTGTACTATCACCTCAGATTAATTATTTAGCCTATTTTCATAATCAAATATATGATAATAACAGTTTTTTGGGGATATTAAAAATTGATTCAAATAAAAATTTAAGAGAATACAAAAGTCTTATTTTAGAAAATTTTAAAATATATCAAGTTAATTGGTCTGACGATCACCTGATCTTAATAAAAGCATCTACAGATGGCGGGAAAACCTTTAAATATTATAGAAGTGATATTTTATCAAACAATATAAACCAAGGATTAGAAAAAAAGGAAGAATGGGAAGGAAATTATCATTCTGAAGCAATTAACAGAGATAATGCTAAAACAGTTTTTGATATTATTATAAAATCGTTAGATAATATTTCAATTAATATTGATGATGATGGAAGTAAAGAAAGTTATTCTAATATTAAAGCTGAAACAATTAATAAAGACAAAATAAAAATTATCTATAATTCTTCATTCGAAGATGACATGGGGACAATTTATATTGAAAAATCCGAAGATAAATTTTATATTTCAGGAACCCCTATTTATTTAATTAATCCGGGAAATAATGAAATACCATTAAAAAAAATAAAATAGTTTACAATTCTAGCAAGAATTATCCATCTATTGTTGAAAAAAATGGTTATTTAAACGAATTAGGAATGTTGTTTATGAAAATTTTTGAAATAGATGAAGAAGGTTAATAAAATAGAGTAGATAACTTTTTATTTAAAGAAATATAAGATATTGATGATGAAAAATTTAATAGTGTTTTCTTTAGTTTTTTTATCTCTACTCATATCATGTAAAAATGATCAGCCGAAAAAGATTGTAGAAAAGATGCAGACTATCAAAATATTCTTTTTTTTATATAGTTTTTTATTTTGTTTCACAAGCTGTGATGGACAAAAATCAAAAAACAGTACATGTTCAGTTGATAATGCTATAAAGACCATCAACTCATTACCTGAAGTTCAAAAACAGAGTGAATTTGTGGATTCTTTGTCAAAAAGTAGACAACATTTGTCGTTTATGACAGACACAATAAAATATAATAATAAACAATATTACAGAATAAAAACAGGTTTCAGTGGCCAATTTCATTGGGAAACCTATACTATTTTCTATGTTGATAAAAATAATTGTAAAAGTGTAATGGTTGATGAAACAATTTCAGGTGACATTATCACATTAGAGAAATGGAGAAATTTAAATAAAAAAAATAAAATAATTACATCAAGTAGGCCAGTAGATAATATAGAATTTTCAGCTCTTTTTAATGAAGGTACAGTAATAAAATTTACTCCTCAGGATTTAGTTAAAAAGTCCCCCGAAATTCAAAATTTTAAACAAAAACTTGAATTATACGAGAATGAGAATCCTTTAATAGAAGATTTTGACAATAAGAATTTATCATACTTGATTAATAATGAAACTTTTTTTGATGTACAATATTATATTGATAATAGTTGGTTACAATATTTTATTACTAAATATAAAGTTGATGTTTCAAAATTAAATGATTTAATGAATATTTCTATACATCAAGAAGACTTTAATGCAGTTAAATTGCTTGCTGATAATGGTTATATTATTTCAAAAAAAGACTTGAATATTCTAATTGATACAGAAAATAATATAAAAGAGAAGGTACAAGAAAATAAATCAGATGGATATGAAAGTTATATAATTTCAAATTCTAAAATAAACCAAATTTCACAATATTTAAAAGAAAAATATTCTCTAAACAAAATTGCTGACCCGGACGGCTATACCAATTTAAGAAAAGATAAAAACACTTCCTCAGAGGTTCTACAAAAAGTAAAATCAGGAGAACATATTGAGGTTTTAGATAATACTGGAGATTGGTTTTTAGTAAAAACAAAAGAAGGAAAAGAAGGATATATTCATAAAAGCAGGATAAAATAAAAGTAATGTATTAGTAAGAAACTATTAGTTATGAAATATTTAATCGGCTTATTAATTGGTTTTTTTTCAATATTTAGCTGCCAAAAAAATAACCAGAAAGAAATTAATCAATCATCTGAAAAACTCCCAACAGAGTCAAAAAATTATGTAGTATTTAAAAAAGAAAAAGTAGAAGACTTATCTAAGAAACCAATGATAAAGCAAAAAATAAATTGGGATGGTATTTACTGGCTTTATCCTTATAATATTGACAGCGAAAAACAAGGAAACTACTACATAAATATTTCTAAGGACAATAATGAATTTGGATTTAGTGGAGATATTCAATTTAATTATAAAATTAATTACAAATCCATAGACAATAAGTTATATATTTTTGATAATAAACAATCAGATATAGATCCTTTAGCGGTTATTTACAAAGAGAAAGATAAGTATTATATAAAAAGTGATTTGATAAAAATGGAACGTACCGATTTAAAAGAAACTAAAAATGGCTATCCAATACGTTGGGCAAAATCGAGTGATGACGTTCCAGACTCTCCTCAGTAATTAAAAGAACGATAAACATAAAATAAATTTGAAACAAAACAAAAAGTAACTTTTACTAGAAACGGGAAAGAGGTAACAGAAGTACTTAGAGGATTCAGTGATTTAAGTAAAGTCAAGACGTACCATTGGGAAGTTACTGAACAGATTGAAAAGTTTAAAAAGGAGGGCGATTCATATAAAGTAACTACTTTTTCTTGTAATAAGGAAAATAGTGATAATAAAGAAATTGAAAAAAATCTGATTCGCATAATCCTGTTGATGACCTTCAATTATGTTTGTATACCCAAAACGGAAATATAATTGACCCAGATGGCTATACCAATTTAAGAAAAGATAAAAATACCTCCTCAGAGATTCTACAAAAAGTAAAATCAGGAGAACATATTGATGTTTTGGACAATACTGGAGATTGGTTTTTAGTAAAGACTAAGAAGGAAAAATTGTATATCATTTTTATGCTCATTTATCAAAGGTAAATGTTAAAGTTGGACAAAAGGTAAAGCATAATGAAATTATTGGTCTGTCAGGAAGTACAGGTAATGCTATGCATATAGAAGTACAACATAGACACGTTCATGTAGAAGCTGGAACTGATTATGAAATTTATAGCGGAGGGAATAAATGTAAACTTAAAAACAGAATAAACCCTGAAAATTATATGAAATCTAAATTTGATAACAAAGGAAATACGTTATGAAAAATATTAAAATTATACTATCAATTTTAATCACTTTTTGCTTAGCATCATGTAATGGGCAAAATAAAAATGAGGAACAATCAAAGTCTTTAGGGATTAGTGATGGACTTCCTAATTTTTTGGATAAAAATTTTTTAGTTCTTATGAATTAGATCCTAATAATACTTATCCAACATATTTTTATAGAAACTCCAAAATGGGAGAATTTTCTGTTATCTTTCTTGCAAAGAATAAAAACCTTCAGGAAGAATGGAAAAATTATGATAGTAAAAATAATATTATGATTGAGGAAGGGGCAACAAATGAACAATTGCGACAAATAAATTTGTTGATAAAAAAGAAATTGGAACCCAATATTAATGATTATTACAGACTAGCCGAGTATACTGCTCCTCAATACATTAAAAAAAATGATTACATTTTTCCATTTATAAAAAAGTATTATCTATTTGATAATGTTAAAAAAGATGGGAAAATATAGGAGAAAAAAAAATCGAAGTAGGAGAAGAAATTGTGATAAGTATTGATGAGTTAAACTCTATGGTACATAACAAAACTTCAAAAGAGAATAATTTGAATTTACAAGTTAATTCCACTTCTAAAAATTGGTATGGAAAATATTCATTAAGCCTAAATGAAGATAGTGAAGACTGGAGAGATATTCATGAAATTATATTAGAAATCTCAAAAGATTCAGTTACCTATAAGGCGACAGGGTTCCAACTATATGAATTTTATAAATTAGAAATAAAGGAAAGGAAAGAAGCTGCTATACATTTGAATTTTTCGAAAGCACTTGATAATACTGAAAATCAGGTGTTTTTGGAACAAACCAAAGATTTTGGAACAATTACTTTTGATGGCAGTAAATATTTTTGGAAATGTCCCTACATTGATAAGAGTTTTACAGATGGAAAAAAGAAAACCTATATTTTGAAAAAGGAAGCATATAAGTGATAAAGTTCATAAAAAGCTTTAATAAATTCAAAAAATGCAAACAAATAGAATCATTTTTTTAATATCCTTATAGTGCTATTGATCTTTTGGCTTTTAGTAAAAACTAAAGAAGGAAAAGAAGGATATATTCATAAAAGCAGGATAAAATCTCCAAAGTCATAATGAAGACTTCGGAGATCACGGAGTTTTAAATAACCGATCAATCTCTTTTCTGCTGGCTTCATTAGGAGAAACTTTATAAAATTCCCTAAGTAGATCTAAAGAAGTTGGCTTTCTAGGATACGGATTATGGATAAGGAAGCTTTTCAATGCCGTATTTAATTTATCTTCCCCGATCAGGTCGCTCAATGTTACCATGGCAACAGCTCCTTTGGAATAGGAAATATGGGAAACATCTCCGGTTGCCCTGTAAATAGGAAGATTTTCGGATAGTCCTTTTTCGTTATCGTAGATTTGCTGGTGAACCTGTAGTCTTTCCATCATTTTGGCTTTTCCGTGCATTTTTTTATAGAGCATCATTTCGGTGTACATGGTAAGAGTTTCAGTAAGCATTACGGAACCTTCTCTAGCATCAGGATTAATCTGGCTGTTTCCCCACCAAAGATGGGAGAGTTCATGTCCTGCCAGTTCATTAATGACATCCTGTTTTTGATCAGCTGTTATATTGGCGTGAAAAACCATATCCTCAGGCATGAAAATAGCAGAAGGGTAAGCCGTTGCTGCAAAACCTCTGGTGAAAGATGATATTTCAGCAAAATTGATGGTTTTGAATGGATATTTTCCAAAATTCTGTTGGCAGTAATCCAAAGTGAGTTGAGCATTTTTCAGAAGATGATCTACATTTTCAAAATGATTTTTATGGTAAAAAATATTAACAGCAATACCTTTATAATGAATACTTTTTACTTCATATTCAGCTGAAGAAACCGCAAAACGGAAAGGAATATTTTTCGCTTGATACTGAAAATAATTCCGGTCAGCTTGCGTCCATTTTTTTACCAGATCACCGGTTCCTATTGCAGTCTGATCTTTTTCAGTGGAAATGGTCATATCGAGATTGATAAAATCCTTTTTGAAGACTTCAGGAGCTTCAGGCTTCTTTATTTCTTTTAATTTTTCCAGGCGGTATTGACTGCGGAGTTTTTCATCCTGAATTTCAAAATCTTTTTGATACCCAATAGTTGGATAATACCTGCTGATTCTCATAAAAGAACCGTTCTCAATAATGGCATTAAAAGACTCATGTCCGTTTACGGCGAACCATTGATAAGATATTTTGAACTCGAAAGTAGCTGTGCCATTAGGTTTTAAAGCATGTTCTAATAAAACTTCGGTGGTATTTCCGGTAACCGTTATGATTTCAGAATCCGATTTGAAAACAGCAGTTTCCAGCTTCAGATCTGTATTAAAATTGATGAGAATTTTGTCAATGGGCTGGTTCGTTTGGTTTCTAAGGGTATAATGGCCGTTAATTTCATAGGAATTGTGTGATGGATATAGCTTGATTTTAGTTTTAATAGCTGTGATATCAGGCTGTGGAAGGCTTTCATACTTTCGGAAATTCTTTTCATATTGAACAGAATTCAAGAGTTCTTTTTCATCATCTTTAGGAAGATATCCGTTCATAAAATAGTTTCCGGAAATCAAGCCTGAAATAAGTAGAATAACAATAAAAGCAGATTGAAGAACAGATACTTTTTTAAACTTGATAAAGGAATTAATCCACCACAATAAAGCAATAATTCCGGCTCCGAATAAAAGTCTTTGTCCAAAAGCTTTTTCATAGATTTCATACCCATTAAAATCACTGTAACTTCCTTTAAAGTCTGAAAATATTCTTAAAACCGGATAAGGAAGAATCTTGCCGGAAACAGGACCTGCAAATATAAAAACAGCTGCAACAGATAGTCCTAATGCGATAAATTTATGTGGAATTCTATCATTGATGAACAGAATAAACCCTGAAAACAAAATCAATGGAAAAGTATTGAAAAGGAAAACCGCAGAATAGGCATTCCAATCCACATGAAAATACTGATAAGCAGCTTGAAAAATAAGACCTTCCCCAATTAAAATTCCTGTAAAGAAGAACAACAGAATACTTATTGAAATGAAATGTCCGGCTAGTTTATTTCTTGAGAAAAAGGTACTGTTTTCAATGAGCGAAAATCCTGATGATTTCGATCTCCAATACAGATCATTAAGAAAATAGGCAACGATGAGTAATCCCAGTAAGTGAAAGTTTTCCGATATAGTGGTGGCCATAAGACCGGAACTGGCATATTTCTGTGGGAGTCGGATCCCTTTTTCAATTTCTGCATACATTTCCATCCCTACAGCAAATACCAAGAGAATAGAAACTGCAGGAACTGTAATGCTTTTGAACAGATAGATCAGATCTATTTTGGCAAAGGATATCATGGATTGTATAATAGCCACTCGTCCATATTCAGGCTGTACAGCAGCATATTCTGATTTGAAAAACTTAGGCTGGGAATCGTTTTTGGGAATCGTTTTTCTTACCTTTTGTTTTGCAATATTGGAGAAGGAAAATTGTTTTAAAGTAAGCCACAGAAGAGCTATTGATATTAAGATATAAAAAATCCTGTTGAAAAGTAAATAGCTTGTGATAGGAATAATTTGTACGTTTTTTTGTTCAACAGTAAGCAATCTTGCGTTCAGAAAATAAGATGACAGCCCGAAAGGATCAAGGATCGCTGAAATCTGCTGAACTTCCAGTGATTGAGGCATAGCTCCTGCCATAAACGGTGAATTGGAAAATAATAAAATAATCATGTACAAAACATACAGGAGCAACCCACCAATAACCACCAATAGTTTTTTCCTGAAAATAAAAGTCATAAAAAAAGGAAACTGCACACCAGGAACGTATTAATCAGTCCGAAAATGAACAACGGATAGAGATAATGAATGATATTAAATCCGTTTTGCATCTCACTTCCGGTACGGAGACTTTGGCCTATGATAAAACCAATCATTAGAAATGAAAAACTTAGAAAGGTCTGCAAAAAGTAGTTCAGGAACTTTCCTTTCAGATAGGCCTGTTTTGAAAGAGGAAATGAAAACAGAACGACATCAAATCCGGAATCCTGTTCCTTAAACAACAGCTGTAAGGCGTATATGGTGGCAAAAAAAATGATGGAAAGACTCAGCATTCCGGTCATAAATCCAATGGTATAAGGTGAGTTTAAATAGATTCCTTCTCCCACAGAAAGGTTGAACTGATTCCCACAAAAAATACCGAGAAATATAAGAATTAAGGCAATACAATAGGTAAGCCAGTGCTTGGTATTGCGTCTGACTTCAAAATAAAATATAGTATTCATGACTAAGGCTTTTGCGTTAAAGTATAAAAGTAGAAGTGTTCCAGTAAGGGATTTGCAGGCTTGAAATCTTCAGGCGTTTCTTCAGAAAAGATGGTGATATGGTGATTTCTTTCTATCAATTGTCTGCTGATGACCTCATAATGGGAGTTATATTTTTCCAGGTCATTGTTCTCAATAGAGCGGGACCATATTTTATGTTCCAGTTCTGCCATTAATTGCTTGGGATCTCCTTTTCTAAGGATTTTTCCATGATTCATGACTGCAATTTCTGAGCACAGATTTCTAACATCTTCCACCAAATGAGTGGAAAGAATGACAATAATATCCTGGCTGATATCATTCAGCAGTATATTGAAACGGTTTCGTTCTTCAGGATCCAGGCCGGCGGTAGGCTCATCTACAATAATGATTTTAGGATTTCCCAGTAATGCCTGAGCCACTCCAAAACGCTGTTTCATTCCACCGGAAAAAGTATGAACTTCTTTCTTTTGAAAATCCAGAAGATTCACTTTTCCAAGCAGGTCCAGAATCTGTTTTTTACGGTTGTTCCTGTCTGTAATCCCTTTCAGTATTGCAATGTGTTCCAAAAGATCATAAGCGGATATTTTTGGATAAACTCCGAAATCCTGGGGTAGAAATCCTAAATTTTGTTTGAGAAATTCCGGTTTTTTAACAATATCAACATCATTAAAAAATAGGGTTCCCGAGCTGGGTTTTTGTAATCCTACAATGGTTTTCATCAGGGATGATTTTCCGGCTCCATTCGGGCCTAGCAGCCCAAACATTCCGTTATTGATTTCCAGGGAAATATTGTCAATGGCTTGAAAACCATTTTTATACGTAAGATTGAGGTTGTTGATGGATAAGGTATTCATAATAATGAGTTTGGGTAATAGGAGAGTTGGTAATCCGGTTGGGGACTACTGTTGTTTAAAGAGACGGATAGATAATAGACGGATAGATGAGAGACTTAGAGTATTGGTAATGAAGATTATGTATAAGACTTTCAGCTTTCAAATACCAAACGATTGAAAGGGTGACAACCTTAAACTAAGAACTTTAAACCTTGAACTCTACTCTTTATACTCCAGAATATCTCCCGGTTGGCATTCCAGGATCTTGCAGATGGCTTCCAGGGTGTCAAAGCGTACACCTTTGGCTTTCCCGGTTTTGAGGATGGAGAGGTTGACGGGAGTGATTCCCAGTTTTTCTGCCAATTCTTTACTCTGCATTTTTCGTTTGGCTAGCATCACATCTAAGTTGACTATAATTGGCATGTTAAATAATTAGGTCTTGTTCGTTTTGCAAATGTAGCCCTTGCTTAAAGATATTCGCAAGAAACAGACAGAAAATTCCAAGCATAAAGTGAATAAACACCAGGCCCCAGATAATACTTTCTACTTCCACAAAGAAACTCGCGATAATCACCAGGGGAAGTGGAATGAAAATATTAAAAAGGTAAAATCTCTTAAGTTGTGTTATATGTTCTCTTGTAAAGAGTTTTGGTTGGAAAAATACCCTGAAAACTTTTGCGGAAAGCCAGAAAAAGATCCCGTAAGGAATTAAAACCAACATAAATGAAAAGATGATATAAGGATAATTATCTTCTATATTCAGAAATGGCTGCTCAGTGAACGGATAATTGATGTGAAGATATTGTCCGTTGTTTCCATAAGACACCACAGAGTAACCTGTAGCCAGACAGAAAAGGGAATACAGTACAATGATAAGGTATCCGGCTGCCAATACAGAGCAGATATAAAATAAAATACGGGAAATAAGTTTAGTCTGATTCATGTCACGATCATTAATTAGTATTGCAAATGTATAATTAATTATCGTAAAACAATAATTAATTTAAATAAAATTTTATTTTAACATGTAAATAGAAATCTGAAAACCAGCTTAGAAATTCTTATCTTTAATAGTAAAATATTATCATTATGGCTTATAATACTGAATTGGCTGACCGGGTGAGAGAGTGGTTAGCTCAAGTGAATGATATTAAAGTAGAGGAAAAGAAAATGTTCGGCGGGCTGGCATTTCTGGTGAATGATAAAATGTGTATTAATATCAGTCACGACAATCTGATGTGCCGCTACAACCCTGAAAAAGAAGAAGAAGTTGCGGAGAAAACAGGCTTTCTTCCTATGATTATGAGAGGGAAGCAACTTAAGGAATACTGCTATGTGGAGCCTATCGGTTTTCAAAAACCTGAAGATTTTCAATATTGGATGAAACTTTGTCTGGAGTACAACAAAATTGCAAAAGCTTCAAAGAAGAAGTAAGTTTGAGGGTTTTAGAGTATGAGAGTTTTAGAGTATGAGAGTGGGCGACCACTGTTGCAGCTTCCCACTCATCATTACTCATTATTCATTACTTTCCATATAATTGTTCTCTTATCTGAACCAGGATTTTGGTTGTTTTATCCAGATCAGACGATTCAGGAAGAGTTGAGATGGAATGATGATGCTCAATGGATTCAATAAGGTTTTCTGCTTTTTCCATAACAGCTTCATACGACCAGTTTCCTGCTTTAATATCCAGCAATTCATCCCGGTTTTCTACACGGATCTGAAGAGAATTTCTTTTGAAAATCTGTTCACACGATTGCAGCAAACGGATGGTATGCATCATATTTTTGCTGTCATAGTTCTGTCCATGTGTTTGGTTAACATTGTACCGGTCTTCATTGCGTTCTTCCACCCACTTCCAGTATTCCCTATAGTCTTTGCAGTAAGTAGAGTAGGCATCAAGGTTACAGAACAGATAAGCATCCGGCTTTTCATCCTTGGGAACAGAAGATACCGAAACCTGGTTGGCTTCTTCATATTGGATGATTCCTTTATACCCCAATGTTTGAGAGTCATCATAAAATAACGCAAACATTCCTTTGGTATGATCAATGGCTGTTAACCCACATTTTTCCTGAACTTTTCTATTTTCTAACAACCATTTTTTCAAAGGAACAGAACCTTGTCCATCCAGAATAAAGCAGAAATCAAGAATAGATTTTCTTTCTTTGTCAATAGGATTCAGAATCTTTTTATTAAGACCTTTCGCTTTTTTAATCTGGGAAATAGCATATCCGGCAAAGGTATCTTTGCATAATTTAGACAGAAAGTCTTCCGGTTTCAGAAGATCCATCAACGGATGTTTATACAGAATACAATCTTCAGGACTTGCCAAAACCTCCAGAATATTAGGATTATTCTTTTGCAACAGCTCCACAAACCTTCCAATTTCATAATAGGTAATATCATTCGTCTCGTTAGAAATCTGTGGAATGTAGCTCAGTCCGAAGAAATCTTCCTTCGGCAGGTAATACACTCCACGGATATCCGTATCTGAGGTTTCCGTTGCCAGCCCAAAAGCACGGCTTCCGGAGATGGCTTCGAAGAGAAGGAGTTTTTTATTTTTTAGGTCTTGGATGGTCATTTTAATTATTCAAATAATAATTTTTAAATTAGTTTTTAATACAGCTATTGACAACAACTTCCAGTGCTTTTTCTGCATCACAGGCATATAATCCTGAGCACCATGCCGGATTAGCTTCAATTAATGCCCAGCCTTGCCCCTTAATAATTCCAAAATCTAATACAACAGCATTGGGTAATGTTGAAGAATATTTCTGGATAAAGCGATTGAAAAACTCAAACATATCATGCTCTTCATTTTCAGATAATGGATTTGTATCAAAGCTATTGTTTCTCCAATAAGAAGAATATGTTTTTATTTCATTATTAAAAACAAAGCATCTTACTTCAAGTTCCCATTCTACTACTTCTGAGGTGAAAACCGTTGAGTTCAAATCTACAGTGTCAAAACCTTTGATATCCGTCAGCTTATGATAAACTCCAGCTTTAAAACTTTTAAAATCAGAACATTTAATGAAAATATCTTCTTCTTGCAGAAAGTCTTTTAATTGTCCATAGATAATTTTACGTTGGGTAAACTCTTCTGAAATTTCAGCAAGCCAATTATCCTTTGGTTTTGTTAAGGTCAGATTACATTGTTCAGCTACAATTTCTGAATAAATGTCTTCACCATAGACCGCAATCACATCAGTACGAAATTCCTCAGGAACGTTCCATTTTGCATTGAAACGGCTCAGTTCGTAAGGGGAATTGAGGGATGCCTTTTTTAAATTGTTGCTGTCTTCAGTATACATAGGAGATAGCGCGATTATATTTTTCATGAGCATATTGTTTAATAAGATTAATAGTGTTTTGTCTAAATGTTTAAAGCTTCTTTGATAGCTTCCGATAAAGGCCTAAACTGTGTAAGGATTTTATATTTTATTCCTGCTGTCGTTGTGTAGGATGAAATACTATCTGCTATATTACCCTCTTCTTCTTTATTGAGGATGAGATGATCATAATGTCCTAAATCCATGGTGATAATTAATTCTTCTCCGGATTTTTTGAACTCTTCATAACATGTATTGATGAAACTAAAATCAGGATTAGTTCTGTCAAAACATTTTTCTTTGATACGATATTCGTAAATTGCTTCGTCAAGCTGCTCTGATAATTCAGTCAAATCCACATCCTGTCCATGAATTTCTTTGTATCTGGTAACAACCAGTTTAATAAAGGCTTCTGTATAGAAAATGATAAAGCTATCATCATCTACATACCAAAAAATACTATAAAAATAATTGTTTTTAGGAAGGTTATACTTTTTGAAAGTTTCAATCACTGATAGAGGGACTTCAAGTCCTATTTCTTCTTTTAAGAGCTGAGATCTTTCAATAAATTCATGTATTTTTTCTTTCCCTTGAGGAGCTGCTTTTTCAGTTTTTTTTGAGAATAATTTTGATATCTTTCTTTCTGAAAAAATTAAATATTTTCATTTGTCTTTCTTTAAAGCTCTAATATTTCCCTAAAAACCCTCTCCATGTCTTTCTTATCAGCATTTCCACCTTTCAAATCCTTTGACTTCTCCTCATTATAAGCTATGGTTTTCTCCAAAAACTCAAACAAATCCCAATCATTCGGGTGATAATAAGCTTCTCCTTTCGTTGCTTTTAGGGCTACGAGATTTTCTATTTTTGTTCTGGTTTTATCATCCACTAAAACAAGCAGATCACTGAACAATACTGGCGGAACCGTTCCTTTTTCTATGATCCATTTTCCGGTTAAAGCAGTTCGCAGACAATAAAAATAGCTTTTTAATTTCACTTCATCAGCTCTGCAGGTTTCCAGGTATTTTTTGCTCATGCTTAAATAATGATAAGAAACGGCTATTGGTGAAAAGCAGGCATCCGCTAATGGTTTGAAAAGCTCTACAAACTTTGCATTTTCCATGTAAACGATAGGCGAGTAGAACCAGCTCAATAAAGCAGCATTTGATTTAAGCAAAAGATGAAAAGTCTTTAGGAGATCCCATCCAGAACCATCCAAGTCATCTTCTGTCATAAATTCTATCGTTTCATCCTTATCCCATGGTGAAAGATACCAGTCTTTTTCATGGCGGTATATAAAACGTATGTCATAATCGCTGTCCGGTGAGGCAAAACCCCAGGCTCTGCTCCCGGATTCAACGGCAAGAAGGACTTCCACACCTCGTGCAGCCTCCACTTCTTTTATTTTTTCTAGTATTTTCGGTGTCATTGTTTTCAATTTTATATTGCAAAGTAAAGTGGGTGGTGCGCAATGTTATTACGTAGTTGTTTTGGGTTTGAGAGTATTAGAGTATTAGAGTATTAGAGTAGCGGGGTTATAAGATTTTTGTTACAATATAAACTCCCAAACCCTACTACTCTCAAACTCAATTAAAGGTTATCAGAACGTTTCAATAGTCTCAAATCAAAAATATCGTTTTTAATTTCCCTTTTCTGGTTTATTGTCTCTCATCTCTTCGTCTATGATCTATTTTCTCTTTAATCCCTTGTATCCATTACCCAAAATACCCCTTATTTCACTAATATTGCACTTTCTCTATTTAACATAACTATTTTTACAACCATGTTGACAACTGACTTACAGCATAAAATTGATTTCAAAACAAAACCTTTAGGTGCATTGGGACATCTGGAGCATCTCGCCCACAAAATAGGAATGGTTCAGAATACCCTTTCTCCACAGTTATCAAACCCTCATATGGTAGTTTTTGCAGCCGATCATGGGATTGCAACGGCTGGAGTAAGTGCCTATCCGCAGGAAGTTACCTATCAGATGGTGATGAATTTCTTAGGGGGTGGTGCAGCCATCAATGTATTTTGCAGACAACATAATATTGAGATTAAAATTGTAGACGCAGGGGTAAATTTTGATTTTCCGGAAGGGTTAGATTTAATCAATCATAAAGTCAGAAAATCCAGCCGTAATATTCTGGAGGAACCAGCGATGACTTCTGAAGAATATCAAAAGGCTTTGCAGAATGGAAACTCGGTAGTGGCAGAGATTGCTGAAACAGGTTGCAACATCATTGGATTTGGCGAAATGGGAATTGGAAACACTTCCGCTTCTTCGCTGATGATGAGCCAATTGTTTGATCTTCCTGTCGCAAGTTGTATAGGACGTGGAACAGGACTGAATGATGATCAGCTTCAGAACAAAATCAATATTTTATCAGCAGCCATAGAGAAATATCCGGACATCAAAACTCCTGATGAAATTGCTATGACTTTTGGTGGATTGGAAATTGCCCAGATGATCGGTGCAATGGAAGAAGCTTTCCGTCAAAATATGCTGATTATGGTAGATGGATTTATTGCCACCGTTGCAATCGCCACCGCATCGAAAAAGAATCCGAATATATTGAATAACTGTATATTCTGCCATGTAAGTGATGAGAATGCCCATCTTCAGCTTCTTGAATTATTGGGGCAGAAAGCTCTGTTGAACCTTAATTTAAGGTTAGGAGAAGGAACAGGCTGTGCATTAGCTTATCCGCTTATTCAAAGTGCAGTAAACTTTCTGAATGAAATGTCCAGTTTTGAAGATGCTCATGTTTCAAATAAAGAATAAATGAAGACCATAAAGAATGAACTGATCTACTTTGCAACGGCACTGATGTTCTTCACCAGAATTCCGGTTCCGTTTACCATTCCGTATTCAAGCGAGATTATGAATAAATCTCAGAAGTATTTTGCCTGGAT
Organism: Chryseobacterium capnotolerans; assembly: GCF_021278965.1. Classification (NCBI taxonomy): domain Bacteria; kingdom Pseudomonadati; phylum Bacteroidota; class Flavobacteriia; order Flavobacteriales; family Weeksellaceae; genus Chryseobacterium; species Chryseobacterium capnotolerans. The sequence continues at coordinate 3,237,578 of NZ_CP065589.1, read as the reverse complement.
TGGATTGTTGGTAGGGGTGATTAATGCTGGGGTTTTATACCTTTCTACTCAACTTTTTAACCTGGAAATAGGCATTGTTTTGATGATGATAAGCAGTGTTCTTCTTACCGGAGCGTTTCATGAGGATGGTTTCACAGATATGTGCGACAGCTTCGGAGGCGGGTACGGAAAAGAGAAGATTCTTACTATTATGAAGGACAGCAGAGTAGGAGCTTATGGAACTATTGGAATCATTTTACTGTTTGCCTTAAAGTTCTTCAGTATTCAGGCTTTGGGAACAGTTGATCTGATGAAAACTCTGGGAATTGTTATTCTGGCGCACACTGCAAGCCGTTTTATTTCAGGAACAATGATTTATACCCATGAGTATGTGACTGATATTGACGCAAGCAAATCAAAACCTTTGGCAAACAAACCATTGGATGCAACGGCTTTACTGGTTGGGTTGATCAGTGTTTTACTTTCTTTTGCCCTGATTCCTGACTGGAGATTAGTATTGGCTTTTGCCTTGGCTTATTTAGGAAAGACCTGTATGGGCTGGTATTTTAAAGAACATATTGGCGGGTACACCGGAGATTGTCTGGGGGCTGTACAGCAGGTCACAGAAGTCTTGTTTTACTTAGGAACTATGATCGTATGGAAATTCATCTGATTCGTCATACCGCAGTAGATAATCTGGGAAATCTGTGCTATGGATTTGCTGAGATGCCTTTACGAAAAGAGTATCTGGAAGATTTTAAATGTTTACATCTGGATAATGATTTTGATTTAGTGATTTCAAGCCCCGCACAACGTTGCTGTCTTTTGGCAGAACATTTTAAATTGAATTATTCAACCGATGAAAGACTTCGGGAAATGAATTTCGGAAACTGGGAAATGAAGAAATGGACAGAGATTCCGGAAGAAGAGATCAATCCCTGGTATAAAGATTTTATCAATGTAAATGCTTCAGATGGAGAAAATCTCCTTGAAATGCAAACTCGTGTCCTCAGCTTTTGGAATGAATTGGTTACTAAAGAAGACATAGAAAAAGTTTTGATTATTGCTCATGCTGGTGTCATTCGTTTAATTCTTCAGTCTGTACTGCAGTTTCCATTAGAGAATATGTTCAATATTCAGATTGATTATGGGAAGAAAGTAATTATTGAAGCAAAAGATGATTATTTTTCCATCAAAAAAGTAAATGGATAATAAACATAAATATCTAAAAATAAATCTGCGTTATCTGTAAAATCTGCGAGAGATAAAATCATCTGCTATATACAAAAGCGCCATTCAAAATTTTTGAACAGCGCATTTTTATTTAAAAACTTTTATAAAGCTATCTTTCTCCAGGCTTTCCAGAGAGAAATCAAAATCAGCTTCCGCTTTTTCTGTTGTAATCTCTGCTCCAAGTTCTTTGATAAGCTCATTGAAGGACATCGCTTCATACCATTGCTGATACAATGCACTGGTGGCCATCATAGATACTTCCGTATTTCCTGAAACATGAGAATGACCCGCTCCGAAATTCAATAGTACGAAACATTGTTTTTCATTTTTTGGCAGCAGCATTCCCAGAATCATTTGCTTCTGAACAGAATTACATCTGACTTCCGCAAAGAGTTGGTTAGGATTCATCATATAGTCATAAGAGATATTATCTCCTTTTCCGATAACGATTTTATATCCACAGTTGGCATCTCCGCTGAAAACGTTGTTCATCACAAGCGTTGGAGTACTCAAGCCTTTATTGGCGTAAAGATATTCAACAGCACCATTAGGAGCAGAAGTCATATCTCCGGAATACATCAATTGTCCGTCAGCATAATTATAAGCGGCATTCCAACCTATTTTTCCAGCAATATTCAGTCCTGAAAGATCCAGATCACGGGCACCCCATTGGTCTTCCCAATAGATACCAACGGCTAATCTATCACCATAAAAACGGGTTCCGGTAGGAATGTTTCCAACAAACATTTTTTCAGAAGTTGGAAGGGCAAACTCTATATTCTTAGGGAAATAGAATTTCTTTCCGGAAATATGTTCATACTTCAGTTTCAGAAAATCTAAAATAAACTCATAGTTGAATTGATTCACATCAGTTTCCTTCCCTTTTTTAACCCATGATTTTCCGTTTCTGACTCTGTAGACAAAAGTATCCTGACCATACATTCTTGAGTAACACGCTGATAATGCTTTGAATAATGCAAACGGTGTCGCATTTTCCAGCCAATGCCAATCACTGTTTTCCAGTAATGTATGGGTAGCATTGTTCAATGGGTTCGAAACTAATGGTTTATGATTTACTTTAGACAGTTTCGAAATCTTATTAATCGCTTTCGGAGCCCTGTTTTTATAAGCAAGGAATAACGGTTTAAATCTGTTGAAAATTTCTGCCAGTTTTTCCATACCAAAACTTTCAAACAGATACGTTGGGTTGAATTTACTTTGTTTAATTAAACCAATTAATTCATCATTTTTGATTAATAATGTTGTTTGGGTGGTCTTATAGATCACATAACGGAAAAACTCAACAGGATTTTCAGGGTAAGCATCGTATCGATCCGCTATTTTTATAATGGCTTCCTTATTTCTGATATTTTCTTTTCCTGTAAAATCATATTCCAGTTCCGTATGCAGGATATACAGCAGATCATCAATCGTTTCTTCTTTCAAAGCGATTCCGGATTGTAGAAGAGAAAGGCATTTTTCCTGCATTTCTTCTACGGTATAAGCTTTTATGACTTTAAAGATCAACTTGGTATCAGGAACATTCAATATTTCTTGAGGAATATAGATCTCGCTCTGGAAATCACTTCCATAGGTTGAAATATAATGTTGGATCTGCTCAAGAAACAAATCAAATCTGGAGGTGTTTTTTATTTTCTCCCAAGATTTATGGAACGTTTTATTCAAATCATTTCCATTCAGTTTTTCTTTTGAATAATAGGAGATGATGTCTTTTTTTGCCCAAACTGCATCAGGTTCAATAATAAAACCGTCATTAGAAATAAATGGTTCTGCATTTGATTCTTTGGCCAATACAGCATTGAATAATTGTAATGTTTTCATTGTTTTAATTTTAAAAAAATAAGTGAGGAGTAGGTTCATTAAAAGTGAAGTGTTATAGGAACTCCTTTTACCTATAGTTTTATAAAGCGGGGAGTAATGACCAAATATATAGGAACTCCCTTTGCCTTATGATTTGTAAAAAAGACGGAAAGTATTTCTAACTTATAGGAACTTTCTTTGCCTTAAATTATGTTGAGGAGCAGACAGGACTCGAACCTGTGACCCACAATTGGAATTCATAGGAACTTTATTTGCCTGCAGCGAAAAGTAATTTTGTTGCTCTACCATCTGAGCTACTGCCCCTGCCGTTATGAAAAAAGTTTTCATGAACCTTATAGGATTTTATCCCCATAAGGTTTGGTTATTAGTTTTGATTGTTTTGTAAACCTTACTGATTGTCAAAATCTGTAAGGCTTACTATTAAAAATTATGCTTTTCTATATTTTTTCTTTTTCTTCCAAGGTGCATTTTTCTGAACGTCGCCGGCCATAATACATCCGTAAGGCATCACCTCATCCAGTACTTCACAAAGTCCGTATTCCTCAATCTGTGCTCTTACATTAGCGGCACTTTTATAAGCGCTTGGAAGCTCAGAAATATCAATTTCATTGGAATAGAATCTGATATCCAGTCCAGCAGTTTCCTCATTGAAGATCTCTTCAGTGGTTTTATGAGCCATAGATCTTTTATGCTGGCTTCTGCTGAAGTTTCTTCCCGCTCCGTGTGGGGCAAAACCAAGATTTCTCTCATTCGTTTTTCCCTGAACAATCAGTACTGGTTCAGCCATATTCAATGGAATCAGTCTCGGACCCGTAATATCAGGCATAAACTTATCATCCAGCGGAGTAGCTCCTTTAGCATGATAAAACAGATCACCATCTTTGAAAACAAAATTATGTTCATTCCAATATCTGTTTTCTTTTTCAATTTCCAGTTTATTTAAAACCGCATCATGAATAGAAGTATGGTTTTCTTTTGTCCATGTTCTGATAAGCTGAAGCGCTTCCCAATACGCTTTTCCTTCATCCGTATCATAAGGAATCCATGCGTTTTCCCTTAACGTTTCAGGAGAAATATCCTGTCTGAAACGGTTGGCTACTTTCATTCCTTTATCATAAAGTGCTGCACCCGGAGCTCTTGATCCATGATGTGTAACTAACATTGTATTTCCTGTATTTTTAGAAACTCCAACGAAAAGAAAATGATTTCCGTCTCCTTGTGTTCCCATATGAGAACGGGCAATGCTGATTAGTTTTTCATCATTTAAGAATTCATTTTCTCTGAAAGCATCCATCAATTCCTGAGACATAGGCATCTGTTCCCCTCTTGGTCTTCCTCCGTATCCGAAATGCGTCACAGAATGAGCAGCATCCAGAATATCTTTAGGATTAACCTTTCCAAAATCGGTCAGCATTACAGAACAACAGATATCTGCGCTATGGAATCCTGGGTGAATGGCATTTTTGGCCGCTACCACACCTCCAACCGGAATCAAACCTTCAGGACCTGTAGGGCAGGCATCAGGCATTAAAGCTCCGGCAGTAAGAGTAGGCGTTTTCATCAGCTTATTCATGGTTCTGATTACTTTTTCTACATTATCCGTTTCATTTTCATGCTCAGCTCTGATGTTAATGATAAACTCAGGAGCGGTTTCATGAAGTGGAATAAGTTCAGGTTGTTTGAACTGTTCCAGATATTCTTTGATCTGAATTTCATCCAGATGATTTTCATTGATATGAGTAATGGCATCTTTAAACCATTTAGCGGGTCTATATCCCAATTCGATTAAGTGATTTCCGTTAAATTCCATTGTTATGTCATTTTGATGATGCAAAGTAATAACGTTGTTGCGCAATAGTTTTGCGTAGATAAAAAATTTTTGATTATTTTTACAAAAATATAAAAAGGTCAGTTCACTCATTTGAAAATTAGTGTTTTGACCTTATATCAACAGAAATTAAACTTACAACTATGATTTTATTAGAACAATTAAAGCATTTTCCTGAAACCGTTCAATTCAATGATGTGATTGCTTATATAGATGCAAACTACGATTTCACGCCTACAGCATTCAAAAATGGAAATACAAGAAATGAAGAAGGGCAGAACAATGGTTCATGTAAAATATTTGGTTTTGCATCTTATCATGGATTAACCAAAGAAGAAACACTTCCGCTTTTCGGAGAATTCTACAGAGAAGATGTTCTTAAAAATCCTGATGGAACAGATCATCAGAATATCAGAAACTTCATGGAATTCGGATGGGACGGATTGATCTTTGAGGGGAATCCATTGAAAGAGAAATAGATTTTAGACAAAAGAATAATCATGTCATCTAATAAAAATGCCCTGATCCGTTATAAAACATTAGATAAATGCCTCAAAAACAAATATCGGAAGTATACTTTGGAAGATCTTATTGATGAGTGTTCCGAAGCTTTGTTTGAGTTTGAAGGTAAGGAGTCTTATGTAAGCAAAAGAACCATTCAGCTGGATCTTCAGAATATGCGGAGTGAAAAGTTCGGATATGAAGCTCCTATTGAGGTTTATGAAAGGAAATATTATCGTTACAGTGATCCGGATTACAGCATCCATAACATTTCTGTGAACGAAAGCGATCTGAAAGCGATGAACAATGCAGTTCAGATTTTAAAGCAGTTCAAAGACTTTTCTATGTTCAAAGAGATGAATGGGGTTATTCAGAAGCTGGAGGATTCTATTCATTCAACCAGCCAGAAGTCAATTATTCATTTGGATAAGAATGAACAGCTGAAAGGGTTGGAGCATATAGATATTCTGTATGAAGGTATTCTCAATAAAAAGGTATTGAAAATTTTATATAAAAGTTTTACTGCCAGAGAATCCAGTGTTTATACAGTTCATCCGCAGCTGTTGAAAGAATTTAATAACCGTTGGTTTCTCATCTGTCTCTATAAGCAGAAAATGTATAATCTGGCACTGGACAGAATGGAAAGTATTGAAACAGATGAAAACCTTCCTTATATTGATAAGGATTTAGATGGAGATGAGTATTTTAAAGATATTGTAGGAGTTACGGTTGCCGAATCTTTGGCTCCCAGGAATGTTGTTTTCTTTGTAGATGCTGCCAATGCGCCCTATGTAAAAACAAAACCATTGCATAAAAGCCAGGAAATTGTCAGCGAAACCAAAGAAGGAACTCTTTTTAAAATTTGTGTACAAATTAACTATGAACTGGAAAGGTTATTACTGGGCTTTGGGGATTCTCTGGTGGTACATAAACCTCAAAAATTAAGACTGCGGATGGAAGAAAAATTCAAAGCAGGAAGTAAAAATTATCAAGAGTTGATCGTTCCTGAAAAAAATTAGTATTATATAGGTTTAATGGGCTTTATATAAAATAGATTTGCTGATTTTCATATCAATGATTGATTAAAAATATACCACAGATTATTATATTGGCTTAGAAATTGTAGTGGTTAGATACAAAATAGCACTATGAAATCAAGAATATTTAAAGCACTTATTGCCATTATAGCACCTATAGCGATTGAGTATATCGTTAAAAAAATATCTGAGAAACTAGATAAAAAAGAAGATCAGAAAGAGAAAGAACCAAAGCAGATTACTGCTTAAATGTAAAAGTAGTTAAAATTTAAAATTATCGAAAAGAGACTATCATTATTGGATGGTCTCTTTTTTTGTGGTGGTAAAAAGATGATAACCACCCGGCAAAAATTCTTTGAATTTTTGCCGTTCCTCCAGAGGAGGGAAATATGCAGGCCTTCAAATGAAATTTTCTCTATAGTATTCAAGAAAATCGTAGATTTTGAAAAACTTAAGTGAACTTTTGAAGCAATTAGTAGTAACTTAAAAATAACTTAAGTATTAAAACTTTTGTGATTAAATAAATCTTTGAAAAATTATATAAAATCATAAACTCCATTTTTCCATCCCAAAACCTTAGAAGAATCCGCTTTTAGCCAGTTTTTGAGAATAGTGGCATAAACCTTTCTGAAATCTTCAGTGTAAATCAGATCTCCTTCTTTCAGATTCTGCAGATCCGGAAGGCTGTTCAGTAAGCCTTTCTTTTTGAGGTTCCCACTGATGAAAAACATCTGGTTGGCAGTTCCGTGGTCCGTTCCATTGCTGGCATTCTGAGCCACGCGGCGGCCAAATTCAGAGAAGGTCATCAAAAGAATATTATTAAAAAGACCATTACTTTTCATATCAGCCACAAAGGATTTTACTGCCTCATTAATATCACCGAATAGCTTTTTCTGACGGTCATTTTGGTTCACATGGGTATCAAAACTACCAATAGAAAGATAATAGACCTGAGTATTAATATCTGATTTGATTAAAGAAGCTACAGTTTTAAAATCCTTTCCCAATTGAGAATTAGGATAAGCCTGCTCTGTTTTTTTAGCCTTACTTTTATCAAATATATACCCAGCATTATTAATAGTAGAACCTAAAGTCTGATAAAGATAAGAGACTGTTTCATCATCGTGATGATGATCGTAAAGAGATTTGAAATACTTCTCCTGGCTGGTTTGATATAATCTTTTAGGATCTTTAAAGGCAAAAGCTTTATTGTTTTCTCCCTTTAGGGCAAGACTGAGCATATCATCTACTTCCAATGCCTGGGTAGGATGTTCACAACGGTAGCACTCCTCATCCAGAAAACGGCCCAGCCACCCGGTATCCAGAAATTCATCACTTCTGCTTGCCGATTGCCAGATATCCATGCTTCGGAAATGAGACTTGTCCGGATTGGGGTAGCCTACATTGTTCATCACAGAAAGCTCTCCATTATCAAAAAGTTCTTTAAAATAGGATAGGGAAGGATTGATCCCAGCTTCATCGGTCAACGATAAAGAATCCTGAACAGCAAGCGTTTTTCTTTCCCTGAAATAGATGTCATTTTTGGCTGGAATAATGGTGTTTAAGCCATCATTGCCCCCTGTAAATTGAAGGACTATCAGGATATTCTGATTGGGGTTTAATGCTTCATCCAGTGTCATAGCCTTTAGGAAATTAGGCAGCAAGAATGATGCGGTGGCCAGTGAACTTATTTTGAGGAATTCTCTTCTTTTGATTAACATAGGGTTGGATTTAAGTGTTAGTTGGATGAAGTGCCGGTTTTACATTAACTGGTATTCCGGGGTTGACATCAGATTAATAATGGTCATTTTCACGCTTTTATCAGAAAAATTGTTCACTGTATTCATATCCAGGCTTTTGGGGTTTTGAATTAAGTAATCTTCACAGTTTTTACGGGCAAAGATCTGATCCACGCGGTTCCAGTCTATGGTAATGTTTGGATTTTTAAAGCTTTTATTCAAAGTATTTTCCTTAGATTTCATTCCCATATCAATATCATCATCCTGCCGCGGACTGTATTCCAGCGGACGAAGCCCTGACCAGATTTGAGGTACTTGAAGCCTTAGCATCAGCGTAGAGCTGTCAATCCAGGATTTTCCATTGGGCCATCCTGCAACATTGGGCGGATAGAGCAGCATTTGCCCTAACAGCTTTTGATACACGATGAGGTTTTCAGGATTTTGAATATGCATCGGAAGCATCCGCATCATCCCAACCATAAGTTCGATAGGAGATTTTATCCTGTTTCCGATATTTTTCTGATCATAAAACCATGAGCTTGAAAATATATCCATCATCAGTTTTTTTATATCATAACCGGAATTGTAGAAGCTTGTGCTTAAAGTGTTCACAATGTTCTGGTCTACATTTTCATTGACAAAAAACTTATAGATTTTGGCTGTGATAAATGTTGCAGTCGCTTTTTGCTCCAGTATGATGTTTAAAGCATCAGCTCCATCAAAATTACCTGTTTTTCCCAGAAAGGTTTTATTGCCTTCATCATGTTGATTTTTTCTTTCCTTAAAGCTTCCTTCTTTATCATAGCTCCACCCCGTAAATGCTCTGGCTCCTTCTCTCACATCTTTTTCTGTGTAATTTCCTCTTCCCATGGTAAAAAGTTCCATCACTTCACGGGCGAAGTTTTCATTAGGGTGATCTTTTTTATTTTGCTGATTATTCAGGAAATTGAGCATGGCTGGAGACTGACTTACTTCAAAAAGAAGATCCTTAAAGTTTCCCAATGCATTTTTTCGGATCACATTTAATAGCTGTCGATTGAATTTTGGATTAAGAACCCTTGAGGCAAAATGACCATGCCAGAAAAAAGCCATTTTCTCTCTCATCTGTTCCTTGCTGTTTACCATTTGAGCCAGAAAATTAAGATTCAGCTCTTCGTTTTGTGCCCTATAGATGCGCTGCATTTCCTTCTTTTTATCAGCAGGCGCTGTAGTGTCCATATAGTTAGCCGTTGGATCTATATCTGGGGTATCGTAAGAAACTTCTGTAAAACTTTCTTCTTTAAACAATTCATTAATCAGTGTTTTGGAGGATTTATTTTTCAGGTCTTCAATTTGGTTGATTCCAATACCGAAACCTGATCGCCAAAGAAGATGTTTGTTTTTTACTAATGAATCAGCCATGATGAGAACGTTTTATTTTTTTGATGTTGTTGATGAATAAAGGTTAAAATAATAACGGGTTAAGGTTTGTTAATATTATCATGAGTAATAGGTAATGGGTAATTGGTGTGGATCGTGGGATTGTTGGAAAACGTAAAGACGTAAAGATTTTTGACCGACTTTCTGTTGTAAGACGCAAGATAAAAAAGAATGAGGTCGTTTCTTGCGCCGAATATGTTTCTTTGAACTATTGGATTTTTATTCAACTCTCATTCTTATTCACTTTATGGCTAAGATAATATTTGAGATAAAGCAAATTATAACTTATACAAACATAGGAGGATTTTATTTACGATAAAATCATTCCTGTATTCGTGGCAAAAAATAAAGCAATATCCTTGCTGAAAATCCTTAAGTTTCTTGCGTCTTAAAAGCAGTATCATATTTATATTTCTTTATGCCTTTGCGTTTGCCAATAGTAGAATCTGTTTTATACCAAAGAGTTACGTTTTCTAGTCTTCAAATTTTTAACTTTTTAGAATTATTTCACATTTCAGGCTCTATTTTTTATAAAAATTGTTAAACAAACATTTGAATTTTAATGTAAAATAAGTGATTGATAATCATTTTGTTGTGTTTTTGTTTAATGTTAAAAAAGAAGGATTGGCCTACCTTGGCATGATTTTTACATCCTCTTGTTTAGTAAAATTTAAAAATTAGAGTTATGAAAATGTTTAAACAGGCAATAGTACTGGCTGGTATTTTAACAGCAGGTATCGCAAGCGCACAAAGTTCACAAATGAATAATATGATTAAAGTGGGCGCAAATGTTGGTTTAGCAGTTCCTTCAGATAATCTTTCTGCTGCAGTAGGAGTGGATGTGGCTTATCAAAACCTTATTACACCTGGATTTGGATTAGGTATCGCATCCGGATATACTCACTATTTTGGAAAAGAAAATAACGGTTATAAAAATAATGATGTAGGAGTAGTTCCTGTAGCTGCTTTAATAAGAATTTATCCAAAACAAACAGGGTTCTATTTCGGAACTGACTTAGGATACGGATTCTTAGTTGGAGATAAAACAGTAGCTTCTAACACCAATGTGGAAAGAGCAAACGGAGGTTTCTATATCAAACCGGAGATCGGATACCACAACAGAGACTGGAATTTCTTCGTACAATACCAGAAGGTTTTTGTAGGAACTAAAGGAGATTTAGCAGGTCAGGATTATAATGTGGGGAATATCGGAGTAGGATTCGGTTATAATATTCCATTAGGAAAGTAGTTAGATTTAATATATAAACAATTATTAACCAAAACCTTTTCACGAAAGTGGAAAGGTTTTTTTGTTCTGTGCAGGATTTACGAAAACAATTATTATATTTGGTAAAATTTGAGGTTATGATTCTGAATCCAAAATTTCCACTTTATTTACCAGGAGTAGAGAACAATAATAATGATAATGTTTCTATCATTGGAGCAAGTCTCCGTGAAGATATGACAATCTTAGGCTATTTTGTTTCCGGTAACGGAGGTCTTGAGATTAAATTACAAAATACGTATGCTACCAAGGAATATGCTTCTTTTAACGATATCTTAAAGAAGTTTATTCAGGATAATCAGCTGGAAAATGTAAAACGTCTGGGAATGGCTGTGCCGGGACCTGTAATTGACGGAAAAAGCAGCCCTGCAAGATTGGGCTGGAACTTAGATATTGAAGAATATAAAAGAGATTTCGGTTTTGAAAAGGTAGAGATGCTGAATGATCTGGAAGCTTCCGCTTATGGAATGGCTCTTCTAGAAGATGATGATCTGGAAGCAATTTATACCAGCGGTCATCTTGAAAAAGGAAATGTAGCGATCCTTGCTCCAGGAAATGGATTGGGAGAAGCCGGATATTTCTTTGACGGGAAAAATCTAAGACCTTTTGCTACAGAAGGAGGACATTCTGAATTCTCACCAAGAACGAATGTTGAGGTTGAATTTTACCAGTTCCTTAATAATATCTATGGTATTGTAAGCTGGGAAAATGTACTCTCCAAATCAGGATTATTCAATATTTATCGTTTCTTAAGAGATGTAAAAAGGCATCCTGAACCGGAATGGTTAGGAGAACGCCTTGCTCATGGTAATTTTGTTGAAGAGCTTTACAGAGCTGCCGTAGAAGATAACGTATTGATCTGTAAAATTGCGCTGGACACCTTCCTGGAATTCCTGGCAAGAGAAGCCAATAACTTAACCTTAAAGGTAAAAGCTACCGGAGGATTACTCATCGCCGGAGATATTCCTCAGATGGTAAGAGAATACATTGATAAAGATAAGTTCTACGAAAAATTCAAGATCAGTGATAAAATGGAAGGAATGCTTAAAAATATTCCGATTTATCTGGTCAAGCAAAACCACACAGCATTAAAAGGTATGGCACTGTATACGGCCTACTATCAAGAATAAAAGTAAAGCTCCGAAGAAATTCGGAGTTTTTTTATGAGATGATATTATTCATAAAAATAATTGAGAATCTTGATATACATCAATGAAATCTATCGAATAAGTTGGCTACCTTTGTTAAACTTAATTAAAATAATTCTAAACAATGAAAAAAATATTTTTACTAGCAGTATTAGCTGGAGGTTTGGCATTTGGACAGTCTAAAAAAGTAGTAGCATCAGATGTTCACTGGTGGGGATATAAAGTGGCAAAATCTGAAGCAAGTTCTCATGACGGAACTGTGAAAGTAAAATCAGGTGACATGGTAATGAAAGGAAACCAGCTTGTGGGAGGAAACTTTGTATTGGATATGACTTCTATCAATGCTACTGACCTTAGCGGAGAATATCAGCAAAAATTAAACGGACACCTTAAAAATGGTGACTTCTTTGAAGTTGAAAAATTTCCTACTGCCACTTTCAAAATTACTGGTGTAAAGAAAAACAACGATAAAGTTTACAACTCTTTAGTAACTGGAAATCTTACTTTGAAAGGAAAAACAAGTGCGGTTACTTTCCCAGCTAAAATTTCTTACAGCAAAGGAGTAGTAAGTTTAGTCTCTAACAAATTCTCTTTCGACAGACAAAAATTTGATGTTGCTTATAAATCTACAATGCAGGATGTTTTTGTGAAAGATGATATCGATATGGTAGTAAAGGTAACTGCTCAATAAATTAATCAAAAAAGATTATTAAAAGTGTAGAAGTTCTACACTTTTTTTTTTTTTGTTGAATTGTAAATAAAAAAGAATGAAAAGATTACTATTGTTTGCTATGGTGTGCGCAAGCATATCATTTGTTTCTGCCCAAAGGAAATTTGATAAAGTTTCGAAAGTGACTTCATCAGAGATCAGGTGGTGGGGATATAAGGTTGTGAAAACTGAGGCTTCCTCCCATTCAGGAACGGTAAAATTAAAAAGTGGAAAATTCAACTTTGATCATACGGTTTTGGTAGATGGAGAATTCATCATAGATATGAGAAGTATGATGGCGGGTGATGTTTCTGATGAGGATCAGATCAAACTTACCAATGACCTGAAAAGTACGAACTTCTTTGAAGTAAAGAAATTTCCGGTTGCCAAATTCCATTTGACTAAAATAATTCCTTTAGCAAACAGTGAGTATAATTCTACCGTATATGGAGATCTTACCCTTAAAGGAGTGAGAAAAACGATTACTTTCCCAGCAAACGTATACGTTACCCAGTTTACTACAGTAATTGAATCTGCTAAGTTCTCTCTGAACAGAAGAGACTTTAAAGTATTCTACCAATCTTCTCTGAAAGATTACTTCATCAAGAACGAAATGGATATTCAGTTTAAAGTATCTACTGAAAAACTGGATAATGAAAACAGAGTTCCTGTAAAGAAGAAATAAAATTAAATAATGTTGATAAGAAAAGCAGTTCCTTGGAGCTGCTTTTTTTGTAAGATGGTGATCAGAATGAAGATCTCTAATATATAAGATCGGTTTCTTAAAATGAATAGTATTTTTTTTAAATTAGTAGGATGAAAATTTACGTTGTAAGCGGTCTTGGAGCGGACTTTAAGGTACTTGAAAGACTAGAGTTTCCTAAGCATTGTGAACTTATTTTTATAGACTGGCTCATTCCTGAAAAAAATGAACCTTTTCATACCTATGTGGAAAGAATGGCGGAAAAAATAGACTCTTCAGAGCCATTTTATCTGTTGGGATACTCTTTTGGCGGTATTATGGTGCAGGAGATTAATCGTTTGAAACCAGCCGAAAAAGTAGTTATTCTGGGAAGTATCAAATCTGATAAAGAAAAATCCAAATTCATAAAGACCGGGGAAGTAACTAAAATCCCTAGAATATTACCTGTAGGGCTATTTAATACAAGGGCAGCCAATGTATATGGGGTGCTCAGAAAATTGTTCGATCCGAAGAATCCAAGAATTCTTCAGTATTTCAGAGTAAGAGATCCTTATTATCTGAAATGGTCTGTAGAAAAGGTTTCTGAATGGAAATTTGAAGAAAATCCGGAAGTGATCCAGATTCTGGGAGATAAAGATATTGTTTTTCCGATCAGGAATTCAAAACCAGATTATGTAATTAAAGGAGGAACCCATCTGTTTCCGGCTACTAAAGCCAAAGAAGTTTCTAAAATTCTGGATAAAATATTTGGTGAAAAAGAAATAATATTATTATATGAATAGTTTTTGATGGGGGTATTTGTTAAATAAATATGTTTTTATGATATTTATATGTAATTTTGATAGGGTTAAATATAAATTTTATGAAAATAGGTTTTAAATGGATAGTTTCATTCTCTATCATTGCATTGGTCGCTATTGGAGGATTGTTCTGGACTCCGGTTACAAATATTTCTGATCGAGGAGCATTTTTAACTGAAGATAAAATTGTAGGAGCAGATGTAGCCTGGATTTTGGCAGCTGCAGGACTTGTATTGTTGATGACGCCGGGATTATCCTTCTTTTATGGAGGAATGGTAGGAAGGAAAAATGTAATTTCTACAATGCTTCAGAGCTTTATTGCTTTAGGAGTGATCTCTATTGTTTGGGTCGTGGTTGGTTTCTCATTATCCTTTGGTGAATCTTTAGGGATTACCATTGGTGGAAAACATTATGGAATTATTGGAAATCCGTTAAGCTATCCCTTTTTTAATGGAGTTGGGAACCTTCCGCATAGTGTAATGGCGCCTACTATTCCCTTTATTCTGTTTGCTTTATTCCAGATGAAATTTGCCGTTATTACTCCTGCAATTATTACAGGGTCTTTTGCAGAGAGAGTTCGCTTCATTTCTTACCTTTTATTTATTGTTCTGTTCAGTATTTGTATCTATACTCCGCTTTGCCACATGGTATGGCATCCTGATGGTCTTTTAAACAAATATTTCGGAGTGAAAGATTTTGCCGGTGGAACGGTAGTACATATGAGTGCAGGTTTTGCAGCACTTGCCGGTGCACTGGTATTAGGAAAACGGAAAAATCCGCATCATGAACCTTCCAATATTCCGTATGTACTTCTGGGAACAGGAATGTTGTGGTTTGGATGGTTTGGGTTTAATGCAGGATCTGCCCTAAGTGCTTCTGCTTCTGCAGCCACTGCTTTTGGAACGACTACTATTGCTTCAGCTTCAGCCATGATGACCTGGATTTTCTTTGACAGGATCAATGGGCGAAGTGTATCTGCCTTGGGAGCCTGTATTGGGGCGGTGGTAGGTCTTGTAGCAATTACCCCCGGATGCGGATTTGTGAGTATTCAGGAGAGTCTTTTCATAGGATTTATTTCTGCTATTGTTTCTAATCTGATGGTCAACTGGAAAGCTTTAAATAAAATAGATGATACCTTGGATGTTTTTGCCTGTCATGGAGTAGGAGGCATTATGGGAATGATTCTAACCGCTGTTTTTGCTCATGGTGAGAAAGCCAGTCTTCTTCATGGTGGAATTGACGTGTTTCTTCATCACCTGGCTGCATTATTCCTGGTATCCGTGTTTACTTTTTTCGGATCATTATTGTTGTATAAAGTGACCAACATGATTATTACATTAAGGGTCTCGGAGGAATCAGAAAATATGGGGCTGGATCTTTCCCAACATCAGGAACGCTTTAATTGATGAATAAAAATAGGGTCTTATTCTATAGATTGAATAGCCCTGAAGATGGTATTTTTTGAATTTTCAAAAACTTCACCCCCAAATTCTTCGTTATCCAATGAAAAGATGGTAATATCCGTGATTCCCATGATTCCTAAAATATGTTTAAGATAGGTCGTCTGAAAATTGAGGTGTCCGTTTTTTTCATTTTCACCATATCCTGTATCACCACGGCTTGATAATATAAATGCTCTTTTGCTTTCCAGCAAGCCCACATAATCACCATCAGGAACTCCGGATCTGAATTTCCAGGTTTCATTAATTCTCATGACCTGATCTATGTAGGCTTTTAATCCTCCCGGAATAGACCAGTTGTACATTGGGGTTCCAATGACATATATGTCGTGTTCTTTGAGCTCTTTTACCAGCTCATCGCTTAGCTGTAAAGCTTTCTGATTTTCCTCTGTTCTGTCTGAAGGCTTTTTAAATGCGCCGGCAATCCAGCCTTCGTCAATATTGGGGATACTATCAATTCCGGTTTCCCTATAGGTGAAGGTGTCTGATGGATATTTGGTTTTCCAGTTTTCAACGAAAAGCTGGGTTAATTTTCTGCTGTAAGATCTTCCGTTCCTTACGCTCGCATTGATGATCAGTACTTTCATTTGTTATGATTTTATAACAGCAAAATTCCTGATTATTCATTAGAGAAAAATTGATCTAGTTCAATCGGATTTATTTTTTTTCCTGATTCTGCTGATAAATTCCGCAGATACTCCCAAGTAGGATGCTATTAAATATTGAGGAACTCTGAAGGCTATATCCGGATAGGTATCAAGGAAATCATAATACTTCTGTTCCGCCTTGTACATATGGTTAAAAACAATTCTTTTTTCAAGAGTTTCCAAATAACCCTCTAAAATAATTCTGAAGTATTTTTCCAAAGAGGGGATTTGTTCCAGCATTTTTTGAAAAGAAGGCTGGCTGATCTGAAGGAGTGTTGTTTTTTCAACGGCCTGTATATTGTAAATAGATGCTTTTTGTTTGGAGAAACTGGAGATATCAGTGGCCCACCAGTGATCAATCGCTAAAAAGAGAATTTCTTCATTTCCATTTTCAGCATTGATGCAGAAAGCCTTTAAAACTCCTGAAATAATATAGCTGTCATGCCGGCAGATCTCTCCGTTTCTTAACAAAAATTCTCCCTTTTCCAATGTTCTTTCTGTCCAAAAGCTTTTGCAAAGAGAAATCTCTTCGGAGCTAAGCTTCACATGCTGTGTAATGCTTTTTATTAATGTTTCCATTCTGAAACAGATTAAGATATTGGCTAATTTACAAAAATACAGATTACCCATTTGTTATATTCATGATGAAAGGCTGTTAATTGTGGGATTTTACTATGCATATTATAAGATTTATCCTGTATCTTTGCTTTGAGGAAAATGAAGGATCATTTATGGAATCAATATCAGTTTTTGAGATTATTAAAGTAGGGATAGGCCCATCCAGTTCGCATACGATGGGGCCATGGAATGCTGCATCAGCATTTATCAGAATTATAAAAAGGGAAAGATCAATAGAAGAAGTGAAAGAGGTCTTCCTTGAATTCTTTGGTTCATTGGCTAAAACGGGAATAGGACACGGAACAGATATTGCCGGAATGCTTGGCTTGAATGGAGAAGACTATAAGATCATTGATACTACAAAGATTGACGAGAAAATTGATTATATAAAGAGTACCCAAACCATTAATCTTGGAGGGAAAAAGGTGATTCCATTTATTTATGGACATCATTTGATTCTCAATATGAAGAAATCTCTTGATTTTCACCCGAACGGAATGATCTTCAGAGCTGTTTTTGAAGATGGAACCGAACTTGTTCAGGATTTCTATTCTGTAGGCGGCGGTTTTATTGCCAGTCAGGAGAAAAATTCCATTCAGAAGCAATGTGTAAGAACATTATATCCTTGCCACAAGGCTTCAGATATTGCAAAATACTGTGAAAAACTAGGGCTTAAAAAGATGTCTGATTTAATCTTTATTAATGAAGAGAGCTGGAGAACCCAAGAGGAGACGAAAGCAGAAGCATTGTATATCTGGCAGCAGATCAAGGAATGTATTTATAAAGGCGTTAATAAGGAAGGAGTTCTTCCCGGTGGATTAAATGTTTCCAGAAGAGCCGCAGGAATCAACAGAAAATTACTGGGGGATAAAATCTATAAAAATAAGGATGAATGGTTCCAGCAGGTTGTGGATGCAGAAGAAAACTTTACCAATATCAATAAATGGATTGCCTGTTTCGCATTGGCCGTAAATGAAGAGAATGCCAGCTTTGGAAGAATCATTACAGCACCTACCAATGGTGCCAGTGGGGTAATTCCGGCGGTTCTGATGTATTCTCAGGCTTTTACAGATTCTATCAGTGAGGATGATATCATTCGTTTCTTATTGGTGGCTGGAGAAATTGGTACTTTATTTAAGAAAAATGCAACAATCTCTGCCGCAATGGGAGGATGCCAGGCAGAAATCGGGGTTTCATCAGCAATGGCAGCAGCCGGGCTTACGGAAATCTTAGGTGGAAGCGTAGGGCAGGTATTGATGGCCGCAGAAATTGCAATGGAGCATCACCTTGGATTAACTTGTGATCCTATCAGAGGATTGGTACAGATCCCATGTATTGAAAGAAATACAATGGGTGCGATGAAAGCCATCACCGCAGCCAATATCGCCTTGGAAAGTGATCCTACCAAAGCTAAAGTAACTTTAGATGAGGTGATTCAAACGATGTGGGAAACCGCTCTTTCCATGAGTGACCGTTTTAAAGAAACTTCTGAAGGAGGGTTAGCAATTGCAGTCAATGTTCCGGAATGCTAGTTGAGAATACTATTTACAATATAAAACCCTTAGACATTATGACTAAGGGTTTCTTAATAAAATAAAAGTAAAAGCTGTTGGCTTTTAGTATCGTATAGGGATTATCTTAATATTCCTCTGATCCTGTTAGCATTGGTAATCAATTCCTCCAGATATTCGTAGTTTTCTTTTTCTAAAGCCGATTTGAATTTTCTAAGCTGGGTAATATGCTCATTCAGTACATCCAATACATTTTCTTTGTTTTGTTTAAAGATCGGAACCCACATTTCAGGATGAGATTTGGCAAGACGTACAGTACTGGAGAACCCGGAACTGGCAAGCTGAAAGATCGTTTCTTCTTCCCTTTCCTTTTCCAGGACGGTATTGGCAAGGGCATACGATGTGATATGGGAGATATGGGAAATGTATGCGGTATGGATATCATGATCTTCTGCATTCATATAGATGGGATGCATTTCAAGGGCATTAACAATATCTTCAACGAGGTTGAGTGCATCTTCTGCGGATTCTTCTTTGTTGCAGATTACTCCGGCTTTGCCTGAGAAACTTTCAGAAATGGCAGATTTAGGCCCATTGTTTTCAGTACCCCACATTGGGTGAAAGGCTACAAATCTAGAGCGCATCGGATGGTCTTTCACTGCGGCTACGATTCCTGCTTTGGTAGAACCGGCATCCATAACGGTCTGGTGATCGGATACAAGATCCAGAACGCTTGGCAATAATTTTCTGGCCGCATCTACCGGAATGGCAAGAATGATAAGATCCGAATCTTTGACTCCCTGTTCCAGATCTGCCCCGGCATCAATTATTTTTAAGTCTAATGCCTCGTTGATATGCTGTTGGCTGTTATCGATTCCGTAAATGAAGCTGGCGATGTTTTTTTCTCTTAATTTCAGAGCCATTGAACCTCCGATTAATCCTACTCCAATAATACTTATTTTCATCTTTTTAAATTTTTTAAATAAAAAAACCTCGTCCTAGGACGAGGTTTTAAGTTATGTTCATAAGAATCCCTATCCCAGATCTGAGTTAAAAATTCTATAATAATATGTTCCGTTGTTAAAATTCACAAAGCGAAATTATAAAATATTTTTTAAAATTGACCACTTTTTTATGATTTCTTTTTAACAGGAATTGGGGTATCGTACTGCCAATCCTTATTGGGAACCACTTTGCTTTGGAGGAAATATTTTCCACCTTTCCTGAAAACCACGGCCAAGGTATCGGTAGGAGCATGATTACTCATAGGGTTGCCTTCAATCTGTCTGATGTATTTCACTGTGATCTGTTTTTCATTTCCAGTGATGCTGCAAACGTCTGTAAAAAAAGTTTTGTAGCCAAGTCCCCAAAAAGTACAGCTGTCTTTAGTGATAGTGAGGGCATAATCCAATGTCATTTCTGCATTTTCATCCAGTTTTCCAAAATCATGAGAGATAGAATAACTTCCTTTCCATTGTTGATGAAGGGTGACTTCGGAATTATTAGAAGGTTCTTCCGGCAGACTTTTACAAGAAATAATACTGAGAGCAGTAAGGATAAAAAGTGTTTTTTTCATCATATTGAATTTGTCCTAATCAGCGCTGTGGATGATGGTTCTTTTTACATTTTCGCCTTTCTGTTCTAGTTCAAGGGTGGTTACACCGCCTGCAAAATTGAATTCAATTTCAATTTTGTGGGGAGATACTTTGTAGCTGATCGTTTCCAGTCCATCCTGATGAATTTCCTTTTCACTACTTTGTTTAGGCAGTTCTGAAAGGAGAAGTTCAGCTTTTTCCACTTCTTTTTCCTTGATGGTTCTCTGGTAAACCTCTTTCATTGTATTTTTAGGGAAAATACATTCCTGCTGCGTTTCATATTCGACTGTCTTTTCTGTACATTCTTTCAGGGTAGGAATGATCTTGCTATCTTCTACGGACTTTTCTTCAACAGCTTTTTCTTCTATAGAAGCTTTTGCAATAGTGCTGTCTTTCTTTATAGGCTTGGTTTCGTTGACCGTTTGTTTTGGATCGTTTTTACATCCTGTGATCAGGAATAAAATAATGGTGATTATGCTTATCTTTTTCATTAATAGTGGGCTATGTTTATTTTGTGGATGATTTTTTTCTGCCTAAGAACTGGCACCCCCTTCTTGTCATTTCTTTTTTTCTATCGAGAATAAAGGTTTGAGGAAAAAAAGGAGGTTTTACTGGTGCTTCTATAAGATTAACTTTCATGGAGTCATATTTTTTATTGCTCCAACCCAGCAATTCAATTTTACCCTTATCTTTTGATGACCCTGGCTGAGCATAAAATTCAGCGATTGCTTTTTTACCGGTGATATACCCTATGATGATACCACGTTCGGGTTTCCCTAATTTCATCAGCTCGTAGGAGCCTGTAATACTATCATTATGAGCGTTTTTCTTTAAGATGAGATGGAACATTTCTAATACATGGCTGTCTTTGTTACCGTAATACTTCCAAGTTCCGGTTATGGTATCTTTAATGTGTTCATCATGTCCTATCTGGGAAAGCCTGTCTGCTGCAATACTGTCACGGGTATTGATTTGTTCACTTAACGTCATTGGTCTTTTTTCTCTGTTCTTGTTACAGGAAATAAGACTGATTACATAAATGAGAGTAATGGTCTGGAAAAGATGACGGTATTTCTTTCTGACCCTATTTTCTGAATTCATGATATTATCTTTTTATGAACCGAATATAAACCTTTTTTCTGCCTGATACTTTCACTGTTTGTGGGGATTTTTACCTTTTTGAGGAAGTTTTCAGGCATCATAATATAGCTCCAGAATCAAACGCCCTTTTTCATCACACCATTTTATCCAGAAGTTTTGTTCATGGTCATCTTGTACCATTAACCAATTTCCGGTAATTTTAACAGGATAATAAAAGCTGTCATCATCCAGTGGTTGTGAAGAAGCTTTATTATCAGGTGCTGTTCTTAAAGGGTTTTCTTTTTCATTGAACCCCACAGAGAAGACCGATAAAATATGCTCCTCAACGGTCCGATATAAAAACTGCGGATCTGATTCTTTTATATATTTTATGGTATTTTCATTTTCATTCACCAATACTTTATAGAATCCGTTTTCTTTGCCTAAGAATTTGAAAATCAAAAGGCTGTAATCAGGTTTTATCATGTAAGGGATAATATCATCATCATTGAAGGTATCAGTCATTTGAAACGATTTCCATTCCGAATGATCTTCATTATAAAGTGTAAGCCAGTCCTTTTGCTGGTAAGTGTTTTTTAAGACGATAAAACCTTTGTCTTCTTTTTCATCTTTTTTTTCTGTAGGAGACATCATGGATTTCACTTTATTGGAATCAGGCTTGAAAGGCTCTGTTGTTTTTTTGTCCCTACAGGAAAGCATAAACAAGGCTGTTAGAACAAAAGCGGAAAGTATTTTTTTCATGGTATACAATTTTTAATTCTTTTTTCCGACTTAGATTTGTTAATGTTTAATACTATTTATTTAATAAGTTTATTAAAAATTCACGATCAACATTTTCAAACTTAACATTTCCTAAATCTTTAGAAGTATAATTTTTATTAGGTATACTTTTATCCGGATCATGCCTGTCAGTAAATTCTATACTATATTTATGCAGAAGAAGGTCTTTATCAAATTTGAATGTGATGTATTCTTTCAGATAAAATTTATCCGTACAATTGTACTTTTCGATAGTAAAATAATTATTTTTTAATGCAATGTTATCAAGACTAATATCTGGACAATTTGCATTGCCTTCTAAAACTTTTGTATTAGTAAGTTTTTTATCTTTATTATACCCGTAATGAGCGACTAAATCATATAGAAGATTGGGACTATTAGACTGTAACCAGATATAAGAGACAGGTGTATTATAAAATACATAGGAATTAAAGTGATATAATAAATCAGGATTTATAAATTCAGGTTCATTGGCATTGGCATCCTGAATGAAGATAAATTGATCTTTCCTAATAGCCACTTCAGGAAACATTGAAAGGCGTAAGGCAATAATAGGATTTGAATATTCTTTTAAATTAATAGAAAAGACTTCTGCAACCTTGTGATTGAAAGTATTTTCATCCGGAAATTGAAATTTTCTTTGGTCTAATATTTTTTTTTCTGTCCTTATAAATTCAGGAGATAGATCGTCATAGTTTGATTTTGTTCCATCTCCTTCATCTGTAATATTGTATGGGGCGTTTTTTAAAGAGTTTATTTCTTTGTTATTCCGTAAATGGCCTTTACTTTCTTGTTTATTGCAAGAAAGTAAAATGAGAATAAAAAGTAAAGAAATTCTTTTCATTGTTTCTTTGGTTAATGAGCTTTCTGTTTATTGAAATTTCCCATATCATTTAAAGAATATAATGCAATTAATTTCCTTTTGTTATTATTTTCAGAATAAATGGATATTTCATATTTTTCATTAATAGAAAATACAGTTGTTTCATCACTATCACCATTGCTGTTAGCGACTTCGAGCCCATCGATTAATTTTCCTTCTTTTAATGTAATAAGATACAGTAAGTCACTGTCTCCACTCATATTATTGATAATATACAAATCAAAATTTCCTTTTGAAGGAAGTTGTGTCATTGCATCTACATTAAGTTGATACTTTTGTTTAAATAAGTTTTTGATATTGTTATCAGAGGACGTTTCTAATTTAATTTTGTCACTTAAATTTTTATAATCCAATGGTAATACAGTAGATATTGGAATACTGTTGTTTACTTGCTCAGGCTTTTTAGCTTCAGGATTGCCTTTGGATTCAATTTTATTTTCTTTCTTTAAAATACATTTAGTAGGAGCATAATATTCTCCATGGGGTGTTTTTATAATTTCCCAATTTAGATTTTTATCTATTATTTTTATAAGACATGTTCCTTTTCCAGAATTGAAAAAACTATGAAATTCTCCAACATAAGCATTTTTATCTTTATTGAAAATTGCTTTTATATTGATATTTTGTTCAAAATCACAGTCAAGTTTTTGTCCATTGTTATATACTACACAATATTGGGCAAATAAAGAATCTTTAGTGATTCTTTGAATTTTAATGGTAAATTCTTGACTTTTGTCTTCCGATCTCCAATGCCACGAACCAGGAAAAAGAAGAAGCTCTTGTTTTTGTTTTCCCGGGCATGAAGTGATGATAAAGCTTAGTAGAATTAATAAGTTTTTCATTTGTGTTTTGGTTTTTACTTCATTCTGTCTTTAACTCTTTTGTTACTCCGGACATATCTTTTAATTGACTCTCGATGAAAGTATACTTGATATATGCTTATTACACTTAATAATAAAGATTATATTTCTCCATTTCAACATCTAAAGACTCGTCCAGATAATGTAGAGAATCAGATTTGATTGTACCATCAGCACTTATGCTGTTTTCTGTGTAGGAAACAATGCCTGCTGAATTTCCTCTTAAAGGATTTAAGGGGAAATACTTTATTTGCCAGATTTTATTTGTCTTTGCATTAAAATAAGACAGACAGTTGTAGTTTCCAAAACCTTCTCCTGAAATATTTCTGTAAAATTGCATTGAATCTGTTTTTTTATTGTTGACGTAAGTAAATAGGTTTACTTTTATGATACTTTTATCAGTTTGTTTTTCTTTTACAAGTTTAATGGAAACATTATCTTTTAAAGGAAAATAGGATTCATTATTTTCTGATAATGTATATTTTTTTAGATATTCTTCATTTTGTTGTTGTAAGACCAAGTCTCCTTTTTTGTTCTTCAGAGAATTGAAGTAATTTGGACTTGCAAGAATGGAGTCTCCAGAAAAATAGAGATGATTTTGCGATTCAGTTTTTAACGGTGTATTTTTAATTTGCTTACAACCAATACTCAGAATGATTAACAGTAATAACACTGAAAAAATATATGTTTTTTTACAATTTTTCATTATTATTTTTTGATGATTATATAAGGGATTTTATATTTGTTTTTATCTAAAATACTTATTCAAATAGATTAAGTATTTGTTTGCAATTTTTTAAGTAAAAAAACTTTGAAATAGTTGTTGCAAACTTTTATTTTCAATATATGCATTTTCATTGAGGAACTTTCCGTCTTCAGATACTTTGTACTTTTTATAAGAAACAATTGAAACGACCTGTTCAGATGTATTTATTACTACATTAAGTATCCATAAGTATTTTCCTTCCTCTAAATAGAATAAAGTTGCAAATTTTTGATCATCAAATTGCTTATCAGTTATATTCTGGTAAACTTTTAAAGAGTCAATAGTTTTATTATTCGAGATTGTATATAATCGTACAGCATTCTTAGATTTTGTTAGTTTAAATGTTAAATTATTAATTTGAAAATTTTTTTCTCCCTTCAGGGTAGATAAATTTTTTTGGATCTTATTCAAACTTTTTTCTATTGTATTATATCCAGTAAAGCCTTCTTCGCTTTGAATATTATTTATATAATTTTCATTAATAATTTTAGGATCTCCTAGAAAGGCACTATCAATGATGTTTTTATTTTCAGTTGTATTTTCTTGTTTTATATCTTTTTTTTGTTGACATGAAATAGGGATAAAGATGCTTATGAGTAGGATTAAAATTAAGTTTTTCATTTATTAGATATTTATTCGTTTATTATTTTTATTTTACTTTCATTAAATCCGGAGTGTAAATGATCATTGTGGTCGGATTTATGAGTAGTACCAGGATAGGAGTGCGTTCCATCGCTTCCTGTAATTTGGCCATCAAAATAAAATTTTGACATTGCTTTTACAAATTTTTCTTCTTTTTTTCGTTCAATATATAGTGTATCTATACTTTTCCCATTAACATGTGCAACACTAGGAAAACATGTCCCTTCATAAAAGCAGCTACCTGTTGTTAATATATCATTAAATTTACAATCAGCCAAAGCTCCAATAAAACCTGCTAATGCTCCTGGTGCTGTATATCTTCTTTTTGTATTTGAAAATTTATAGATTATACCTAAACTTGTTTCAGTAAGAGAATCTGGCATTTTTACTAATTCTATATTGCTGTTTATTGCTGTATATAAATTCCAGAATTTTTTTCCTTTGTTACTTCCATATTCTGCAATATCTCCATTTTCATATTTTACTCTTCTTTTCGTTTGTCCTTCATTCACATTTTCATCTTTTAATACTTTACTGTGATTTGGTATAGTATTAAATCTAACACCATTATTTTTTTTCTTCGTTATATGCCATTCAACCGTACATATTTCATGTTCTTTATTATTTTCATGATACACATATCTATATTGTTTTTCATATCCTGATTTAATTGTTTTTGGAATATGTTTTTCTATTTTTCCTTCAGCATATATATGATAAGTGACAATCCCTTTGGCACCCACTATGGGAGTTTTATTATTTCCATGAAACTTTTCGTACATGAAAAAGCCTGTTTTTAATAAATTATAATTATTTTGTCTTATTTGCCATCCATTGGGCATTCCTGTTGAGGCATTCCGTCCATTTAGTAAAACAGAAATCAATTCTAAATACTTATCAACATATACTGCCAGCTCATTTAGAGATTTACCCAAAGTTTCTTTTCCCCATTTGGTTATTGCATCTGATTTGGGGTTACTAGTCATTTTTTTATTAATGCTCCAAAGCCATGCTCCACTATCTATACAATAATGAATGTTGTTTGCTACCGTTTCTGGCTTTTTTATAATACTTTGATCTCCTTTATAATCTGCATAATCTTTATAAGGGCCAGGAGCATCATACTTATCCTCTCCCTTTTTCTTAACCCCTGTTAGTTGTAATATTCCACGCCCTTTATAAAAACTAACACTTGATAGATGGTTACTTTTTGTTTCTTCTGATAACGAAAATGTTCCTGTCTCTTCACAAACTTGGGCAAGAAAATGCATCTTTTGTGCGCAAGTATTTACTTTGTATTTTTTAAAGCACTATTTAATTCTTTTGTTAAAGAGGCAAAAGATTTATCACTAATATTGCAAGAAGCCCTTTTACCTCCTTTTAAAGCCTGTCCTTCCCAAATTGTTTCAGAACCTTTTAATAGCTTTACAAGCCTTCTCACATCTTTTTCCTCAAAGTCTCTGTTACAAAAACATTTTTCTCCAGGTTTGTTAGTTTTCGGCTCATTCTTCACCCCAGTCGCCGTATTCCCATTATTCTGTGGCTTCGGAGTTTCCATAATCCCCACATCAATAATTTTTGATTTGGAAGAGATGTCTATATAAATAACTTCCGCAAAGATTTCCTGTTGTCCGCCTTTCCAATATTCTCCGCTATCCGGATTTTTAGGATCATTTCCTATTTCTCCGGATTTTTGCATGGCGGCAGTTAAGGGCATAGACAGATTTATTTTATCCCCTAAGAACGTGTGTTCATGGCTATATAAAAGGTCATCTTTTCCAATCGTGTCATGTTCCCATATTTTAAGGGTGTATTTTTTGCCTTTAAGGTTTTTAGATTCTATATGAACGATGATGGTTTCTCCAAATTTAGGATTTTTACTAAACTCTTTACCATTTTTATCGGTCAGTTTTACTAGAGTAATTTCTCCTTTTTTATCCGGTTGATTATTAGGCGAATTAGGTCTTGTAGAACCTTTTGGGGAATTGGGTTGAGGTTTGGGTGGAGCGGGTTTTGGCTGTGATGTTCCACCAGTACCTCCTGCCGGTTTTTTAGGTGGGGCAGGAGGAGCTTTATACTCAGGATTATTAGCATTGGCGTTATCTGAGGCTTTTAATTTCCCATTGTATTCTGCCGTAACGTAATATTCATGCTGCTTTTTATCGTCTTCCCTTTGGTTGGCAATAGCAATATAAGTGCTGAGCAATGCAAAATTCCAGCGGGCATTGCCCTGACTGTCTACCAGGACGGGAGGAGATTTTACGATAGACTGATTCTTCTTATTGTGGCCATCACCTCTTTCATCATCTTCCCAGAGCGTGAAAATAATATGTTCACCTTCCATACCCTGGCATTTAGCGATGGCCCAAAGACGATCCTGATAGCTTAATTTCTTATTAACCGGAGTGCCATCCTGAAAAGTAAGTTTTACATCAAGGATCTTTTTTTCTGCTGAAGGCTGCTGTTCATTCTTTTGAGGCTGTACAATAATAGACATAGGATCTTTACCTTCTGGTTTGTCCAGATAGCCTTCAACTCTGTAAGTGTACTGCCAGGCATCTTTACCAAAAGTAAATTCGCCCACTTTTTTCTTGATATTTGTGGAGGTAAATTTTCCATCCGGTCTTTTTCTGAACAATTCCCAGGTAACAAGGGATTCTTTTCGTTCATTAGCCGGAGTACCGGGATACCATTCCGTGACTTTATACAATGCTTTTTCTCCTGTTTTGGGAGACGTATTTCCGGTGATTCTTGAAACGCCTTTTTTTGCCATGATCTTTAGTTTTTTAGTTACCAGGCTTCTGCCTCCTGCTCATCAGTTTCTGCTTTGAATTCATCAAAATTGATCACAGGATTGTAAACTTGTTGCTCCTGGGTATTGGCTTTGTCAACATTATTTTTAGCAACTTCACTTTGCTGGCCATGTTTTAAGATGGTGATTTTTCCACCTGTGGTACACATCAGTTCCGAGATTTCTGTAAGGCAGCTTTTACCCATAACTTTTACCTTTTCATAAGGTTTCTGCCATTTTCCTGCGGGAGCATAGGCGCAGGGAAGGTATCCTCCGGAAGTCGGTTTTAGTTTGCATTGCCCAAAAGGCTGTGCAGGAGGATCCAGCTGTACATCGTCTTCCGTAACCGCAAGATAGTCGGCTTCACCTTCTTTGTTATTCCAATAATGCTTTTGGTGGCTGGTTACTTTAAACTTTGGAAACTTAAAGCCCTGATTGCATTGTACAGTTCCTTTTTGTATGACAAAATATTTGCCTTCGTGAGGGCCGGAGCTGCTTTCTCCATCCTCATCTTTCTTTTCTTCTTTTTTATCTTGTTTTTCCGTTGCTTTTTCAGAAGATTGATTTTCATCTGAAGACTGTTCTGAAGAAGAATCTTCACCAATTTCTTCGTCTGTAGTTTCATCCTGAGTAGATACGCTGGGAGTGTCTGTTTCTCCAGTCATAAGCTGAGGATCTTCCGGAATGATAATTTTCTTTCCGGGAATAGGCTCCTGCATGACATCCTCCTCTGCGCAGTGGAGATTGTGATAGGTCTTTAAGATACCTTCATTTTTCAGCTTAAATTGCTGAGCCAGCGAGCTGAAGGTGTCGCCCTGCTGTATGACATAATTTTTCATATTATCCTTGTGTTATGGTGATGGTGTGTTGTTGAATGAATTCTTCTCCACGCCAAAGGTTGATACTGACTGTGGCTTGAAGGAGGTTTTTATTTTTTTTATGAGTGGTGTATTCAATAATGATATGTCCTGTAACAGGATCTTCAGCGGGAATAGTATATTTTGTTCCGGTCTTTAATTCCTGTAAACTGTAAAATTCTGTACTGTTTCCCGTTAAAATGGTTGTAATATGATTTTGATCGTCATTTTTTTGCTCGATTTCCATATGACATTGTACAGAAAAGGAGTTTTGTAAAAAATAAAATGATTCTGTCCAATCAGCTTTCTTATGAAACCAATCCATTTTAGGAAATAAGGTTTGAAAGAGTAGGGTGCCCTGAAATTGTTGCAGAAAAAATGGTTCTTCAGCAATATTTTTTTCAAAAGTATCCAGATATGTTTTAGAGACTTCTCCAATGAAGAATTCATCAAGATCTTTACGTTGATCAGCAAATGTTGTAATGATCTTTTTATGGTCTGCGAATCCTATGATTTTACCTTTTTCATTGAGAACAAAATCGATAGGCATAATGCTTTTCATACAGGAAATAGACAGATTGCTCATTTTATCATCCGGAAGATTTCCATTGGCTATGAAGTGATCCTGGCTGTATGAGACCTTATAATGTGCTGTGTTTCTGTCTTTATAGACATCAAGATTTACATCGTAATCTACTGTTAAAGAAGTTTGAAACGGACTTTCAAAAGTTTCGGAAACTTTATATGTTTTTTCGAAAAATGAATCGGATACCTGAGGAAGAGGAAGAATCTCTTTTATTTTCTGATCCTTCTGTTTTTCGGTTTGAATATGTAGCGGAACAAAAATACTTTTCACCTCATTTAAATTATCAAACCAGATTCTATCCATTCTTTGGCAATGGGAATTGTGAAATGACTTGAGATCTTCTCCGGTAATACCCAACCGGGAAGCAATGGAGCTCAGGGAATCTCCATTTCGAACCTTATATTCTAAAAAGCCAATTTCCATCGAAAGTGAATTATACCATAAAACTATTAAAAAAGTAAATTTGAAATTAATTTTTAAGGTTAAATTTTAAAAATTGTAGTAAAACTACGACAAGAGAATACTGAGATTTTGATAGAAACCCAAAAGAAGATTTATTAATTTTGTAAAAATGTCCGGCAGGAATACAGCTTGCCCTCACTTAACACAAGATCTAATGCTATGAAAAATAAATATTTACAAAGTCTTTTTATACTATTGATAACCTTCCATTTGGGATATGCTGGAAATTGTCTTCCTAAGATGGCAGCATTTTCAGTAATCCAAAAGGATACTACCAGAATTAAAGAAAGCCGTAATGAAGAAGATATTCAAGCCAATGAATATCTGAAAGATCGGTTAAAACCGATTCAGGCTAATTTTAAGCGAATCAATTCTATCACTCAATGGACAGCAATCAAAAAGAAAATCATTGAGGGTGAGTCTGCTGAAGGCGGAGAAGCAGCCTATTATTATAAAGGTAATCGTCTGGAAAAAATCATGGCCAGGCACTATGGAGAAATGGGGCAGTTGTTGATAGAATATTATTTGATGAACGGTAAGTTGTCATTCGTTTTTGAAAAAGATTACAAGTACAATCGTCCGCTTTTTTATGATGTAAAGGCGATGAAAGAAAATAATGATACGGAAGCTTTTGACTTTGAAAAATCAGAAATTATAGAGACCCGTAACTATTTTGAAAAAGGAAACCTGATCCATATCGTCAACAGCCAGGATTGTGGAGCTCCGTTCAGTGGCGATTATATGAGAGAAGAGGATAAAAGTATTAAAGAGGCTTTTATAAGACTTTTAAAGCTGGAAAAAGCGAACTAATATTTTTATTTTACCATATAGGAGTATAGAATACATTGTAAACGGTCCTTTAATACTGAAAATCGTAGATTTTCAAAGACTTATATGAACTTCTTATGCATGCTGTTTGTCACTTAAAATCACTTAAGCATTTAAAAACTTTTGTGTCTTTTGTGGTTAAATTTATTTCCCACGGATTACACGGATTTTCACAGATTATTGTGCTTAGAATCTTTATTTTACTCTCGCAGATTATGCAAATTTTGACTTCGTCGAATCTTCGATTTGTGGTTGAAAAAACAATTTATTTAGTTTCTTTAATAAGAGTAAGACGTTCCTCCACTTCTTTAATCTTATTGATCCAATAATTGATTCCTTCCTGATTGGTTACTGTTTTCTTAAAAGCATTGCGGCTTACAGTCCATAATTTAGAATGGTTTTGTTGATACTCAATTTCACGTTCCCTTTTGGTTTCAGGTTCAATGCGGTATCTCCAATAGACCAGTGAGTGCATATATTCTGCACGGATTTTTTCAAGATAAGTGATGATTGCTTTGCGGTCCTGGGGAATATAACCCGGCCCGG
Organism: Chryseobacterium capnotolerans; assembly: GCF_021278965.1. NCBI lineage: Bacteria > Pseudomonadati > Bacteroidota > Flavobacteriia > Flavobacteriales > Weeksellaceae > Chryseobacterium > Chryseobacterium capnotolerans. The sequence goes on along the minus strand of NZ_CP065589.1, from coordinate 3,206,422 downwards.
AACATCCACAGGAATGAAAGGTAATTCCTACAGTATACAGATCCCGGATATGTGCCCATTGTTTATGATCATTTTTTGCCGGCGATTCAAAGTCAAGGCCCATATTGGCCATAAGATTCCCACATTCCGGGCACTTGGCTTCCACGGAGGTCTGAGCATCTCTGTCTACATCTTTTAAAACGCGACGTTTGAAGGTTTTCTGACAGTTGAAACAGGCATAATGACATTTATAAACCATCATGGCATATCGGCACATAGGATAATCGTTGTTTTTTTTAGTTATTAATTACTTTTTTTCTCTTCATAACTGATTCCCATAAAGCTGCTGGCACTTCTGGGATCATAAACCGACCATATACTTCCCCAGGGAAAAATGAAAGTACAGCTTGGATAAGGCGTTTTCTTTTTTCGGGTTGGAGGCATTCCTAAAACTAAGGTAAGGAATTTATTATTCCGGTAGAATACCTGCATTTCCTTTTCTTCTGTCCATTCATTCCAATCTTTGGCATCAGTACTTTCCCATGTATTCATGTGAATGCTGTGCAGCTGATCTTCCCAAAAGCAGAGGCTAAGGGAAAGTTCATGCCCTTCTATTTCTACCTCTTTAAAATAATACCAAAAATATCCGGTTTTTACATCCCACATATTGTGATATTTCTCCTTATAAAAATCAGTTTGTTTCAGCTGATCCAGCAGCATTCCTTTATATAGACGAGTGTTGAAATCACTCAGATCCAGAACTCCATTTTCACTGTTAATCAGCATATCCAAAAAAATTGAAGCTATAAATATACCCGTTTTTTCTTTACAGACAACGAATAATATTTACAGCTTCCAGTAGAAATAGAAAATATCGGTGTTACGGATTTGATATGATTAATGTTGATGGAATATCAGAGAGCCAAAGACTCTTTGTATCGATCAGGTTTTTCCAGCTTTTGCTGCTGATAAGCATCAGATCCTGGGAATTAAGGAACTCTTTCTCAATTTTTTTCTCGTTATACAAAGTGATATGATTGGGAGCTACCTGCTCAATACTTCGGATCAGTTCTTTCACTTCAATATTGTTGCGGATCTGTCCGGCAGCATCCAGAATGATAATCTGTGAATTGTTGTTGTTAATCAATCTTTTCGCATATTCAAGAAGGTAAAAATCACTCAGGTTGAAGATCGGGACAAATACCTTATCTGCGGCCGTGAAATCCTTTTCTACCAGCACTCCCACTGGAATATTGGTTTTATCTAAAATCTGTAGTGTAAAGTCGTCAAAAGGAGAGTTGTTGAAGATATTTCCTTTACCTTTTACCGTGTTCAGAAGCTTTTCAGGATTAATAATCTTGGTGGTAAACCCTAAAAGTCTTCCCAATAAACTTCCTTCATACATAGACTTTCCAAGCATGATAAGCAGAAGGTCATAGTGACCTTTATTGGTAATGCTGGTCAGATCATTTTCTATATCGTTAGAGGCTTTAAAAAGGGTAGTGACTTCCAGATTCAGCTCATGTGATTTTTCAATGACATCCTGAAACTGTGATTCTTCATATTCCACCATATCATAAGCGTGCATTTCATTCACAGGGGCAATGTTCATCGCAGTAATGCTTTTATTGCCATTCATTTTATGGGTGAAATCATGAGCCAGTTTTAAAAGTGTACTTCCGGATTCAGGCTTGTCAAAGGATAGCAATACCCGGTATTTTGAATCATTGACCGGATCACTAGATTCGCCTTCGTCTTTTTAGATTTGAAAATAAAATTAATGAAATCTAAAGCCGGGCCTGTCATAAAGGTCGTAAACAAAGCCATAATAACAAGCATTGCAAAGATTTCAGGACCTAAAACCCCAAGATCATATCCAATATTCAAAACGATGAGCTCCATTAGACCTCTGGTATTCATCAGTGCACCTATAGTTAAGCTTTCTTTCCAATTGATTCCGACAAACCTGGCTGTGAGAGCACTTCCTGCAAATTTACCAATAACAGCCGTCAGAATAATAAATCCGGCAGTCATCCAAAGGTGGCTGTCATTCAGTAAACCAATTTGGGTACGAAGTCCTGTGAAAACAAAGAATAGTGGAAGAAGAAGGACCAGGGCTACATCTTCTACTTTATCAATAAACAAGGTGCGGAATTTTGCATTTTCCGGCATGATTGCTCCAGCCATAAATGCCCCGAATAAAGCATGAATCCCTATTACTTCTGTAACGTAGGATGATAAGATCAAAGTCAGGAAGAAAATAGCAACCATAGGTTTGCTGATCGTATTTTTCCCGGCCTGAAGATCCCCGATTCTTTTCAGGAAGGGTCTTACTATTTTGATCATCAGGAAGACATAGGCAATAGCCATGATTATAACATAGATAGAACTTGTAAAAGAGCCTGCCTTTACAATGGCAATTACAGCAGCAAGAATACACCAAGCCGTAATATCATCTGCTGCTGCACAGGTAATCACAATGGTTCCGAGCTTGGTTTTCTGAAGATTTCTTTCCTGAACGATCCTTGCCAATACCGGAAAGGCTGTAATACTCATGGAAATCGCAATAAACAAAGCAAAAGAAGTAAACTGAATACCATCAGGTGAAAATTCCTGATAAATGAAGTAAGATAAACCTATTCCTAAGGCAAAAGGGATAATGATACTCGCATGGCTGATAACCACAGCGTCATGGGCTTTCTTTCTTAAAACACTCAGATCCAGTTCCATTCCTACGATATACATAAACAGGATAAGTCCTATCTGGCTCAGAAACTGTAAGTTGCCTAATGACTCTTTCGGAAAAAGAAACGCAGAAAATTCCGGGAAGTACATTCCCAACAATGAAGGGCCTAAAACAATACCTGCAATCATTTCTCCTATCACAGAAGGCTGTTTGATCTTCATGCAGATCCACCCGAAAAGCCTTGCGGTAAGGATAATAGTAACAATCTGCGCTAATAATAATGCTAGGGGGTGATGAAGGTTTGTTTTAAATGATTCCTGAAAATTATCCCAGGTAGATCCGGTATTTGTTTTAGTGACAATATTTTCCTTAATCTCTAATGTCTGCCCTTCAATAATGAAAAAGTACATCAGACAGGAAAAGACTGCTATAGTAGTGATGTAGAAAATTAAATTTCTGTATTTCCCCCAATTCATGATTCCTTTATTTTGATACAAAGGTGATAAGAAAATGATTACAGTAAAAGAGCTTGTTTTTAAAATGTAACGAATATGGTAAAAAATGTAATAAAAATCCTGATGCTGAAATGTTTTTTTGAGTTGTGGGAATTAATGAATGAAATTGATTCGAAGAAGTGGCTCTATTACATTTGCTTCATCAGAATCGATTGAAAATCGATTCTTTCTTAGCTCACTTAAAAATAATGCATATTTTAAATAAATCTTTGCGTGAAAAAACATGTTCATATTATATCTGAGCGCAGTTCTTTTGTTTTAAAATAAAAGAATAATACATTATAGAAAAAAAGTTATTGTAGGAGTAAGAAAATAATTGTTCAAGCTATCTGGTAAACAATTCGATCAATGAATTTTTATAAGCATCCCCAATCTGAAGCTTAAGAAAATGACCTTCTTCTGCAGGAATGGTAGTGATAATTTCATGGGTTCCCAGGATTTTAATAGAAGAAAGCGCAATGATCTCTTTTTTATTAACCTGTGCAAAATCTTTGGTGGGAAGCATTTCCAGAAGGTTCTTGAAATTGAGGTTTTTTAAAACAATGGTCGTGCCGTCATTGAGAATAATATCCTTATCGCGGCTGTCTATTTCCGATGTTTTGATATAGGAGATCTGTTCCGTTAAAATAACGGTTTTCCCAATATTGGTATTCCATTCGATAAAGGTTTTCTTCTGGATGGTATTGATCTGCTCTTTCGCCTTTTCAAAAGCCTGAATAAGACGTTCTTTTTTGATCGGCTTCCTTACATAATCAACCACGCTGAGATCAAACGCTTCGGCAGCATATTCTTTATAGGCAGTGGTGAAGATGATTTTTTTAGAACCAGAGATAATTTCGGCAACCTGAAGACCAGTCATTCCGGGCATTTCAATATCTAGAATACAAAGGTTGCAATCAAGGGAATCAATTTCGTTCAGGAAAATTTTAGGATCATTAAATGCCTTTACGACTTCTACATCATCAATCTGCTCACATAGAAGTTTCAAATAGCTGATAGCCAGTAACTCATCATCCAGAATAACGCATTTTATCATAGAATTCTCCTAAATTAATTTTTAATTCTGCAGTGAAGATACCGTTTTTTGAACTTTTTTCCAGGTGATAATGAGTATTGTAGATCATTTTTAATCTCTGATCCAAAGACTGGCTTCCAAAACCACTTTTTTCTTTTTCCAAACTGTTTTTTAAAGAAGCTTTATTGCTTACTTTCATCGTAAATGTTCTGTTTTCCAGTTCCATGAAAATAGAAATGAAGGAATCCTGAGCCAGAAAATCGGTGTGTTTGAAAGCGTTTTCAATAAGATCAACGGAAATAAGAGGGGCAAAAACCTTTTCTTCATAAATCGAATCCGTTTTATTGATTTTAAATTTAATTCTGAAATCGAAGAGAGGGTTTACCTTAATTTTATTAATCTCAATAAGGCTTAAGGCGAAGTTCAATTCCTCTTTGGGGCTTACATATTTATTGTTGCTTTCGTATAAAATATAATCCAGAACATTAGCTAGTTTATCCAATGACATATAAGTCTGGTAGGCATGAGACTGTACAGAATTCAGGATGTTTTTAAACAGATGCGGATTCAGTTTGGTGCCGATATGTTCCAGACGAACCTCATTCAGCCTTTGCTCAATAATTTTATTGGATTCTGAAAGTTTGGTATTTCGCTGTTTCAGTTTCTGATTTTGACTGAAGAGATAGATGCCGGCTGCCAGAAAAAGGAAAATGGCAAATACTCCAATGAATATCAGATAATCATGAATCATGTAGTAATTGCCTTCCATAAAGCTGTAATTTTTGAAACTATTTTAGCTTCTTAAGCCCGTTTACTGTTACAGTTTCTTCACATTTTTCAAAACTGATCTCGTAAGACGGATTTTTTCAGGATAAATGATCAGATAATTCGGACACGGTTTTTTTTGAGCATGACTTCTTTCAAAATCTACCTTTCCGTTGGTAATAATGCTGTCTTTTACAAATTTTTCATCAATCTTGTAGGCAGTCATTGCTGTTTTGGCTTCTTCGGAATACTTAAATTCCTTAGAAAGAGATTCTGCTATTACACGGCTGTTCGGTAAATAGCCGCTGCAGCTAGCCCCTTTTTTGTTTAATATAAAAAATACGATAAGCAGCCCCGGAACGAAGCCTATTGCATAAAATTTAAGTTTTTTCATTTAGAAAATTAAAAGATTGATATCGTGGTACGTAAGTCCGAAACGGTCACAGATGATCTTTTTGGTATGTCTTCCTTTGTACATATATAAGCTCTGCTTCATTTCATTTTTGCGGATCAGCATATTTTCAAAGCCGCCCTCTTCGTCATAATTTAAAATATAGGAAAGGAAGAAATTCGAGATAGCCTTAGTCGTGGTTCTCGGCATTCTTGAAGTAAGGTTCGGAAGTCCACAGTGGATTACCCCATGTTTGATGATATAAGGATCCTCCATAGTAGTCAGTTCAGACGTTTCAATAACCTTACCGTTGTCTATGGTAATATCGATGATGACACTGCCTTTTTTCATTTTCATGACCATATCTTCAGTCACAATAGGCGTCATATTTAATCTTGGAAGTGCTCCAATCACTACATCAGCACGTCTTAAGCTTTTGCTGAGCTCTTTAGGATCGATAATGGAAGTCGGCACGCGGCTGTCTACCATCGTATGAAGTCTTCTTAATTTTGACAATGAGTTGTCGAAAACCTTTACACTTGCTCCCAAGCCGATAGCTGCTTTCGTTGCAAACTCACCTACAATTCCAGCTCCAAGGATCACTACTTCAGCGGGTCTTACCCCTGTGATTCCTCCCAGCATTAGACCATTAGATAAGGCTAATAATTCTGAAGCATATAAAATAGAAACGGTTCCTGCAATTTCACCAATAAGTCTTACCAATGCAAGCTGTTTATATTCATCTACGATAAATTCAAAGGCAATGGCATTAATTTTTTTCTCTGCAAGCTTAAGGAAATACTCTTTATCTCTTAGGTTGATCTGAAGAGCTGAAACCATATAAGTATTAGGCTTCATATAATCAATCTCATCCAAAGTAGGAGGGTTGATTTTCAAAATCAGATCCTGCCCGAATGCTTCCTTAGGATCATTGGTAATTTTTGCTCCAGATTCAGAATACTGTAAATCTGTAAAAAACGAACCTTCTCCGGCTCCTGCTTCTATGATAATCTCATGACCGTGCTCTACCAATACCTGTACAGCGTCCGGAGTAATGCAGGTTCTCCTTTCGTTGAGACAGGTTTCCTTAGGAATTCCAATACTGAATTGTTTTCCCTTCTTTATAACCTCCAATTTTTCCTCTTTCGGCATCAATTCTTCTTCTGTGAAAGGAGTAAAAATATTTGTACTCATCCTTAAATTAAATTATGTCTTACAGATTGTTTTTTACACTTAATTAATAAGCAAAGATACATAATATTTACTCGAATGAAACTTCTCTGTTTTCACCTGTATTCACAATACTCATTGTGTGATAGTTGAGCCCGTAGAGCTCCTCTTCATACACTTCCGGCCACTCAATGATGCATAGAAAAGAATTGTCAAGGTATTCTTCAATCCCAATATCATATACTTCTTCAATGTTTTTTAAACGGTAAAGATCAAAATGGAATACTTTTCCTTTTGAAGTGGTGTATTCATTAACAATGGAATAGGTAGGCGAGTTTACTTCATCTTCACTTCCCAGGTTCTTAAGCAAAAACTGAGTGAAAGTAGTTTTTCCTGCACCAAGATTTCCTTTAAGCAAAAGAATATTATGTTTTAGTTTAGGAATAACTTCATCTACAATTTGCTGCCATTCCTGTAAAGATTGTATTTTCATTTGCCAAATTTAAATCTAAATTATGTTTTTTATAATGATTTAGATTGAAAATAATAAAGTGAAAATAACATTTTGGAGTTGTTTTGTTTGTTTTAAGTAGTATTCTTTGTGTTTTTCTTTGTTAATACTTATATTTGGTTGAAAACTAAATAATTATTATGAAAAACATTTACTTAGCTTTATTTATTTCTTTTTTTGGAATAACAGGCGCACAAGTGGGTACAACCTGTACCAACCCTATTGTAATTAGCACTTTGCCATATACGACAACGGATGATACAGCCAATTATGCAGATAATTACGATCCAGATACCGATAACAGTCCTGCATGCAGTGGCTCAGCAGATGGATTTGGAAATGATTATCACGGAGGAAATGATGTTATTTATTCTTACACAGCAACATTTACAGGAACTATAAAAATAGAAATTCCGGGTGGAACGGGCTGGACTGGCTTGTTCGTTTATAATGATTGTGCTGATATCGGTTTAAATTATGCTGCATGTGAAGGAAGTACTTCAGATGGTGAAGATTTAACAGTTAATAATTTTGCGGTAACTCTAGGGCAGACCTATTATATCTTGATTTCTTCATGGCCTGATCCAGAGACAGTTCCTTATACACTTAACGTAACATCTGAGACTCTTTCTGTAAATGATATTGAGATGAAGAAGAAACAAACAGGGGTTTATCCAAATCCTGCAGGGAAAGATTTATATTTTAAATCAGAAAAGGAGATTATTTCTGCTACAGTCTACACCATGGAAGGAAAGAAAATAGAAATATCAAAAGTGAATAACAATTCAATTTCTATAGATCATCTTAGTATAGGAAGTTATATAGTGGAGTTTATAGATAAATCTGGAAACACTTCTACAAAAATATTTATTAAGAAGTAATCTGATTTTTATTTCTAATATTTAAAAATCTCCACAAAGGAGATTTTTTTTTGAATAATAGTATTGAGAATAAATTACAAATCCTTAATTAATCATTGTGTTTATTTATCCTATTTCGCATTTTTTGACGCTGTTTATTCCAAATTATCTCACTCGAAATATTCCTGCATCTACATAAAAATACTTAATTTTACAGCATGATTTCGAAGCAGACCATAGACAAAATTTTCTCAACGATACGTGTAGAAGAGATAGTAGGAGAGTACGTTCAGTTGAAAAGAGCGGGGTCTAATTTTAAGGGACTCAGCCCATTTCATGAAGAAAAGTCACCCAGTTTTGTTGTTTCGCCAAGTAAGCAGATCTGGAAGGACTTCTCTACAGGAAAAGGAGGGACTGCCATCTCTTTCCTAATGGAAATTGAGAACTTCACTTATCCTGAAGCACTTCGTCATGCCGCTAAAAAATACGGAATTGAAATTGAAGAAGATCTGCGTGAAATTTCCGAAGAAGCAAAACATGCCCAAACGGAAAAAGATCTATTGTATAAAATTCATGAAGTTGCCAATACTTACTTCCAGGAAATCCTTTGGGATGATCAGGAAGGTAGAAGCATAGGACTTGCTTATTTTAAAGAAAGAGAACTTAAGGATGATATCATTAAGAAATTCCAGCTTGGATATTCTCCTGAAAAGAAAAACGCTTTTACTTCATATGCTCTTGAGAAAGGATATACTAAGGAAATCCTTGAAAAATCCGGACTTTCTATTTTCCCGGAAAATACTCCGGCGGGAGTTGACAGATTCCGTGAAAGGGTAATTTTTCCGATTCATAGTTTTTCAGGGAGGGTTTTAGGTTTTGGAGCCAGAATTCTTAAGAATAATGTAAAAACAGCGAAATATCTCAACTCACCGGAAACGGAGATCTATCATAAATCCAATGTTCTTTATGGATTGAACCAAAGCAAGCAGGCTATTTCAAGAAAGAATGGCTGTCTTTTGGTGGAAGGATATATGGATGTGATTTCCCTTCACATGTCCGGAATTGAAAACGTTGTAGCGAGTTCAGGAACTTCCCTTACCACTGAGCAAATCAAACTAATTAAGAGGCTTACAGAAAATGTAACCATTCTCTTCGACGGAGACAATGCTGGTATCAAAGCCAGTTTCCGAAGTATTGATATGCTTCTGACAGAAGGTATGAACATTCGTGTCCTGCTTTTCCCTGATGGTGATGACCCGGATTCCTTTGCCAGAAAACATCCGCAGGAATATGTTGAAAAATACATTGAAAATGAAGCGATGGATTTCATCGACTTTAAAGCGGAGATTCTGTTACGGGATGTTGGAAATGATCCTATCAAAAAGGCTGAGGCCATCCGTGACATTGTAAAATCGGTTTCCTTCGTACAAAACGCACTGAAAAGAGAGGTGTATCTGAAGGAGGTTTCCAATAAATTCGGTCTTTCTGAGCAGAGTCTTTTCAATGAGCTGGATGTTCAAAAACAGATTACCCAGAATCAAACTCATCATGTTCAGCAACAACAGAAGGAAAAAGCAGCTCCAAAGTTGGAGATCGTTCCTTTGGATCAGGAAAAAGAAGATCCTTTTTTGTTTGATGTTCTGTTTATGGAGAATAAGTTGGTGGATCACATGCTGATGTTTGGTGACGTTGTATTGAAAAGAAAAAATGAGAACAACGAAGAATATCAGATTACAGTTATTGAAGAAATTCTCCATCATTTTGAAGAAGAGCAGTATACATTTTTAGTCAAAGAAAATGAGATCATTATCAACCAGGTAAAAGAGGGGATTCAGAAAGATGAGTTGAGAAGTGGAAACTTTTTTGTATCTTTTATGGATGAAGACATTACGACAAAGGTTGTAGATGCTTTGATGCCGCTGGACGAACTGGAAAACTGGGCATCAAGAAATATTTATCCGCCTAATTATGGAGATAAAGTTGCAGATCAGATTCAAGGGGATGTTTTACTGCACAAATACAGATATATTGATTATCTGATTACAGAAACAGCGAAGGAACTGGACCAATACAGCAGCACTGATGAAGTAAAATATTATGAGCTGATTAAAAAAATCACTCTGCTGAAACAAGCTTCTATCAGATTAAGTAATATTATTGAATATTCCCCGATTAAAGGAATCTATGTCAATAGAAAAAGATAGTTTAAAGACAAAAGGAGTCAGTATTCTATGACAAAAAGTCCTATAAAATTTTAGGAATAAATATTGTAATTTAAACATCGAAAATATTATTAAAATAATACATAATACAAATATGGACATTAAAAAGGAATTCAGAGATTTCTCTGTAAAACATTTAGGAAACAACGGTTTGGCTACCGATCAGTATATGGGAATGTATGGCCCAACGAACTTAACTCCGTACATCATGGAAGAAAGAAGATTAAACGTTGCTCAGATGGACGTTTTCTCCCGTTTGATGATGGACAGAATTATCTTCCTTGGAACAGGAATTGACGATCAGGTAGCGAATATCGTTACTGCTCAGCTTCTATTCTTAGAAAGTGCAGACCCTTCTAAAGATATTCAGATCTATATCAATTCTCCTGGTGGTAGCGTATATGCAGGATTAGGTATTTATGACACCATGCAGATCATTAAACCTGATGTAGCAACAATCTGTACGGGGATGGCTGCTTCAATGGGAGCTGTATTGTTGGTTGCCGGAGAAAAAGGAAAGCGTTCTGCGCTGAAGCACTCAAGAGTAATGATTCACCAGCCTTCAGGAGGTGCTCAGGGAGTAGCTTCTGATATGGAGATCAACTTAAGAGAGATGTTGAAGTTAAAGCAGGAGCTTTATGACATCATCGCTCACCATTCAGGACAAACTTACGAATGGGTTGAGAAATCTTCTGACAGAGATTACTGGATGACTTCTGAAGAAGCTAAGAGCTACGGAATGGTAGATGAAGTTCTTCAAAGAGCAGAGAAAAAATAATTGATTGTATAATCATCATGAAAAACGCATCCCAATCGGGATGCGTTTTTTGTTTTAGCCACCGCTGCACGAATTTTTATTATATATTTCATAGTGAATTACTATTACGAAGAAAATAACAATTGAAGACGTGATAATTCCCCTCCTCCGAAGGGGTGTCAAATCGAAGATTTGACGGGGTGGTTCAATCATTCCCCTTTCTTACTTCTTCACAATCTTATGCACCGTAGAACCACTTTTGGTCTTAATCTCAACCCAATAGACCCCGGATTTTAAAGACTTAACATTAATTTTTGTTTCCTGTGAAGCCATTACTTTTTGTCCCAAAGAAGAATAGATATTAATCTCTCTGATATTTTCAGAAGTTTCAATCTGAATGAAATCACTTGTTGGATTAGGATAAATGTTGAATGATGCTTTCTTATATACAGAGGCAACAGACAATGTCGCATTATTTGCTTCAGTAGGAGTGAAAGGACTTCTTTCTCCAAAGCTTAATCCCAGCCATGTATTGTTACTTAATTGGATCTGACTCAGATCAGTCTTTTTTGCCAGCTTGAAAGGTCTTTTCCGGCATATAACTTCCATCTTTCTGTTCCAGAGGTGTTTCCAGAGAACGTATTTAATGATAAACTGGAAACCTGATTATTGTTGGAAGTAAAATTGAAATAAGCAGCCTGTGACTGGATAAGCTGTAGAGCTTGTTCCGCTGTGATACTGCCGTTATATTGAATTCCAAAAACGAAGGAATTAGCTTTTCCACTTGAATTATTGGTTCCGAAATCTACAACAACAAGGCTTTTATTGTTTCCTGTTCCTATCCAATTGGTGATTTGGGATAAGGTGTACCATTGAGAACTGTAGGCTGGTACCGGAGTTGATGGTGGTGTGTCGATGAAATCAAGACCATAAGTAATGCCAAACCACAGCCCGTCTGTTAAAGCCGTATACCCTACACCATTATTTTGATTGGACATATTTCCGGCAGTTGACCCGGTCCAGGTAATCCAGTAATCATCAGTACTTGGAGTATGGTGATTATATTTGAAACTGTGTAGAAATCCTGAAGGAATGTCAGCCTCTATTTTAGGTTCTGCAGCCACAATCGCATTGATCATGTCTTCGGCTGTTAAATTATCATCATCAAAACGATAGCCCCATGCATAAGATTTAGGAGTATTATTATCATTGAAATCAGCAATGAAATAAGCCTTTTTAGAACCGGTTCCCACCCAAAACTTAATGTCGTTTTCTGTAAACTGGGCAAAGAAAAACTGCGTACAAAGCAGTAAGAAAAAAAGATAGATTTTTCTCATAATATAATTAAATTAAAGTTTTATTCCCGAAACTTATTTATCTACAGGATGATCTTCAGCCTGAAACTAAATGTGTATTTAAGGCAGGTCTCCTGGCTCGCATCCTATAGCCAACCTTCCCGGATCCTAGCCCAGTGGTATTATTAATAGCTATAGGTAAAACAGCTTACAGTTGCGGGTACAGCTCAAGATTTAAATAATATTCTCACTTGATTCCCTATTGTGAACAGTGTTCAACCTTAAAAACGGTGCAAATATATCATATAAATTTTGATATCTGTTTTGTGAATTATAGATCAGGTTTCAGTGTTTTCTGATGATGGATTTTGTTGATTGATAATGAATTGCTACTTTGTTTTTGATTTCCCGAATCAAATAGGGTATTTCATTGTTTATATTGAATTCATCTTAGTATTCTATTGTTAAAATACAATTATCATTGTATTCAAGATCAGTTTACAATCAATTTATACTTTCGCGCCATAAAAGTTACTATGAAAAGAATACTATTATCTGCTTTGATGATGGCTGCATTGTGGTCATGCAAAGATGATGACAACAATATGAATAATCCAGATATTAATTATTCTAAACTTCCGCAGGAGTTTCCATTTTCAAAACTGGCAACAATAAATGGAGTAGATGTCATTAATGGTGGATTCGGATCCGGAGCGGCAGCTCATCCCACAAGAAAAGGTGAGTTTTATGTTATTACAGACCGTGGCCCCAATACCGATTATAAGAGCGGGAAGAAGTTTTTAGCACCTAATTTTACGCCTACTATTATGCATTTTAAAATTAATGCTGAAGGAAAGGTGGAAGTGATTAAATATATTAAACTTAAAAACCCATCCGGTCAGCCTATCACAGGGCTTCCAAACCCTTTAGGAATGGGAAGCACGGGTGAAGTAGCCTATGATGAAGCAGGAAATGAGTTGGGTACGGATAAATATGGTTTAGACAGTGAAAGCATTGTAGCGGCACCTGATGGTACATTCTGGGTTTCTGATGAATATGGTCCACATATAGTTCATTACAATGCAGATGGAGTGGAGATGGAAAGGATAAGCCCAATGGGTGTAAATACAGGAACTAGAAAATTACCCGCTGTTTTAGCAAAAAGAAGAGCGAACAGAGGAATGGAAGGGCTTTGCATTACTCCAGACGGAAAAACATTGGTAGGAACAATGCAATCGATGATGTTGGTTCCTTCAAAAGCTTTGGCAACTAATACGACTTTAACCAGAATTGTAACTTTCGATATTATTACAGGGCAAACGAAACAATATATTTATAAACAGGATGGCGGAGCTTCTGATTCGGTTTGTGATATTACAGCATTGGGGAATAATGAATTCCTTGTTATTGAAAGAGATGGTAACTTCGGAACACAGGGTGGAATTAAAAAGGTATACAGAATCAACCTAAGTGATGCAACAGATGTAACCGGAACTGATCTTGCGGCCGTAGACGGAATGAAAGTAAATGGAAAAGCTTTGGAGCAATGTACCTGGGATGAGCTTACCAACGCAGGAATTAAGCCTGTGACTAAAAAATTAGCTGTAGACCTTGTTGCAAAGCTTGGTTATGAACATGATAAATTTGAAGGAATTGTTTATTTAGGAAATAATAAACTGGCTGTTTTCAATGATGATGATTTTGGAGTAGTAGACGACGGAAGCGGAAACCCAAAAGCTAAAATCCTTCCTAAAACCGGGAAGGTTGACAAAGGAACTATGTATATAGTCGATATTCAATAATTAGATTTTTTTAACGGAAAACGGCGGAATTTATTCCGCCGTTTTTTATTGTATATCATTTGAATGGTTCAATAGAAATGGGCTTTAGTCCATTTAAATGAGAAATTAATATCCATTGACTTTAGCCAAAACCTATAATAAAAAGCCCCTGAAAATAAATTTCAGGGGCTTTTATATGTATATTATTCGTCTCAATATTAGTTGAAAGCCTCAATAATCTTAGAGAAATCCTCTAATTTCAAAGCAGCACCTCCGATAAGACCTCCGTCAATATCAGGCTGAGAGAAGATTTCCTTCGCATTATCAGGTTTCACAGAACCTCCGTAAAGGATAGAAACCTCATTAGCAACCTCTTGCCCGTATTTAGAAGCAATGATGTTTCTGATGTGTGCGTGAATTTCCTGAGCTTGCTCTGGACTTGCTGTTTCTCCTGTTCCGATAGCCCAAACCGGTTCGTAAGCGATTACAACTTTTTTGATCTCTTCAGCAGAAAGCGTGAAAAGGGCTACTTCAGTTTGGTTTTTTACTACCTCAAGGTGCTGTCCTGCTTTTCTTTGATCAAGAGTTTCTCCGTTACAATAGATTGGAGTAAGACCTTTATCTAAAGCTAATTTTACTTTTCTGTTGCAGTGAGAATCTGTTTCTCCGTGATATTGTCTTCTTTCAGAGTGTCCGATCAAAGAACCTGTTGCGTCTATAGACTCCAACATATCAGCAGAGATTTCTCCTGTGTAGGCACCGCTTTCGTGCTCACTCATATCCTGAGAGAATACTCCGATCTCATCCTTTTCAAAGATATCTTTAGCCATCATTAAATATAAAGATGGTGGAGCAATCCAAACCTCACAGTTCGTTGCATTATTGTTTTTATAGCTTAGCAATTGAATCATTAATTGTTGTGCATCAATTACATTTTTGTTCATTTTCCAGTTGCCTGCAACTATTTTTCTTCTCATAAGATTTATATATTGATTTATTTTACTTTTTAATTAAACTCACAGTTTACATCTGCGTTATCTGCAAAATCTGCGTGCTTTATTTTTTCTCTCGCAGATTAGTTTGATTTAGCAGATTAATGTAGTCGTAATAGATCTTTACAGATTATTGACCACTCTTTTTATATTATCTAAAATATTGGTTGTATTAAAGTTAATTAATAGTCCCAGTTTCTTGTCAGACAATCTCAAATAAGTATATAATTGTTTATAATAAACATTATCAAGCTCTTTTACAGATTTTAATTCTAAAATAACTTTATCTTCCACTAAAATGTCAATTTTAAAATTGATATCAAATTTTTTATTGTCATAATAAACAGGAAGTAAAACTTCAGATTTAACGCTCAATCCATTTTCTTCTAATTCGTAGATGAGAATTTTTTGATACACAGATTCCAGTAAACCAGGACCTAGCTGATTATAAACCTTGAAAACAGACTTTCGTACAATATATGAAATTTCATTTTCTGTCATAAAGTATCAATCTGCGCTATCTGCAAAATCTGCGAGAGCTTTATTTATTGATCCCTTCCAATTTAAACATGAAAGCATACACCAAAGCCAGATCCTTCAGATAATCAAACCTTCCGGAAGCTCCACCATGGCCATAGTCCATGTCTGTTTTTAATAATAATACGTTTTTATCCGTTTTCATATCTCTCAGTTTGGCTACCCATTTAGCAGGTTCAAAATACTGAACCTGAGAATCATGCAGTCCTGTTGTTACCAATAGATTCGGATAGTTTTTCTTTTCAATATTTTCGTAAGGAGAATAAGATTTCATATAGAAATAAGCCTCCTTATTGTTAGGATTACCCCATTCATCATATTCGTTGGTTGTCAAAGGAATGCTGGTGTCAAGCATGGTATTGACAACGTCTACAAAAGGAACCTGAGAAATAACACCATTCCAAAGGCTAGGGCTCATATTCGCGATAGCCCCCATTAAAAGTCCTCCGGCACTTCCGCCCTGAGCATATAAATGTTTAGGTGATGTATATTTTTCTTTCACAAGATATTCTCCGGCATCAATGAAATCGGTAAATGTGTTTTTCTTTTTCATCATTTTCCCGTCTTCATACCATTGTCTTCCCATTTCCTGACCGCCACGGATGTGAGCAATAGCATAGGCAAAACCTCTATCCAGAAGACTCAGTCTTGTGCTGCTGAATGTAGCATCCATAGAACTTCCGTACGAACCGTAAGCATAAAGAAGAAGTGGATTGTTTCCTTCTTTTTTCAATCCTTTTTTGTAAACAATAGATATTGGAATCTGGGTTCCGTCTTTTGCAGTAGCAAAAAGTCTTTCCGTTGTATAAAGATCTTTGTTGTAGCCACCCAGAACTTCCTGTTGCTTCAAAAGATTTCTTTTACCCGTTTTTAAATCCTGTTCATACTGAGAACTTGGGGTAATCATGGAAGTATATCCGAAGCGGAAATTATCCGTGTTATACTCAGGATTTCCTGATGGATAAACAGTGTAAGCAGCTTCATCAAATTTTAGAAAATCCTTTTTACCTGTTTTCCTGTCATAAATTACCAACTGAGAAAGCCCGTTTTGTCTTTCACTGAACACAAGATAATTCTTAAACTCAGTAATTCCTTCCATCAGAACCTCTTTTCTGTGAGGTATAAAATCTTTCCAGTTCTCAACACCTGTTTTGTTTAAAGGAGTTTCTACAACCTTAAAGTTAAGAGCATCCTTATTGGTGGTAATTAAAAATTTATCTTCCAGTGGAGTGACATCATACAGGACATCCTTTATTCTAGGCTGAAATACCTTGAATGTTCCGTTAGGGTCACTGGCATCAAGATACCTGGTTTCAGAAGAAGTGGTAGCCTGAGAATAGATCATGATGAATTTCTCATTCTTGGATTTTCCTACCCCAATATAATTGGTTTTATCCTTTTCCTCATATACAAGGGCATCCTTTGAAGAATCAGTTCCTAGGGTATGTCTGAAAATCTTTTCCGTTAAAAGAGTTTCCGGGTTTTTTGATGTATAAAATATTGTTTTGTTATCATTCGCCCATGTGGCTGATCCTGTTGTGTTTTTAATACCCAGATCCATGGTTTTTCCTGTTGACAAATCTTTTAAAAATAATTTATACTGTCTTCTGGATACATCATCCACACCATAAATCATTTTCGTATTATCCGGACTGATAATGAAGCCTGAAGCAGAATAATAGGAATGACCCTCAGCCTGTTGATCTACATCCAGAAGAATTTCTTCAGGGGCGGTAAGGCTTCCTTTTTTTCTACAATATTTAAAATACTGTTTTCCAGCTTCCGTACGGGTGTAATAATAATATCCGTTTTTAAAAACCGGGACAGACTCATCTTTTTCCTTAATTCGAGCTTTCATCTCCTGGAAAAGCTTTTCTCTGAAAGGTTCTGTATCTTTCATCATGCCTTCCCAATAGGTGTTTTCAGCCTTTAAATAATCAACAACTTTGGTAGAATCTTTTCCTTTTTTAAAATAATCGATCATCCAGTAATAAGGATCATTGACCTTATCACCATGAATCTCTCTGATGTGTTCCTGCTTTTCTGCAACAGGAGCTTTCAAATCCGGAAATTTCTGAGATTGAAATGTAGATGCACTCATTACTAATAGTCCTAGATAAATTTTTTTCATGGTATTTTTGATTTAGGAAGGAATTATAATCCCCATAAGTTTTTCAGCAGAACATAGAAGGTATGCTCTTCTTCAGTGACCTTATTGTCTGCTTTAATCAGAGACTTGGCAAACTGAGCAAACTTTATACGTTCATCTTCTGTAGAATCTTCAAGGAAACATCTTCCATGAAATTCAAAATGATCTTTCCATTCTTCAGGTTGTAAAAGAGCCAATGTTTCAAGTTCATTGTCAAGGTTCATTCTGAAGGGAAATTCATCTGCCAGATATTGCTGTACCAGCATTCCTTCTTCAGGAGCGAATTCTCCGTCTACAGAAGAAAGGATCATTAATAAGTGGTAACCGGCGATAGATTTATTTGATTTTTGCATAATGTTTAATATTTCTTTATTAAATAGTCTAAACTATTGTCTTCTAAAATTTTGTCGAGATATTTACCTCTGCTGCTGGATGCTCTTTGGTACGGGGCAAATTTCTCAGCAACTTCGTTGAATTCTTTATTCAGCTGTATAAGTTCTTCAGTCTCATTTTCATTCAATGTTTTTTGAGAAAATAAGGTGTTGAAATGTATTAATTTTTTTACAGCAATTTCTTTCCTTACAATGTCTTCTTCAGTAGAATTGATGGTACATATTCCATATATTCCGTTACAATAAGCTTCCCACTCACTCTCAAAGATCTCTTCGAGTTTTTCCTGATCATTATTAAAAGCATTATGATAGGCAAAGTTCCTGTCAGGATGTTTCATGAGATTCTGAATGAATTTTTCTCTGAATTCTGCTTTATATTCATGCGAATCTTTCGTTTCTTTATTCTTCTGAATCAATGAAATACAGTTTTTGCTAAAATATTTCTCTGTAATTTTAGTTTGAAATTCATCATTAAGGGGAGAGGTGATCTTTATACTTCTGGTGACTACATAAGAAGCTTCCGGAACCAGATGATTTTGAATAAGTGCATTCAGTTTATCCTTCGTAATTCCCGTTATATCACATAGTTTTTCTTCTGTAATATAATTTCCGCTGATGTATTCAAAATTTGATTCCATAGCTTGGTTTATTTAATGTAATCTTTAGCAGGCTGTTTGTCAATAATTTTTCCGTTCTGAAGAACCAGTACAAACGGGTTGCTTCTTGCAATGGTTTTAATGGCGGTACCATCCATCATTGCATTTTTAATGGTTTTAAAAGTTTTCTGATCTGTTGAAACTCCATAAATAAGTGCTCCTTTCTGAGCATTTACCTTAGCTTCTACCTTTTGAAGAAGATCAGATGAAACTTCTTTCGGATGGTAAGAAAATACGAGAATTGCTTTTGGAGCTTTGATGATTTCATCGGTAAGTTCCATTCCTGTAGGATCTTCAATCTTGAATTTTACAATCTCAGATTTATAGCCTTCTTTTACAAGTACAGATTCATTTTTACCATCCTCAATTTTCCAAGGCGAGCCTTCTGCCCAGTATTTTGTTTCCTTGATATACTCATCCTGATTCACCTTTATGACTTCACCTGTTTTTTGATTTTTCAGAGAATAAAAAGTCTTATATTCTGAAGGGTTTTTATTGATTTTTTCTTTTTCTCCTTTAATATCTGTTCCTATTTTATAATCACGGAAGTCAATCATTGGTTCGTGCATAATTCCCTGGGCCATAATGTAGATCATTCCCAAAGAAAATACAGCGAAAAGAATATACTTGAACTTTCCTGTAGATTCTTTTTTACTGCTGCCATACTCATCCGTTTTACGGAAATCTTTTTGTACAGGACAAACAAAATAATCAATCCTACAAGAAGAGCTACATCTTTAAAGAAACTCTGCCAAGGCGTAAATTTAATGGCATCTCCGAAGCATCCACAATCTGTAACCACATTGAAATAAGCGGAATAGAAGGTAAGGAAGCCAAAGAATACACAAAGTGCAATTAAAGCTGATAAGGTAAATTTAAGCTTCATTTTCAGCAGCAGCATAAATCCAAGGAAAAGCTCCAGTATGACAACGATAATTGAAAACAGTAGGGCAAATTTTTCAAAAAACGGCATATTGAAGACTGCAGGTGAAAAATATTCCTCCATTTTAAAGGAGAATCCTACCAGATCCACAGCTTTTACAAAGCCTGAAAGGATAAAAATGACAGCGATAATAAAGCGTAATAAACCTTTGATCATGTTAAATAGTTTTGGGTTCGAATTGGTTTTTTTGTTCTGAGAATTTAATCAGACAGAAAACAGCATAGTTCAGCATATCGAAATAGTTGGCATCAAGGCCTTCTGATACGATGGTTTTTCCCTGGTTGTCTTCAATCTGTTTGGTTCTTAATACTTTCTGATAAATAAGATCTGTAATAGAAGAGATTCTCATATCTCTCCATGCCTCACCATAATCATGGTTTTTTCTCTCCATTAAAGCCTGAGCTTCTTGGGAATATTTGTCATACAGATTTAAAATTTCCTCCTTATTTTCATTAAAATCATTGGAAAGACCTTTTTCAAGCTGAATAAGACCAATGATAGAGTAGTTGACAATTGCGATAAATTCATCCTCTTCACTCTCATCCACCATTTTCACATCAGTCATTTGCAGTGTACGGATTCTGTTGACTTTGATATAAATCTGATCCGTAATGGAACTTGGTCTCAAAACCCTCCACGCAGGTCCATAATCCTGTAATTTTTTACTGAAAAGATCACGACACTGACTGATAACTTTCTCGAACTGTACTGATGTTTTTGACATAAAATTTCTTAATCTTCCAAATATACGAATTCGGTTTTGTTTATGAAACGAGTCTGAGGGGAATCATGTTTGAGGGTTGTAGAGTAGGAGTGTAAGAGAGTGTGAGAGTATCGAGTGAAAATAAGTAATTAAAGAGATCTAATTTCTGGATATTAGCTTCCTATTCCAAGTGCAAATCGCTAATTTTGCAGGAGATAAAATCATTTATCAATTATCATTCATCATTTATAAATTCCTATGCTTTCAAACTCTCAAACTCTCGATCCCTCAAACTCTCAAACCCATTCTATTAACTGTAATGGCAGACTGGTACAACTGGATACTCCAAAGATCATGGGAATCCTGAATTTGACGCCAGATTCATTCTCAGATGGTGGGAAATTTAATGATGAAAAACTGGCATTAGTGCATGCAGAAAAACTATTAAAAGAAGGTGCTGAAATTTTGGATATCGGTCCACAATCTACCCGTCCTAATGCTGAATTTCTGACCAGTGAAGAGGAAATTGAAAGGATTGGAAATGTGATTTCTAACATCAAAAAGAGTTTCCGGAAGCATTGATTTCTTTGGATACTTTTTATGCTGAAACTGTAAAGTTTGGATTCAATGAAGGGATAGATATGATTAATGATATTTCAGGTGGACAATATGACGAAAAAATGTTTGATACAGCGGCAGAAACTCAGCTTCCTTACATTTTAATGCATGTCAATCCTTCCTATAAGACCATGCATGATAAAATTAAGTTTGAAGATATAACATTAGAGGTCAACAGATACTTTTCTGAAAAGACCAATGAGCTGTTGCAAAAAGGAGTAAAAGACATCATTTTAGATCCCGGTTTTGGCTTTGGAAAAACGGTTGACGATCAGATGAAAATGATTGATGAGGTTGAATATCTTGGATTTGGAAAATTTCCCTTATTAATCGGGATTTCAAGAAAATCATTTATCTATAAACCGCTTGGAAAATCTCCGCTTGACATCAATGAAGAAACGCAGAAATTACACCTGAAAGTTCTGGAGCAGGGAGCTAAAATTTTGAGAGTTCATGATGTAGCTCAAGCAAAGGAAACGCTCAATCAATTTTTACAGAAAAAATAAAAAGTGATAAAAAAACTTGTAGGTTTTTAAAAAGTTTATACATTTGCAGTATGAATTTTACGAATCAGAAAAATATTATTGTCATTTCTATTGCAGCTGTTGTCATTTACAACAGTCAGGAAACGGCATTTTAGAATAGATTTTTCTTAAATTATATAAGCCGTTTCATTTTGAAGCGGCTTTTTTTTATTTTAATTTTTTAGAGTACAATTATGTATCAGTTATTCGCAGTAATTATTATCGTCATTATTATTCCCTTACGTGTGTGAGACGGAAGATGTATGACTGTACATATATTGAGCCCTCTCACACTGTGAGAGGGCTTTTTTTATTCCCGATTTTTAAATTTTAACCCACTATAACATGTATTACAACGACGACACGGTCATCTATTTTGATGGAAACTTCATGAAAGCCAAAGACGCAGGAACCAATCTTTACGGACAATCTCTTCATTACGGATATTCAGTTTTTGAAGGAATTAAATCTTACAACACTGCCCATGGAACAAAGATTTTTAAAGCAAAAGAACATTATGAAAGGCTGAAAAGATCCGCAGAATTGATGCACATTCCTTTCGATTATTCTGCAGATCAGCTTACAGATCTTACGTATGAACTGCTGGAACTGAATGGCTTTACAGATGCTTATATCCGTCCTTTGGTCACCTGTTCACCCAATATGTCCCTTTCAAAAGGCAAAGAATCTTACTTATCTCTCCTGGCTTGGGAATGGAGCAACGGTTATCTGGCAGATAAAATGAAAATCATGACTTCTCCTTTCCAACGCCCTAACCCGAAAGCTTTCAAAGTGGAAGCTAAAGTAGGCGGACACTATGTAAACTCCATTTTAGCTTGTCAGGATGCCAAAGATAAAGGGTATGATGAAGCCTTGGTACTGGATGAAAATGGAAATGTTGCAGAAAGCTCAGGAGCGAATGTCTTTTATGAAAAAGACGGAACATTATTCACCCCGGCAAAAGGAAGCATCCTTCCAGGTATCACAAGACAGACTGTTTTTGAAATATGCAATGAACTGAATATTCCAGTTAAAGAAACCTTCTTCAAACCCGAAGAAATGAGAGGGGCAGATGCCGCTTTTTTCTGTGGTACAGCCGCTGAAATCGTTGCATTGGATTCCCTGGATGATGTTCCTTTCACAAAGCAATGGGAAGATACTGCAAGTGAAAAGGTACAACAGGCTTATTCAAAATTAGTGAGAGTTCTGTCATTGTAAATTTTAAAAATTCAAAACATTGATTATTAATTAGTTATAATCTGTTTTTAAACAATTGGATATTGTAGTTTCAAAAAAACTGAGCATTGAAAAAATATTACAAGCTGTAGTTTTGAACCAAAATTAAAGAAAAAAAGAATCACTTAAACAGACTGGAAGATCAGCAAATGCAGGAAAATATGTTAAATAAATATTCAAAAACATTCACACAAAACAGTGAGCAGCCAGCGGCAAAAGCCATGTTATACGGAATTGGCTTTACAGAAGAAGATATGTACAAAGCACAGATCGGGATTGCAAGTATGGGGTACGATGGAAATACCTGTAACATGCACCTCAACGATCTGGCCAGAGTCGTCAAGAAAGGGACATGGGATCATGGATTGGCAGGGCTAATCTTTAATACGATTGGAGTAAGCGATGGGATGAGTAACGGAACTGATGGGATGCGCTATTCACTGGTAAGCCGTGATGTAATTGCAGACAGTATTGAAGCTATTTGTGGTGCCCAGTATTACGACGGATTGATTGCTTTGCCTGGTTGTGACAAGAACATGCCCGGAACAATCATCGCAATGGGAAGACTGAACAGACCTTCATTGATGGTATATGGCGGAACCATTGCCCCAGGATGTTATAAAGGTGAAACTTTGAATATTGTCTCTGCTTTTGAAGCCTTAGGAAAAAAGATCGCAGGAGAAATTTCAGAAGAGGATTTTGATGGAGTGGTTAAAAATTCCTGTCCCGGTGCAGGTGCCTGTGGAGGGATGTATACTGCGAATACAATGGCATCTGCCATAGAAGCATTGGGAATGAGTCTTCCATATTCATCTTCTAACCCAGCTTTAAGCAAAGAAAAACAAGATGAATGCCTGGAAGCAGGAAAATATTTGAAGATCCTTCTTGAAAAAGATATCAAGCCTTCGGATATCATGACCCGTAAAGCTTTTGAAAATGCACTCCGTCTGATTGTGGTTTTAGGAGGCAGTACCAATGCAGTTCTTCACTTCATCGCAATGGCTAAAAGTGTGGGAGTTTCTATTACTCAGGATGATTTTCAGGCAATGAGTGACTGCACGCCCGTTTTAGCTGACTTGAAACCAAGTGGAAAATATCTGATGCAGGACTTGTATGAGCACGGAGGAATACCTGCTGTAATGAAATATCTATTGGAAAAAGGATTGTTACACGGAGACTGTTTAACTGTTACTGGAAAAACATTAGCTGAAAATCTGGAACATGTAGCCGGATTAGACTTTAACACTCAGAAGATTATAAGACCTCTATCAAATCCTATAAAACCAACCGGACATTTGAGAATTCTATACGGAAATCTTGCTGAAAAAGGAAGTGTTGCCAAGATAACAGGAAAAGAAGGAGAACGGTTTGTTGGAAAAGCCCGTGTATTTGATGGTGAAAAGAACCTCATTAAAGGGATTGAAGACGGAACCGTACAACATGGAGATGTGATTGTAATTCGTAACGAAGGACCAAAAGGTGCTCCCGGAATGCCGGAAATGCTGAAGCCAACAAGCGCTTTGATTGGTGCAGGATTGGGAAGCAGCGTGGCCTTGATTACAGATGGAAGGTTCAGTGGCGGAACTCACGGTTTTGTTGTAGGACATATCACTCCTGAAGCTCATGAAGGTGGATTAATTGCTTTTGTAGAAGATAATGACCTGATTGAAATTGATGCGGTAAATAATACCATACAGCTAAAAGTTTCGGAAGAAGAGATTGAAAAAAGAAAGCAAGGCTGGCAAAAACCTGCTTTAAAGGTGAAAAAAGGATTGCTTTATAAATATGCATTAACCGTATCATCCGCCGCTGAAGGCTGTGTAACGGATGAAATTTAAAATCAGAGAGTATGAAGAATTTAAATCAATCAATAGCTACAGAACTGAGCGGAAGCCGGATTATTCTTGAAGCCTTTCTTCAGGAGGACGTGAAAACGGTTTTCGGTTATCCCGGTGGTGCTATCATTCCTATTTATGATGCCCTTTATGATTACAAAGATCAGTTGGAACATATTCTGGTTCGCCATGAGCAGGCGGCAGTACATGCAGCACAGGGATTGGCCAGAGTTTCCGGGAAAGTAGGAGTGGTTATGGCAACGAGCGGTCCGGGAGCAACCAATTTAGTGACAGGTCTTGCAGATGCTTTATTAGATAATACTCCGCTGGTATGTATTACAGGACAGGTATTTGAACATCTTTTAGGAACAGATGCCTTCCAGGAAATAGATGTTATGAATGTCACCAGCCCTGTTACCAAATGGAATTATCAGGTAACAGATGCCAATGAACTTTCTGAAGTATTAGCTAAAGCATTTTATATCGCGAAATCGGGACGCCCAGGACCGGTACTTATTGATGTGACGAAAAATGCCCAGTTGCAGAAAGTTGAATACAAGGGATATTCTCCCTGCCATTCTTTGAGAAGTTATAAGCCAGATCCTGCACCGTCGCTGGAACATATTGAACAGGCAGCAGAACTTATTAATAAAGCAGAACGTCCTTTCATCATTGCGGGACAGGGGATTATGCTTGGAAAAGCAGAACGTGAGTTTTTAGAATTTGCAGAAAAAGCAGGAGTTCCGGTAGCATGGACTGCTTTGGGGATGGGTGTTTTGCCTACAGATCATCTACAGGCAGTAGGAATGGTAGGAATGCATGGAAATTACGGACCTAATATTCTTACCAATCAATGTGATGTACTGATTGCCGTGGGAATGCGCTTTGATGACCGTGTAACCGGAAGATTGGATCAATATGCTAAACAGGCTAAGATTATTCATTTTGACATTGATTGGTCAGAGATTAATAAAAATGTAAAAGCAGACGTTCCGGTTCTTGGAAACTGTAAAGACACTTTACCGATTCTTACAGCACTAATTCAAAAAAGAGAGCATTCGGAATGGCATCAAAGATTTAAAGACTGTCTGGAAGTGGAAAGTATCAATCTTATTAATGAAGAGCTGTATCCCAATGAAGAAGAAATGACGATGGGAGAGGTGATCAGATGTCTTAATGAAATAACCAAAGGAGAAGCGGTAATTGTAACGGATGTAGGTCAGCATCAGATGATCACTTGCAGGTATTCCAACTTCCAACATTCCCGGACCAATATTACCAGTGGTGGATTGGGAACAATGGGATTCTGTCTTCCTGCGGCAATAGGAGCGGTTTACGGAGAACGAAATCTTCCTGTTATCGCAGTAATGGGAGATGGAGGAGCCCAAATGAATATTCAGGAATTAGGAACAATCATGCAGTATCATCCTGAGGTTAAAATTCTAATTCTGAACAATAGCTATCTGGGAATGGTAAGACAGTGGCAGGAACTTTTTCATGAAGAACGGTATTCTTCCGTAGACATCCAGAGTCCGGATTTTGTTCAGGTGGCAAACGGTTATCATATTCCGGGAAGAAAAGTTGCTCAGAGAGAAGACTTGAAAGAAGGATTGGAAGAAATGCTTAGTCATAAAGGAGCCTTTTTGCTGGAGGTGATGACAGGCAAAAAACACAATGTATTTCCCATGATTCCTCAGGGAAAAAGTGTTTCAGAGATTGTATTGAATCATAAATAATAAAATCAACAGAAATGAGAACAGAAAATAAAGAATACACCATAACAGCCTATACAGAAGATTGTTTGGGGCTTATGAGCAGAATCAATGCTATTTTTTCAAGACGGAGGATTTCTATCACCCATTTTAATATGGGACCGTCTGAAACTGAGAATGTAAAAAAGTATGTGATTACCATCAGAGAAACAGAAGAATCTGTTCAGAAGATCACCAGACAAATGGAAAAACAAATAGATGTATTGGAGGTTCATTATCATAAAAATCCATACCTCACAGCAATAGAATACGCTAGCTAAACATAACAAGGTAATTATATACAATGCGGTTGCCTTATTATTATGAGTCTGTCATTCTGAATACAAACTGAAGGTTTGCGAACGTAGTTCAGAAGTGAAATGAAGAATCTAAATCATATTATGAGATTCTTCCTTTGTCAGAAATCGAAGATTCGGCGTAGCCAATGACAGTAGAGTAAAATTGTATATAGTCAACAAAATTAAAATAAACAACAAAATAAAATTATAGAAAATGGCAAAATTAAATTTCGGAGGAGTAGAAGAAAATGTAGTAACAAGAGAAGAGTTTCCACTAAATAAAGCTCAGGAAGTATTAAAAGATGAAGTAGTAGCCGTAATTGGTTATGGAGTACAGGGACCAGGGCAGGCACTTAATCAAAAAGACAATGGAGTTAATGTAATCGTAGGGCAGAGAAAGAATTCTAAATCCTGGGATAAGGCTGTAGCAGACGGTTTTGTACCGGGCGAAACTTTGTTTGAAATTGAAGAAGCTTTAGAAAAAGGAACCATCATCTGTTATTTACTGAGTGATGCTGCACAGATTGAATACTGGCCGAAGGTTAAGCAACATCTTACTCCCGGAAAAGCATTGTATTTCTCTCATGGTTTCGGAATTACTTTTAATGAACGTACAGGAATTGTTCCTCCGGCTGATGTAGATGTGTTTTTGGTAGCTCCAAAAGGATCAGGAACTTCATTGAGAAGAATGTTCCTTCAGGACAGAGGATTAAACAGCAGCTTTGCCGTTTATCAGGATGCCACAGGAAAAGCAAGGGAAAGAGTAACAGCTCTGGGAATTGCCATAGGAAGCGGGTATTTATTTGAAACAGATTTTAGAAAAGAAGTTTACAGCGATCTTGCCGGAGAAAGAGGAACCTTGATGGGAGCCGTACAGGGAATATTTGCTGCACAATATGATGTATTGAGAAAGAATGGGCATAGTCCGTCAGAAGCATTCAATGAAACGGTGGAAGAATTAACTCAATCACTGATGCCTTTAGTAGCAGAAAACGGAATGGACTGGATGTATGCAAACTGCAGTACAACAGCTCAAAGAGGAGCTTTAGACTGGTGGAAGCGTTTCAGAGATGCCACTTCTCCTTTATTTGAGGAATTATATGATAATGTTGCCGCAGGAAATGAAGCTCAAAGATCCATCGACAGTAATAGCAAACCTGATTACAGAGAAAAATTAGAAGTAGAGTTAACAGAGCTAAGAGAAAGCGAAATGTGGCAAGCAGGAAAAACTGTACGAAGCCTGAGACCGGAGAATAATTAATAAAAAACAATGATGAGGACGGGAGAAACCTATTTATCCGTATTGGATACTGTTTACAAGGCAGCAGAAAGACTTAAAAATGTGTGTGTCAGAACGCCATTGGCTGTTAACAATAATTTATCAGGAATTTATAATGCTCAAGTACATTTTAAAAGAGAAGATCTTCAAAGAGTAAGATCGTATAAAATTCGTGGGGCTTATAACAAAATGTCTACCATGCCAAGAGAAGATATTTCCAGAGGTATTGTTTGTGCCAGTGCCGGTAATCATGCCCAGGGAGTTGCTTTTGCATGCCATACAATGAAGGTGAAAGGAACTATTTTCATGCCTTTACCCACACCGGGACAAAAACTGGAACAGGTTAGGATGTTTGGTGGAGACTATATTGATATTGTTTTGCATGGAGACACTTTTGATGAAGCAAAAGAGGCTGCGATGAGGTTTTGTAATGAAAATAACGGAACATTCATTCATCCTTTTGATGATCCTGCAATCATTGCAGGGCAGGCGACAACTGCATTGGAAATTCTTGAGCAGTCGGAAGAATCTATTGATTATCTCTTTGTTCCGATTGGAGGGGGAGGTTTGGCTGCAGGTGTTTGTTCTGTTTTTAAAGAATTGTCTCCTCAAACTAAAATCATTGAGAGTAGAACCTTCTGCCGCTGCAAGTATGAAAAAGGCTTTGGAACACGGTCAACCTGTCCATCTCGAAAAAATCAGTCGTTTTGTAGATGGTGCAGCCGTACAACAGGTAGGAGAGCTCACTTTTGAACTTTGTAAAAATACTTTGTACGATGTAGTCACGGTAGAGGAGGGGCTTGTATGTGAAACCATTCTTTCCTTATATAATAAAGATGCTATTGTGGTAGAACCTGCGGGTGCTCTTTCTGTAGCAGCGTTGGAAAAATATAAAGACCAATTAGAAGGAAAGAATGTAGTTTGTGTTATCAGTGGAAGCAATAATGACATTACCAGGATGGAAGAAATCAAAGAAAAAGCTCTGCTGTATGCCAACTTGAAACATTATTTTCTGGTAAGATTCCCACAACGTCCGGGAGCATTGAAAGCTTTTGTAATGGATGTGCTTGGGCCTAATGACGATATTACTTTTTTTGAATACACTCAGAAAAATTCAAAAGAAAAAGGAATTGCGGTAGTAGGAATAGCGCTGAAACAGAAAGAAGATTTTACCCCTTTAATGGACAACATGAAAAGACAGGATTTTTTTGTAAATTATCTCAACAATGATCCGTCTTTAATGAACCTGCTGATCTAGCAGTTTTATAGCGTTGGAATCCAGTATATGTTTATTATCCACTAATACACAAATAAAATCATTCGTGTATTAGTGGTATTATAACAAGAAAACTCCGGCTCACATTCGTGAGCCGGAGTTGATTATTTATCTTTCAAGCGTAAAATTTGAAATGACTTTCGGACGTTCAACCTCGTTGGCTACTTTCCAGGATGTTCTGTACATCCATTCTGTCATTTTATACAGCTTCTTGTAGTTGATGTTTTCAGATTCATCTTGTGGAGTGTGATACTGATCATGCAGCACACTGGTGAAAAATATGGAAGGAATACCTACTTTAGCATACGGAAGGTGATCGCTTCTGAAATAAAAATATTCAGCATGATTCGGAGAATCCCAATCTTTTAAATACTTGAATTTTGTACTTTCGTTATTAGCATCTTCGGCCATTTTTACAAGCTCTTCAGAGTTTTTATGCGGCGCATTTCCACCTAATAAAGCGGCTTCATTATTATCATTTCTTCCGATCATGTCACCATTCAGTACCGCTACAATATTCTCTTTCGGAACTACAGGATGGGCAGCATGCCATCTTGAACCTAATAATCCTCTTTCTTCAGCTCCATGGAAAACAAACAGAATACTTCTTTTTCCCGGTTGCTTTTTATAAGCTCTCGCCATGGCCAGCATCGCAACACAGGTACTTGCATTGTCGTCAGCACCATTGTAAATCGTGTCGTTTTTTACAGGATGTCTGATTCCGTCATGGTCCTGGTGTCCGCTCAACAGAACATATTCTTTTTTAAGGACAGGGTCTGTTCCTTCAATTTTCCCGATGATGTTTACTGAAGGATATTTGTACGTTTCCGTCATCAGGTTAAGAGCAACTTTAGGATTGTTTTTTACCCAGGCAGCATTTTCTCTTTTGATCCAAAGAACAGGAATATTGTTGGTGATTTTTTCTCTAAGCCCTTCTACACCATAGGTTCCTCTTGTCATTTGAGGAAGAACTTCTACCCAGCTTTTTTCAGAAATATCATCCGTGATGAAAATGATCGCTTTTGCTCCCAGTTCATTTGCTTTATTATAATATTTTGTTCTTACAAATCCGGGATATCTTCTTACAAAAAGAGTCATTTCCTTATCAATGTTTTTGTCAGAAGCATTTACAGCCAGTACTTTTCCTTTAAGATTCAGTTTGGCAAGATCTTCAGGTTCAGTATTTCCGGCATATACAATTTCTGCATCAACAGAAGCATTTACAGGTTCTGCAACAAGGTAGTCTTTCCATAGTTTCAATGGAGTATCTCCAATTTTCAGACTGCTCTGTGGAGTGGTCTGATGCCTGTACATATCAAAAAACTGGAAAAAAGTCCCATGGTCACCAGCAGGTTTCATTCCTGTCTCTTTGGCTTTATCTGCCAGCCACATGGATACCTTTAATTCATCTAAAGTTCCTGCTTCACGGCCCCAGAACTGATCTGCTGCCAATTCATACATGTCTTTTCTGAGATCAGTTTCTTTAATAGCTGATACCAGAGGTTTTTTATAGCTTTGAGCACTTCCGATACTGAATAAAAAAAGACCCAGTAAAGAAAAAATATAATTCTTATTCATTGGCTTTTAATTTAAACTGCCAAGCTTATCAGTAAACTGTTTGGAGAACTCTTTTCTGTCTTCTTCCAGTTTCTCTGCATCAGCTGGTAAAATATAGTTGAAAAGGATTTTACCTTCATGATCTAAAAATATGATTTCTTTTTCATTCCCATCAATCATCTGTGAGAAAATAGCCCACATGGAAGTATCTTTTAATTTTAATAACTCAAAAAAGCCTTCCGCTTTGATCTCTATTCTTTGCATATTATTGTATGTATAATTTATTCTTGATTAAAATTCAAGGAATTTCAATTTAAACTGAATAGCAAAATTCTGTTTAAAGTGTGGCGTAGCATAATATCCCACTCTATAAAATAACCCCAGATTGAAATAGCTGGAAAGGAAGTTATTCCATTCCAATCCTACCTCCTGATACAGGTGATCCAGTTTTTTAAACTTGAACTGATGGTATTCCGGATGTTTCATATCACCAATCGTTCCACGCAGTACAAAATCAAAGCTGGAAACATTATGTCCAAAACTTTTGAAGTACCAAGGAAGTTTATGGGTGAAATAATAAGCAACAAATTTATCGTTATAATATTTCCCACCTTCCAAAGTAGCAAACCCAAGAAACGAAGTAAGGTTAAAATTAAAATCCTTGCCCGGAGAGGCTAGTCCGTTCATCGTAAAGTTCTTCCAGATGGGAGCTTCTCCTAAAACCAGTCCACCGTATAATCTGAAACCTGTTGTTCCGATTGGGGTTTTAAAATTATGAACAAAAAGGGCATCAAAACGGGAATAATTGAAACTTCCACCCGCCATTTTATAGCTCTGCTCATAGTTGAAATACAATTCAGGATATTTTTGATCGATCAGAGATTTTCCCTGAGGTGTCATAATATTAGTAGAATTCGGTGAATACTTTAATGTAAACAATGTATTGAAGTTCTTGAAAGAAGACCCGCCATCTCTGAACTGATAATCAAACTGGGCTTCCTCAATATTTCTTCTTACAGCAAAGGCTAAGGTAAGGCCATTTGTAACATCATTCAGATAAGATAATGAGGCACCTTTGAAGTGGAAATACTTATCATTGTTCAGGTTATTTCCAAAGTTCATCATCCGCATTTTGAAATTCCAGAGTCTTCTGTAGAATTCCCCGGAAGCAGTCACATCATCATAAAAATCAAACCTGAAAAAGGAATTCTTTTCCAACGTTGTTTTGATATCGATTCCCATCCCGTATTTCCATCTTCGGTCTTTTACACCATAAGCAAAATAATAATCCGGAGAGAAATAAGGATTGAAATTTTCATTGATTTTAGCCTTTAATCCCAATCGAAATCCTTCGTATGAGTTATAATTGGCGATTTCATCCACAGCAAAATCCACGATACCTACTCTGATTTGCCCGTTAAGCAATCCTGAAATGATTTGTGCTTTGCTGTCAATTTTATATTTCTTACCAAGACTGTCAATGGTTTTGTAAGTATTCTGTTCCCTTTCTGTAAGCGGTTCAGTTCTGTATTGATTCAGAGAATGCCCGTCAATGCTTTTTACAGAGAAAGTATACCCTTTGAAATCCTGGGGTTTTTCTTCAATCGGAGAAGCAAAGTCAAAATATTTTGAGGTAAGAAACGCGTAAGTACCAAAGCTTTTTTTATCTTTTTTGTCGGTATGTTCCTTGTCGTCCATAGCCATTTTTCCCATTTTAAGCTTGGTCGTTTCATGGGCAAGGAACCATTTATTGTTGTAAAAAATCCAGGTACTGGTGATGATACCGTCGTTCTTGTTTTTACTGAAGTTTTCAATTTTTTTGATCCCGTAAGTCTCAGTGTCAATATAGATGGCTCCTGTGTACTTTCTTTTTTTATCCGGATTTTTATAGTTCACCTCACGAAAACGGATGACAAAGTTTTTCCTTCCGTCAAGTTCTATGGTATCAGAAAGAAAATATCTGTAAAGCCCTCTGTTTTCTGGTTTTACCTGCTCGGGAACAATATCTCTGTTACTTTGCTGAAGCGCAATCATTTCATAGACTGGCTGTTTTAGACCCGAAATTCTGTTATCAAGGATATTGATCTTTTCACCGTATTTTTTGGAATATAAAAACTCCTGGGCTCTTTCCCAAAGGAAGAGTTTGCTCTTCGCAAAAATTTTTCTTGCACTGATGTTATTCAGGGAGTCCTTTTCCCTCTTTTTCTTGAAGAAGTTCAAATCATTAAAATACTGATTGAATTGAGTCAGACTGTCCTGGTCAATATCAAGGGAAATTTTTTCGTAAGACTTATAAGTGTAAGAACTTAAGCTTTTAGGAGAGTTTTCATTGAAGAGCTTATTTACCTTTTTCAGAATTTCCAAAGCCCTGGGATCACTTTTATCTTCAATCACTACCGTTTCAATATTGGTGGTTTTTGAAGTTTTTTTGGTCAGGAAAACTTCCATACTGCTTTCTACAGTGGCTATTTCCTTTTGGTATGATTCTGCTTCAACTTCTATGTTTTTGCATTCCGCTTTAAATTCCAGAATTCCCTGTGTGTTGGTATAGCCAAGAATGGTACTGTCACAGAAAATCTTAGCTTTTGATACGGGTTTTTGACTGGCGGCATCTACAACTTTAATTTTAAGCTGTGAATACCCCAAAAAGCATATCAGGAAAAAAAATAATTGTAAACCCCTTTTCATGTAAAAAAACTAGGTAAAATTAATAATATTTATTGTGGTAGAAAAGTTTTTAACACAGTATAACATTGATTTAATCTAAGATAGGGATTATTGTTTCCTAAAATATCCGCCGTAAAGAATACCTCTAGATTGTGTTTCTGTATTTTCTGAAAAATTCCAATAAAAAAACTCCCGAATTCTATTTATCCAGGAGTTTTTATCATTGTTTAGATCTTAAATTATTTAATTATCATCCAAAGCCTTCATAAATTCAATAATATCATCTATTTCAAGTTCAGTTAGCCGCAAAGGAGCATCAGAAAGTGTTTGGTTGTCTACCTTGAATCCGAAACCTTTTCCACCGCCTTTATTGTAAAAATTCATGACCTCTTTCAAGGTTTTATAACCTCCGTTGTGCATATAAGGAGCTGTTTTATGAATATTTCTAAGGGTAGGTGTTTTGAAAGAGTGCTGTAATGCTGCCACTGTTTCATGAAATTTTCCTCTTCCCAGATCATTGTCAAATGTTTTATTTTCTCCATTCATAGCTATTCCCAATACTTCCTGCTCTGTTTTTTTGAAAGTAGGAGGAATAGTACCATTGAATAAAGGAATAAAATGACATATGGCACATTGGGCTTTCCCTACAAATAAATTAAAACCACGCTTTTGACTTTCGGTCATTGCCGATTTATTTCCCCGCATATATTCATCAAAATTGGAATTGAACTTTGCTAAAGAACGTATATAGCTTGCCAATACATTTTGAAGCTGCCACACCTCAGCCTTTTGTGAATGATAAATCTTTTTAAATGCCGCCTGGTAATTTTTATCCTGATTAATTTTGGCAAGAATGATCGTTAAATCACCATGCATTTCTTCTTTGTTAGAGATAACATCCGAACTTTGCCCTTCCAGATCATCTTTCCTCATATCCCAAAACTGTCCATGCTGATAACCGGCATAGTTGAGAGAAGGGGCATTTCTGGCAAGTTCCGAATTTTCAAGCGACATCGATTTTGCAAGACCATCAGTAAAAGCTTTTTCAGGGATGTGGCAGGTTGCACAGCTGCGGTTGTTATTATTTGATAACATATTATCATTAAAAAGCTGATGTCCAAGAGCTGCCTTTTCTTCAGAAAAAGCATATTCTTTTCCAGGAGTGAAAGCATTAGAATTGAAAGCGTTTTTAGAAAAAAGGTAGCGGCATTTTTGTTTAATGCTGTTGTTACCTCTACATCAGGAATTTTTTCCTGATTTTTAAAATCAAGCATCAGGGCAGTGATCTTATTAAGATGATCCGGTATAAAGTTTACATAATCAAATGTATTTTTATCCGTATTTTTTTTCAGAGCTTGTGTTGCTGCATTGATCTCCGTTATAATGCTTTTTTAGAGCTTTATCTTTTGATCTGTCAGTTGATATTTGTTCCAAGGCTTCTCTAATACCTTCCAGAGAAGAAGGGATTTCCTTTAAAAATACTCCGGAAATAGGAGTGTCAAAACCTGATATTCCCAGACTGGAAATTCTGAAAGTTTCCTGCCTCAAAGCATCAAAAACCTGATCTTTGCTAACGGTAATGACCTGGAAATTGGTTTTTATGGTATTGCTTTTATTGATGAGTTTGTTGAGCATTCTGTTTGCCTCATCTTTATTTTCTTTCTGGTAAGGATAAAACATTTCCTCCAAAACTTGTAGTCCTTCAGGTTCTATCTCTGTATGTTCATCCATTTCTATTTCCGGAAGAGCAGGGCCGTTAATGAATCTTGCAGAATGCGGAAGGAAATACTCTATAGCCCATTCCATTTTTTTATAAGTTTTTCTGATACTTTCAAACTTCTCCTGAAGAAGTTTTTCATCAGAGTCCTTAGAAACAAGGGTTTTCAGTTCATTGATTTGTTTTTCAAAATCAGTGTTGGTGGTGATGATTCTGTTTTTCACAGAACCCAGATCTTCATATACTGGCTGCTGTTTCTCACTTTTACAATAGGAAAGAACAAAAAGTGCCGCTGCAGAATATAAAAGAAGAAATATCGGATATTTTGAAAGTTTCTTCATAAGTACGAAAAAGTATCAACAGGAATTTTCTGTTGATACTTTGATTAATATGGAGTATTTACAACTATTTTTCTACGTTTCTGATAATTACAATTTGTCCACCTTCTTTGTTGGTGTTGATTCCGGAGCCGTCAGGATTTTTAAATTTATCCAGCTGCCAGGTGTGAGAGTGGATATTCACAGCAAATGTATTAGGAACTCCGATGATATCAGAAATATCAACCATTGCTCCATATTCCCATGAACCGTACTTCTCAAGGTCTCCGGATTGGTTGTAAGCCGTATTCCATGCAGCATTACCTCTGTTATGTTTCATATTCAGCCATGGCTTATATTGCTTTGTAGCGATATTCAATTGCCAGATATGAGAATCATGTTTGGCTGCTTTGTAATAGGAGTCTCCATCTTCCTGAATGTAAACATAGTTTTCAGTTACACATAAATTATCAGGATTGATCAGGTTATTTCCCGGATCAGAATCTCCTTCTGCCACTACTTCTAATTTTCCTGCCAGCATATTACTGGAGTTAAGAACAAGTTTGTAAACTCTTCCCCACATCGTTAATCCCGGTTTTGGATTTACCCCGTCAGAAGATTCTCCGGTAGCGGTAAAGTAGATCTCTCTTCCTTTTCCCGCTCCTTTTCTGTAATCTACATCTTCAACTCTTGAAAAACGAATGGCGTTATTATCAATATTTTTCTGATTGATTTGAGCTCCGGTAAGGTTTTTAGCGTTAGGAATTTCAACAAACTCTACATCGTAGGAATTTCCTTTCGTCATATCTGTTTCAGTATAATTATTATTGGTTCTTTTCAGAGCATATAATTTTCCGTTGTTAAGGTCTCCCTGAGTATCTGCTACATACATGATCAGCTGTCCTGCAGATTGATGAGAAGAAGAATACGACTGGTCTTCACCAATCAGGATATAAGATTTTCCATTAGAAACATCTTTAGGAAGCGGAACTGCATTTTCCATAGAAGCCTTTCCTAAAGCCGGCTTTACTCTGGTTTTATCTGATGCCTGAGAAGCTGGTGATAATGGATCCAGAGCATGAACCATACTTTCTTCACCAGATTCACCTGCAGTAAGAAACGCACTGAAACCATGAATTTCTGGAGTTGCCAAAGTCGCAGAACACAATCTTGTCATCCCACCGGTTCCATTTAAAATATATTCTCCTTTTACAGGTCTGAACGTTTTATCCAGATATACTCTTGAGACAGATTGTTTGATCTCATGGTTGGTAATCATCAGATAACCATCGGATTTAGGGTCTTTCATGATTCCCATTCCGTCCGGCTGGCCTCCAAAAACAAAATCAGGAGAGCCTGAAAGAATATCAGAACTGGAAATAAGCGTGGTAATATTTAAGTTTTCAAAACCAGTCATTCCATACACAAAAGCCGACTCTTTAGAGAAATTTTCAATTTTGATTTTGTCATTGACAGGAGTATTATTATCGCTGTTATTGTCTTCATTACAGCTTTGAAAAGCAAGTGCAGCAAAGACTAAAGCTCCAATAGTTTTGTTAATTTTCATAATTACTTTTTTTGAATTTCGATTATGACAAAACTAAAGGCTTAGTGTTAATTAGACTTTACGGGGAGAAAACAAATAGTTTAAGATTAGGTAGAGGTTTGTTAAGGAATAGTCAATAATTAGAATGGATATAAATAAAAAACACCTGAATGGATTCATTCAGGTGTTTTTCAATATGTTGAAGTATTTTTTATTAAACATTCAAAGCCTTCTGATAAGCATTTTCCAATCCATCAAGGTTTTTACCTCCAGCTGTTGCGAAACCTGGATTTCCACCTCCGCCACCTTGGATTTCTTTAGCAAGATCCTTTACAATAGCTCCTGCCTGATAGTCTGCTGCCAGATCATCGGAAACTCCTACCGTAATCATTGGCTTACCATCAGCATTAGAAAGAATGATCGTCACCGAAGTTGGGATCTCTTTCTTCAACTGGAATACAATATCTTTAACAGATCCAGCATCTAAAGAAGTCTTTTTACCAATAACTGTTTGTTACCTTTCTGCTCATAAGCATTTTTCCAGTCACCAATTTCTCCTTTTGCTTTTTCCTTTTAAAAGAATCTACTTCAGCTTTTAATGAAGCATTTTCCTCCATTAATTTCTCGATAGATCTTACCACATCTTTAGATTTCAGTAATTGAGAAAGTTCAATGATCTGTTTTTCAAGACTCTTGAAATATTCCTCAGATTTATCTCCTGAGATGGCTTCAATCCTTCTGATCCCTGCTGCTGCAGATCCTTCAGAAGTAATTTTGAAATGACCGATTTCGCTGGTGTTTTTTACGTGAGTTCCTCCGCAAAGTTCCTTAGAACTTCCGAATTGGATCATTCTCACATTGTCACCATATTTTTCACCAAATAAAGCCATTGCTCCTTTCTCCAAAGCTTCCTTAATCGGGATGCTTCTGAATTCCTGTAATGCAATGCTTTCTTTGATCTTGTGGTTTACTTTTTCTTCAATTAAAGCAATTTCTTCTTCAGTCATTTTATTAAAGTGAGAGAAGTCGAAACGAAGATAATCAGGACCTACGTAAGAACCTTTTTGCTCTACGTGAGTTCCCAGAACATCTCTTAATGCCTCATGTAAAAGGTGAGTTACAGAGTGATTACCCTGAGAGTTCTTTCTATCTGTTGCATTTACTTTAGCATAGAAAACCGCACCTGCATCTTTTGGAAGACCATTAATCAAAGAAATGATCAATCCATTTTCTTTTTTAGTTTCCAATACTTCGAAGCTTTCAGTAGCGTTTTCAAGGACACCCTTGTCACCAACCTGTCCACCACCTTCAGGGTAGAAAGGAGAGTTGCTGAGTACCACTTGGTAAAATTCTCCGTCTTTATTTTCTACTTTTCTGTATCTTGTAATAGAAGTTTCAGACTCAATCTGGTCGTATCCCACAAATGTTTCAGGCTTTTCTTCTACAATAACCCAATCGTATACTTTCTGAGCAGAATCCGCTTTTGAACGAAGTTTTTGCTTCTCCATTTCAGCCTCAAAACCTTTTTCATCAATCGTTAATCCTTTTTCCTCAGCAATAATTCTTGTTAAGTCATCAGGGAAACCATAGGTGTCATACAATTCGAAAACCTCTTCACTTGGTAATACTTTCAAGTTATCAGCAATCGTCTGTTGAATTAATTTATCAACTCTGATCAGACCGTTTTCAATCGTTTTTAAGAATGAATCTTCTTCACTTTTGATGACTTCTGTTACCAAAGTTCCTTGCTTTTCAAGCTCAGGGAAGAAAGCTCCCATTTGTTCCTGAAGAACAGCAACCAATTTGTAAAGGAAAGGTTCTTTCATATCTAAGAATCGATAAGAATAAGAAATTCCTCTTCTCAAAATTCTTCTGATAACGTAACCGGCTCCTCCGTTTGAAGGCAATTGTCCGTCTGCAATTGCAAAAGAAACTGCTCTGATGTGATCAACCACCACACGAATGGCAATATCTTTTTCATCTTCTAAAATTCCGGTATATTTTTTTCCTGAAAGTTCTTCAACTTTAGCAATTAGCGGAGTGAAAACATCAGTATCATAGTTGGAAGATTTCCCTTGAAGTGCCATACAAAGACGCTCAAAGCCCATTCCTGTATCTACGTGTTGAGCAGGTAATTTTTCCAGAGAACCATCAGCTTTTCTGTTAAATTCCATGAAAACGAGGTTCCAAACTTCTACTACTTGAGGGTGATCATTGTTCACCAGTTCCAAACCAGAAACTTTAGCTTTTTCTTCAGGAGTTCTTAAATCGATATGGATTTCCGAACAAGGTCCACAAGGTCCGCTTGCGCCCATTTCCCAGAAGTTATCCTTTTTATTTCCGTTGATGATTCTATCCTCTGCAATATGAGATTTCCAGAAATTATAAGCATCCTGGTCTCTGTTAAGGTTTTCAGATGCATCCCCTTCAAAAATGGTTACATATAAATTCTCTTTTGGTATTCCGTATACTTCAGTCAGTAATTCCCAGGCAAAAGCAATAGCCTCCTTTTTGAAGTAATCCCCGAAAGACCAGTTCCCCAACATTTCAAACATGGTGTGGTGGTAAGTATCTCTACCTACATCATCCAAATCATTGTGCTTTCCTGAAACTCTCAAACACTTCTGTGTATCGGCTATTCTTGGGGCCGTAGGGGTTTTGTAGCCAAGGAAAAAATCCTTGAACTGCGTCATTCCTGAGTTGGAAAACATAAGGGTAGGGTCGTCTTTCAGCACAATAGGAGCTGAAGGAACGATAAGGTGCTCCTTACTTTTAAAATAGTCTAAAAATTTTTGACGTATCTCTTGTGATGTCATAGTATTGCTTTTGCTTTTTTTAATATCAAATTTTGATAAGATGCAAATTTAAGATTTTTAGGTGATTTAATATTCAATATTTCATATTTTCAAGGATGTTTTATCAAATGCCGGACATAATAATTATCTACACAAAGGAATATATTGATAATATCATGTCTGTAAAATCATTAATTTTTTTTTAACGCAAGGACACAACGTTTTTGAATAATCTCCTGCGTTATTTTTTCCCACAAATTTACAAATACCCTTATTCGTTGCGAATACAACAGTGTATAATTTTATCGCAGATAAAAATCTTGCGCCTTAAAAACATACACATCTATTTAAAATTCTTTGCGTTTTTGCGCTTTCCAA
The DNA here is from genome assembly GCF_021278965.1 of Chryseobacterium capnotolerans. Classification (NCBI taxonomy): domain Bacteria; kingdom Pseudomonadati; phylum Bacteroidota; class Flavobacteriia; order Flavobacteriales; family Weeksellaceae; genus Chryseobacterium; species Chryseobacterium capnotolerans. Next base: position 3,166,308 of record NZ_CP065589.1, on the reverse strand, counting down.
CAAAAAATATCAAAATTGAAAAGAACGGTCATCCAGAATATTTTTGTTCATTTCCATTTAACTTATTACCTTCGTTAAGATCTGAAATAAGATAAAACATACTTACAAATGATGGAAAACGAAATTCTGAAAAGCTGGATAGACCAATACTCCGGACCGCTTTTGAAGAAAGCTTTATATATGCTTTCCAATAAAGAAGATGCCCAAGATGTGGTTCAGGATGTTTTTATTGCAGCCTTTTCCAATTATGATTCTTTTGAAGGAAAGAGCCAGCCACTCACTTGGCTTATGGCTATTCTTCAGAGAAAAATTGCTGATTTTTACCGGAAAAAATATAAATCTGAGCCTAATATAAGGCTGGATCACTTTTTTGATGAGTCTGGTTCATGGAAAAATAATGACGTTTTGAATGACTGGAATGTTTCCACTGAATCCGAACTGTTAGACAATCAGGAATTTAATAAAACACTTGAAGAATGTATCGAAGAATTACCCGCCAAATGGAAAATTTTATTGAAAATGTATTACATTGAAGAAAAAAAAAGCATCTGATGTGAGTCAGGAATTGAATGTTTCTACGACTAACCTTTGGAAAATCCTTCAACGAACCCGTATGCAATTGAGAGAATGTCTGGAGTTTAACTGGTTTTCAAAATTATAATTAAAATGCTTAAAAAGATATTACATATTCTGTTTTTGCCATGCAAAGAAGCCACTTTGCTGATGGAAAAACGTAATGCCCAAACAATCTCTGCCAAAGAAAACAGGAGATTGAGCCTTCATATTGCTATCTGTAAATGGTGTAAGGCCTATAATGAAAAACTGAAGTTGCTGGATAAGATTTTCAGAAAAACACTTACAGAAAAAAATGCTGAAATTAATGAATCTGAAATTCAGGATTTTAAAAATAAAATGATTGAAAAATTAGATTTTTAAGAAAATTTTGTCAGGATTTTGAAATAGTACCGACTATCCTTTTGAAAATGATAAAAGTATTAATTCAAAATCTAAAAAAATGATCGGAACAGCACATCAATCGGATAAAAATCAATCAACGTATTCCCTGGGATATTATATTTCTCTTTTCGGAGCAGCGCTTATATTGCTTTGGATAGGAATCTTCAAATTTACTCCTACTGAAGCAGCAGCTATAAAACCTTTGGTGGAAAACCATTTCTTAACTTTTTTCGTATATAAGATTATGAGCGCTCAGACAGTGTCAAATCTTATCGGAGCGATAGAAATTATCATTGCTTTATTACTGATATTTAGTGCGAAATTTGCTGTACTAAAAGATATGCAGGAATAGGAATGATTGTTACTTTTCTGGTGACATTAAGCTATTTGTTTACCACTCCGGGAATGTGGAAAGTAGTGGATGGAATTCCTGTTACAGACTTTTTTATATTGAAGGATCTGATGCTTTTAGGATTTGGATTCATGGTATTACAAAATAAAAAATAATGAATAAAAAGCTAAATATGAAAAATATATTAATTGTACTCGGGATTATTCTGGGTATTGCAGTCTTTGCTGCTGGGAGTGGGCTTTTTAAAAAGAATAAGCCCATTGAAACAGACGTAAAAAAAGAAAAACAGGAAATTATGGATAATAGAAACGTAAGGGAAATTTATTTTGCGGGTGGATGTTTTTGGGGAACAGAACATTTCTTTCAGCAGATTCGTGGAGTTGTAGGAACAGAAGTTGGTTATGCTAACGGGAAGACTCAGAATCCTACCTATGAAGAAGTGGTAAGTCATACAACAGGCTTTGCAGAAACAGTGAAAGTGAAATATGATCCTGAGCAAGTGGACTTGAAACTGTTGATCGATCTGTATTTTAAAACTATTGATCCTACCAGCCTTAATCAGCAGGGAAATGACAGAGGTGACCAATACAGAACAGGAATTTATTATATCGATAAAGCTGATGAAGCTCTTGTAAAAAATGAAGTTCAGAAGCTGGCAAAAGGATATAGCAAACCTGTTGTAGTAGAAACTACTGCTTTGAAGAATTTCTATAAAGCCGAAGACTATCATCAGGATTATTTAGATAAAAACCCGGGCGGCTATTGCCATATTGAACCGGGACTTTTTGAAATGGCGAAGAAAGCAAACCCACTTCCAAAAGCGACAACCTATCAAAAGCAGGATAAAAAGGTTCTAAAGGAAAAACTTAGTGCAGAACAATATAATGTAACACAGGAAAATGGAACAGAAAGAGCTTTTCAAAATGAATACTGGAACGAAACCCGTGAGGGAATTTATGTAGACATCACAACAGGAGAGCCTTTGTTTGTCTCAACAGACAAATTTGAATCAGGTTGTGGATGGCCAAGTTTCTCAAAACCAATTACCAAAGGACTTATTGATGAAAAGCTGGATCGTACCCACGGAATGACAAGGGTAGAAGTAAGAAGTAAAACCGGAGACGCTCACTTAGGACATCTTTTTACAGATGGACCAGAGGATAAAGGAGGACTTCGCTACTGTATCAACAGTGCTTCCCTGAAGTTTATCCCCAAAGCGGAGATGGAAACAAAAGGATACGGAAAATATCTTCCGTTGTTAGATAAAAAGTAAATTGAAAGGAAGGCTGCCGAATGGCAGCCTTTTATTTTAGTTGGATCTGTATAGTTGAAATCTTTCTTTAATGCTCAACATGGAAATATTAATAAATACAAGAAAACCAAAAATCATATAAAAAGACTGCTTTGGGAGTTTTGCAAAAGATTTTAATTGATCAAAGCCAGTATATTGATTTTCTTCTTTATAAATAATGTCGGGCCCAACTGAACAGATATTTTCATGTATATGTTTATTAGGATCAACATATTCATGAATAGCAAAAATGTGGCCTGTTGCTCCTATATCAGCACAAAAGGTTTCCTGTTTAGAAAGATTCATTACATTTATAATGACTATGAAATCTTCATAACTATTCTTGTCATTGATTATAAATTCAATGCCTGATTCTTTCTCATTTCTTGCCTGCAATTCTTTAAGTTCAGAAATATAAATTTTTTGGTTTTGAATAGCTGTATTGGGTTTAACTACAATTTTTTTGTAATTCCAATTTCTATAGGGTTCGAAAGTATTGTCAAAATTTCTATTGGGCCTGATTTTACTAGGTATTCCCAGATCCACCACTGTATATTGAGGGTGAACCCTTTGATTTCCGTAATACCACAATAGGAGAGGAATTAATATAGCACTGATTAATCCCGGAGCGTAGTATATTTTTTTCATGGCTGGTTTTTCGACAAGAATGAAAATATTAAGCCAAAAAAGTGATCCGAATACGAACCACTTTAAAAAAAAATAAATATTTTAATTCTTCAATCTTTAAATTGTAAATATTGCGATCTACCAGTCCCTTTTTCTCAAAATCCAATACGATCCGAATATAAAAATAGCACACCACACCAGGCAAGCGATAAGGCTTTCCGTAGGGTAGTGGAATTCATATTTTAGCCCCATCATTTTGGCCATATCCAGTCTGATCATCGGATTAGGAACAAGGTTGGACATACTCTCCAGTGGTAAAAGATGCGAAATGAAAAAATCATTCTGAAGAGCCTCATTTCTTTGGGGTCCCTGCATTCCTTTTACCTTTGAATAGACTTCAAGAGCCTTTAAAATTCCCTCACCAATCCAGAAAATAAAGAGAGCAAGAAATACAAAGACAGATTTTCTCAACAAAATGGAAAGGAACATGAGGAAACAGAAGAACGTAAATAGTTTTACCAGGTAATTTCCAATAAAGAAAATCTCAGCAAAAACCTTTGTAGATTCCGTTGTGTTCGAATATTGATATCCCAGAAACAAAGTAATTCCCAATACAATGGCTGTTGAAACAATAGTGAAAATACTTATGGTCAACAATTTTGAAGTGATGAATTCCTTTCTGCTTAATCCATCAATCGTATTCTGTTTAAACATTCGGTTGCTGAATTCCTGTGAAATAGAGAAGACAATGATTAATCCCAGGAAAATTTTCAGTAAAGCAACAATCCATGTGGTAAAATTCCAAATTTCGGGGAAATTATAAATCCCTTGTTCCTTTAAGTTAATTGTTCCTCCAAAAATATCAAAGTCAACCAATCCAATGAAAAGCAATGCAATAAGAATAACAAAATAAAGTATGGTAAAAACCTTAAACGGTTGATAGTTCAGGTTTTTATAATATTCCAGTTTTAATAATTTTATCATGATTAATTGGTGTTTTTTACAAGTTCAAGGAATTGAGATTCAAGAGATAGCTTTTTCTTGGTCAAATGGGAAAGATAGATTCCTTTCTCTGCCAGTTTCTGATTCATTGCCGAAGCTGAAACAGAAGCATCATCACGGATCTGGGCTTTAATAAGATCACCTTCCTGATTGATGGAAGAGAACCACTGAAGCTCGTTAAGAGCATTTAATAGCAAGGTGTTATTATCTGCTTTCAGTTCGAAATATCCATTGTTGGAAGTCATTTCATCCACTCTTCCACAATAAATGGAATTTCCTTCTTTTAATACAATCACGTGACTACAGATCTTCTCAATTTCATCCAGAAGATGGCTTGCAATGATAATGGTGATCCCCTGTTTGGCAATATCGCTGATGATTTCTCTGATCTGAATGATTCCTTCAGGATCTAATCCGTTGGTAGGTTCATCTAAAATCATCACATCAGGATTGTTCAGCATTGCCGATGCAATGGCAAGACGCTGTTTCATTCCCAAAGAAAAAGTTTTGAAAGTATCTTTTCTTCTTTCATACAGATTAACGGTCTTCAGTACTTCGTCAATCCTTGAATAGGGTGTTTGCTTAATTTCAGCGACAATCTTAAGGTTGGTTTCTGCAGTTAGATAAGGATAAAAATTAGGCTGCTCGATAATCGCTCCGATCCTTTTCAATGTATCTGGATCAGTTCCTTTTTTTCCAAACCAAAACCAGTCTCCGCTGGTAGGATTGATTGTTGAAAGCAGCATTCCGAAAGTAGTGGATTTCCCACTTCCGTTCGGACCTAAAAGGCCATAAACATTTCCTCTTTCGACATCAAAAGAAATATTGTTGACCACAACTCTTTTGAATTTCTTCGTCAAATTTTTTACTGATAAAATCTTTTCCATGTAATTTGTTTTACATAGTAGTAGTCTATATAAAATAGATAATGTTACAGAATTATCATAAATCAATATTAATTTATGTACAAATACATTAAATTTGATAGAATTAATCAACAGTTATGAAGCTAATTGAACTCGCAGAAGAACTGAATGTCTCTGCAGAAGCCATTAAACAGTTTATACAGGATTTTGACCTTGAACTGGTAGACTGTGTCAGTACCAACTTTGAAGTGAAAGAAGATTTTGAAAAATTTGCCCGTGAAAATGTAGACTTTTTGAGATTATACGAAAAGGATCTGGACAAGAATAAAACACTGGAACAGATTGCTGAAGTGATCAATCAACCGAAAGAGAAAGTTGAGAAAGCGATCAAAGATAATAATCCTAACATTTTTGACAATGGCTTTTTCAAATCTTCCATTTCAAGTTACGGTATTGATAATAAACTGGGTGGAAATTACCAGTTTGTATATGACTATTTCGGAAATAAAACCAGCTTGCAGCAAAGAGATTTTATAGGCTACAGAGATTTGTTTTTCTATACATCAGCGGTTCTTGAACCATTTTTAAACCCGCAGCAGATCAAAGATTGGGGCATCAATAAACCGGCAGGCATTATTCTATATGGCCCTCCCGGAAGTGGTAAGATTTTCTGGGCGAATAAGATTGCTGAAATTATAGGTTATCAGTTCAAAGAAGTAAAAAAACATTATCTGGGAACTTCATTAATTGACGGGAATCAGATCAATTTCAGTGACTTTCTTTTAACGATGATGAAAGAAAATAAAATGCTGCTTTTCCTTGATGATTTTGATGAGATCATGATGCAAAGAAAAGCAGATAACGATATTGCATCCTGTAATCTGGAAGCCCAGGAGCTTATTCTGCATTATATTGCAAAATTTGAGAAAGAAGGGGTATTGATGGTTGGTTCAGCCAATTCTGTATCTGAAATTGATGAAGAAATTTTAGCTCCCGGAAGATTTGATGTCATGATTCCTATATTTCCACCTAATGCCTCAGAACGTTCAGAAATTATCCTATATGCGATGACCAGAGGGCTTGAAGAAGATTCTCTATTATACAAAATACTTAAAAATAACAAAGCAGACAAAGTCCCTTTCTGGCATGAAGTTTCTTCAAGGATGAAGGCTTTCAGCAATACTATGCTGATTGATTTTACCCAAAGTTTAAAGAAAAGGATCAAAAACCTTTATCAAAGAACCCGAAATGAAAAGCTGAAAATTGATCAGAAGCTTATCAACGGAGCATTAAGAGATGCTGGAGCAAAGCTTACAGAGGAATATCTTGATCAGGTAGCTCGCTTTTTAGCAGATGTTATTATTAATAATTTTGATGAATTTCAATTTAGAATCCAGGCTCTAAGAAAAGAGCTTGAAACTTATAAGGTAGTTGAGGAGCCCAGACGAGCAATTGGGTTTCATCACAACGGCGAGAAGGAAGAGTAGGCAGGATTCAGGGTACGAGATACGAGGTTCGGGATGCGAGTTATGAAATGTTAACACATCAGTAACTAAAATTGTAATACTTCATAAACCTCTTTGTCTATTATCTCTCCGTCTTATGCCTTTATTACCATCTATTACTCATCACTCATCACTCATCACTCATCACTCATTACTCATGATCAGCATTTGGGAACAGGAAACTTTTTATCGTAAAAGAGATATTGTCATTATTGGGGCTGGATTTTCCGGACTTTGGACGGCGATTTCTATTAAAGAGAAGTCTCCTGAAAAATCCGTGTTAATTATTGAAAGAAATACTGTTCCATTAGGAGCCTCAACACGAAATGCGGGTTTTGCTTGCTTTGGAAGTCTTACAGAAGTGATTGCTGATGCTCAGAAAATGGGTTGGGAAAAGACATTGGATCTTGTCAGAATGAGGTTCGAAGGTCTTCAGAAGATCAGACAGTATTTTAAAAATGAGGAAATAGATTTTGAACTCAGCGGAGGGTATGAAATAGTGAATAATGAAGAATCTCTGCAACAATTAAATGAAGCAAATGAAAAGCTTAAGTCTATAACCGGACTTGAAGAAACCTATTCTTTACAACAGGACAAAATAAATGATTTTGGACTAGGGAGATCTAAGTTTCTCATTGAAAATCCATGTGAAGGAAGTTTGCATTCCGGAAAACTGCTACAGAAGCTTTTAGAAAAATGTCAAGAGTTGAATGTTGAGTTTTTGTTTGGATCTGAAGTGAAAAATATTAATGAAACTTCTGATGAGGTTAAAATTGATCTTTCAGAAGGAATTACTGTAAAAGCAGATCAGTTAATTCATTGCACCAATGCTTTCAGTTCAAAATTTCTGGAAAAGGAAGATATAGTTCCTGTCCGTGGACAAATTCTACTGACTGAACCTATAGAAAATTTAAAATTAAAAGGAACTTTCCATTATGATGAAGGCTTTTATTACTTCCGAAACTTAGGAAACCGTGTGTTGCTGGGCGGTGGAAGAAACCAGGATTTTAAGACGGAAGAAACTATAGCTTTTGAAACCACAGAATTTCTGCAACATCACTTAGAAAATTTCCTACAGGAAGTTATTCTTCCTAATCAGGAATTTAAGATCGCATTACGATGGTCAGGAATTATGGCCATGGGAAGTGAGAAAACACCAATCGTGAAGAGGCTTTCAGAAAGACAACTTTGTGCAGTACGACTTTCAGGAATGGGAGTAGCATTGGCTCCTAAAGTTGGGGAGATGATTACCATTATGATTTAAAATAAAATGAAATATTTACCTTTTGAACGTATTATTTACAGAACAAATTTATCCCAACAGGAAATCATAAAAAGACTTTCGGATTTTGTTGAACCGAAAAAATTTAGCTTTAGAAGGAATCATTCTGTCAAAGATTATGAAGGCTCTGTGGATACTGACAGTTTTGATATCAGCAGAGTCATCAATTACAGAAATTCATTTTTGCCTCAGATCTACGGAATTATTCAAAAAAATAATGACAGAACAGAAATTCGGGTGACTATGAGCTTGGATGGGTTTGTATTTCTCTTTACAATAGCATGGTGTTTAATGGCATCCTCTTTCTTTGTTATTGTATTGATGAAGGGAATAAGAGACAAAGGAATAACAATAGAATTTTTTATTCCTCTCGTAATGCTGCTGTTTATGTATGTACTAACTATGGTAGGCTTCAAAATAGAAAGTAAAAAGTCAAAAGAATATTTGAGGAAAATCTTTGAAGCAGAAATAATAAATGAGAGTAAATGATAGACGCATAAATGAGAGATCTGATATAAGTATTCAATTTAAAATGTTAAATAAGATTGAGTATCAACAGCCAACCTTCAATTATAAGTAAAAGAATAAGAACTTTAAACCTTAAACCTTGAACTCTTAGTTTTCCACTCTGAAAGAAATCACTTATTTTTGCACAAAAGAATAAATCGTGATCAACAACGACCAGATAAAAGAAGTTCAATCCAGAATTGAAGACTTACACAGATATTTACAGATTGAAAAAAAGAAGATCGAAATAGCCAATGATGATGAAAAAACAGCGGCTCCTGAGTTTTGGGATAATCCTAAAACCGCAGAAGCTTTCCTGAAACAGCTTCGTTCCAAGAAAAAATGGGTAGAAAGTTATGATGAGATTCATACCCAATTTGAAGATTTACAGGTATTAGCCGACTTTGCTAAAGAAGATCCTGATTCAGAAAAGGAACTGGATGAAACCTTCCCACAATTAGTAGAAAAGATTGACGATCTTGAGTTCAAGAATATGCTTTCTAATGAAGGAGATGAACTGTCTGCAGTTCTTCAGATCACTGCCGGAGCCGGAGGAACAGAAAGTTGTGACTGGGCATCCATGCTGATGAGAATGTATACCATGTGGGCAGAAAAACAAGGGTATAAGATCCGTGAACTGAATTTCCAGGAAGGTGATGTAGCCGGAGTGAAAACCGTTACCCTTGAAATAGAAGGTGAATTTGCTTTCGGATATTTAAGAGGGGAGAACGGAGTGCATCGTTTGGTAAGAATTTCACCTTTTGATTCCAATGCAAAACGTCATACCAGCTTCGTTTCCGTATATGTTTATCCTTTAGTAGATGATACCATCGAAATTAATATTAATCCAGCTGATATATCTTTTGAAACGATGAGGTCTTCCGGAGCCGGAGGACAGAACGTCAACAAGGTAGAAACGGCCGTACGTCTTCGTCACGCACCTACCGGAATTATCATTGAAAACTCAGAATCCCGTTCTCAGCTTCAGAACAAAGAAAAAGCAATGCAGCTCTTACGTTCCAGATTATATGAAATGGAATTGGAAGAACGTATGAAGGCAAGAAATGAGATTGAAGCCAACAAAATGAAAATCGAGTGGGGAAGCCAAATCAGAAACTACGTAATGCATCCTTATAAATTGGTAAAAGATGTACGCTCAGGCCATGAAACCTCAGATGTGGACGCTGTAATGAACGGAAATATCACTCCTTTCCTTAAAGCATTCCTGATGGCCGATGGGACCGCAGTTTCTGATGATGACCTCGACCTATAAATATCATGTGAAATTTTAGTTAAAATCTTATAATTAATTTTTGTTTCAGATATTTTAGACTTATTTTTGTTGTTCATCAATATATATGGAAGATTTCAATAGCTGGAAGGATTTATTAAACCCGGAGTTTTATATTAAAATGGGAGGGTTTTGGCTTATTTTATTTATTGTGTTTGCTGAAACAGGTCTTTTTGTAGGATTTTTCCTGCCCGGAGATTCACTATTATTCGTTTCAGGAATATATGCCGTTGAAATCATCAAAGAAACATTCGGTTCCACAGGAAGTGATTTCTTAGACACAACAATTTTGGCCTCGGGAGTAGCGCTTGCTGCTATTGTAGGAAATGAAGTAGGGTATTATTTCGGAAGAAAAGCAGGACCTGCTTTGTATAAAAGACCGGATTCAATGCTTTTTAAGAAGAAATATCTGTATCAGGCTCATGATTTCTTTGAAAAACATGGGGCATTAGCAATCATTATGGCGAGATTCTTACCTGTGGTGAGAACTTTTACCCCGATTGTAGCAGGAATCGTAAAAATGAACAAAAAAGAATTCCTAAGGGATAATATTATTGGAGCAGTTCTGTGGTCATTTATTCTGATTTTTGCAGGACATTATCTTGATAAACTTTTCATGGAGCAGTTTAATATCAACCTGAAGGAAAAATTAGAATACATTATCATTGTCATTGTATTGATAACAACACTTCCGGTAATTATCAAATTCATGTTCGGAAAGAAAGAAGATTTTTCTAAATACGAAAACAAAGATTTTGAATAGAATTCAAATCAACTAAACATAATAAGGCTGCCTCACTTAGAGATAGCCTTTTTTATTAGCCACGAATGTAGGAATTCTTTTAGTGGTTTATTCGTGGTATAGGTTTATGTATGATATAGGCTTAAAAGATATTTATTTATTGATCCAATCCAGGATATTCGGATAAATAATGCTATCTCTTTTTCTTTTGCTGAAAAATCTTGGAGCATGACCTGTTTTTTTCATAAAAATAAATTTGTGGGGAACATTCATATGAGTCAATGCGGAATCCATAGCAATACCTTGATGCTGATTCACCAAAAAGTCCTGATTTCCCTGGAATAATAGGGTAGGAACTTTGGTAATATTGGCAATGGGACTAGCTTCTTTAAAGGCTTCAGAGAAATGTTTACGGTCAAATTTAGTTCCTACAACCTTTTGAATTGTAGGAGAGGTATATTTAGAATAAAAGGAATTAAGATATTCAGAGCTGTAAAAATCTGTAGGACCACTTAAAGAAATTATCTTTTTAATCTGATCCGGGTGCTGATAACCATAGAGGAGAGCAAGATGCCCGCCGGCACTTTCGCCAAGAATAATATAATTATTAGGTTGCAGTTCTGCTTTTTCTGCTAAAGAATTGAACTTTTCAACAGCAAGACCAATATCTTCCAGCTGTTGTTTATAGGTGATTTTTTTCTTTTGAGAAACCAATCGGTAATTGATGTTGATACTTGGAATTTTATTTTGAAAAAGCATTTTCTGAATCTGGATCATGTGTTCCTTTTTTCCCAATGTCCAGGCTCCACCATGTACAATAAGAACTACAGGAGAATTTACAGGGTAATCTTTAGGAAGGAAAACATCCATTTTCTGTCTTTTGTGTTCCCCATATTTTAAGTTATAGATCTTCTGTTGACCGTCAGGACCTACCCAAACTCTAAATTTTGTATTACAGGATTGCAAAAGGAAACTGATGCATCCCATAACGAAAAAATGATACCTGAGAATGAGCTTTTTCATAGATTAAATGTACAGAAAAAGAAGGTGTAAAGCTAAAGAAAACAGATGATTTATATAAGCTTTTATTTTGTTTTTCAGAGTGTTGAAAGGCACTTTTTATTAAATGATTTTTTTATACATCTTCCTTATGTAAAGCATCTGCATAATTATACAGAGACCGGTTGTATCTGGGTAAATGGTGAGAAATTACTTTTAAGGTGAGTGATAAGGCTTCATTATATTTCCCGGCAGAAGAAAGAGACAGCGCTAAAAAAGAATCTACGGCATCATTCAGATCATCTGAATAGTTAGCTTTTTCTTCTCTTAAAATATGAATGCTTTCTTCTATTTTTCCATTATTTCTCAATGTACTTGCCAGTTGAATCCTTGCTCTTCTTCTTCGTAAACCTGATAATCCTAAACCTAATGCAGCTCTGTATAAGGGTTCTGCTTCCTTTTCATATCCAATTGAATCGAAGGCACATGCCATTTCAAAATCTGCAATGGCTTGTGAACCTGTAAGCAGGGCCGTATGATTTTTGAGCTGTTGAATAAATTCGTCGTTGCTTATTACTCCAAGTTTTTGCCAGATATCCTGTAATTGGGATTCCCAGTTTTCATCCATTGTATAGATTTTAGACAAAGATATAAATTATTGAAAGCGAAGCATTACTTTATAATTCTTAAAATTATTGTCATATTCTGAATCAGAAAATGGAATTAAATATTTATTTTTGCTGAACTTAACAAAGATTAAAAAAACATTAAAATATGGCATCAGGCTTTTTTGCAATTTTAGATGATATTGCAGCATTGATGGATGATGTAGCGGTTACGAGTAAAATAGCTACACAAAAAACAGCAGGAATTTTGGGAGATGACCTGGCTGTAAATGCAGAAAAAGCCACAGGCTTTCTTTCTTCCAGGGAACTTCCAGTATTGTGGGCCATTACCAAGGGTTCCTTTATCAATAAGTTGATTATCCTTCCTATTGCGTTTTTGCTCAATTGGCTTTATAAACCAGCCATTGAGATCATCCTGATTTTGGGAGGTTTATACCTTGCTTTTGAAGGGGTAGAAAAAATTATTGAATTCCTGTTTCACCGTTCCAAGAAAGGACATGAAGTAGTAGAAGAGAGTAAAGAAGATGAAAACTCTGAGGTTTCTGAAAAAGCAAAAATTAATTCAGCCATCAGAACAGATTTTATTCTTTCTATTGAGATTGTAATCATTGCTTTGGGAACAGTAATCCAACAGGAGCATCCACTTATTACGCAAATTCTTACCGTAACTTTTGTTTCATTTATTGCAACAGTAGGAGTTTACGGAATCGTAGCATTAATTGTAAGAATGGATGATGCTGGTTTTAAGTTAATCAAAAAAAGCCATGATAAAGGATTCTTTTCCAAACTTGGACATCTTTTAGTAAAAGCATTACCGGTAATTATCAAAATTTTAGGTGTTGTAGGAACAATTGCCCTGATTTTAGTTTCAGGAGGGATTTTCGCTCATAATATCCATTATCTGCATGAATTGCTTCCAACATGGCCGGATATTTTAAAAGAATTCACTTTTGGAATGGTAGGCGGATTAGCTGCTGTAGCTGTCTTTACGATAGGAAAATTAATCTATTCTTTAGCTATAAAAAAATAAATTAACCAAAATATAATAAAGAAATCCTGCATTGATTTGCAGGATTTTTTTGATTTAAAATCTAAGTAACTTCAGCGCACTTTCTCTGTTGTAATGAAAAGAATCTAAACTGATAAATGTTAGAGCTAACGTTAAGTTCTAACAGAAGAATAGAAATAAAGTATAGAATATGGGTATCTAACTTTGAATATTAAACCTTAAATTTTAAACAAAAAAAGAGGCCTAAGCCTCTTTTTATATTAATTGAATAAATCTTTCACTTTATCAAAAAAAGTTTTCTCCTTTCCGGATGGTTCTGCAACCATTTCTCCGCTGGACATCTGCTTTTCAAAGAAGTCTTTTTGCTCCTTAGTAAGCTTTTGCGGTGTCCAAACATTGATATGAATAAACATGTCTCCTTTACCATAGCTATCGATACTTGGAAGACCTTTTCCTGCTAATCTTAAGATTTTTCCGGATTGAGTTCCAGGATCAACAGTAATTTTTACTTTTCCGCCTACGGTAGGAATTTCTTTTTTAGTTCCTAAAGCAGCTTCAGCAAATGAAACATACAGTTCCTGGTGAAGATTGTCACCTTCTCTCTTAATTGTTTGATCTACTTCTTCTTCGATGATCACTAATAAATCACCCGGAGTACCACCAAACGGAGCATCATTTCCTTTTCCTCTTACATTAAGCTGGATTCCGTCTCTTGCACCTGCAGGAATGTTAATTGTGATTTCTTCCTCATCTTTTACAAGACCCTGAGCATTAGCTCCAGCAGGAATTTTATCTGCAACTTTTCCAATTCCCTGGCAAGTTCCACAAGTAGTTTGAGTCTGCATTTGACCAAACATCGTGTTCATCACTTTAAGCTGAACACCGGAACCGTTACAGGTAGGACATGTTTTTGAAGTGGCACCTTCTGCCATCTTCATTTTTTTAACTTTAATGGTTTTGTGAGTTCCGTTTACCATTTCCTCAAGGTTCAGCTTGATTCTGATTCTTAAATTAGAACCTTTCACCTGCTGACGACCACCGCCGCCACCGCCGAATCCTCCGAAACCGCCACCGAAAATATCTCCAAACTGACTGAAAATATCTTCCATATTCATTCCGCCTCCGAAGCCTCCGCCTCCGAAACCACCATTTCCACCCATTCCGGCGTGACCGAATTGGTCGTATCTGGCACGTTTCTGATCATCGCTTAATACTTCGTAAGCTTCAGCAGCTTCTTTGAATTTTTCTTCAGCCTCTTTATCCCCAGGATTTTTATCCGGGTGAAATTTGATGGCCATTTTACGGTATGCTTTTTTTATTTCGTCGGCAGATGCAGATTTGCTGATCTCAAGAACCTCGTAATAATCTCTTTTTGACATGACAATTTAATAATTGATTGTTGATAAATGATAAAAGATATTGTAAAGCTAATAAGTGAAACATTCATCAATTATCACTCATCATTTATCATTTATGAATTTTAGTTTCCTGTTACTACTTTTGCAAAACGGATTACCTTATCACTTAAAGTATATCCTGTTTCAATAACATCTACGATTTTCCCTTTCAGATCCTCAGATGGAGCCGGAATTTGAGTAATAGCTTCATGGAAGTCTACATTGAAGCTGTCTCCAGCTTTCACTTCCATAGCTTTTAATCCTTTTTCAGTAAGTTTATTTTTGAATTTCTGATAGATAAGTTCAACCCCTTGAAGATCTGCCGGATTTCCGTTTTTAGCAATTTCTTTTAATGCTCTTTCAAAGTCATCTAAAACACCCAACATAGAAACCATCATATCCTGGTTAGCATATTGGAAGAATTCCATTTTTTCCTTAGAAGTTCTTTTTTATAGTTTTCGAATTCAGCATATAATCTGATGTAACGGTCTTTTTCTTCTGCCAAAAGTTCCTCAGCAGAAGGAGTAGCTGTCACATTGTCCTGAGGGGTTGCCTCATTCTGAGTTGTGTTATCTTCTTGATTATTGATGCTTTCTTCGTTAATATCCTGATTTTCCATAATTCAATATTTATTTACATGAATGTTTCACAAAGACTCTGCCAAAGGAAAAAACAGGACATTAAGGCAGAAAAATGGTTGAAGAAAATAGGACTGTATAGACAGGGCTCTAAGAGACAAATGAATAGTAAACAAAAAAAGGAGAGACAAGGGATTGAGGCAAAAATAAAAGCTCAAGTTTTAATCTTAAAACTTGAGCTTTGAACTGTGGTGTTCGGAATCTTGAATCCCGAAATCCCGAAATCAATTACTGCTCTCCTGTAAACGTCTGATACAGCAGATATAAATTTAAAACAATGATAATAATAGTGATACCCCATACACAAACCTTTAGGAGTGGCTTGTTCACAAACTCACCCATTTTAGCTTTATCGTTGGTGAACATGACTAATGGAACTACTGCAAAACTTAACTGCATCGATAGAATTACCTGGCTTAAAACCAATAATTCTGTCGTTCCTTGTTCTCCATAAAGAATAGCAACAATCAAGGCTGGAATCACTGCGATAAGTCTTGTAATTAATCTTCGCAGCCATGGCTTTAGTTTGATATTTAAAAAAGCCTTCCATCACGATCTGGCCAGCTAAGGTTCCTGTAAGCGTTGAATTTTGTCCTGAAGCCAATAAGGCAATCGCAAAAGCAATGCTTGCCATTGAAGCTCCTAAAATAGGGGTTAACATCTTGTAAGCATCATGAATATCCGCTACATGTTCGTTACCTGTAGTGTGGAATGTTGCAGCGGCAAGAATTAAAATGGCAGCATTAATAAAGAATGCCAGCATTAAAGACACTGTACTGTCTAAAGTCGCAAACTTAATCGCCTCTTTTTTACCTTCTGTATCACGGGTATAATCCCTTGTCTGTACAATACTACTGTGAAGATATAAATTGTGTGGCATCACAGTAGCTCCTAAAATCCCGATCGCTATATAAAGCATAGCCGGATTCTGAATGATTTCTTTTTGGGGAACCAATCCGCCCAGAATTTCATTAAAAGCAGGCTTGGAAATAACAATTTCATAGGCAAAACAGGCGAGGATTACAAAAATAAGTCCACCTACAATACTTTCAATCCATCGGAAACCCTTAGCCTGAAGGAGAAGAATGATCAATACATCTACTGTTGTAATTACAATTCCCCAGGTCAGAGGAATATGAAATAAAAGATTTAATGCTATTGCTGAACCAATAACCTCTGCCAGGTCGCAGGCGGCAATGGCTATTTCACAAAATACCCAGAGAATGAAATTGGTAGTAGGATTGAAGTGATCTCTACAGGCCTGCGCCAAATCTCTTTCTGCTACCACGCCAAGTTTAACGGATAAATGTTGTAAAACCACCGCAAAAATGTTGGAAATAAGAATCACTGAAAGTAGGGTATAACCAAACTGAGCCCCTCCGGCAATATCTGTTGCCCAGTTTCCGGGGTCCATATATCCTACGGCAATCATTAGTCCGGGCCCGGCAAATGCAAGGTATTTTCTCCAGAAGCTGGCTTTTTTAGGGACTTTAATAGAAGAATAAACTTCTGATAAAGAGTGGGATGTTTTATCTTTTCGCCAGGCGCTTTTTAAATTGAAACTCATAAATGTTAGAAATGACTAACAAATTTAATTAAATAAATGTAAACACAAAAACCAAGACATAAAAAAATCCCGAAAATCACTTTCCGGGATTCAATTTTTATTGATTCTAAAGATTATTTAGAGAATCTTACAGACATTTTTCTATCTGCAGCTCTTTCAGCATCAGAAGCTTTTGCATCTACTTTAGCAAATTTACTTCCGTACCCTTCTGCTCCAAGAACCTGAGCTCCAACTCCTGCTTTTGCTAAAGCAGCTTTGATGAAATCAGCTCTTGACTGAGAAAGTTTTACGTTAGAGGCTTCATTTCCTGTTTTATCAGTATATCCACCGATTTTGATTTTTGCATCAGGGAAAGCTTTAAGAATAGCTACTAAGTTATCCAACTGTCCTTGTGATCCAGCCTCTAATTCAGTAGAGCTGCCCAATTTAAAGTTTACATGATCGAAATCGTACCACTTGTCTTTCAATGCTGCATCATCTGCCGCATTTTTGTATCCATCAGTTTTCAGGAATGAAATCATTTGGTCTTCCATACCGCCTTTGTATCCTTTCAGCATTACTCCATTAAGGTCGATGTTTTCATCCGTTTTAGCTGCAGGTGTTGCAGTAGAAGCTGGAGTAGAAGATGTTGTGGAGGCACTATCTACAGACATTCCCGTAGAGTCTGAGGTAGAAGACATCGTTGTCGTTGTTTGCTTCTTCTCACATTGTTTCCAAAGGAAATATCCAGCGGCGATTAATAATAAAAGCGGAAGCAACCATTTCCAGATTGAGCCTCCGCCTTGATTATTATTGTTGTTATTTTCAAATTGTTCTCTTATTTCTCTTGCTCCTTCACTTACATTTTCTCTTGCTGTAGCAACACCTTCAGCGATGTTATCCTTAGCAGTAGAAGTTACTGAAGAAACTGTTTCTTTCGCTTGACCAAACCAATTTTCAGCTCCTAATCCAAAGGAAGCTAAAGAAAGTCCTGCCGGCAGTAAAGAAGAAATAATGCCTTTCTGATCATTCAGTAAGCTGGAAATACCTGAAGCACCCAAATTATTGTCTGCTGCATATTTTCCCACTGTGCCTACTGTAGCCCCGGTAACCAGGTTTAACAAAGAACCTGCAGAATTGTTGCTGATTCCTGAAAAACTGGCAATGGAATTAACTAGTCCGCCTACTTTATCTCCAAAAAGAGAAGATAATAAATTGGTAATAATAGGGTTACTAGATGACCCACCTAATAAATTTCCTAAAATTCCGCTTGAAGAGGCTTTCGTAATAGCATCCACAACACCAGGATTGTCTGCGTTATTGGCTAATCCACCTACTACAGCGGGTAATAAGCCACCAATTGCTTTAGAAATTCCGGATTCGCTTTCTCCAAACTGTGATGCAGCCTGTGAAACCAAAGCGGGACCTAATTGTCCTTTAATTAAATCAATGACATTTAAAGACATAATAAATTTTTTTAGATTAATGTTGAGATAAATTTAAACAAAAATCCGTCCAAATGTCATTTTTTTTCAATAATTGTTGAAAAATTAACGAAATTTCCTAAAATCGTTAAAATTATTAATACGCTTTTGCGAATAATACACGTCTCTTTGATGGTTTTCCAGAAATCAAAGAAATACCTTCTTCAATATCATCATCTAAAGGAATACATCTGATTGTTGCCTTCGTTTCGTCCTTAATCTGCTCTTCTTCTTCAGCGGTACCATCCCAGTGTGCGTAGATAAATCCTCCTTTTTCTTCAAGAACTTTCTTGAATTCTTCGTAAGTATCTACTTTGGTGATGTTGTTTTTTCTGAATTCAAAGGCTTTGTTATAAATATCTTGCTGAATGGTTTTTAGTAACTCTTCAATATAGGTATCTATCCCTTCAATAGAACGAACTTCTTTCGTAAGGTTGTCTCTTCTTGCAATTTCCACAGAATTGTTTTCAAGATCTCTTGGTCCCATAGCAATTCTTACCGGAACTCCTTTCAATTCATATTCAGCGAATTTCCATCCTGGTTTGTTCTGAGTGTCATTATCAAATTTCACAGAAATACCTTTAGCTTTTAATTTAGCCTGGATATCTAAAGCCACTTCACTGATCTGGGCCAATTGCTCTTCTCCTTTAAAGATTGGAACAATCACTACCTGAATTGGAGCCAGAGTTGGAGGCAGTACCAATCCGAAATCATCAGAATGAGTCATAATTAAAGCACCCATCAAACGGGTAGATGTTCCCCAAGATGTAGCCCATGCATGTTCTATTTTTTCCTTCTTTGTTGGTGAATTTTACATCAAATGCTTTTGCGAAATTCTGTCCTAAGAAGTGAGAAGTTCCTGCCTGAAGAGCCTTTCCATCCTGCATTAATGCTTCAATACAGTAGGTTTCATCTGCTCCTGCAAATCTTTCAGAAGGGGTTTTTAATCCCTGAATTACTGGCATTGCCATAAAGTTTTCTGCAAAATCTGCATAGACTTTGTTCATTTTCTCAGCTTCTTCTACAGCTTCATCTTTTGTAGCGTGAGCTGTGTGTCCTTCCTGCCATAAGAATTCTGCTGTTCTAAGGAACAGACGGGTTCTCATTTCCCAACGTACAACATTAGCCCATTGGTTGATAAGGATAGGAAGATCTCTGTAAGACTGGATCCAGTTTTTATAAGTATTCCAGATAATTGCTTCAGACGTAGGGCGAACGATAAGTTCTTCTTCCAGTTTAGCATCCGGATCTACGATTAATTTTGAAGGGTTATTAGGATCTGTTTTTAATCTGTAGTGAGTAACTACCGCACATTCCTTTGCAAAACCTTCTGCATTTTTTTCTTCAGCCTCAAATAAGCTCTTGGGCACAAAAAGCGGGAAATATGCGTTCACGTGACCTGTTTCTTTGAACTTTTTATCCATTTCATCACGCATTTTTTCCCAGATTGCATAGCCATACGGTTTGATTACCATACATCCACGCACTCCTGAGTTTTCAGCTAAATCAGCTTTTACAACCAGCTCATTATACCATTTGCTGTAATCTTCGCTTCTTGAGGTTAATTTTGCCATTATCTTTTAAAATTTTTTTAACTTTTGCACATTATTGTTATCTAAAAATAAAAATCTATTTTTGATAGATTTTTTAATCAGTATTTGGTACATTTTTGGTACAGATTGCAAATATAATTTAAATTAAAAATTTTTACGTTATCATGAAAAGAAATATACATAAAAATTTGCTTGGGCTGCTAAAATCTAAAGGGATATTAGCAATCTCAGGCGGATTATTGCTTATGTCTTGTGGTGCTCAGATGGGAGGGTATAGCGAGACAGATGGGGTATATTATGACCCCAATAAGGATACGCTGCCAGAAGGAGTTATCATTAATGGTGGCGGAAACAGAGTAGGAGATTACTACGACTACTATCAGGATTCTAATGTTATTCAGAATGCACAGACGAATTCCAGAGAACAGCAAAATAAATATAACGAATGGAGCGATGTAGATCCTAATTGGGGAAATGCAACCAACTCTGATTGGGGGATGTATGCAGGCTCTCAAACCAATTATTATGACAACTCATGGGGATGGGGATCTCCTTGGGGCTGGGGAGGATATAATCCTTACTGGGGCTGGAACCGTGGCTGGGGCTGGGGTGCTAGTCTTTCATGGGGTTGGGGCGGATCATTCGGTTGGGGCTGGGGAGGCTCTTTCGGATGGGGAAGCCCATATTGGGGATATGGATATTCTCCATACTGGGGCGGATACTATGATCCATTCTGGGGTGGGTATTATGGAAACCCTTACTGGGGCTACGGAGGTGGCTATTGGGGCGGACATAACAGAATTTATATGAGAAGCGGTAACAGCGGCTCAGGAATGAGTAATGCTGTATACAGAACAAACACTGCTAGAAATAACAACGGATTCAGAAATTCTAATGGATTTAGAAACTCTAATTCCGGTGGCTTCAGAAATGAAAATTCAGGTGGTTTTAGAAATGAAAACGGCGGATTCAGAAATGGAAGCTCTGGTGGATTTAGAAACGGAAATTCAAATGGCGGTTTCAGGAATTCAGATTCAGGTGGATTCCGTAATTCTGCGCCTCAACAGCCAAGATATAATGGAGGTTTCAGATCCGGTGATTCCGGAGGTTTTAGAAACAATGGCGGATTTAATAATTCCAGTGGTGGTTTCAGATCTGGCGGTTCATCAGGCGGCGGTGGCGGCTTTAGAGGTGGCTCATCCGGCGGGGGTGGCGGCTTCAGATCCGGTGGCTTCAGATAATATTCAACTTCATTAAAAAACTATTAAAAAAATAATGTTAAAAAAATCTTTAGTATTAATGGGTATTTCTGCTGCATTTTTTGCGCAGGCTCAAGATGTTTCATTAATAAGAAATACTGTAGATGTTTATTCTAGTACTCCTATGGTGGGATCTGCCAAGTTTAATGCCATGGCAGGTGCTAACGGAGCATTGGGAGGTGATGCGAATTCATTGCTGACTAACCCGGCAGGTTTAGGAGTTGCTATTTCAGGAGAAGTTTCTGCAACCTTATCCGTTATAGGGAATAAAAATAGCTCTTCCTTAGGTGGAAATAAAATGGATTTTAGCAAGACAAGAGGTGATTTAGGAAATGCGGGAGGTGTAATTGCTTTTCCATTAATGACTGAGTCGGCATGGAAATTTATCAATATCGGGGTTAATTTTTCAAATCAATCCCTTGATAATATTATACAGACTCCCGGAAATGCTAATATAACAGCTTCTTTACCTGATGGTGCTGCTACATTAGACGGACATGCTTATTCAAGATACGGAAATTTATCCAAGATGAGTTTCGGTGTTGGAGCGAATTATAATCATAGTGTATATATTGGAGCAGGATTGAATTTTTTCAATGCTACTGTAGATCAGTATGATAGATTGGGCTTAAAGATGAATAAAAATAATTATGTGGATGTTTTTGACAGACAGGATACTCCTTATTCAGAAAGATCCTCTGGATTCTCCGCTACAATAGGGGTAATTGGAAAATTAAGTCCTAATTTCAGATTAGGAGCATCTCTTGAGACCCCTACATTCTGGAATATAGATCGTGATTTCAGCTTTTACAATAATCCGGATTATGGAAATGGGATAGGTTCTGAAAACAGAAAATTTACTTCTCCGCTTAAAGCTACGGTGAGTGCAGCGTTTGTTGCCAGTAAAAACTTCTCATTGAACGTAGATTATACTCTAGGTCTTACAAAACCGGATTATAAAGTATATGGTAACGTTGAAAGGGATCTGAATTCTTTCTTTAAAGAGAATTATAAAAACATGTCTGAAGTAAGAGTAGGTGCCGAATATAGAGTACAGCAACTAAGATTAAGAGGTGGGTATTCCTATTTATCCAATCCGGTTGATGCTCTTACGATTAGCAGATTTGATAATGCAGGTAATGTAGCAGATCAATCTTATAGTAATATGATGTTAAGCGATAGAAACTTACTTTCGTTTGGTATTGGGTATGACTTCAAATCATTCTATATTGATGCATCCTATCAAAATGTAAGTTCAAAGTACAGCAATCCTTTTATGAGAGGACTTATTGGAAATGATTATGACAGTGCTTATTATTCATTAGATTCAAAATCTATCTATGAAAGTGATGCTTATGCAGTAAGTGAAGTTAAAAACAGCAGAAACAACTTCTTCCTTACCGTTGGTTGGAAATTCTAATTTCCCATTGATGTGATGAAATAAAAATAAAAGCTCTGAATTTTAAAATTCAGAGCTTTTTTTATGTTTTAAAATAAATTTTTTAATGATGGTGGAAAAGGTGCATCATCAGAGCAAGAGAAACACCTAATACGACAAGTCCAATTTTGACCCAATCAATATTGTGATTCTTATTGCTTTCAAAAATAATCACCGATGAAATATGAAGGAAAATTCCACCTACAATAGCCAGAAAATAGGGCTGAAGGTCCGGGTTGAAATAATTCCCCAATAACATTCCCATAGGAGAAGCTAATGCAAAAAGAGCAACGATCAATAGAGAAGGATAAGTTGAAGAGCTTTTGGATTCTCCTTTTCTATTGAATAAAAATGCGCCCAAGATAAATGAGATAGGAAGATTGTGAAACACAATCCCTAAAAGGTAAGGTGATAACTCATGTTCTTCATTGGCCAGGGAATTCCCTCAATAAATGCATGAATAAAAAGTCCTACCATTAAAGCCATGGGTAGAATATTATGTTCACTGTGGTGATGGAAATGTCCATGCTCAAAACCTTTGGTAAGCGCTTCCAGAATCATTTGCAGAAGAACTCCTGCAATGACGAATATTCCCAGACTGCTGCTTGCTGAAGAAGTATATACCTGAGGGAAAACTTCATTCAGACAGATTGTAATCAGGAAGCCAGCACTTAATACCAATAGATTTTTAGCCAGCTTTTCCTTTTTACCAAAGTGTTTCCCCAGAAACACTCCGGCAACTACACTTAAAATCAGTAAAAGTACTGTTATCATTATTTTTTCTTAAATAAATTGATGCAACGTGGAGAAGTTTCTTTATTAAACTCATTCAACTGATAATCGCCCCAGATTTTTATTCTTTCAAAACCACAATCCGAAGCATAAGCATGGATGGCTTCCAATGTGTGAAGTTTCACTTTTTCAAAGAAATGGAAAGACTGGCCCTCTGTTTCAAAATGAATATCTTTAATAACGTGTCTGCCTTCGATTTTTTTCAGAATCTTAAAATCAATATTTCCACGGGTAATAATGGTTTCGGGCACCAGGGTGTTTCTTACATATTCTTCATTCAGGTAATCCAGAACAAAATATCCTCCAGGTTTTAGTACATTATATACTGATTGGAAAACTTTTTTATCATCATTTTCATTGTCAAAATAACCGAAACTGGTAAAAAGATTGAAAACAGCATCCATCGGATCTGCATCAATGGGGTTTCGCATATCGTGAACCTGGAAAATCAGGGTTTGATTTTCATACTGTTTATCAGATTCAATACTTTGTCTTGAAAGATCCAGACCTAAAACATCGTACCCTAATTTGTTGAGGAAAACAGAATGTCTTCCTTTTCCACAGGCAAGATCAATGATCCTGGATTGAGGCGGAAGCTGTAGATCCGCAGTAAGTTTTGTAATGAAGTTTTCAGCTTCAGTATAGTCTCTGTTGCTATACAACAAATGATAATAAGGGGTATCAAACCAAGATTCAAACCATTCCATAATGCAAAAATAACTAAATTTGTGGTCTTAAAAGCAAAGTATTTTACAACATAGAAAGATTGAAAAATTCAATTGAGTAATGAATTGGGTAGTTAATCTTTTAATTATTAATGCTTTAAAACTTTTAATTCAAAATTATGGATATAGAAAATCTACCAATACAGATCAAAACATTCTTCGGATTAGAGCAAATTCTGGCAGAAGAGATCAAGAAATTAGGCGGGAGAAAGGTTGAAATTAAAAATAGAGCCGTGAATTGTGAAGGAGATCTTGGGTTTCTTTATAAGATCAATTATTCTGCAAGAACGGCATTGAAAATCTTGGTTCCTATTCATCAGTTTAAGGCTTTCAACCAGCATCAGTTCTATGACAGGTTATTTAAATTTGAATGGGATGAATTTATGGATGTAGATCAGTCTTTTTCTATTGATGCTACGGTAAATTCTGAAACTTTCAAACATTCTCAGTTTGTGACGTTAAAAATGAAGGATGCAATTGTAGATTATTTTCAGGATAAATATAAAAGACGTCCCAATATAGAGACGAGAAATCCGGATATTAAGTTCCATCTTCATATCGACAGAGAATTGGTGATGATTTCTATGGACTCTTCTGGTGATGCTTTATTCAAAAGAGGGTATAGAAGAGAACAAGGGGAAGCCCCTATTAACGAGGTTTTAGCCAGCGGAATGCTGCAATTGGCAGGCTGGGATGGAAAAGGAAACTTCCTTGACCCGATGTGCGGTTCCGGAACATTACTCATTGAAGCAGCGATGATTGCAATGGATCTTCCGGCTCAGATCTTCAGAAAAGATTCGGATTCCAAAACTGGAAAAACTATGATGCTGATTTATTCTCGAAAATCAAAGAATTCAGAATCAATAGAGTGAGACAGTTTGATGGAAAGATTGTAGGGTATGATATTGATGCAAGAATGCTGAATGCAGCCAGAATGAATGTGGAGGCGGCAGAAATGGAAGATGTAATAGAGATCAAAAAACAGAATTTCTTTGATTCTAAGAAAGAACTTTTCCCATTATTGATGGTATTTAACCCACCATATGATGAAAGAATTTCTATCAATGATGATGATTTCTACAAAAAGATAGGAGATACGTTTAAAACAAGCTATCCAAATACTTTAGCATGGTTGATTTCCTCTGATCTGGAAGCCGTGAAGAAAATCGGTTTACGTCCTTCAAGAAAGATCAAACTGTTCAATGGAAAGCTGGAGACGAGATTCCTGCAGTACGAAATGTATGAAGGAACGAAAAAGATTCATAAATTAGAGGATAAATCCTAAGTATCGTATGTCTTGGAATGTTTTTGATTTCATAGACTTTATTCTTGATCTTTTAGATCTTATATTTACTGGATCTAAGAGAAAAAAGAAATAGAATAGGCTGCATTATTTAATACAGCCTATTCTAATTATATTAATTTCCATGAACAAGCTGTTAAACTGTTTGTGGTTTCCTTTCCGAATCAGTAATTTTGAAAAATTTTCAATTTGAAGCCTAGTATTTCCATTATTGTTGCCATTTACAACCGAAAGGACGAACTTTTCGAGTTGCTGACTTCTTTGACTCAACAGACTGATAAAGAATTTGAAATTATTATCGTGGATGATGGTTCAATTATTGATCTGAAGCCTACCATCAAGAATTTCGAAGAGATTCTCGATATTAAGTATTTCAGGAAAGATAATTCCGGGCCGGGGCTTACTAGAAATTATGGTGCCAAGAGAGCTGCTCATGAATGGCTGGTATTTGTAGACAGTGATGTGATTGTTGAAAAGGATTATATCGAACATATTAAAAAAGATATTCAGATCATTCCATGTGATGCATTTGGAGGAGCAGATAAAGCTCATAAGGGTTTTAATCTGATGCAAAAAGCAATTTCATATTCCATGACTTCTGTTTTTACGACGGGAGGAATCAGAGGAAGCAAGAAAGCGGTTTCAAAATTTCAGCCCAGAAGTTTTAATATGGGGGTGAAAAAAGCGGTTTTTGAGAAAGTAGGCGGTTTTTCTGAAATGAGAATAGGAGAGGATCCGGACTTATCGATGACCCTTTGGGAAAACGGATTTACTACTGCTTTTTTTGATGATATTGCAGTGTATCATAAACGTAGAGTAGACTTTGGGAAATTCTCCAAGCAGGTGTATCAGTTTGGCTGTGCAAGACCGATTCTTAATCAAAGGCATCCGGACTATGTAAAAATATCCTTTGCATTTCCTACTTTATTTATGTTAGGATATATCATGGGATTTATGGAATATTTTATTTTAGGAAAAGGATTTATTCTTGCTTTCTATGGATTGTATACATTTCTGGTATTTTTCCATGCTTTATTGTTGACTAAGAATATCAGTATTGCCGGAATGGCGGTGATTTCTACCTATATTCAGATGTTTTCTTATGGATACGGATTCCTGAAATCCTGGGTTCTGTTGAATGTTTTCAGGATGAAGCCTGAGGATGCGTTTCCACATCATTATTACAAAAATAACTAGCTGCCTGCTCTGGGGTTCCTTTCAACTTTTTGTTGGAAAACGCTAAGGCGCGGAGATTTTTTATACTGTATGTTATAAGGCGCAAGTAGGATTTTATCTCCAATAAAATTGATGGTGGTTAGATTTTCTCACGGATTACGCAGATTTTTACCTATTTTGGAATGATAAAATGTATTTTTATTATTGAGTACATAAAAATGGATTCAATAGAAATGGACTTTAGTCCATTTACAATAAAAGCAAAAATTCCATTGGCTTTAGCTAAAACCTAAAAATATTTGACATTGCAAGGTTGCTTCTAACTCTCACAGATTAGTTATAGTAAAAAACAGTATTGGAGCTCTGAAATAAAAATAAAGAAGGCTGTTTCAAGGAAATAGCCTTCTTTTGTACAATAAAATTTAGGATATAGAGATGTTTTCATGGTTAAGAACTCCTACTTTCAGCATACATTCTTTCATTTTATGGTAGGTTCTTTTGATGTCGTGATCCAAGCCGATAGAAAATCTGATTAATCCATCAGAAATACCGATTGATGCACGTTCTTCTTCCGGAATCTCGGATGAAGTAGATTTTCCTGAGCAAGAGAACAGGGTCTTATAGAAACCTAAGCTTACCGCCAGATAACCAAGGTTTTCAGTCTGCATCATTTCCATTAGTTCGTTGGCTTTTTCTGTAGTTCCTGCATCCAGTGTTAATAATCCTCCGAATCCGTACTCTTCATCAATCATGCTCTTCATCAGTTCATGATTTTTATGAGAAGGTAATCCCGGATAAGATATTTTTAAACCATCCTGTTCAAATCTTTCCGCAAGATAGAGAGCATTGTGACTATGTTGTTTTATTCTGATATGAAGGGTTCTCAGGTTTTTAAGGATGCTGGATGCTCTTAAGCTGTCCATTGTAGGCCCCAATAGCATACATGCCCCGGAGTTTACATTTTTAGTATCATCAATAAATGACTGAGAGCTGCAATATACGCCTCCGACAGTATCACTGCTTCCATTGATGAATTTTGTTAAACTATGGATCACAACATCCGCTCCAAATAATTGTGGAGAAATAGAAAGTGGAGAGAATGTATTGTCTACAATCAGTTTTAAATTATGCTTTTTACAGATTTCAGAAAGCTTTCTAAGATCTGCTACTTCAAGTAGAGGGTTGCTTACACTTTCGCAATAGATCACTTTTGTATTGGGAGTAATAGAAGCTTCTATAGAGTCAAAATTATTGATATCCACAAAAGTAGTCGCTACATTGAATTGTGGTAAAAAGTTTTTAAGGAAAGCATAGGTTCCTCCATAAATAGTTCTGCTTGAAAATAATATGGTCACCACTTTTACATACCTGCATCAAAACCGAAGTGATAGCTCCCATTCCGGATGCTGTAACGTTGGCAGACTCTGTATTTTCCATTTTAGCTAAAGCCTGGGCCAGATAAAGATTCATAGGTGATGAATGTCTGGAGTACAGGTAACATCCTTCCGCATTTCCTTCAAAAGTATCAAACATAGTTTTTGCAGAAAGGAAGGTATAGGTGGAACTGTCAGAAATAGAAGGGTTTACTCCTCCAAATTCGCCGAAATACTGAAGATCCTGGATCTCGTTGGCTGCGTTAAATTTTTCCATAAGCATTTTTTTATTTTACCAGCCTAATTTGCACTATTTTCCTAATTATTACAACATATATTTGAATTTATAGATTATAAAACTGCTGAATGTTGTTTATTTAGAAAATATAATTGCTATCTTCGGAAATATTAATTTTTCACCAAAAATTTATCTATGGAACTTGATGATATTGATAAAAAACTACTGCTGTTTTTGCAGGAAGACTGTAAGCAAACTACCAAAGAGCTATCCGGGAAGCTTGGTTTATCGGTTACTGCTATTTATGAACGGATTAAAAAACTTGAAAATGCCGGTGTAATTTCAAAATATGTAGCCTTATTGGATAAAAGTAAGGTTCAGCGTAATTTTATCATTTTGTGTCATATAAAACTAACGCAGCATAAAAAAGAATTTGTTCTGCAGTTTGAAAAAGAAGTGATGAACCTCCAGGAAGTAACGGAATGTTTTCATGTAAGCGGAGACTACGATTATATCCTTAAAATAGGAGTAAAGGATATTGAGGATTATCGGAATTTTATGCTGACGAAACTTACGACGCTTCAGCACATCGCAAGTACGCACAGCTCATTTATGATTTCTGAAGTAAAAAATACAACAGCAATTATTTTGTAAGAAATTATATGAAACTACTAGTCGAGTCTTCTATCATTACTCATTGTAGATCACTCATTACAGATCACTCATTATTAAACCAGCACTCCGTTTTTAGAAGCAATAGGATCTGGTAATTCTGTTTCTCCAGTCATTTGAAGAAGGTCAATTTCGATAGTTCTACAGATGGAGAGCATTGGAACGTCAAACATTAACCCGGCAAAAGGGTTTTCAGAATAATCACCCACCAGTTCCATGATAATATAAATCCATCCGATAATAATACAGAAAGGAATAGAGGTCCATATTCCCCAGTCACCCAATTTTGCAAATTCATTCACGAGCCCAAGAGGAAGTAAGGTGATAAAAAGGATGTTGAAAACAAATGCCGTACTCGCAAACTGTCTTGGAGAAGGGAATTTTTTGATTCTTTCTGCCTGTCCTTGAAAACCATAGAATTCATTCAGACTGTTTTGTAACTGTGTCTGATTAAAATCTGTAATGGCATTCATGTTTTTTAACTCATTGATATCTTTCGCCTGTTGGGAGATCAGGTAGGTTGCAAAGTTTTTATAAGTGTTTTTCAGTTCATATTCTTCTTCTGAAAGGTATTTATGCAAGAAAATAGGAGCTCTCCCATAATCAGGAAAACCTGCTTTAATCAATCTGTTTCTTCTAAGATTGATATTTCCGAATTTATTATTTTCACTGCTGATATGCTCCCATTCTGTAGGAACTAAAAGTTGCTCACGGAAAGTGTATAACCATGCGATATGACGGTTGATAATCTTTTTCCTGCGATCTTCAAGATCAAAAATACCTATTTCTTCGTTCTTGGTATCAAAAGCCTGTACCATAGATGCAAATGATCGGCTGGAATTCACAATGCCGCCCCATATTTTTCGTGCTTCCCAAAGCCTGTCGTAAGCCTGGTTGTTTTTAAAACCTACTAAGAAGGCTTCTGCAGTACCTATAAGTGCTACCGGAACCCACGGGATAGTCATCCAATGCCAGTTGAAGAAGTAAAAAAGTACAGCAATCAATGTACACCAGATAGAGATTAAGATAAGATGTACACCGGACAGATTGAGAACTTGTTTATAATTGACGTATTTTGTAGTGATCATAAAGATGAATGTGTTTTGCGTGTACAGACAAAATAAGTACCAAACTTTTTAGAGTTTATCGGAGAATGCCTGCTATAAATTTAATTTCAGTTTTCGTTTAGTATAATGTTCTCGGATTGAGCTTGATAAATCCTAAATAAAAGTAATGAAAAAAAAGCATAAAAAAACCTCTAAATAATTTTAGAGGTCTGATTTTATATTGATTTAATATTGCAGCATTTCTTCAATCTTCCTGGAAAGCTTTTCAGCATTTGGAAGCATTTCTTTTTCCAATACCAGATTGATAGGAACCGCCGGTACATCTAAAGATCCCATGGTTTCTACCGGAGCATCCAGATATTTAAAGCAATTCTTGGAAATTCTGTGTGCAAATGCTTCTGCAAATGAATTGTTAAGCTGCTCTTCGGTCAAAACAATACATTTTCCATGTGCTTTTACTCTTTCGAAGACCAGTTCTTCATCTAATGGAATTAAAGTTCTTAAATCAATTACTTCTACTTTTCCTTTAAAGTTCTTGGCTGCTTCTTTCGCCCAGTAAACTCCCATTCCGTAGGTTACCACTAATAACGTTCTGCCTTTTTCTGTTTCCTCTCGATCAGCTTCTATGATAATTTTTCCTTTTCCGAATGGTAAAACGTAATCTTCAGCAGGCTCAATGGTTTTAGCATCTTCGGTTCCCGGAACTTTACTCCAGTATAATCCTTTGTGTTCCAGCATAACCACTGGGTTCGGGTCATAGTAAGCCGCTTTTAAAAGACCTTTGAAGTCTGCAGCATTACTTGGATATGCTATTTTGATTCCTTTAATATTGGCAAGAATACTTTCAACGCTTCCACTGTGGTAAGGACCGCCGCCGCCGTAAGCTCCGATAGGAACACGAATAATATTGCTTACAGGGAATTTTCCACCACTTAAGTAGCTTGATTTTGATATTTCTGTAATTAATTGGTTGATACCTGGATAGATGTAGTCAGCAAACTGAACTTCAACGATTGGTTTCAGACCTACAGCACTCATCCCGGTTGTTGAACCGATAATATATGCTTCCTGAATAGCCGTATTGAAAACTCTTTTGCTTCCGAACTTCTTTCCAAGAGTTACTGTTTCACGGAAGACTCCACCAATTCTTTCTCCTACATCCTGACCATAAAGAAGGGCTTCGGGATGCTTCCACATCAGCTCCTGTATAGCATGAATAGCAGCATCTACCATTACGATCTTCTCGCCATTGGCAGGTTCACGTGTTCCTGTCTCTTCTGTAATTGGAGTAGGAGCAAATACGTGCTGCATTACCGTTTCAGGCTTTGGATCTTCAGCGTTTTTAGCTTTTTCAAAAGCTTCTTCTGCTTCAAGACGGGTCTTTTTTGTAATTTGTTTTAAAAGATCTTCGTCTACACCTGTTTCTAATAAGTGCTTTCTAAGGATTTCTCCCGGATCTTTGGCTCTATGTTTTGTTAAATCTTCTTCATCTCTATAGAATTCTCTTCTTACTCCTGAAGTGTGGTGTCCGATCAATACTGTCTTTGCGCAAACAACCAAAGGTTTTCTCTCTGTTCTTACAAAGTCTACCGCTTTCTTCATAGCTTCGAAACTTTCCACGAAATCAGTTCCGTCAACTCTCATTCTGCTTAATCCGGTGAATCCTGCCACAAAATCGTAAGCATCACAGGTTCTGGCTTCTTCTTTGGTTACAGAGATTCCCCACTCATTATCCTGAACAAGGAAAATAATAGGAAGTTGATGTAAAGCTGCAAACTGCAAAGCTTCACTTACTTCACCTTCTGTTACAGAGTTGTCACCAAGACTGCAGATCACAACAGGATTATTTTCAAACTGTTGGAGTTCGAAATCCTGAATATATTTTATTCCCTGAGCAACACCGGTTGTAGGGATGGTCTGCATTCCTGTTGCAGAACTTTGGTGAATGATTTTTGGTTTATTCTCATCCCTGCTGGAAGGATGGGAGTAATAGGATCTACCTCCGGAAAAAGGATCATCAGCTTTAGCCAGTAATTGAAGCATCAATTGATAAGGTTCAAACCCAATTCCCAAAAGAATACTTTCGTCTCTGTAATAAGGGGAAACCCAATCTTCCTTTTTGAGTTGGTAGGCGGTTGCTAATTGGATGGCTTCGTGGCCTCTTGAAGTACTGTGGACGTATTTACAGATGTTTCTGTTTTCCTCATAAATGTCGGCCATTGCTTTAGCAAGCATCATATGATTGTACGCTTTAAGTAAAATATCCTGAGAAACTTTTTCGTGAAGTGTATTTTCCATAGGAAGCAAATATATATAAAAAAAACAAAATACTAACAACTGTTAGTATTTTGCAAAAAAAATATGAATTTGTTGATTATTCTTTAATGATTTTTTTAGAAGTAATGTCATTGCCGGTTTTTACTTCTATGATGTAAATTCCTTTTGTATAAGCCGATAAATCAATGGTTTCCTTATCACTTTCGATTGTTCCATTACGTAATTTTTTACCGGAAAGATCATAAATTGCGAAGGTAGATTTTTTAGGAGCTTTCAGGATGTTTATTACATCTTTTGTAACAGAAGGAGCCACGGCTAGACTGCTTAAAACACCCGTTTTAGACTCTTTTGTTCCTAATACTTCGTTATATCCGGTTACTATAATAGAGTAGTCTTGAGGAGCATTTTCGGTATCATTGTTTTTAAGGGTGCCTTTATTGGAAATTTCAATTCTGTAAGTTCTTCCCGCTACAGGAGCATCTACTATTACCTGTTCAACGTTATCTACATGTTAACCCTGTAATATTACCTCCCTGTAAATAGTCAGAATTGGAATTTTTGATTTGGTCCATATCGTGAACTTTGTAGAAATAAGGCTGATTGCCATCTGTAAAGCCTGCAAGGCTGGCTTTGAGCTCATTGATTTCTTTTAAAGCTTCCGGATTTCTGTTAGAGCTATATTTCTTAGCGATATAGGTATCCAGTTTTTGAATATCCTCTGTTCTTAATTTTTCAAAATCTCTTTTGAGAGTTTCATTTTTGTTTTGTGCACTTGTTAAAGAAATAACCAAAGTACTGATCGAAATAAAGATTTTCTTCATAATATTTGATAGATATTTAAAGGTTGTTGTGTTTTTTCAAATATATGAATATTGTATTTTTTTTCCTTTTCTAATATTAATAATTTGTTTTTTTAGTGATTTAATTGGTTTTTGTTTGGTTTTTAATTTAAAAAATTAAATTGTTTTTAAATTTTATAGTTTTATTTTCGCTCAGGTTGAGATATGAATAAAGGTGTGGTGGATGTTAATTCTTTTTTAATAATAATAAGTTTGGATAAGAAAAAAGATGGGTAAGATGTTAATGGTTGTCAATGTTTTTTTATATAATAGTATTGTTACATAACTACTTTTTCGAATAAATAATTGGAAAAAATGAAGTAACTTTACATTCTCTTTTTATAAAAAGTTAGAAAATTATATGTATTTAATTTTTGACACAGAAACAACCGGTTTACCAAAAAATTTCAATGCTCCGCTTTCAGATTCTGATAACTGGCCAAGAATGGTTCAGATCGCATGGCAGGTGCATGATGATGATGGTAATTTAATTGAAAATCAGGATTATATAATAAAGCCTGAAGGGTATGATATTCCCTTTAATGCAGCAAGAATTCACGGGATTACAACCAAGATTGCTAATGAGGAAGGGCGTGATCTGCAGGAGATCTTAGAAGAGTTTTCTAAGGTGCTTGAAAAAATAAGAGTAGTTTCCGGTCACAATGTTGAGTTTGATTACAATATTGTAGGAGCGGAATTCTACAGAAAAAATATAAAAGATAATCTTCAGGAGAAACCCAAAGCAGATACAATGATTCTGGGGACCGATTTTTGCCAGTTAGGTGGAGGTCGTGGGGGACGTTTTAAACCTCCGAAACTTGAAGAGCTTTATGAAAAACTGTATGGGAATAAATTTGATGAGGCCCATAATGCTGCTGCCGACGTAAATGCTACAGCCAGAGCGTTTTTCGAAATGGTAAGGATTGGCGTTGTTCCTGCTGAAACATTAAAGATTTCGGAAGATCAGTTAGCCTATTTTAAGAGTCTTTATCCAGATCCGATCAAGCCCTTCAATATCGTTATCAGAAGGCAGGTTGCAGATTTTCATAATAAGAAGAAGCAACAGGATTTTGGAAGTATTGATGAAATTGATTTAGGAAAATATTTCAATTTTGATAATCATAGTGTCTTTTCAACTTTAACGGCTACTTCAAGTATTAATGACTTGATTAAAAAAGCTTCTGATGAGAATTTTCCAGCTGTCGGAATGGTGGATCTGGGAAATATGATGGGGGCTTTCAAGTTTGTTTCTGCTGTGGAAGGAGCGAATGGTGACAGAGCTAAGAAACATAAAGAATACCTGGCAAAAAAGCAGGAAGCTGAAGAAAACGGAACTGAATTTAATGAACCAGAGCCTGTTTCTGAGCCATTGATTCCTGTTGTAGGCTGTGAGTTTTATATTTCAGAACGCTATGAACAAAAGCAGTTTACCAAAGATGATCCGGACAGGAGAACCCAGGTTGTGCTTTTGGCAAAAGACTTTAACGGATATAAAAACCTAGCAAAACTTTCAAGTATCGGTTTCTTAAAAGGATTCTATTTTGGGGTCCCAAGGATTAGCCGTGAACTGATTGCTCAATATAAAGAAGGAGTTATAGCCTTAACTTCCGGGATTATGGGAGATATTCCTGATGCGATCTTAAATACCGGTGAGCAGAAAGGGGAAGAACTTTTCAAATGGTGGAGTGACACTTTTGGAGATGATTTTTATGTTCAGCTCCAAAACCATAATCTGCCAGAAGAAGAACACTTAAATGAAGTTTTATTATATCTGGCAGATAAATATAATGTTAAAATTCTGGCTCAGAATGAAACTTTTTATACCAATAAAGATGATGCGAATATCCAGGATATTGTAAGCTGTATCAAAGACGGAGAGAAGTTGACAACGCCTATCGGAAAAGGGTTTGGTAAGAGAAGAGGATTGGCAACGAGAGAGTACTATATGAAAAGCTCTGACGAGATTAAAGAAGCTTTCCTTGCTTATCCGGATGCGTTTGAAGCCTATGATGAGTTTTTTGCAAAATTTAAACCTTATACCCTAAAACGAGATGTTCTCCTGCCAAAATTTGATATTCCTGAGGAATTTATCCATGCAGAAGATGAAGTAGATGGCGGGAAAAGAGGAGAGATGGCTTATCTTACCCATCTTACTTATGAAGGAGCAAGAAGAAGATATGTTGAAACCGGGATTACTGATGAGATAAAAGAACGTCTGGATTTCGAATTAGAAGTAATTGCCAATACCGGATATCCGGGATACTTCCTTATTGTACAGGATTTCTGTAATGAAGCCCGTAATATGGGGGTTTGGGTAGGCCCGGGAAGAGGATCGGCAGCAGGATCTGCCGTAGCTTATTGTATCGGAATTACCAATGTTGATCCTATTAAATATGATCTGCTTTTTGAGAGATTCCTGAATCCTGAGAGGGTTTCGATGCCAGATATTGATATCGACTTTGATGATGAGGGTAGGGACCGGGTTATCAAATGGGTAATTGAAAAATATGGACAAAGCCAGGTAGCGCAGATTATTACCTATTCAGTATTAGGAGGGAAATCTGCGATTAAAGATGCCGGAAGAGTACTGGATGTTCCAATTCCTGATACGAACAATATTGCTAAACTTATTCCTTCCACACCCGGGATGAATATTGCGAAAGCATTAGCAAAATATGATAAATTGAAACCGGAAGAACAGATGCTCGTTGATGAGATGAGGTATGTTCTTGAAAGTCCTGATGATTCCCGTCACGGAGTATTGGCAAGTGCTAAGAAGATGGAAGGGTGTATCAGGAATACCGGTATTCACGCCTGTGGGGTAATTATTACTCCGGAAGATGTAAGTAATTTGGTTCCGGTAACCATTGCTGCAAAAGATGCTGATATCTTAGTATCTCAGTTTGATAACTCGGTGGCGGAAAGTGCCGGTCTTCTGAAGATGGACTTCCTGGGGCTTAGAACACTTACCATCATTAAAGATGCATTAAAGCTAGTGAAAGCGAGATATGGATTAGATATTGATCCGGATCTTATTCCATTGGATGATGCCAAAACATATCAATTATTTAAAGAAGGAAGGACAGTCGGGATCTTCCAGTATGAAAGTCCCGGGATGCAAAAATACATGCGGGAGCTTAAACCCACGGTTTTTGCCGATCTTATTGCCATGAACGCACTTTACCGTCCGGGGCCTATTAAATATATCCCGAACTTTATTAATAGAAAGCACGGCATTGAAGAGATTGTTTATGACTTGCCGGAAACAGAAGAATATTTAAAGGAAACTTACGGAATTACCGTTTATCAGGAGCAGGTAATGCTTCTTTCTCAGAAACTGGCCAACTTTACGAAAGGTGAGGCCGATACGCTGAGAAAAGCGATGGGTAAGAAGCAGATTGATGTTCTTAATAAAATGTATCCTAAATTCATTGAAGGAGGTAGAAAAAAC
Source organism: Chryseobacterium capnotolerans (assembly GCF_021278965.1). NCBI lineage: Bacteria > Pseudomonadati > Bacteroidota > Flavobacteriia > Flavobacteriales > Weeksellaceae > Chryseobacterium > Chryseobacterium capnotolerans. The sequence goes on along the minus strand of NZ_CP065589.1, from coordinate 3,130,024 downwards.
AATCTTAATGAGGAAAGGCTGGAGAAAATCTGGAATGACTGGAAGGCCTTTGCGGAATATGCCTTCAATAAATCCCACTCAACCTGTTATGCATTTATTGCGTATCAAACTGCTTATTTAAAAGCCAATTACCCGGCAGAATATATGGCGAGTGTGATGAGTAATAACATTAACAATACTGATTCAATTACCATGTTCATGGAGGATTGTAAGAGTATGGGAGTGGATGTTTTAGGACCTGATGTAAATGAATCTCAATACAAATTCTCCGTAAACGAAAAAGGGCAGATCCGTTTTGGCTTGGGAGCGATTAAGGGAATTGGAGAAGGACCAAGTGAAGCTATTACAAGAGAAAGAGAAAACGGAAGGTTTAAAAATATCTATGATTTTTTTGAAAGAATACTGCCTTCCCAAATGAATAAAAGGGTAGCGGAAAGTTTAGTGGTTGCTGGTGCTTTTGATGAATTGGATACTTTCCACAGAGGTCAGTATTTTGATATTGATATGGCCGGAAAAACGAACCTGGAACGATTGATCAGATATGGACAAAGCTTTCAGGAAAGTAAAAATGAGATGGAGCATTCTCTGTTTGCTGATTTTGCAGATGAAGTTCAGATCGAACAGCCAAAACTAGCTCCATGTCCCGAATGGCCGAATATGCATAAGCTGAACAAGGAAAAAGAAACCATTGGATTCTATCTTTCTGCCCATCCACTGGATGAGTTTAAATATCAGTTCCAGTTTATGCAGGGGAGACTTTCCAAGAAGTCGGTTCTGGAAAAGAAGAGGATGAAAAGACTGCTACTGATGAAGCACCTGTTTTGGAGCAGGACTCAACTGATGAAACTACCGATCTTACAGAAATTGTTTCCGATGAATTATCTGTTGGAGAAGAAGAAATAATTGAAGAAGCAACCAAAAAAGCAGAGCCAAAAGGAAATTTCTTATTCCTGAATCTGGATGAGGTAGATGCTTACAAGGAGCAGGCTTTTGCCAATAAACAGGAAGAGCTGTTTGAAGAAAAAAAGAAAGACTGGAAAACACTTCAGAAAGAAAGAGAAAACGGTGGTGGTGGAAAAGAATATACTGTGGCAGGTCTTATCACAGAATATAGAGTTCAGGATGGTTTCAGAAGTGGTGAAAAAGTAGCTTTTGTCACTCTGGAAGATTATTCCGGGTCTTATTCTTTCAGATTGGGAGATAGGGATTATATGAGACTGAAGGAAAAACTGGAAGTACAAAGGTTTGTCATCTTTAAAATAAAATTTGCTCAGGTAAAAGATGGAAGAGTCTTTGTCAATGTAAATGATGTGATTGAGCTTCAGGAAGCATTTGAAAGATATGCTAAAAGTATTTCTTTAGTAATGGATGTGATGGATGTAAGACTTGAGGATCTGGATTTCTTCAAAACAGTTCTGGAACGGAATAAAGGAAACCAGAAATTAAAATTCTATATCAAAAATATTGAAGATGATTCCCAAATTGAAGTACAGTCGATGAAGCATTCTGTAGATTTGAACGGGGATCTTATCAAAGAAATACAATTACTTAATAAGTATGAGTTCTATCTTAACTAAAAAGATAAAAATATGAATTTAAAAGTGGCCTTTGGTCACTTTTTTTATTTTGATAAACTAAATAGTAAATATTGTTTGATTTATATAATTGATTTTTTTTAAAATACTCAATGTTTTGATATGTAATGTTTTATGTTTTTGTTAAGAATTGAAAAATATATGTTAAAGTTAAATAAATATTTAGTTTTTGTGTAATAATATGGCTATTCTGTATTTTTTTAGTTATCATTTTAAAATATTTTATGAAATATATTTAAATATTTTATACTTTTACCGCCTAACTATTATTATTACTAATTTATGAAGAGAATTTTACTCACGTGCCTCATCGCTTCTTATTGTGGTGTGTCTGCACAGATTGGGCCGCCGCAAATTGCAAGCCCTAATACCAATAACGGATATGGTATTACTCAAACTTCCGGAACTTATACGCCACTATCTGCAAGTAGAACTATCTGGCAAACGGGGGATACCATGGCTACCGATTTAGTGTCAGCTGCTATTCCTTTACCTTCAACTTTTACTTACAATAACCAGAAATATAACTCTGTTTATATTAGCAACAATGGTTTTGTAACGTTAGGAGGGGCGATGAGTAATGGAACCTATACGGCATTATCTACTGATATTTCTCCTACTACCCCCGAAGCCGTTTTTGCTGGTTTCGCTGCAAATTTGAAGAATGCCAACACTACAACTTCTGAAATTTCATATGAAACTGTAGGTTCAGTGTTTATTGTGCAGTTTACTGATGTACAAGGGAATTCAGGCTCCGCCTCCCAACTGCTGAATTTTCAGATCCAGATGAATCTTACATCTGGTACAGTTGCTTTAATTTATGGAAACTGCGTCTCTGGAACTGCTAACCTTGTTGGACAGGTAGGGATAAGAGGTTCTGAAGGTTCAGATATCAATAATTTTACAGGAACAAACTGGAGTGCGCTTACTCCGGGAACTTCCACTACTTCCAATCCAACTCTAGGAACATCCAATGGAACAACGGTTCCTGCTTCAGGGTTAACATTTACTTATTCTCCCGGGACATGGCTGGCTGCTCCTACAACCTTTGCTACGTTACCTTTTACAGAAGATTTTAGTGCATGGGCAAATGGTAATTCTACTTTAGATTTACCTAATGCAAACTATTGGAGAACGTGGCCGGCAAGAGGAGATAACTCTTGGAGGCAGAGCAATGTTTCCGGTACAGGATTTACTTCAGCTTCAGGATGGACTGGGAGCAGTGGTTCTGTAACATTAGGAGGAACAGCAGTAGTTCCGGCAGCAAGATTCCATTCTTATAATTGTCAATATGCTTCAGGATATATGGATTTGTATATCAATTTATCCTCAGGTTCTGGTGACAGGATTTTAAGTTTTGATTATGTGAATCCAACCGGTACAGATGTCTTAAAGATTCAGCTTTCTACAGATGGTGGAGCTACCTTTACAGATGTCGGCTCTCCTTTTGGTGCTACTACATCAACTTGGGTTACCAATTATGTAAACTTAGCATCTTCCAGCCCCAATGCAATCATCAGATTTTTAGCTAAAGGAGATAATGGAAGTGATGATATTTATGTAGATAATGTTAAAATCTCAGCAGTTTCAGTAGCACCTGATTGTACAACTATTACATCACCGGCTAATGCAGCTACAGGAGTAGCAGTAGTTCCTACTCTTAAATGGAATGCTTCACCAAGTGCAACTTCTTACAAAATGAATTTAGGAACTACACCGGGTGGAACAAATCTAATGAATGGAGTAGATGTGGGGAATGTTGTAAGTTATACTTTACCGACAGCAGCACAATTGCTATATGGTACAACATATTATGCTACTATTCTTCCTTTTAATAGTACCGGGACAGCCAATGGATGTACTGAGACATCATTTACTACAAAAAATATCGGATGTCCTACTGTTTCTGCACCTAGTTCATCTGCAACCGGAGTATCCATACTTCCAACTATTACATGGAGTGCTGTAACTGATGCAACAGGATATAAAATCTCTATTGGTACTACAACAGGAGGATCGGATATCATGAACAATGTAGATGTAGGAAATGTAACTTCCTATACTTTGGCTACTGCGCTTAATTATAATACAAAATATTATTATACAGTAAACGCATACACTGCAACAAGTACATCTGCATCATGTACAGAAAGAAGCTTTACAACAGCAACTTTATGTCCTTCTGTATCTGCACCTGGTTCAGCTGCAACCGGAGTTTCGATACTTCCAACGATTACCTGGAGTGCAATAATCGGAGTGACAGGATATAGAATTACTATGGGAACTACTGCCGGTGGAAATGATATCATGGATAACGTAGATGTAGGAAACGTAACAACCTATACATTTACTACTCCTTTGGCTTTCGGCACAAAATATTACTATAAGGTAATTGCTTACTCGGGAAGTACTGTAGGAACAGCTTGTACGGAGAGAAACTTTACAACAAGTACTTTATGTCCTTCAATTTCTTCACCAAGTTCAGGGGCAACTGGGGTGTCTTTAGCTCCTACTATTTCCTGGAATGCAATAACAGGAGTTACAGGATATAGAATCTCTATGGGAACTACTTCAGGAGGAACTGATATTTTAAATAATGTAGATGTAGGGAATGTTACTTCATATACACATGCAACACCTTTAGCGTTTACAACAAAATATTATTATACTGTAACAGGGTATACCGGAACTCTTACCGGAACAGGTTGTTCTGTAAATAACTTTACCACTCAGGGGGCATGTCCGGTTGTAACATATCCCGCAGCTGGTGCAACACTTCAGCCGATAACACCTTTAATAAAATGGAATGCAATGCCAACAGCAGCTTATTATACCTTAACAATTGGTACAACGGCTGGTGGTTCTGACATTATGAATAATGTTAATATTGGAAATGTTACTTCATATACGGTTACAGCTCCATTAACATTAGGAACTAAATATTATTATAAAGTAAATACGGATACTTCAACAGCTTGTACTGAAAGATCATTTACCGTGAATGCTAGCCCGGCACCAGCTAATGATAATTGCTCAGGAGCATTGATGGCGGCCTCTTTCCCATATACCTATTCGCAGACTGATGGAGTAGGTGCTACCAATGGAGCAGGATTTATAACGGCTTGTTCAGGATCTAATGATGGAATGTGGTTTAAATTTACCGGAAATGGCAGTGAGATTACTGTAGCTGCAAAAAGTACTACAGCCTGGGATCATAGAGTATCTGTTTACAGTGGAGGTTGTGAGGCTTTTGTTTGTGTAGGAACAGCAGATGAAAATGCTTCAACTCTTGGGAATATTGAAACCTTTACATTTAATTCAGTCGCGGGAACTGTATATTATGTAAATGTGGGATATTATTCTTCGTCATCAGATAGTGCAGAGGGGAACTTTGATTTAAGTATTACAAGTGCCACCTTAGCAACTTCTGAAGTAGTCACTGAGAAAATAAAAGAAATAAAAGTGTATCCTAATCCATTTACAGATATCCTGAATATTTCTGATATTTCTAAAGTACAGTCTGTTGCTGTTGTTGACCTTGCAGGAAGAGTGGTGAAAACAATTGAAAAACCTTCTTCTGGACTTCAGTTAGCAGATTTGAAACAAGGAATGTATCTAATCGTATTACATATGAAAGATGGATCAAGACAAGTGGTTAAGTCAATTAAGAGATAAAACCAATTAATATAATAATTTAAAGCAGTAACTTAATGGTTGCTGCTTTTTTTTAATATTTTTTTAATGTTGTATTGAAATTATTGTTAATTTGGTAAATACATTAACACCTTAAAAAAAATTGTACCATGAAGAAAATCTTACTTTTGTGCTTACTGATGGTAAGTGTATTTTTAAGTGCTCAGATTACCTTAGGACAAGGAAGCACTACGATCGGGAAAGTTCCGGTTGATACCTATTGGGAATATTCCTATTCCCAGCAAATATTTACAAAACAGGAAATCAATGCTAATGCCGCAGGAAACATTACAGGTCTCAAATTTTATCTGGATCCTGCCGGAGACATTACAAACTCTTCAGATTGGGTTGTTTATTTGGGACATACCTCTAAAACTGAATTTGCAGCTGATGATGATTGGGTCTTAGCCTCAGATCTTACAGAGGTATATACAGGTGCTGTAAGTAATGTAAACGGAATGGTGGAAATTACTTTTGCTACTCCTTTTTCTTATAATAATACACAGAATCTAGTGGTTGCGGTTGGTGAAAATAATCCTGCGTATGATGAGGAGCGAGTGTTTTATGTACATAACCTTAATAATGCATCTGGCAGATCTATTGGGGTAATAAGTTTTTCAGATATTGATTCTTCAGATCCTGGGTATGGTAGTTTATATGACTATAGATCTGTTGTTACTTTTACGGGATTAACACCTAGTACAACTCCTGCCTGTACTTCTCTGATGTCACCAGAAAATAATGCGGTAATGGTACCAGTATCTTCTACTATTAGCTGGTATCCATCATCTGGAGCTACAAGCTATAAAATATCCATAGGAACTACTCCTGGAGGGTCTAATATTGTAAATCAGCAAACGGTAGCCACAACGAGTTTTACTCCATCCACTCCTCTTTCTTTAGATGCTACTTATTATGTAAGAGTTGTAGCAGTGGGAGCAGGAGGAGAATCTTCAGGCTGTACTGAGACTAAATTTACGACCACGCTCTCTGCTCCTTTGAATGATGAATGTACTACTGCAGTTACATTAACCGTAAATCCAGATATGAATTGTGGAAGCAAAACATTCGGGCATACCAATCAGGCTACTGATTCCAATATTTCTGTAGACCCGTGTTATGGGGAAGCAGATGATGATGTGTGGTACAAATTTACAGCAACTTCAGCGACCCATGCAGTTTCATTGAGTAATATGGTTTCTATTGGATCAGAAGAAAGTTATTCACTTATGTTTCAGGTTTTAAATGGAGATTGCAGTAACCTGGTTAATGTTGAATGTTCAGATTATTATGAATTTAAGATAATTACTGGCCTTACGCCAGGGGCAACTTATTATGTAAGGGTGTTCACTGACGGAGGAGCTGGTGAAGCTCAAAGTTTTGATATTTGTATAGGAACAGTTCCTCCGCCTCCTGCAAACGATGACTGCTCAGGAGCATTAGTTGCTGCTACATTCCCTTACTCATACACACAATCTGATGCTGCAGGATCTACTAATAATAATGGATTTATTTCAATCTGTTCTGATCCTATGAATGACGGAACATGGTTTAAATTTACAGGAGATGGTACTGCTCATACTATTAAAGTATCAATGCCGGCAGGAAGTAATTTTAATCCTCAAATAGGAGTATTTAGTGGTACTTGTGATAATTTAGTATGTGAAAGTACGATGGATATTAGTGGACAAGGCGGTACAGAAGAAATATCGGTGCCAACTGTTGTAGGAACTACATATTATGTAAACGTAGGGAATTATAGTGGTTTCACAGATAATTTAGAAGGAGCATTTACGATTACTATTAATAAAGAAACTCTTGGAACTTCAGAAGTATCTAAAGCTAAGAATGAAATTAAAGTATATCCAAACCCATTTGCTGAGGTATTGAATATTGCAAAAGCAGATCAGGTAAAATCAATCTCTGTGCTGGATGTTTCAGGCAGATTAGTGAAAACCATTGAAAATCCTTCATCTGTTCTTCATTTAGGAGATCTAAGACAAGGCTTATATGTAGTGGTATTGAATCTGAAAGATGGAACAAAACAAACCGTGAAGGCTATTAAGAAATAAAATAATTATTCACGAATATTCAGTTACATATTGAATATCTTGTTTCATAAAAAAGATGAGCAAATTTTGCTCATCTTTTTATTTTTGTACTATAATCTGTATAAGATTTTCAGGACTAGTCAGAATTATCTTTTATTACTCATTACTCATTACTCATTACTTATCCGGTACTGGTTGTATGTCTCCTGTATTCAATAGGTCGAAAACAGTGGGGAAGAACATGACGAGAATAAAATAAATAATAATCATCAGCACTATTAATACGAAAAGAATAATTACTAAACTATTTGGTTTGTTTTTCTTTGTTGGTTCCATGATTTTGTGGTATTTGGTGAATAGATTAAACTAATACCAAATATTAAGCTAATTTCTTGCCACACTGCTTGCAATACCTTGCATCATCATCAATATCTTCATTCCCGCAACGGTCGCATACCTTTTCTAAATTTTGTCTTTTGTTTCGCATTTCAGCTGTAACAATTCCTGTTGGAACAGCAATAATGGAATAACCAGCAAGCATCAGAACCACTGCAAAAAACTTTCCCAATGGGGTGATAGGAGATACATCTCCATATCCTACAGTAGTTACCGTTACTACGGCCCAATAGATCGACTGAGGAATGGTTTCAAAACCTTGTCTGCCACCTTCCACCATGAACATAAGGGAGCCTACAATCACTGAAAATATGATCAGGAAAAGAAGGAATATATAAATTTTTCTTGAGCTGTTTTTTAAAGCTCTTACAATAAGATACCCGTCATTCATGAAATCTAATAAATTGAAAATCCTGAAGATTCTCAACATTCTCAGCATTCTGAAGATCAGGAAATATTTCGTGATTGGAAAGAAAAAACTAAGGTAAAACGGTACCAAGGCAAGGAAATCTATGATTCCGAAAAAACTGAATATATAGTGTTTCTTATTTTTTAATACAGCAATCCGCATAGAATATTCCGCAGTAAAGAAAATAGAAATAATCCACTCAAGAATCAGAAAGGTATAATGAAATCTTTTATCAAGCTGAGGTACACTTTCCATCATAATGATAGCAGTGCTTACAAGAATTAAAGACAATAAAATAATATCGAATAGTTTTCCGAGTCTCGTATCGGAGCGATAAATGATCCGGTAAAGGTATCTTTTCCAAAGTTTGTCTTCAGGAACAAGATTGTGTTCTCTTTCCATTCTGAATGTTTTTTAAAATTAACAAATTATCGTTATTTTCGTAGCAAACATACAGAATAAAATGACAATAAGAAAAGTAATCTCAGAAATAGATAGGCTCATTCCGTTGCAGCAGGCAGAAGATTTTGATAACGTAGGATTGTTATGCGGAGTTCCTGACCGTGAGGTGTCCGGAATTCTGGTTTGCCATGATGCATTGGAAAATGTAGTGGATGAGGCCATTGAGAAAAACTGTAATCTGATCGTATGTTTTCATCCTATCATTTTTTCCGGACTGAAATCTTTAACCGGGAAAAATTATGTAGAAAGAGCTGTTTTAAAAGCTATTGAAAATAAAATTGCCATTTATGCCATTCATACAGCCTTTGATAACGATTTTTTTGGTGTAAATCACGGGATTTGCAGTCAATTAGGACTAAAGAATATGAAAATTCTGCAGCCTAAAGAAAATAATTTGAAACAACTGACCGTTTTTGTGCCTAAGGAATATTCCGAAAAAGTAAAAGAAGCTATGTTCTCTGCGGGAGCAGGAAGTATAGGGTTTTATGATGAATGTAGTTTTAGTATTAATGGAAAAGGAACGTTTAGACCCATTGAAGGTTCAAATCCCTTTTCCGGACAACAGAACATCCGAGAGAATGCCGATGAAGATATGATTTCTGTAATTTTTGAAGGATTTAAGCAGGGACAGATTATTGGAGCGATGAAGGCAGCTCATCCTTACGAAGAAGTAGCTCATCAGATATACAGTCTTGATAATAAAAATCATCATGTTGGTTTAGGAATGTATGGTGAACTGGAAGAAGAAATGGACGAAAAAGAATTTCTGGGATTTGTAAAAGAAAAATTCGGTCTTGAAATTATAAAACATTCTGATTATATCAACAAAAAAATTAAAAGAGTAGGGGTGCTTGGAGGCTCAGGAGCCAGTGGAATACGTTCTGCAGTTTCCAAAAAATGTGATGCTTACCTTACCGGAGATCTTAAATATCACGATTATTTTCTCGCCGAGTCTAAAATGTTGCTTTGTGATATAGGACACTATGAATCAGAACAATTTGTAACTCAACAATTATTTGAAATTTTATCACAAAAATTTAGTACATTTGCAATTTCAAAATCTATTGAAAAAACAAACCCAGTAAATTATTTCATTTAAATATGGCAAAAACCAACGATATTTCAGTTGAAGAAAAATTAAGAGCTTTATACGATTTACAGATCATTGATTCAAGATTGGATGAAATCCGAAATACTAGAGGAGAATTGCCAATTGAAGTTGAAGATCTTGAAATCGAGATTGAAGGTCTTGAAAAGAGAGCTGAAAAATTTCATGCAGATATCAAAGATCAGGACGATCAGATTAAAACAAAGCATGAAGTTATTAACCATGCTAAAACTTTAATTGAGAAATACAAATCTCAGCAGGATAATGTAAGAAACAATAAAGAGTTTGAAGCATTAGGAAAAGAAATCGAATTCCAGGATCTTGAAATTCAACTTGCTGAAAAGAGAATTAAAGAATTCGGAGCTAAAATTGCTCATAAAAACGAAACTTTAAGTGAACTTACTTCAAAGATCAACGATTTGAAAAACCACTTAAAATTCAAGAAAGAAGAATTAGAGGGTTTGATCTCTGAAACTCAAAAAGAAGAAGAATACTTATTAGAGCAATCTAAAGAATATGCAGGTAAAATTGATGAAAGATTACTAGCTTCTTACAACAGAATCAGAACAAACTCTATCAACGGTCTTGCTGTAGTAGGATTAGAAAGAGGAGCTCCGAAAGGATCTTTCTTCACTATTCCACCACAAAAGCAAATGGAAATTGCTCAGAGAAAGAAAATCATTATTGATGAGCACTCTGGAAAAATCCTTGTTGACGATGAGTTGGTAATGGAAGAAAACGAAAGAATGAAATCTGTAATTAAATTCTAATTATTGATTTTCAATAATACAAAAGCTGTTTCAATTTGAAACAGCTTTTTTGTTTTTGTTTGAATGACACAAAAAAACCGCTTCATTTCGAAGCGGTTTTTGTTATTTTAATCCTGATGCTCATACATTTTATTGTAAAGACTCATAAATTTTTCTTTTACGGCCTTTCTCTTTAGTTTGAGTGTAGGAGTAAGAAGTCCGGTTTCAATGCTCCAAACCTCAGGAGTCAGTTCAATTTTCTTGATTTTTTCCCAGTTTCCAAGGTGCTCATTAATTCCGTCGATTTCTTTTTCAATCCTTTGTTTCAATTCTGCACTCTTTGCAATTTCTTCAGGAGTAGAACCGATGTTCAGGTTGTTTCTCATTGCCCAGCTCTTAGCAAATTCAAAATCAGGCTGTACCAGAGCACATGGCATTTTTTCACCATCACCTACTACCATAATCTGCTCAATGAATTTTGAAGCTTTAGCTAGGTTTTCAATAGTCTGAGGGGCAATGTATTTACCGCCGGATGTTTTGAACATTTCTTTTTTACGATCGGTGATCTGCAAGAATCCGTCACTATCAATATGTCCTATATCTCCTGTTTTAAAGAATCCGTCTTCTGTAAATGCTTCTTTGGTCATTTCTTCATTCTGGAAATATCCTTTAAACACAGAAGGTCCTTTTACTGTAATTTCGCCGTCTTCCTGAATTTTCACCTGTAAATTATCCAATGGAATACCCACCGTTCCTACTTTCATTTTTTCAAAACTGTTTACAGAAATTACAGGAGAAGTCTCTGTTAACCCATATCCTTCCAAAATAGGAATTCCTGCATTCTGGAACATTAAATTCAGTCTTGTAGACAAGGCTGCAGATCCTGAAACTAAAGTTACGATTTCACCACCTAAACCTTCTCTCCATTTGGAGAAAACAAGCTTGTCTGCAATAAGCTCCTGAATACCTGACGGTTTTGAAACAGATTTCTTCTTGGTAATTAAATTTAAAGCCCAGAAGAATATTTTTGATTTTAAGCCTCCGGCAGAAGAACCCGTATTGTAGATTTTATCGTATACCTTTTCTACCAGTCTTGGTACTACTGTCATGTAATGAGGCTTCACTTCTTTTACATTTTCACCCATCTTTTCGATGCTTTCAGCAAAATAAAGAGAAAAACCGTTGTATTGATACAGGTAGAAAAGCATTCTTTCAAAAATATGACAGATTGGAAGGAAGCTTAAGGCTCTCGTCTCTTTATAATCCAGGCTTCTTTTCTTGGGAATCCTTGGGATAGAGCCCAATACATTAGAAACAATATTATTGTGAGTAAGCATTACTCCTTTAGGTCTTCCTGTAGTTCCTGAAGTATAAATAATTGTTGCTAAATCTTCTGTGTTGATCGCATTGGAAAGGTCCTCTACTTCAATTTGGGTAGATTCATCCTCACCAAGATCCAGAATTTCACTCCAGTTGGCAGCGCCGCTTATTTTATCAAAAGTAAAGATTCCCTGTAAGCTTGGAATATTGTGCTTTACTTTCATTACCTTATTTAGCAGTTCTTTGTCAGAAACAAAGCAATATTGTATTTCAGCATTGTTGAAGATAAATTCATAATCCTCCGGAGAAATACTTGGATAAACCGGTACTGAAACAACACCGATCTGGGAAAGTCCGAAATCCATAATAGCCCATTCTGTACGGGAATTGGTGGTTATTAAAGCGATCTTATCACCCGGTTTTATACCTAGCTTCAGTAATCCTCTGGATATCTTATTTCCCTCATTTATAAACTCCTGTGTTGAAGTTTTTTTCCATTCACCATGATACTTCGTAACAAACATATCCGTTTTAGGATATTTTGCTAAAGCGTAGTGCGGAATATCGAATAATCTCTTGATCGTCATGATTTTTTAAATAATTTATAAAGAAATCTAAATATAAGCATTTTTTTTAATTGTATACACCTCAATCTCATAATTGAGGATAAGTTGAATGTGTGCCATAATAGTTTTTACTGAAAGTGGTTCCGGAAGCCGTAAAAGCGCATTACTGCTGTAATCATATAGAATGAAGACTTGCAATATAACACATTATTATGGATCGTTCTAATTCCATTTTATAACTCATCAATATGATAAATCCTGAAGCTCAAACCTCATATCCTGAATCTTTTCCATCTTCCTTTCCATCAGCCTTTTCTCTACTTTTAATTTATTTTTTCAGATTTGCTTAAAAAGTGTAAATTTACGGCTATCTAATTATTTTTTTTATGGACTTTAATTTATCGGAAGAACAGCTGATGATTCAGCAGGCGGCAAGAGACTTTGCACAGAACGAACTATTACCTGGTGTTATTGAAAGAGACCGCGACCAGAAATTCCCTGTAGAGCAGGTGAAGAAGATGGGAGAAATGGGACTTTTAGGAATGATGGTGGATCCAAAATACGGTGGTGCAGGTATGGACAGTGTTTCTTATGTGCTGGCAATGGAAGAGATTGCAAAAGTAGATGCTTCTGCAGCGGTGGTAATGTCTGTAAACAATTCATTGGTTTGTGCCGGTCTTGAAAAATTTGCTTCTGAAGAGCAAAAAGTAAAATATCTTACTCCTCTTGCAAGCGGACAGGTAATCGGAGCTTTCGCTTTATCTGAGCCAGAAGCAGGTTCTGATGCAACTTCTCAGAAAACTACTGCTGAAGACAAAGGAGATTACTACCTTTTAAATGGTATTAAAAACTGGATCACCAATGGTGGAACGGCTACGTATTATATCGTAATTGCACAGACTGATCCTGAGAAAAAACATAAAGGAATCAACGCTTTCATCGTAGAAAGAGGATGGGAAGGTTTTGAAATCGGATTAAAAGAAGATAAGCTGGGAATCAGAGGAAGTGATACACACTCTTTGATCTTCAACAACGTAAAAGTTCCAAAAGAAAATAGAATTGGTGCTGACGGATTTGGGTTCAATTTTGCAATGGCTGTATTGAACGGAGGTAGAATCGGTATTGCTTCTCAGGCATTAGGTATTGCTTCTGGAGCTTACGAATTGGCCTTAAAATATGCGAAAACAAGAAAAGCATTCAAAACTGAGATCATCAACCACCAGGCTATCGCATTCAAATTAGCAGATATGGCTACTCAGATCACGGCGGCAAGAATGTTATGTTTCAAAGCAGCTTGTGAGAAAGATGCCGGAAAAGATATCTCTGAAAGCGGAGCTATGGCAAAACTATATTCTTCTCAGGTAGCTATGGATACTACGATTGAAGCTGTACAGATTCACGGTGGATACGGATACGTGAAAGAATACCACGTAGAAAGATTAATGAGAGATGCTAAAATTACTCAGATCTACGAAGGGACTTCTGAAATCCAGAAAATCGTGATCTCAAGAAGCATCGCAAAATAAGAATTAATAAAACACACACTCTATGAAAAAACCTTTGTGGATCACCCTCGGTGTCGTACTGCTATTGTTAGGAGTATTTGTATGGTATAAGTTCTTCTTTGTTTTTGGAGAAGGCGTAAAATCCGGATACCTGAATTATGCTATGAAAAAAGGCTATGTCTTCAAAACGTATGAAGGTAAACTGATTCAGGAAGGATTTGGAAAAGGAAAAACAGGAGGTATTACAAGCTACGAGTTTGAATTTTCTGTAGATGACCCTGAAGTTTTCAAACAATTAGAAACCAACAGTGGTAAAACCTTTGATCTTCATTACAAAGAATACAATGGGGCTCTTCCATGGAGAGGAAATACAAAGTTTGTCGTAGACAAAGTAGTGAACATGAAATAATTGAAAGGCTTCCAAAACGGAAGCCTTTTTTGCTGGGTAGAATGTTTTGAGCTATTTTACCATTATTGTTTTTAAAATAGTTGCCACTTTATGGCTTCAATAGGTCTTGTGTATTTGTTTGCTATCTATGATCAAAAATTATTGTGCATTGAATAATGAAAATTTTAGATTATTTATTGGTAGTCAATAATTTATATTATATTTAATATCACAAATAAATCACACAATGATGAGAATATTACTTCTGTTGCTCCTTTTCGGAGCAATAACGCCTGTTAGTTCCCAGATTGGAATTAACACACAGAAACCTACCGAAACACTAGATGTAAACGGTTCGGTACGCATACGAAGCATCAAACAAACTGGTCCCAGTACTTCAGCAAAAGATTCTATTGTTGCATTTGACAATGGTGGTGTACTTAAAAGAGTAACCGCTGCACAGATTGTTGCTGAGGGAAATGGATTAGTTTCTGTCGTAACGGCAAGCCCGCTTACAGGAAATGGAACGGCTGCCAATCCCGTTGTTCTAGGACAAAATGGGGCATCCAACGAACAACTTCTTCAATGGAATGGAACCACATGGATCCCTGTCTCTGCTTCTGCCCTAGGAACCATATCATTGAATCTGGGAACTTCCGGCAGCAATATCAATGTTTCCGGTTCACCAGCTTCTTTAGGAGGAAGTATAACGCTTAATATTCCGGATGCTAGTCCCACGGCAAGGGGAGTAGTTACTACAGCCAATCAGTCATTTGCAGGAACAAAAATATTCTCAGCAGTAGGTATAAATACTGCTGTCCCTAATGCATCTTCTAGATTAGATGTTAATGGTGCTTATAAGCTGGGAAATACAGGAACAGTTCATAAAAATATGATTAGTTTCTCAACAACAGTCAATAATTCTATTTCTTCCGGAGATTCAACATTCTTAGGTAATTTTAATTCTTCCGGAGTTTTGGATGTCAATGTGACTATTCCTGCAGCAAGCAGACCTGGTTCTTCACAGGCAGTAGTCGCAGTATCCCCAAGTTTTGACTTGCCCGGAGCTGTTTCAATAGCTTCCGCAAGACTTACCTCGCCTTCCAATGTAAGAGTTCGCTTTATCAATACCGATAGAAATAATGCACAAACCATATCTGGTACATTGCTTATTACGATCAGTGAATTTTAATTTGACTTTTTAATTATTCCCAAATAATTAGGATACTTTTCTTATCATCCTCCTCTTAGAAAAACTTGTAAAAGTATGATCCTTCTGAGAGGAAGATGAATTTTTAGGCAGTTGGTTCTTATTTTTAGCTCAACTTTTGAAAACTGATATTCTAAATACAATTAAATAAACTAAAAAATCCATCGCGGATGGATTTTTAAATTCTAATGAGAATCTTGATTAGGAATATTATTGTTTTTCTTCTTTTTATAAAAATAGTATCCTATACCTCCAATCAGAAATACAGGCCATAATGGAAGAAGAAAAAGAAAGATAGAAGTAATCACATCCCAGCCTGATTCAATAGCGGCCAATGATTTTCCGCCAAAAGTTTTAGGCTCTTTTTCTGCTTCGGTCTTATCGGTGATGTTGATATCAATACTACAGATGGTATTGTCTGTATAATTACGTCCACTAACCTGAATATCTCTGGTTTCAATCTCTCCAATATTAGTACTCAGAGCTTCTATTAGTCCATCGAAATGCTGGATAGGAACTTTAATATTCAGACTGTAAACCTTTTGATTTTCATCACGTGGATTGGCTGATTCAATATAAGATTGGTTTTCACTTTTAACATATCCATTGTTTTTGATAGCTTCTTCTCGGATGATTTCTTTTACCGTTTCAGCATTATCTGCTCTTACGACAAGATATCCTGTTTTTACCATTTTATCTTTTGGCATATTCAGTTCATAGCTATCATTCTTAGGCTTCTCTTTGTATATGATTTTGGTTTCCCTGATAACTTTAGGAGCTGGAACATTAGTCGCAATTTTTTCAGACTTCTTGGTGGCAGAATCCTTTTTTCAATTTTTGATTCCAGTTTGGTAGATGCAATCTTATCAGATAATGAATCTACCATTTTGGAGGTGCTTTCTATTTTATTCTGGATATCGTTTTTAGCCCCTTCAATATCTTTTATTCTGATGCTTGCTGAATCAAGTGCCTGGTTGGCAGCTTTACTGGCATGATCAATAGCATCTGATGCAGCAGAAGCTGTGCTATCTATAGTATTAGCAGCCTCTTCCATTTTAGATTGAGAAACTCCTCCTTTTTGACAAGCAATAAAAGTGGTTGATATAGCAACGAGTAATAGGTACTTTTTCATAACATTATTTTTTTGATGAAGTAAAATTAATCATGAAATATCGGAAGCATTTGTAAATGGAATGTATTCTGGTCGTAAAATGATAACTGTACTATTTTCAGGTGTTTGTATTTGTTTTACAAGAGATTTACAAAGTGTTTTTTACACCCAGCTTTAGAAACTTGCCATTCCACTTAAGAGGTATCAGGAAGAAAGATCTCAAATGAAGAGGTGATCATTCCCATCCTCTGAAGGGGGCATCAAAAAAAATCCGCAGAAAAATTTCTGCGGACATATCTTTAACTATTTAGGCGTTTCATTATTGATCTCTAAATTCACTGATAAAGTGAAGCTTCACATTCGGGAATTTCTCCTGAGTCATGTGAATCGTGAAAGAAGAATCTGCTAAAAATACCAATTGATTGTATTTATCTCTGGCAAGGAATCTTTGCTTTAATCTTGCAAACTCCTTAAATTCTTCAGATTTCTCGTCAGCTTCCACCCAACATGCTTTGTGCATGGATAAAGGCTCGTAAGTACATTTTGCACCGTATTCGTGTTCTAAACGGTATTGAATAACCTCATACTGAAGGGCTCCAACAGTTCCGATGATCTTTCTTCCGTTCATTTCCAGCGTAAATAGCTGAGCAACTCCTTCATCCATCAACTGATCAATACCTTTTGCCAATTGTTTAGCTTTAAGCGGATCGTTGTTGTTGATATAACGGAAATGCTCCGGAGAGAAACTTGGAATTCCTTTGAAGCTTAGTTTTTCACCACCGGTCAAAGTATCACCAATCCTGAAACTTCCCGTATCATGAAGACCTACAATATCCCCAGGGAAACTTTCCTCTACCACCTCTTTTTATCAGCAAAGAAAGCATTCGGAGAAGAGAACTTCATCTTTTTGCCTTCTCTTACCAATAGATAGTTTTCGTTTCTTTTGAAAGTTCCGGAAACAATCTTTACGAAGGCAAGTCTGTCTCTGTGCTTAGGGTCCATGTTAGCATGGATTTTGAAAATAAATCCTGTGAAAGTACTTTCTTCAGGCTTTACTAAACGGGTATCACTTTCTTTAGGTTGTGGCATCGGAGCAATATCGATGAATGCATTCAATAACTCACGAACTCCGAAATTATTCAAAGCAGAACCGAAGAATACGGGCTGCAGATCACCTTTCATATAATCCTCACGATTAAATTCCGGGTAAACAGACTGAATCAGATCAAGTTCTTCTCTTAAAGTAGCTGCTGCTTTTTCTCCAATAGCATCATCAATTGAAGTATCGTTAATATCATCAAACTTGATAGAATCTCCAACTTTCTGTTTTTTCTCTTCTAAGAACAGTTGGATATTGTTTTCCCAGATATTATAAATTCCCTGGAAGTCACTTCCCATACCAATTGGCAATGAAAGTGGGCAAACCGTTAGTCCTAGTTTCTGTTCCACTTCATCCAGAAGATCGAAGGCATCTTTACCTTCACGGTCAAGTTTGTTGATGAATACGAGCATCGGAATGTTTCTCATTCTACAAACCTGAACGAGTTTTTCAGTTTGTTCCTCAACTCCTTTAGCAACGTCAATCACAACAATTACTGAATCTACAGCCGTTAAAGTTCTGTATGTATCCTCAGCAAAGTCCTTGTGACCCGGTGTATCGAGAATGTTAATTTTATGGTCTCTATATTCAAATGCCAATACGGAAGTCGCTACCGAGATCCCTCTCTGTCTTTCGATTTCCATAAAGTCGGAAGTAGCTCCTTTTTTTATTTTGTTGGATTTTACCGCACCCGCTTCCTGAATTGCACCCCCGAAAAGAAGTAGTTTTTCTGTAAGGGTTGTTTTTCCGGCATCCGGGTGGGAAATGATCCCGAAGGTCTTTCTTTTTTGTATTTCTTTGATTAAGTCTGACATATCGTATTTTGAAGTTGCAAAAATCGTGATTTTTTGCGAGGTTTTCAAATTTAAATTAATACAATACTGATTAGAAGAGAAAGCAGGTGGATAAGATGGGTGGAGAATACTCAATAAAAAAGATAAAAGCAGTCTTGTAATTAATAATTATAGAGCCATTAGTGAAACTGAAATGTACTATAAAATTCACAATCGCAGCGAATTGATAACTAACAATTCAGAATTGCCATTCCCAATTATCAGAAAAGAATTCTTACTAATAACATAAGGACATAAATCAATCCTATACCAACAAGGATAAGAAATGCAGACATGATAAACTCAAACTTTCCATAATTTTTTGCTGGTGGGAAATCAGGAGTAAGATTATACTCTTTGATTGTTTTAGGGCTTATTTTTAGGTCGGGACGAAAACATTGGATACCCTTTAGAAACTGTCGGTACATTTCAATTTGATTGCTTAGGATGACGTATTCAAAATTGAAATCTATATTGGTCAATACATTTTCGCCGGCTTTATTTTTAAGATAAATTTTCAAATAGAATTTGGAATACCTTCCGGTAGTACAATACATATATGCATCATCATCAGAATTTATAGAGGACTGCAGTTCACTGTATAAAATGGTATTGATAATATTGCCCTGGTTGTTATAAAAAGTAACTCCTTCTTCATTGATAATGGCTTTTTTGATTTTTTCTTTTTTTCGATAGATCAATGTCATAATCAAGGCTATACAACAAAGTATAAGGAGAATGATACCAAAAACAAGAAGAAAAAAAGTCCCCGGATCATTTTCTAAATATTGGCTGAGATTCTTATATATATATTCAAAAATTGTTCCTATGACTATAATAATCATGATAATGACTATCCACATCATTCCTCTCAGAGAATAAGTAGCTGTTTTATTTACTTTAGAGACTACAGTCAGAAACTTTTCCTCCATATCAATTTTTTATTTTAAATAATAAAAATGAAATTCCAATAAGGAGGCAAGTAACAGCAATTGTTGCGAGAATAAGAAGCCATCCACCTAATGAAATCCCTTTACTTTTATTAACTTTCCAGGTATCCGGATCAATAGAAAAGGTTCTAAGAACCATAGAATCTATTTTTAAATCAGGACGGAATACTGAGATTCCATGCATAAAATGGGCATACAAAGTAAATTTATTCTTCACAACTTGAAGAGGAAGGTTCATATCAATACGTCTGGTTTCGTTCTCCTTTTTTTCAGACTTTAACGTTACTTCAAGCAAAGAAACAATGCTGCTTCTAACTGTTGTTACCGTATAAATGTCAAAATCTTGTTTGGAGGAACAAAGTTCTGTATACAATATCTGTTCTACGATTTCATTTTTTGAATTGTAAAATAAAATCCCGGAGCCATTAACTACAATTTTATGGGCTGCTTTTTTTCTTTTTATGATATAATACCAGATAACAGGAATCAATATCAACAATGAGATAGTCCAGCATACTAAAGCTGCTGAGAGCATGGAATCCCATCCTCTTTTATAAATCCCGTAAACAGGGCCAAGAACAAAAAGACAGAAAAAGAACAAAAGGATTCCAAAAAATGTGATCTGCAGAATGGAAGTAGCCCACCAGTTGATCTTAGATTCAACACTGGGGAAAGGAATTTCTGTATTTGTTTTTGTGATATCCATGGCAATGGGGCTAAATTAAGTATTTTCTTTTTTAGTTGCCTGTGGCATTCAAAAAAATTATCTTTGTTTCCATAAACTTTTACAGATAAAAAGAATGGAAAATAGCAGGTATCCGAAGTTTACTTTCACATGGCTGGGCGCTGTTACTTTAGTGGTGGGATTGTTTGTGGGAACGATGGCTGTGTCTTTATTCAGTACCTTTTGGAAAGTAGTTTTCAAGGAGAATCTGGAGTTGAAAGATTGGTTTCTGATGGTGGCTAATTCTGTAGGATTTGTTACATCCATAGCGTTCTTCGATTTTTTCATTGTGAGAAGAACGACTCAAAGGAAACTGAATTTTAATCTTTCTTCCGTTAATTTTTCTACTTATCTCCTTATTTTCCCGATGATGGCTGGGATGATGTTTATTTCAGAGTTTACCACCACACTGATCCCTACATCAGGACCCTTTTTCGGAGATTTCTATGAATACTTTACCCAGCTTATGAGCCAGTTAACCGATAATCCTGTAGTGATGATTATTATGACAGTGATTATGGCTCCTATTTTTGAAGAAATTATCTTCAGAGGAATTATTCAGAAAGGATTAATTAATAAAGGAGTAACACCTTGGAAAGCCATCTTGTATGCGTCCATTATTTTTGGGATTGTTCATGGAAATCCATGGCAGTTTATCAGTGCAGTAATGCTGGGATGTGTTTTAGGATTGGTATATCATAAAACCAAGTCTTTATTGATGCCCATATTGTTACATGCATTTAATAACCTAACGCTGTCTTTATTGGTGCTGTATGCTAAAGAGGAAAGTTTTGCAAAAGTTTTTAATGTTTCAGAATGGCTGATTTTGGCTGTAGGAATTGTAGTTTTTTCTTTGTTCTACTATCTTTTTATGAAGAAATACAAAGTACATTATGCCGAAATGTAATCAATAGCAGTTAAAAAGTAAAATTGAAAATGAATATAGAAATGGAATTATTGGTAGCTACGCACAACGAGCATAAAAAAGAAGAGATTCAGCAGATATTAGGAAATGAGTGTATCGTTAAAAGTCTTACAGATTATAATATTCACGAAGAAATTGTAGAGGATGGAGATTCTTTTCATGCCAATGCTTTGATCAAAGCTAAATACTGCTTTGAAAAAACTGGAGTTCCAAGTTTGGGAGATGACAGCGGACTTGTGGTAGAATCTTTAGACGGAAGACCTGGGATATTTTCTGCCCGCTATGCCGGAGATCATGATTTTGCTAAAAATATTGAAAAAGTGTTGGAAGAAATGCAGGGAATAGAAAACAGAAAAGCTTATTTCGTTACGGTTTTATGTTATTATGATGAAAATGGAGCCCAGTATTTTGAAGGAAGAGTTCACGGAAATCTATTAACAGAAAATAAAGGTTATAAAGGATTCGGATATGATCCAATCTTTGTTCCTGAAGGATATGACAGAACTTTTGCAGAAATGGAACCGGCAGATAAAAATAAGATCAGCCACCGTAAGCAGGCGTTAGATCTTTTTATGGACTTTTTAAAAGTAAAGTAATCAATACTACAGATAAAAAAGCCATTTTTCCTCTATGGGAAAATGGTTTTTTTTATGCATTTCCTGCTGAAATGTAAAGGGAAAATATATGTTTTAAAAATTCTGTCGTACATTTGTTACAAGAAACTATTGATTTGAGTACTTATTTAACAATATTAGGTTTTAATTCAGCAATTCCGACTATCAATACCTCACCCACGGCCCAGCTGCTGGAAATGGAAGAAAGGCTCTTCCTGATCGATTGTGGAGAAGGAACACAGGTGCAGCTGAGAAAAGCAAAAGCCAGATTTTCAAAAATCAACCATATTTTTATTTCTCATCTTCATGGAGACCATTGTTTTGGGCTTCCTGGTCTTATTGCCTCTTTTCGCCTTTTAGGAAGAGAAAACCCATTGCATGTCTATGGTCCGAAAGGAATCAAAAAGATGCTGGAAACTATTTTTCAGATTACAGAAACACACCGGGGTTTTGAGGTGGTGTATCATGAATTGGATAAAGATTATTCCGAAAAAATCTATGAAGACAATAGGGTAGAAGTGTATACAATTCCTCTGGATCACAGAATCTACTGTAATGGTTATCTTTTTAAAGAAAAACCAAAAGACAGGCATTTGAATATGAAGGAAATTGCAAAGTACAGTGAAATTGAAAGCTGTGACTATCACAACATAAAAGCAGGAAAAGATTTCGTACTAAGTGATGGTTATGTTCTAAAAAACGAAGTGTTGACTGTTGATCCGGTTCCATCAGTGTCTTATGCATTTTGCAGTGATACGCGCTATCTTGAAAGCGTAATTTCCATCATTAAGAATGCAACGGTTTTATATCATGAATCTACTTTCCTGCATGATCTTAAGGAAATGGCCGATTATACCGGACATACTACTGCGTTAGAGGCAGCAACCATTGCACAAAAAGCACAGGTTGGAAAGTTGATTTTAGGACATTTCTCTAACCGATATGCAGATTTGACTGTATTTACCGATGAAGCCAGAAACATTTTCCCTAATTCCTTCCTTCCAAAAGCTCTGGAAAGTGTAAAAATTTAAAAAATATGTTGAAGTTTGAAGAGCTTAGAAGCTTTCTGGATGAAAAAGCAGATCAATATAACGCTCCTGATTTTATAGAAAATGACCCGATACAGATTCCGCATCGTTTCTCATTAAAACAAGATATTGAAATTGCGGGATTTCTGGCAGCAACTATTTCCTGGGGGAACAGAAAATCAATCATTAATTCTGCCAATAAGATGCTGGATATTATGGGAAATTCACCCTATGATTTTGTGATGAATTATTCCGAAAAAGATTTGAAAGATATTCAGGATAAAAGTATTCACAGAACATTTAATGGAGAAGATTTTTCTTATTTTATTAAGCAGTTCAACAGAATTTATAAAGAAAATGAAAGCCTGGAAGCCTTGTTTAAAGTAAAAAAAACTGAAACCAATTTTCAGCATGCAATAGAACGTTTCAGAAGCGGTTTTCTGGAGACGGAAAAACATAGGACTCATAAACATATCAGTTCACCTTACAAGAATTCTTCAGCCAAAAGAATCATTATGTTTCTGAGATGGATGATACGTAAAGATAAACGCGGAGTAGACTTTGGAATCTGGAAAGATATTGATCAGAAATACCTGTCTATCCCTTTAGATGTGCATACCGGAAATATTTCAAGAAAATTGGGATTGCTGGAAAGAACGCAGAATGACTGGAAAACAGTGGAAGAATTGGATATAACCATCAGAAAATTTGATGCTGAAGATCCTGCAAAATATGACTTTGCCCTGTTTGGATTAGGAGTAACGAAAGAACTGTTGTAAAAAAAATAAAAGATGAAAAAATATAATGAAAAAACAGAAGTTCTTGAGAGAATAGCAGACAGTATTACCTCATGGATAGGATCTATTCAGTCTTTGATTGTACATACTCTGTTGTTTGTTACTTCGTTTTTGCTTCCCATGCTGAATATTGTTGACTTTGATAAGATGCTTCTGATCCTGACTACGGTCCTTTCGCTGGAAGCTATTTATCTTGCTATATTCATTCAGATGTCTGTGAATAAAAGTCACGAAAAGATTGAAGATATTCAGGAAGATATCGAAGAGATCAGTGAAGATATTGAAGACATTCAGGAAGATATTGAAGAAATCAGTGAGGACATCGAAGAGATTAGTGAGGATATCGAGGAAATTAATGAAGATATCGAAGATATCCAGGAAGACATTGAGGAAATCAATGAAGAGGAAGATGATGAAGATCACAATGAAAAGGCCAAAAATGTCATACTAAAAAGCAATGTAAGTTCAAACAAAAACGAAATTAAAGCGTTGAAGGATATTATTGCTCAGTTAAAAGACGAGATTGATCAATTAAAAAAAGAAGAATAAATAATCTTTGAAAAAAGTAAAAAAGTATATACAATTTGAAATTGATTGTCATCATCGAAGATGATCTCCTTTCGGTTAATGAATGGTATTTCGGCATAGCTAATGACAGCTATGTAAAAAAGTAGTATAAAATTCCAAATAGTATAAAGACAGGTCAAGATGCATTGATCTGTTTTTTTATGCTCGAATTTCTTATTATTTGCAATTAGTTTAAAAATAAAATGTATTTATTATTGATTTTTGTGGAAAAGTGAAGAATAAGTGTTTGAAATGCTGATTTGATATCGTTATTTTTGCTACATTTGAACAAAATCAAATAAAAATGTTGTATTATAGATTTAAACACTACTTTTTTCTTTTAACGTTTTTACTGACTTCTACTTCTGCATTCTCACAGGTGAGTCCTGATAGAAAGCAGACGAAAATAAAACCTACTGGAGCAAGTGCAAAAGCAGGGAACTTTATAGATGTAAATGTTCCGCCATATCCTGCTACAGGTTTTTTTCCGGAACAGTTGGTAAAAGACATCCTGATTAATGGGGGAAGTACCTGTACAACGGCAAATATTTCCAATGTTACAGTATCTCCTAACCATACAATATTTGACACCAATAGATTTTGGGGGTATTTTAACAGAGGAACAGCCAATTTTCCTTTTAAGGATGGGATTGTACTCACTACCGGCTATGCAAAAGATGCAGGGAATGCTTTTAATAGTGATATGAGTAAAGAACCGGCTGGTGCAGGGAGTGATCCTGATCTTGTGGCGGCTACTAATGCTACTGTAGAATTGAAAGATGCAGTCGCACTTGAATTTGATTTCGTTCCTAATTCTACTCAGGTAAGATTTAATTATATATTCGCTTCTGAAGAATATTCCGGTGGATATCCATGTACAGGTTTCTCAGATGCTTTTGCCCTTTTACTGAAAAAAAGTAGGTGATCCTACTTATACGAACTTAGCAGTATTACCTGGGAATGCCGGCCCTGTGAGTGCTACAAATATTGTTCCTAGTGGACCAGGATTTTCTTGCGGACCTATCAATGAAGCTTATTTTGGAGGGATTAATATGCCACACCTGGGAATCAATTATGCAGGGAGAACTATCCCTTTGACAGCTATTGCGACAGTAATTCCTGGAGAAACTTATCATTTCAAAATGGTTATAGCAGATGCTAAAGATCATAGCTTAGATTCTGCTGTTTTCCTGGAGGGAGGATCATTTGATATTGGAGTTAAAATTGTAGATGAAACCGGGGCAAACCTGCCATCTACTATTAATATGTGTGATAATGCACCTAAGACATTAAAAGCACAGCTGGAGCTGGTTCCGGGGATGACCTTTCAATGGTACAAAGATGGTGTTGTAATTCCAGGAGCAACTAATGTTGCGTATGTTGCCACTGAACCGGGAGTATATTCCATAAAAGTAATGGTGCCAGGAAGCCAGTGTCCGGGAGAAGCTAAAATTACCGTTATAGGAGGAACAAGTCCTACGGTACAGGATGCTGTCCTTAAGCTTTGTACAACACCTACGGTGACTACTTTTAATTTAGACGCTGCAAAACCTATGATTACGACTACACCAGGTGCTGTAGTTAGTTTTTATACTAAGCTTTCTGATGCACAGGCTCAAAATAATAATAATATTAAAAATACGACCAGTTATACCGGAAATGATGGGGATGTTTTACACGTTCTTGTTACTAACGGAGGATTTTGCAGCAGGATTGCTACTTTGACTTTGAATAAGGAAGCAACACCTACTGCCGGTCTTAATGTAGCAAAACTGAAAATATGTTTGGGAGAGTCTGTATTGATGACAGCGACCGGTGGAGTAACATATCAATGGAAAGATACAGCTTCTGTAACAGACGGAACAAGAACTGTGACTCCAACTAAAACAACAACCTATTCTGTATATGCCATCGGTGCACAAGGATGTAAGTCTCTGGTTCCGGCAGAAGTTACTGTAGAAGTAGTACCTGCTATTGTTTCTACATTGAAAGGCGGGCATATTTGTGAAGGGGACAGAATCACTTTAGATGCAGGTTCAGGTCCTTCATATACTTATGAATGGAGTACCGGTGAGACTACGCAGACTATTTCAGTTAATAAACCTGGAGAATATACGGTAACAATCAAGAATGGAGTTTGTTCTAAAGAATTTAAAACACAGGTTATTAAGGCTGTTGTTCCTGAAATTATCAAGGTTAATTATAACGATAGAGGAACCATGATTCTTACAGCAAGCAATCCTAGTAACGGGGTGTTGGAATATTCTGTAGATAATGGACTTACATGGCAGGCTTCCAATACATTTACAAACGTGCCTAAAAACGAAATAATTTCTATTCGTGTGAGGGTGAAGAATACAAGTTGTGTAGGATTCCTTGAGTATTTTACTTTTGTGATGAAAAATATAATTACCCCAAATGGAGATAATATCAATGATATTATTGATTTCAGAGGAATTGTAGGGTATAAAGGCTTTAGTGGCAGTATCTATGACCGCTACGGAAAAGAAGTTTTCAAAGCTGAGAGATTTAGACCTTATTGGGATGGTTACTTCCAGGGGAAACGATTACCATCTTCATCATATTGGTACCAGGTTACTTTTGAAGATCCTGCGAGCAAATTACCAACAGTGAAAACAGGTTGGATCCTTCTTAAGAATATAGAATAATTAAAATCATAATTGAAAGACTGGCTATTTTGTCAGTCTTTTTTTATGATATTAAAATAAATAAAGTTGATATTCTACGATTAATAAGTTTGAATTAGTAATAATGTAAATAATGTTAAATTGAATTTCAATCAAAAAAAATAGTATTTTTGTTTAAAATAATATAAAATGTTAAATAGGAGGAAAGGAAGTTTATTTTTAGTGTTATTTTTTGTTTTTATAGGAAGCTTTATTTTTGCCCAGAATAGAGTGGTAAAAAAAGCACCCTCTCAAAAAATACCGGTGCAGCGGCAAAAGCTGGTACTTTTATAAATATAAATACTTCTAATTATCCTGAGTCTTCTTACAGTATTACTCAGTTGGTGAAAGATGTTCTTATATCAGGCGGAGGATGTGCCAGTAATAACGTAAGCAATGTGGTAGTATACCCGAATTTACCACCCACAAATCAAAACCGAAGCTGGGGATACTTTAATAAAGGAACTACAAACTTTCCATTCAGTAAAGGAGTTATCCTTTCTACCGGATTTGCTAAAAATGCGGGAAATACTTTTATAGGTGATCTCAATGATGATTTGGGAACAGGAGGAGACAGCGATTTGGCTGCTGCTTTGAATATACCTAATGACAAGCTGGCTAATGCGACTTATATAGAATTTGATTTTATTGCCGTTTCTTCTGAAATAACTTTCAACTATTTATTTGCTTCGAAAGAATATCAGGATAATTTTCCGTGTAATATCACAGACGGTTTTGCTTTATTATTGAAGAAAGCAGGAGATCCTACTTATACCAATATGGCGGTGCTTCCAGGGGGAGCAGGGCCTGTAAGTGTAACGAACATTCGTCCGGCATATCCTAATTGCGGACCTAAAAACGAGATTTATTATGGCGGAACAAACACGGCTCAGATAGAAACCAATTTTAATGGGCGTACCATTCCTTTAACAGCAAAGGCAACGGTAATCCCTGGGCAGACTTATCATTTTAAAATGGTGCTGGCTGATTTTCAAGATCCTAATTATGATTCAGCCGTATTCTTAGATGCTGGATCATTTGATTTAGGAGTAAGCATTCTTGGGCCTGGTGGTGTGAAGCTGCCGAGCTCCGTGAATATGTGTGATAATACACCTCAGACTTTTACAGCTTCTGTTCAGGTTCCTAATGTAACCTATCAGTGGTTTTTAAATAATAGCCCTATTTCGGGGGCAACTAATGCCAGCTATACGGCAACACAACCGGGTGTATATAGTGTTAAGGTATATATACAAGGAAGTTCGTGTCCCGGAGAAGCAACAATCACTGTAGTGGGTGGAACTTCACCTACGGTGCAGAATGCTACATTAACAGCCTGTTATGTTACTGGAAATGCTACATTTAATTTACCTGTTGCGCAGCCTGCAATAAGTACAACAGCAGGAGCCACTTTTGCTTATTATACCACGTTGGCAGATGCAAATGCTGGAAATGCCAATACCATTCCTAATCCGGCAGCTCATCAAAGTGCAGGAGGTATAGTATATGTGAGAGTGAGTAACGGCTTCTGTGCTAAAGTGGCTGAGCTGACACTGGTGAAGGCCCCACAAATGACGGCATCTATTGTACCTCCTTCGGTATTGACTTGTGCTAACTCTCAAATTACACTAGATGCTTCTGCTTCAGTGTATCCAACAGGAGCAACATTTAATTGGACTACCACCGGAGGAAATATTGTTTCAGGAGGAACGACTTTAAATCCTATAATCAATGCACCTGGAACATATACATTAACAATATCACAAGTATATCAACCTGGAAATACTACTTGTACAACAGTTGCAACAGTAACGGTGACAGGAAATAGTGCACCGCCTAACCCGTCTCTTACAGCTCCTAAATTAAAAATTTGTAAAGGAGAGTCAATAATATTGACCGCTTCAGGAGGAGCAACTTACAATTGGGGAGGTGGACTTCCAGGAAACGGAAATACACAAACAGTTTCCCCTACTGTGACTACCACCTATTCTGTTACTGCTATTGGTGCTAACGGATGTGCTTCTGCTACACCGGCTACAATCACTATTGAGGTATCAGAGCCATTTACAGCTAAAGATGCCATTCTTCATAAGTGTTATCAACCAGGATTAACCTATAATCTTAAAGAATCAGAAGGGCAGATTACTACAGCTGCGGGAGTTACATTTACCTATTACGTAAATCAGGCTGATGCTAATGCTGGTAATGCTAGTTTTATTGCAGCCCCTACTTCCTATACCCCTATTTCAGCCAATCAGACGGTATATGTAAGAGTAAGCAATGGAGGATGTACTTATGTAGTGTCTCTGCAATTGTTGAGAACAGCAGAAATAACTTTAACCATTGCAGCCCCACAGACTATTACCTGTACAACTCCTCAGATTACACTTAATGCCTCGGCATCGGTAATCCCAGCAGGTTCTACTATTGTATGGACTACAGTTGGTGGAACTATTGTTTCAGGAGGTAATACTCTTACCCCTGTAGTAAATGCAGGGGGTACATACACATTAACTGTTACCAATGTATTTCAGCCCGGAAATCTGCAGTGTTCATATACTGCAACGGTAACGGTAGCTCAGGATACAGTGAAACCGGTAGCAGGACTTGTGTCATCCGAACCTCGTATATGTGAAGGAGAGTCAGTAACTCTGACGGCCTCTGGCGGGGTTACCTATGTTTGGGGGAATGGGCTTACAGGAACCGGAAATACCCAGACGGTATCTCCAACAAGTACTACCGTGTATACCGTAACAGCTATAGGAGCAAATGGATGTGCTTCTGCTACACCAGCAACTGTTACTGTGTTAGTAGGGCCTCCAATAGCAGGTGTTTCCGCGGATAAAGTGAAAATATGTGCTGGTGAGTCTGTTACTCTTACTGCTACAGGAGGAGTAACTTATAATTGGGTAGGTCTTACCGGAAACGGGGATACACAGGTAGTGACCCCTACAGTTACTACAGAGTATTCTGTATTTGCATTGGGAGGTAACGGATGCAGCTCCCTTGCTCCGGCTAAGATAAAAATTGAAGTAGTTCCTGCTATTGTTTCAACATTGGAAAATGTATATGTATGTGCAGGTGATGATGGAATTCTTGATGCAGGGCCAGGGCTTAATTATACCTATTTGTGGAGTACTGGAGCTACAACACAGACTATTACTACAAAAATTGCAGGAACTTATTCTGTGACCATTAGTAATGGAGTGTGTTCTAAAGTATTTACAGCACAGCTTATTAATCCTGATCTTCCTGAAATTACCAATGTTGTATATAATAAGGATATTTTGACACTTACGGCAAGTAATCCAACAGGAGGTGCTTTGGAATATTCTATCAATAATGGAGTAACCTGGCAGGAATCCAATGTATTCAATGGGGTTATGGAGAACACCATGTATCATTTAATGGTCAGAGTAAAGAATGCTAAATGTGGAACCTCTATAGATTATTTCACGTTTGTACTTAGTAATGCTATTACTCCTAATATGGATGGAATAAATGATACAATAGACTTTAGCGGTATCAGTGGATATAAAGATTTTGCAGCTTCTATTTTCGATAGATATGGAGCGGAAGTCTTTAAAGCATCAAAAGGAGATGTTGTATGGCGCGGGTCTTTAAAAGGAATTAATTTACCTACAGGGACCTATTGGTATAGAGTTCAGTGGGAGAATCCGGCAAACAAGAAATTGGAACAACGCTCAGGCTGGATTTTGCTAAAAAATAGAAATTAAAATTATTTAAATATAAAGTAAACAACAAAACTCTTCATTTCTGAAGAGTTTTGTTGTTTATAATCTTTTATGTTGTGGGTGTTTTTGAAATATTATTGAGTAAGAGAGAATTTTATAAATTGTATTTTGAATTTGTATTATCATTTTATTAAAAACATTTTAATTACTGGTAAATGTATATTGTTGGTTAAAATGTTATAGTTTTTTTATAAAAAATATAAATATGTGTATTGTATATTTAAAAAAATTAAATTTGTTGAAACAAAAATATTATGATAAGATACCTACCGATTTGTTTATTATTTTTATTTATCTCGAATTTTTCGTTTTCTCAAAATCATCAACCCAGACCTATCATAAAAAGCCAGGCAAGCGCCCAGTCTAAAAAAGCAGGAGCCTTTATTGATGTGAATGCTCCCGGATATCCGGAATCTAATTTTACGATAGAAAAATTAGTGAAAGATGTTTTAATTTCATCTGGGACCAATACTTGCGTTACTCCTAATGTAACCAACGTGAAAATTACTCCAAATCATGCTGTAGGAGAAGCTGACAGAGCTTGGGGATACTTTCATAAGGCAACAACTAATTTTCCGTTTAAAGATGGGATTGTACTTTCTACAGGATATGCAAGAAAAGCAGGGAATAGTTTTGAAGCCAGTAATAGTGATGTCAATGGAGGCGGAACAGATTCTGATCTGGCACAGGTTATTGGAGTACCAGCAGATGATTTAAATGATGCGGTACTTTTGGAGTTTGACTTTGTACCTACCACTTCTCAAATCAAATTTAATTATTTAATTGCATCTGAAGAATATACAGGTACTTATCCTTGTAAATATGCAGATGCGTTTATTATATTATTGAAACCTACTGCAGGCGGCCCTTATACGAATATGGCTGTGTTGCCTGGAGGAGCCGGACCAGTAAGTATCACCAATATCCACCCGGCAATCGGAACCACTTGCGGAGCGGTTAACGAACAGTATTTCGGAGGGTATAATAATCCTAGTGTTGTAACCAATTTTAATGGAAGAACGGTACCGCTTACGGCAGTTGCTGATGTAGTAGCTGGACAGGAGTACCATTTTAAAATGGTGATTGCAGATTATCTTGACCATGGTTTCGATTCTGCAGTATTTTTGGAAGGAGGATCTTTCAATATAGGAGTAGATCTTTTAGGTCCTGGTGGAACCAAATTACCTAGTGATATTAATGTCTGTGATAACGTACCTCAGGTACTTACCGCATCTGTAAATGATCCAAACTTATTATACCAATGGTATTATAACGGAACTTTGATTCCCAATGCGACCACCAATGTTGTGACTGCTACACAGCCTGGGACTTATACCATTGAAGTAAGCGTTCCTGGAAATCCATGTCCGGGTAAAGCTTCTATAGAAATTCATGGTGGATTCACCCCTGAAGCACACGATGCCACATTGTTGCTTTGTAGTACGCCGGATATTACTACTTTTGATTTAAGTACAATTAAGCCTACTATTAGTACAACTCCGGGAGCCATATTTAAATTTTATGAAAATCAGGCTGATGCATTAGCGGAAAATAATAATTATATCCAAAATATTCTGAACTATGATGGGACTGATGGCCAGATTTTACATGTAGTTGTTTCAAATGGAGGGTTTTGTAGAAAAATAGTTGAATTAAAATTATTTAAAGAAGAGACACCTGTTGCTAAACTTAAAACATCAGCAATACAAATATGTCCGGGAGAAAGTGTAACACTTACAGCTGAGGGAGGAGATACTTATCTTTGGAGCAATTTCCCTGGGACAGGCAATATGCAAACCGTTACCCTGCATCAGACCACTGTATTTACGGTATACGCAATAGGCGCAAA
Organism: Chryseobacterium capnotolerans; assembly: GCF_021278965.1. NCBI lineage: Bacteria > Pseudomonadati > Bacteroidota > Flavobacteriia > Flavobacteriales > Weeksellaceae > Chryseobacterium > Chryseobacterium capnotolerans. Next base: position 3,097,636 of record NZ_CP065589.1, on the reverse strand, counting down.
AGGATGTAAATCTCTTAACCCTGCAACCATAAGAATTGAGGTGGTCCCTGAAATTAAAAGCCCACTGGCAGACGTTGAAATGTGTGATGGAGACCGTGTAACCCTGGATGCTGGAGCCGGACCTAAATATAAATACAAATGGAGTACAGGAGCCACCACTCAAAAAATAGAGGTGGAGAAATGGGGGATCTATACTGTTGAAATTGATAATGGATTCTGTAAACAAATCTTCTCGGCTAAAGTATTGGGAGCAGCCATTCCTTATGTAACCGGAGTAGATTATCAAACATCTAAAAAAACACTGACAATTACTGCCGTAAATCCTCCGATGAATAATATCCCAAGCAGTCTTGAATATTCTATTGATGAAGGAATTACATGGCAGGATTCTAATGTGTTTTCAGGGCTTTTAGATAATACGAACTATACTATTTTGGTAAGAAGAGTAGGAACTCACTGTATAGGAACTTTTGACTTCTTTACATTACAGATCAATAATTTTATTACGCCTAATAATGATGGAGTCAATGATGTGTTGGATCTGAAGTCTCTGGGACAATTTAAAAACTTTACAGGTTCTGTCTATGACAGATATGGAGTAGAGATGTTCAGGTTTACTAAAGAAACTCCAACTTGGGATGGTACATTGGTTGGTAAGAGATTACCTTCTGCAACCTATTGGTATAAGTTTACTTACGAATATCCGAAATCTAAAACTCAAATGAGCTGGTCCGGCTGGATTATGTTGAAGAACAGAGAATAATAAAATAACTAAGTAAAGCCTTTCATGTGAAAGGCTTTCTTTTTATACAGAATAATAAAAAGCTCCTCAAAGGAGCTTTCTTAATATCTTATTGGTTTTCTTTCCAAAGATTGGCGAAGTGGATGAAATCAGATACGCTGAGCTCTTCCGCTCTTTTATCTAAAAACTCATGACCTTTTAAGGCTTCAGGAATATTTAAGGCTTTTAGAGCATTAGACAGCTTTTTTTCTCCTTTGATTGAAGCCTGTCTTTACAATCTGCTTAAAAAGAACTTCATTGCCGGCTAAACCTTCTTTTGGGTTTCTTGTAAGGCGGATAACACCTGATTTTACCTTCGGAGGTGGATTAAATACATTTTCATGTACCGTAAACATATAGGATACATCATAATAAGCCTGAATAAGAACAGACAGAATACCATAATCTTTAGTTCTTGGAACTGCAGCAGTCCTTTCAGCTACCTCTTTCTGGAACATACCTACCATTTCAGGAATCATCTCATAATGATCAACGATCTGGAATAATATCTGAGATGAAATATTATACGGGAAGTTCCCAATAATGGCAATCTGCTCATTTTTGATAAAATTAAAGTCCTGTTTCAGGAAATCTCCTACAAAAGTATTTTCCGTAACCTTAGAATAGTTGTTTTTCAGATATTCTATAGATTCCGTATCAATTTCGGCAAGATAAATATTCTGATCTTTTTCAAGAAGATATTTGGTAAGAACTCCCATTCCGGGACCTACTTCCATGATGTTGTTATAGTTCTCAAAACTAAGACCTTCTACAATTTTTCTTGCGATGTTTTCATCCGTCAAAAAGTGTTGACCAAGATGCTTTTTTGCTTTTACACTCAATGTTTTTTATGATTTTATTAACAGTGATTTTCTCTTTTTCGTTCCCAAATTTCGGAAGATTTTTTCTATTTTAGCCAAAAATTTTAATATTAATGGCTAAATCTGTAGATGAGTTTAATAAGAAAAGGCTTCGGTCCAGCAATATTACAGTAGTGATAAGTATTGCCTTAGTGTTATTTTTGTTAGGATTAATGGGGCTTATTTTAATTAATGCCCAGAAGTATTCTGACTATATCAAAGAGCAGTTGGTGGTGAATGCCTACTTTGATGAAAACTATGACGCTAAAGATTCTGTAAAAATTGCAAAACTAGAGGAAGAAACTTTTAAAAAGGTACAGACGTTAGCTCCTGTAAAAAAAGCAACCTATATTTCAAGAAGCATGGCTGCCACGGAAGCTAAGAAGAGTATGGGGATTGATAGTGATGCGTTGTTTGAAGAAAATATCTTCCCGTCATCTATTGAAATTGCTTTAAAACCTGAATATGTAGATCCTGCGAAAATTGATGAAGCAATCAAAGTCATAAAATCAGTTCCGGGCATCATTGATGTGAAGAATGACAGTACCTTGATGGTAGATGTTTATAATAACCTAAGCAGAATTCTAAAATGGATTTTCGGATTTTCATTGCTGTTCTTAGTATTGGCTGTAGTGTTAATCAACAACTCCATCCGTCTGAAAATTTTCTCCAAAAGATTTATTATCAAAACAATGCAGCTGGTAGGGGCAAAAAGAAGATTTATTCTTAAGCCTTTTATTATTGAAGCTGTTGTTTTAGGTGCTATTGGTTCTGTTATTGGTCTTCTTGCTTTAGGAGGAGTCTGGTATTATTTCACAAACCAGATCGGATCAGCTTTTGTACAGGATAATAATCAGTATTTCTGGTTGGTAATTTTAGTATTGGGTGTAGGAATCTTTATTTCCGTATTAAGTACTATTTTTGCAACATGGAGATTCTTAAAATCAAACGTTGACGACTTATATTACTCTTAACAATGAGCAAAAAAACAAATAAATTTTCTGCTTCAGACTTCGGAAGTGAAGCAGAAGTACCACAAGAAAACGCATTCTACTTCGGAAAGCAAAACTTTAAATGGATGCTGATCGGACTGGCATTTATTGTGGTTGGATTTCTTTTGATGATGGGACCTGATGCCAATACAGTAGACGGTAAGTTTGATCCTAATTCATGGAATGACGATATCTTTTCCATCAGAAGGATCAGAATTGCTCCATTATTTGTTGTGATAGGTTTTGTCATAGAAGTGTACGCTATTTTAAAAAGAAAATAAATAAAATTTATATTTTGAGATTAAGAGATTAAGACATTTAGAGTATTTTACTTTAAATATCTCAATCTCTTAATCTTTTAATTTTATAAAAGAATATGGATTTAATCAAAGCAATTATTATTGCCATTGTAGAAGGATTAACGGAGTATCTTCCTATTTCTTCTACCGCACACATGGGATTCACTGCCAATCTATTGGGAATGCCGGAGGATGAATTTTTAAAAATGTTTCAGGTATCCATTCAGTTTGGAGCTATCTTATCGGTAGTAGTAGCCTATTGGAAAAAGTTTTTCGATTTGAAAAATATTCAGTTTTATTTTAAACTGGGCTTTGCCGTAGTTCCTGCACTGGTATTGGGATATTTATTTGATGATAAAATTGAAGCTGTTCTGGGAAATCAGATCGCTATTTCTTCAGTATTGGTTTTGGGTGGAGTTGTTCTATTATTTGCCGATAAATGGTTTAAAAACCCTAAAATTGCCGATGAAAAGGGAATTACAATAAGAAATGCCGTAACCATAGGATTCTGGCAGTGTCTCGCAATGATGCCGGGAACCAGCCGTAGTGCCGCTTCTATTATTGGAGGGATGGCGCAGGGACTTACCAGAAAAGCTGCCGCTGAATTCTCTTTCTTCCTTGCAGTGCCTACCATGTTGGCGGTAACGGTATATTCTGTCTTTGTAAAAACATGGGGAAAAGAAACTCCTAACCCTCAGAAAGGATATGAAATGATTATGGCTTCACAGGATCACATTATGATTTTTGTAATTGGAAATGTGGTGGCATTTATTGTGGCTCTTATTGCTATTAAAGCATTCATTGGAGTACTTAATAAATATGGTTTCAAACCTTGGGGATGGTATCGTATTTTCGTAGGAGTTGCTTTACTAATCTATTTTTATTTCTTTAAATAAAAAATATTTACATATCCATTCATGACGGCGGAAGAACTGAAATCAGGATACATATTTTTATTGGATAAGCCTTTGGACTGGACTTCCTTCCAGGCTGTCAATAAAATGAAATATAAACTTAAAAGGGAGTTTGATCTTCCTAAAAAATTTAAAATCGGACATGCGGGAACTCTTGATCCAAGGGCGACCGGGCTTCTGATTGTTTGCTGCGGAAAATTCACCAAGAAAATTCCTGAAATTCAGGATGCTCCTAAAGAGTATTGGACAGAAATCAAAATAGGAGTACAAACTGAATCTTACGATACTGAAAAACCGGAAATCCTTCATCAGGATATTTCGCATATTACAGAAGAGCAGGTAAAAGAAGCCTTGGAGAAATTCGTAGGAGAAATTGAACAGAAACCACCTGTTTACTCTGCTATAAAAATTGATGGTGAAAGAGCCTACAATCTGGCCAGAGCAGGAGAGGAAGTAGAAATGAAATCAAGAAAAACTACGATTCATTATCTCAATGATATAAAAATTGATTTTCCTTTGGTAAGTTTCACCGTTGGATGTTCAAAAGGAACCTACATCAGAAGCCTTGCTCATGATATAGGGCAAGAATTGGGAGTAGGAGCTTATTTGACTCAATTGAGGAGAACAAAGATCGGAGATTATAAAATCGAGGATGCTACAGATCAGTTTTTAAATAATGATTTTAGATTTCAAGGCGAATAAAATGATTCCGGTTACGGAAATTACTCATGGAAAAGACACGTATCAACAAATATCTATCGGAAGTAGGTTACTGTTCAAGAAGAGCAGCAGATAAGCTGTTAGAAGAAGGAAGAATTAAGATTAACGGTAAAATTCCTGAATTGGGAACCAAAGTTTCTGATGAAGACTTGGTAGAAGTAGATGGGAAACCTATTAGAGAACCACAGGAAAAACCGGTTTATATTGCTTTCAATAAGCCTGTAGGAATTGTATGTACTACAGATACCAAACGTGAAAAGAACAATATTGTAGACTATATCAATCATCCCAAAAGAATTTTTCCAATTGGAAGACTTGATAAACCTAGTGAAGGGCTTATTCTTTTAACCAGTGATGGTGATATTGTAAATAAAATTCTTCGCGCAAGAAATAACCACGAAAAAGAGTATCTGGTACGCGTAGATAAACCGCTCACTCCAAGATTTCTTGAAAAAATGAGAAACGGAGTTCCTATCTTGGATACCGTTACTAAAAAATGTGAAGTAGAGAAGATTGATGAAATGAATTTCAGGATTATTCTTACTCAGGGACTTAACAGACAGATCCGCAGAATGTGTGAATACCTGGGCTACGAAGTAAAAAAGTTGAAAAGAATTCGTATCATGAATATCAAACTTGATCTCCCAATTGGGAAATGGAGAGACCTTACTGAGGATGAGCTTAATGCATTAAATGATCTGCTAACAGATTCAAGCAAAACAATCGATTAAATAATATTTTATAATAAACTAAAATGGCAAGTAGAGAATTTTTCCCTGCTTGCTTTTTTTTTATAAGTGAGTGTTTTTATTAATATTCACATATTGGTGTAATATTTTCAGTTTTTATTATAAATTATGTTATATTTATAATGTAAATAATTAAATAACTGAAAATCATGAAATTAAAATTTAATCAAGTTCCCTTATTTATCGGTATTCTGATGATATTTTCTCATTGTCAGGATGATAATCATTCAGAGATTCCACACGATACAGCATTTTATATTGACTATAGAAGTCTGAATGGACAACCAGATGGAATTGCCGTGATAGAACTAGACCCTGAAGCTCCCAATTTTGGAAATATAAGCAGCAAACTTGAGTTAGGGGTTGGTGTTTTGCCTCATCATCTTTATTACAACCAGAGCGCCAACAAATTGTATTCAACGGCGTTGGGAGGAAGCTATCTCTATCAGGTAAAAACGGCAAAAGATAAAAACGGTCAGCCCATATTAGTTGGCGCAACACCTATTGATACAGGAGAGAATACAGTGGGTGAAAATATATTCTTTACGAATGATGGAAGATTTTTTATGACCTTTATGGGAGGAGCAGGAGGACCAAAAGATGGCAGTATAGGTGTTTTTAATGCTAATACCAATCAGCTTATTAAAACCATTAAAGCTCCAATTCAAGATAATCCCAATAAATTTATCATGTATCCACACGGTATCTCTGTTAATGAAGAAAAAGGGCTTATGATGGTTACTTCAACCATTCATCCGGATCTTACCAGCGGTTTTGGGAATACCTGTACTTTATTAGATCTCAACACTTACGAATTAAAAGAAACTTATCAGGTTGCAGATTCACCAACGGATTTATCAAGTCCTGTTGAAGTTTTACTGCTTCGTGGTAAATTTCCACAATATGCTCTTGCTACAACAATGCTTGGAGGAGATATATGGATAGCACCATACAATGCTGCAACCAAGAAATACGATGCTTTTACTAAAATATTTGACGGAAGTACACAAGGTCTTGGCTGGACTCTGGAAATGTACATTGATGATAATAACAGGCTCTATGTGAGTTTTGCAGATCCGGGAAAAGTTCTTGTTTTTGACATCAGCAATCTTCCTCAGCTTAAACTTTTAAAAACCCTTACCGCAGATAAAGGTGCCCATCATATGGTTTTCTTTAAAACGAAAAAAGGAAAAGAAGTAGTAGCTGTACAAAATAACCTGCTGGATCTCCCTAATATCAATTCAGGAACCATTAGTGTCATTGAAATTGAGACCGGAAAAACCCTGGGAACCGTTAATTTACGCTCCAAATATGGAATTCTCCCTGAATCCATTGAAGGAACCAATGGACCAAGCAATTATATGCATCACTAAAATTTAAAATAGTCTTTTATCGAAGAAACTATCCAAAATAGAAAATATTATTTTGGATAGTTCCATATTAAATTCATAGGTAAATGTTTTTATTATTTTAAATATAGCTTCATCCTTTCTTCATATTCAGGTTTTAATTTCAAAAACTTCCAGATCTTCTTGTCATCAGGATAGGTGATCCGGTAGAAGATAATCTTATCTGCAGAATATTTAAAATAGGGGTGATCTTTCAGCCATTCTTCAGGAGCATCTGCTAATGTATATTTGGGAACACTGGAAGTATCCAATGGAGCAATAGATATTAATTTCTGAACCAGTTCTTTATCAATATTATAAGTGTCCAGAACCTGTTGCTTATTGACGAAACCTCTCAGTTTTTTCCTGAAACCAATCATAGAGCCGGCACTTTTTTCGTCCAGTCCAAATTCTATAAGCTGCTTGAAAGTAATGCTATTGAGATCTGTTTTTGAAAAATCCGTTTTTTCCTGTTGCTTCTCTTCTTTTTTATAATCTCGGGACTGATTTTGATAAAAGGCTTCATCTCTTGAAATTTATCTGCAGAAATAACAAAACATTCTTGAATGTCAGCAATTGCTTTAAAACTGCCCTTAAGATTTCGGTCGCGGTAATTGACAATAGTCTGAGCCTGTTTCTCTGAAAAACCAAGTGTCATCCATCCTTTAATATCCAAACGGTTAGGATCGAATGTACGGTATTGTACTTTTATTTTTTCCGGATATCCGGTTCTGAACGTCTTAAAATTCTCAGGAGTTTTGGCAGGTAATACTAAATAAGGCTCCAGCTTGTTGTAATTTTCCGAGGAAATGATAAAACATTCTTTAAATTTTTCTTTGCTGATAAAACTTCCGCCAAGGTAATTTTTATACTTTATAATTGCTTCAGACTGTTTTTCACTGAATCCCATTTGGGTCCAGTCGCGAGCTGTTTTTACATCAGGGTTGAATTTTCCGGAAATCCTGATTTCTTTCTTATCAAAGCTAACATTTTTGGCAGTATTCTTTTCAGATACTTCAGGTAGCATAATAAAAGGTTTCAGATCTTCAAATTTTTCATCAGAAATGGCATAGCATTTTTTCAGCTGTTCTTTTGAAGTAAAACTTCCGCCTACAATGTCTTTATATTTAAGAATTGTAGAGACCTGTTTTTCAGAAAAGCCGAGCATCTGCCACTGTGCCGGACTTAAAATATTCGGATCAAAATCTGTTAGATTAGTTGTACCTGAAGGAGTGGCAATAAACTTTATCTCAGGAAAAGGTTCCTTATTCCTGCTTGTATATTGCTGGAAGATTAATAGAATGGTCAGTAAAATGACCATAAAAGCCAGTTTTTGGTAATAGTTTTTTCTCATCATGTGTATAAACATATTGATAAAAACCATGCATGGCAATAGCGGAGATTGAAATGGTTGATTTTAGAATATAAAAAGTTATAATTTTTTAAAAATTAAGGTTTTATATCCCTTTGTGTAGAACTATTTAAATAAAACTGAAGAGATTATTCAGTATCCTTATCTCCCAAAGATTCTTTCAGTTTTAAAAGCTCGGCTTTTACAAATTCAAGACGGTCAATAATCGTAATTGTTTCTGAAATTTTACTATTGGTTGTTAATGCAACACGAGCTCCATCAAGTGTATATCCCTTTTCTTTTACCAGGTGATAGATCATCTGCAGGTTCTTGATGTCCTCAGGAGTAAAGTAACGGTTTCCTTTTTTATTCTTTTTAGGTTTAATGATAGGAAATTCCTGTTCCCAATAACGTATTAATGAAGTGTTTACGTCAAATGCTTTAGCAACTTCTCCTATAGAATAATACAGTTTGTCAGGTAAATTTATTTTCATTTTACAACTCCTAAACTTCAAAGATAAAAATTTTTTAAACTTTCATCCAAATATATCTTGCAAAGTCCTGTTATTACCTTGGATTTTTAATAGTAAGAAAATATCATACTATTGTGAAAAAAATAAAAAACAAATGTTTTTTTTTATAACTTAGTGAAACACAAAAACCTATAATGATATGAAACATTATTTCTTTATTATCGCACTGATGATTCCTTTCCTGGGATTTTCACAGTGGAAAAAAACAGAGCTTAGGGCTCAAAAAGTTAAAAAATCTCAAGAAAAACTTGAATTTTCAGGACTTTATTCACTTGATGCCAATCAACTTCATCAATTGTTAAAAAATGCACCAGCTCGTTTTTCAAGTCAAAAAGGAGTGGTCATCTCTCTTCCTACTGCTCAAGGAAAGATAGAGAAATTTCAGGTCTGGGAATATTCCAATATGGCACCAGAGTTACAGGCAAAATATCCTGATATTAAATCCTATGTGGGAACGGCATTAGAAGATCCCAGTGTGTATCTACGATTCAGTTTATCACCAGCCGGGTTTTCTTCCATGATGACCCGTTCCGGAATATCAGAATTTATAGAACCTTACACCGAAGACAGAACAGTATATGCTGTATTTGACTCCAATGCAAGAAGAGGACAGGATAAAGAACCTTTTGAATGTTCTACAATGGATAAAGCTATGGGTGATCATATTGAAAAAAAAAACAATGCTGTAAATAAAAAAACGGCAGGGTTTAATACTTTCAGACTGGCTATTGCTTGTACCCATGAATATGCAGAGTATCATATAACCGGAGCTGGTCTTCCTGTTACCGCTACAGAAGCTCAAAAAAAAACAGCAGTATTGGCTGCAATGAACGCAAGCCTTACCCGTATGAATGGTGTTTTTGAAAAAGATTTATCTCTTCATTTCAATTTGGTTGCCAATAATGATTTGATTATTTATACAAGTGCGGCTACAGATCCTTTTACACAAGGTGAAGAAATATTAGGTGTACAAAGCGATATTGATACAAAGATAGGCTCCGAAAATTATGATATGGGTCATATCTTTGATAAAGAAGATGGAAGCGGTTTTGCTCCAGGAGATATCTGTGATAATACTTCAAAAGCCCTAGGATGGACTGCCAGCAACTATCCTGAAGGAGATAATTTTGATATAGATTATGTCGCTCATGAAATGGGACATCAATTAGGAGCTAATCACTCTTACAGTTACCAAAACGGATCCAATGATCCAGACTCTTTAGTAGAACCGGGAAGTGGTTCAACGATTATGGCTTATACCGGAATTACAAATCGTTATGATGTACAGTTTAATTCTGATGCTTATTATCATTCTTTCAATGTTACTGAAATAAAAAATAGAATCAACAGCATTGCATGTGGAGTTAATACCCCTTTTACAGGAGCTGCTCCCTCTGTAAATGCAGGAGCAGATTATAAAATACCTAAATCCACAGCTTTTGTATTAAAAGGAACAACAACGGATGCAAATAATACTTCATATACATACACATGGGAACAAATGGATCCGGCTGAAGGCCAATTTGCAAGTAACTCTATTCCTTATGCTGAAAAGCCTTCCGGACCTACTTTTAGATCTGTGAAACCTATGAGTTCGTCCACCAGATATTTTCCAGATTTTAATAAAGTGCTCGCAGGAGTTTTAACTACAAAATGGGAAACGGTATCCAGTGTAGGAAGAAACCTTAATTTTGATCTTATTGTTAGAAACAATAATCCTCTAGACCCACAAACAAATAAAGATGCAGTGGTTGTAACAGTGGATGCAGCTTCAGGTCCTTTTAAAGTGACTGCTCCTTTATTTGGGCAATCATTGGCTTCGGGAGGTATATTTACTATAACCTGGGATGTTGCCAATACCAATCAGGCTCCTATTAATACTGCAAATGTTAATATTAAACTATCCAAGGATGGTGGGCAGACCTTTACTATTATCGCGGCCAATACACCCAATGATGGTACTGAACAAATCACAATTCCTGCAGGTTCTACCTCAGCTAATGCGTTTATTATGGTAGAAGCCGTTGATAATATTTATTATGCAGTAAGTCCTAGCTTTGTAATTGACTATGCTGTGACAGGAGAAACTTGTACAACCTATACTTATAGCGGAGGTCCGGTAGCAATTACGGATGGTCCTGGTGGAAATGCAGCGATTGCATCACCTATGGTTTCAGTCCCTTTAATGATTAATAATACAGGAATTATTACCAAGATTAAAGTTACTCCTTCTATTACACACCCTTATGTAAAAGATCTGTCATTAGGAATAGAAGGTCCAATGGGTACATCTGCTCTTTTTTGGAACAGACAATGTGGCTCTCAAGGTAATATTTTAGCTACTTTCAGTGATGAAGGAGCAGCAGCTACATGCACAACTCCAATTCAAGGAGAAGTAAAGTCTAACGAAACATTAGGAATTTTTGTTGGGCATCCCGCACAGGGCCAATGGAAATTATTTGCATCTGATAACTTTACTGGTGATGAGGGAACGATTAATGGATGGACCCTTCAGGTATGTACCCGCCAGACAGGAACTTTAGCGACCAAAGAAATATCTTCTTCTGCATTAGCGGATGATATTAAAGTATATCCTAATCCAAGTGATGGGAATTTCTTCATCAAATCTCAGAATATAAAAGGGGAAGTGAAAGTTACTTTATTGGATTCAAGCGGAAGACTAATCCATTCATCAGCTTATCAAAGCGAAGGAAATAATACCAAAGAAATGAATGTTAATGTACCTAAAGGAGTTTATGTAATCAGCATCAGTTCTTCGAAAGGAGTATACAACAGTAAATTGGTTATAAAATAGTAATCATTAAATAAGATGAAAAAGGATCGGCAGCAGTCGGTCCTTTTTTATATTGAGTTTGTGGCTTGGCTTTATTTATAGTACTTTTATCATCCATTTATTTACAGGATGAATTCTATTTCCGTACTTCATATTGATCTTTTTCAGGGTAAAAATCCCTCGGATTTTTATTTTAATACCATGAAAAACCATTTGATTGTGGGACATCAGCATATAGAAAAACCTCACAGACATGATTTTTATGCTACAGTTCTTTTTACCAGAGGAAGCGGTATTCATGAAATTGATTTCCAAAGGTATGATGTTTCAGAAGGGAGTTTGTTTTTTCTCTCACCAGGACAAATTCACAGCTGGGAACTTTCAGAAGATATAGATGGATATATTTTCTTTTGTTCTCAGGAATTTTATGAAATGCATTATGTGAACCAGAAACTGAGAAATTTTCCTTTTTTCGGATCTGTGTCTTTTCCAAGAAAATTACAGTTGGATGCAGTAGAGTTGAAGAAGAATATTGATCTTTTTCAGGAATTGGAGAGGGATCATCAGTCTAATAATCTGATGAAAAATGGTCTTATCCTTTCATTGATGTCTCAGGTTTTTATCAACTCAACCCGTTTGTTTTCAAAGGATTTTGATACATTGACCTCTTCTGCCGGGCTTTCCTATTTTAAGCATTACCAGGATTTCGAAAGCCTTGTTGAACAGTATTTTACAGAGCACAAATCAATTGCTTATTATGCTTCCTTATTGGGTATTTCGTCAAAGCATCTTAACAGAACTGTGCAGGCTGTAGTGCAGAAAACGGCTACAGAAGTTATTACAGAAAGGGTGGTGCTGGAAGCTAAAAGAATGCTGATGTATCTGAACGAGAATCTCGTGGAAATTGCTTTCAGATTAGGCTATGAAGAATATTCTTACTTTGTAAGAGTATTCCGGAAAAATTCCGGAATGACTCCTACTCAGTTTATGAGGAAATATAAGGCCTAATTTGGTTTGGTTTTCAAAGTTTAAAGTTCGAGGTTTGAAATTATTTATAGTGATGGTTATCAGTTAAAGATTGTATCATATCTGCTCAAACCCCGAATCTCATATTACTTTATTACAGTGCTAACTTAAATGGTCCTTCAAAAGTGGTCTCAAATGAATCTACCATTTTTCCTTCTTCATCAAAAACACCAATGACCATATTTTGTTTAGAGAATTTGATTTTATCTTCCGGGAAAGAGATGTTGATATTTCCTTTTAAGATCTGGTCTCCCTTCAGGATAATTTTTTCAGATCCGAAGTAAGTGATTTCAGCATCTTCAGGGCTCACGACTTTAATAGTCAGCATCTTTTTCTCATTTGATTTATTCAGGAGGGTGTAAATGAATGTATTAGTGATTTTCCCATCCTTAATAAAAAATGTAGAACCGGCTGGCTTAATAAACTTGGCTTCCATAGATCCACGGTCATACATTAAAAAACCTAGGAATCCTACTAAAAGAGCAAGAATGACAGTAGTCGCCTTCATTCTCGAAGTAAATTTGAACTTCTCCTGATTTTCAATTTCAGATTCGGTAGCATAACGGATCAGCCCTTTAGGTAATCCTACCTTATCCATGACCTCATCACAGGCATCAATACATGCTGTACAGTTTACACACTCCAATTGTTGTCCATGTCTGATATCAATTCCCGTAGGACAGACTACAACGCATTGATTACAATCTATACAATCTCCTTTGCCGGCCGCTTTTCTATCCTCATTATTTCTCCATTTCGAACGGCCTTCCCCTCTTTTAAAATCGTAATATACGTTGATCGTCTGCTTATCTATTAAAACTCCCTGAAGTCTTCCGTAAGGACAAACCAGAGTACATACCTGCTCACGAAGCCATGCAAAAACAAAATAGAAAGTCATCGTAAAAAAAATCATGGTGATGAACTTTAAAGGGTGTTCTGCAGGTCCCTCAATCATAATCTGGAATACCTGCTCATAGCCTACGATATACATGAACATAAAAGTAGAGATGATCATAGAAATCAAAATAAATACAGACCATTTCGTAACTCTTTTTCTGATCTTTTCGGCGTCCCAGTCCTGTCTGTCGAGCTTCATTTGTTTGTTTCGGTCACCTTCAATCCAGTATTCTATTTTACGGAAAACCATTTCCATGAATAAAGTTTGCGGACATAGCCATCCACAGAATATTCTTCCGAAAACTACGGTAAAGAGCATAACGAAGATCACAGAGGTAACTGCTCCCAAGGCCAGGATAAAAAAGTCCTGAAGGTAAAATGGCTGCCCGATGATAAAGAATTTCCTGTCGATAACATTAAACAGGAAGAAAGGATTATTATTGATCTTTAGAAAAGGCAATCCAAAGAAAAGAGCAAGTAATGCATAGCTGGTATAGTTCCTGTAATTGGTATATTTTCCTTTTGGTTTTCTGGGAAAGATCCATTTTCTTTTTCCGGTCTCATCCATTGTTCCTACCGAATTTCTAAAATCTTCATTTTCAATTTCCAGGGATTTGATGTTGTTGGACTCTGCGCTCATTATCGTATGCTATAAAAGTATTTTGGTAATATTTTTCATCCGGATCAACACCTGTTTGTCAAGCTTATTTTCTATAGATAAACGGTATTGATTCCTCTACTGCAAAGCTCTGAATTATATCCATCAGCTCCTAATATGATCTACTTCAAAAATAGGACAATTGGGACATTTTGAATTTCGGATAATAATGTATCAAAATGAGAAAATGTTTTTGAAACAGCCAATGCAAGTTGTAAATTGCAGATCTAAAAATGAAATATGAAGAATATCAGTAAGGCAGGTCTGATTGGTTTGGTTTTCGCATTAGTCAACTGTCAATCAGTAAATAATAATAAAATGTTTTATGAAGGTGTAAAACCTCAGATGGTTTCTGATAAGTTTAGCTTTACAGAAGGTCCGTCAACAGATCAAGAAGGAAATGTATATTTTACCGATCAGCCTAATGATAAGATTTATTACTGGGACTGGAAAAGCAATCAGGTCATAGAATTCTTAGATAAAACGGGAAGAGCAAACGGAACTCACTTTGATAAAGATGGTTTCCTGATTACCTGTTCGGATGATAACGGAGAGATGTGGAAGATCTCAAAAGATAAAAAAGTAGAAGTTCTGTTCAAAAAATTTTGAAGGCAAAAGATTGAATGGTCCAAACGATGTCTGGAATGATATTTTTGGCGGAATGTATTTTACAGATCCTTTATATGAAAGAGATTATTGGATAGATTTCAAGCAGGAATTACCTAATAAAAGCCTTTATTACAGAAATAAGAATGGAAAGATTAATAAATTAGACACCTTCACCCAACCCAATGGAATTGTAGGAAGTGAAAAGTTAAAAAAATTATACCTTTCAGACATTGATGCAGGGAAAACCTATGTCTATGATATTCTGGGTGAAGGAAAACTTTCTGAGAAAAAAATTATTCTGTGAAATGGGCTCAGATGGAATGACATTGGATAAACATGGAAACCTTTATTTAACCGGAGAAGGAGTACATGTTTTTAACCGTGAAGGAAAGAAAATCTATCATATTTCTATTCCTGAAAAATGGACATCCAACGTAACATTTGGAGGAGAGAATAATGATGTATTATTCATTACTGCTTCAAAATCGGTATATACTTTCCCGATGAGAGTGAGAGGAATACAATAAACGATAATAAATTATAGTAAGAGCGCTCTAAAGTTTCAAAAAACAAAACTTTAGAGCGCTTTTGTAATATTGTAAACCACCCCGGCAAAAATTCAAAGAATTTTTGCCGCCTCTTCTCAGGAGAGGAATGTGAACTTCTTCAATTGTTCTATTTGTGAAAACCCTTAGGCTTTCAATGAACTTATGTGTACTTTATATCCGCAAAGCATTTTAACTTAAATAACTTAAGTGTTTAAATCTTTTGTGACTTTTGTGGTTCATAGAGTGAGCAGCATAGTTTCATTTAAGCTTAATAAGCAACTTCCATTTTTACTTTTTTTTCCTTTCAGTTTTTCATTCTGAAGTTTTCTCAAAACAGCATTCACTTTATTTCTGGAAACGGCAACATAAGAAGTAGTATCTTTTACTTCGATAACACCCACATCTTCTTTCTGGAGTTCTCCTTTTTTAAGCAGATAGCCCACAATATCTACTTTGTTGACTTTATCTTTTTGCCGGCACTGATATAAATTGTCTGGAAAGGTGTTTTTTGCGGAACCTTGGTAAACCCTGCAACACTTTCTTCAGGAATATCATTCTTGATGAATGGAAAGTTATCATCCTCATTCATGATCAGGTAAACAAAGCCTTTAGCATTCATTCTTGCAGTACGGCCGTTTCTGTGAATGAAAGCATCCTCTTTAGGAGGCAGTTGATAGTGTACGATAGATTCTACTTCAGGGATGTCAAGTCCGCGGGCTGCCAAGTCTGTTGTGATAAGAATTCTTGCAGAGTCATTTCTGAATTTCAGTAAAGCACGTTCTCTTTCGTCCTGTTCCATTCCTCCATGGAAGGTTTCTCTGTCAATTCCCATTTGGTGAAGAAGCTCAGAAATACGGTCTACAGCATCACGGTGATTACAGAAAATCAAAGTTCTTTTGTTCCCGATTTTACAAACCAGGTTAAATAATGTATCTAGCTTTTCTTCGGGAATGGTCATTACTTTTCTCAGCTGAAGATCCGGTTTTACGTCATTTTCTTTAAGGAAACTGATGATCTTTTCATCTTTTAAGCCTGTAAATGCAGGAATCTCATCCATAGCTGTTGCAGAAGTTAAAACCCTTTGGGAAAGTCCTTTTAAAGAATTACAGATGAACTCCATATCATCATGGAAGCCAAGTTCCAAAGCTTTATCAAACTCATCCAGGACCAAAGTCTTAATTGTCTTCGGATCAAAATTATTATTCCTTACATGATAAGTAACCCTTCCCGGAGTTCCGATTAAAACAGCCGGAGCTTCAATTAAATTATTGACTTCAATCTTTTTATCATGTCCACCATAGCAAACAGAAACTTTAAAATCTGTTCCCATTGATTTGAAAACCTGTTCAATCTGTAATGCCAATTCTCTGGCAGGAACCAATATTAATGCTTGAACGCCCTGAACATCTTTTTTCAGATTTCTGAGAACCGGAAATAAAAATGCCAGTGTTTTCCCAGATCCGGTAGGAGAGAGCAGTACAATATCCGTATTGTTTTCTGAGGCTTTATAAGTAGATTTCTGCATCTGATTCATATCCTGAATCTGCAGCTTTTGATAAATTGATTGTAGTTCCATGGGGCAAAGGTAGTGAATTTATGAGTGAGAGAGTTTGGATGTTTTAGGGTTTGAGAGTCGTAGAGTTTTAGGGTGAGGAGTTTGAAGTGAAGGAATGCTGAAAATTTATACAGTGACTGTCATTCTGAACGTAGCAGTGTGAAGTGAAGAATCTCAATGTTTGTTTTTTTTGAAAAGTTAAATAAATATTTTTCTTTGTAGAGTAGAGATGCTTCGACTCCGCTCAGCATGACAGTTCTAATACTATGCTGTTGAGTTATACATTGTCAAGCTGAGCGGAGTCGAAGCTTTTTTTATTATAGATTCAACAGATTTTCAACAGTAAATAATCCATTTGCTGAACCGGTGATTTTTCACATTACAATAAGTGATGATTCTTAATTCTCTAATAAGTATTGATAGTCAGTTGTTTATGCAGTAAACAGGTTGGGGTAAAACTCTTGCTTATCTCAAATAAAAAACATATCTTTGCACCCACTTTTTGTGGTAAAGGTCTAAGAAAGTAAAATATTAAATATTAATAACTTCCGTATTTTTCAGTCACATTGATTAAGACCGTTGGAAGAGAAGGAATACAAATTTATTTAGAATTATGTCAAAAGAGACAAATTCAGCAGAATTATTATTAAACCAAAACGTAGCACCTGAACAATTTGACTGGGATTCTTTCGAATCTGGTCTTGATGCTGATGCTAGAAAAGAGAAAAGTGATTTAGAAGAGATCTACAACGGATCATTAAACAACCTAGACGATAACGACGTTTTAGTTGGTAAAGTTGTAAGATTAACTGATAAAGAAGCTATCGTAGACATCAACTTCAAATCTGAAGGTGTTATTTCTCTTAACGAATTCCGTTACAACCAGGGCCTAAAAGTAGGTGATGAGGTAGAAGTAATGGTTGACAAGAGAGAAGACAAAACTGGTCAGTTACAATTATCTCACAGAAAAGCTAGAACGCTTAAAGCTTGGGATAAAGTAAACGAACTTCACGAAACTGGAGAAATCGTTAACGGTTTTGTTAAGTCTAGAACTAAAGGGGGTATGATCGTTGACGTTCACGGAATCGAAGCATTCTTACCAGGTTCTCAAATTGACGTTAAGCCAATTAAAGATTACGATCAGTTCGTAGGAAAAACTATGGAGTTCAAAGTTGTGAAAATCAACCCTGAGTTCAAAAACGTAGTAGTTTCTCACAAAGCATTGATCGAAGCAGATATCGAAGGTCAGAAAAAAGAAATCATCGCTCAACTTGAAAAAGGTCAGGTTCTTGAAGGAACTGTTAAGAACATTACTTCTTACGGTGTATTCATTGACTTAGGTGGTGTAGATGGATTAATTCACATTACAGACCTTTCTTGGTCTAGAGTGAACCACCCATCTGAAATCCTTGAGGACGGACAAACTGTAAAAGTTGTAATCCTTGATTTCGATGACGAGAAAACAAGAATCCAATTAGGTATGAAGCAATTAGAAGCTCATCCTTGGGATGCTCTTTCTGCTGACTTAAAAGTTGGAGACAAAGTAAAAGGAAAAGTTGTAGTTCTTGCTGACTATGGTGCATTCGTAGAAATCGCTCCAGGTGTTGAAGGATTAATCCACGTTTCTGAAATGTCTTGGTCTACTCACTTAAGATCTGCTGGAGATTTCGTAAAAGTAGGTGATGAAGTTGAAGCTGAAGTATTAACTTTAGACAGAGAAGAAAGAAAAATTTCTCTTGGTATCAAGCAATTATCTAAAGATCCATGGGAAAACATCGAAGCTAAGTATCCGGTAGGATCTCAGCATGTAGGAACTGTAAGAAACTTCACTAACTTTGGTGTATTCGTAGAGTTAGAAGAAGGTATCGACGGATTAATCTACATCTCTGATCTTTCTTGGACTAAGAAAATCAAGCACCCATCTGAGTTCTGTGCAGTAGGTGATAAATTAGATGTTGTAGTTCTTGAATTAGATATCCAAGCTAGAAGATTATCTCTAGGTCACAAGCAATTGACTGAAAACCCATGGGATAAATTCGAAACTAAATATGCTGAAGGAACGATCCACGCTGGTAAAGCTGTAGAAGTTCACGATAAAGGAGCTTCTGTACAATTCGAAGATGCTGAGG
Source organism: Chryseobacterium capnotolerans (assembly GCF_021278965.1). Lineage (NCBI taxonomy): Bacteria > Pseudomonadati > Bacteroidota > Flavobacteriia > Flavobacteriales > Weeksellaceae > Chryseobacterium > Chryseobacterium capnotolerans. The sequence continues at coordinate 3,078,833 of NZ_CP065589.1, read as the reverse complement.
TTGAAGCTTTCTGCCCTTCAAGATTATTAGAGAAAGAAGATGGATCTAAAATCAAAAAAGGTGAAGATGCTCAATTCAAAGTAATTGAATTCAACAAAGAATTCAAGAGAGTTGTAGTTTCTCACACAGGGATCTTCAGAGACGAAGAAAAGAAAAACGTTAAAGAATCTTCTTCTAGAAACGTATCTTCTTCTTCAAACAACGAAGAAAGATCTACTCTTGGAGACATCGATGCATTAGCAGAGTTGAAAAGAAAAATGGAAGAAGGTAAATAATCTTTGAACCATTTATAAATAAGGAGCCGCTCGTTTGAGCGGCTTTTTTTGTGCTTACTTTTCAGGAGCTTCATCCCGCTATCCACTCATACTGCTCGAGCCATTACGCCCGGCACCTAAATCCTCCATGCTCTGGCTCTTGCTGCGGGGTAACCGTTATTATCGAGGCTATAATGAACATGTCTTCTCATTAAAATTATTGTTTATATACGGAGGTTTTTTGAGGTTTTGTATTTATATTTTTCTTTTTTTTATTTAAATATGTTAAAATATTTCACTTAATAAAGAAAAAATATTATTTTTAGCCCGCTAAATTTAAAACTTTTAACTATGAAAAAAACATTTTTATTATTGCTTATGGCATTCATAATGCCATGGTGTAATCTTAAAGCACAACAGTCTCATGATTATATTCTCATGTTGGATAACGGAGCTTCCACTACGGATCAGGAGTATGCTTATATGAAACGTGGTGCTATCAAGCTGATGGAGCAATTGCTAGCCTGTAATAACAGAAATAGAATAGCAGTAGTACAGTATGGGGTAGGCAAGTATGGAAGCAATCCTAGTGCATACGAACCTTTAGTCTATATTGAAAATGATTTCACGAACGATCATTATAGACTTACTATAGAAAACCTGACAAGACGTCTGGATTACGGAGATCTTTTTAATGAGTCTTTAGGAATGGTGGGTAATGCTTTGGATGGTACTTCCAATGCAGGTATTATAAGTCCTCAGACCACATTAAATAGCTTTCAGCCACTGAAGGTTATTGTATTTACTGATGCAGAAAGAAATGTAGGAGGCCTTAATGGTTCTTATCTGGTAAACTACGATTATCCAGCCCAAAATCTTAATGAAACATTTCATAATGTAATGAATTTTAAAATCGGAAGGGGTGCAAAATTTACCATACTTCATACTAATACAAATACTTTGGCAAAAGAGGCTGCTGCATGTATTGCCAGTTCGGGTACTTCATACTCAGGGAATGTAGAATATAATTTTGTTGATCCAGATGTAAATGCTCCAAGTAGATCATATTACAATAGGCCGAATGGTTTTTTTATAGGCCAGCCGGATATGGATTATTGGCAAAATATGGCCTCTAATATTTGTGATTCTAATGATCTGGCGACTTTTAACTTTAGATACGAACAAAGTTGCTTAAGTATAAATCAACTGTCAAACATTGGCGGTTATTATAACCTTCCATCAGGTGCTGTTTTGCAAGGAATGAGAGCTGAAGTGATAAGTTTGGCATCAGGGAATGTGTATGACGTGTCATTTAATCCTACTTATGGCCCTGGTAACTATTTCAGTTATCAGCTTCAGCCTTCAGATTTTAATAGTTTAATTAATGCAGGGGAAACTGGAGAGTTTAAGTTTAAATTAACTATGTCTTATCAGCATTACGGACAGAATTTCCGTGTGTTCAGCTGGAATAATTATCCGTTTTTTGATTATGATATTACGACAACCTGTCCAGTATTTAGAGCGGCTTCATCATTGACCGAAGAAAAGCTCTTTAAGCTGACGCCAAACCCTACTAATGGATTATTTAAAGTTATCCTGAATAAAGAAATTAAGTTTGGAAAATTAGAAATTAAAGATTTGGTTGGAAATACAGTATATAGCAAAGTATTACGTGGAGAAAAAGAAAAAGAAATAGATTTAAGCTCCCGAAAAGAAGGGGTATATATTGTTAATGTAACAACGGATAAAAATGAAATCTACTCAGAAAAGATGATTAAGAAATAACTAAGATTAAAAACTGCTCGAAAGAGCGGTTTTTTTTATCAAAATTTAATGTTGGAAAATTTTTGAATGATGCTGAACATGATTTGTTGAAAATAGATAATAGTGATTTAATAGATTTTTTAAAAAAAAATATTTAAATATTTTTATGTTTTATTTTGTTTTTTATTATTTTATTTATGGAATATTTGTAGATTCGCATCTTTAATAATGGATATGAAAAATAAAACTCTACCTATTCTGTTTGCAGTGTTTTCTGTATTTCCAACTATTGCATTCGGACAAGATAATGAAAAGCTTATTAAAGATTATATTTCTCAAAATAAATTAAGAGAATATAAGAAATCTGATCTCAATAATTTTATTGTAGATAATGTGGATCCTTCAAAATCTTTAAATGGCAATGTTGTGAAATTTTTACAGACTTATAAAGGCTTGCCAATATATAATTCTGTAGGAACAGCGCTTATTAAAGATAATAAAGTAGCTTATTACACGGATAACTTTATAAAAGATTATACTGTATCTTCATCAGGGAATGCTGTTGTCAGTAAAACTGCAGCGTTGCATACCATTGCTGATGATCTGAAGAAAAATGATGTTAAAGACTTCTTTATTCGTGATTTTTCCGGAGAGTCTAATGATAGCAAAAAGACTGCAAAACAAAGACTTGTATATGTAGATCATAAAGGAAGTTTGAAACTTGCTTATGAATATCTGTTAAGAGAACCAAAATCACCAAGCTATTGGAATTATCTGATTGATGCCAATACAGGTGAAATTCTAAATAAAACAGACCTGAATGTATCTTGTAGTTTTCATCCGGGGGCTTATTCTCATAGCCATACAGACATGGACTTTGTTCAGAATGATCTGATGGGGCCGTCAAAAATTAATACTCAGTTTGCTCCTTTCTTGGTGCCGGATAATGCCAGTTATAATGTCTTCCCTTTACCTGTGGAGGCTCCTACATTTGGTTCAAGACAAACTATTTCTAATCCATGGTATTTACCAGCTTCACCGGAAGGATGGCATTCTGATGGAGAGAATCATTATACCATTACAAGAGGAAATAATGTATATGCTTATGAAGATACAGCTGATATGGATCAGCCTGGCCTTTCACCAGATGGCGGAGCTGCTAGAAATTTTAATTTTCCATTCAGTATCAACGGAACTCCAGCAGCCAATCAGAATGCTTCTATTACCAACTTGTTTTATTTGAATAATAAAATCCATGATGTATTTTATAAGTTTGGATTTACAGAATCTGCTAGAAATTTTCAGCAGAATAATTTTGCAAATGGAGGTGCGGGTAATGATTATGTAGAGGCAGAAGGACAAGATGGAGGTGGTCTTAACAATGCCAACTTTGGTACTCCTGCAGATGGAAGTAAACCATATATGCAGATGTATTTATGGTCTGCGGTAAATCAGCTGTTTTTTTACAATACTCCAGGAACAGCAGTCGCTCGTACACCGATTACCGGAACTGCTGAATTTGGTCCTGCATTAACGGGTGCCGGAATAACGGGTAATGTACAGCTTGCATCAAACGTAAATGGCTGTACAGCATTACCAGCAGGATCACTTACTGGTAAAATAGGGCTTATTGAAAGAGGAGGCGGAGCGAACTGTGGATTTGCGGTTAAAACAAAGAATGCTCAGGATGCAGGAGCTATAGCTGTAGTGATCTATAACAATGCAGCAGCTACAAATTTCCCATCAGGAATGGGCGGTACAGATCCTTCTATCACAATTCCTACAGTGTCCATTGAAAATTCAGAAGGAGAATATATCAAAACTCAGCTTGCAGGTAATGCGACAGTAAATATTACGCTTAAAAATGATCCTGCTACAAGTGTCACTCCGGATGGAAGTTTTGATAACGGAATTGTAACGCACGAATATGGACATGGAATATCAAATAGATTAACAGGAACAGGATATGGATGTTTATCTACTTCTGCAAGTAAAGAACAAATGGGGGAAGGATGGTCTGATTTCTTTGCTTTGATGCTTACCAACAGACCTGGAGATAATGCTTCTGTAGCAAGAGGTATGGGAACTTATGCAGGTGGAGAACAAATAACAGGTGGTGGTATTCGACCAGCAAAGTATTCTCCTGATTTTGCAGTGAATCCTTTTACCTATGGAGCTACAAACCAAATGCAGTATACCAATACAAACGGTGTTTTGGTTACCGATTCTCATTCTATTGGCTTCGTTTGGGCAACCATGTTATGGGATCTTCATTGGAAGTATGTAGAAAAATACGGGTATTCTTCAGATGTAATGTCAACTACACCGAATGGAAGTTCAAAAGTATTGCAATTAGTAACCGATGCTCTAAAGCTTCAAGGGTGTAATCCTAGCTTTATTGATGGAAGAAATGCAATATTGGCAGCCGATGTGGCAACTACAAACGGACAGGATAAATGTCTGATCTGGAAGGTCTTTGCAAAAAGAGGTCTTGGTGTAGGAGCTTCAGCAGGAGTTAAGAGTGTTGTTACAGATCAGGTAGAGAACTTTAATATACCAGAAGACTGTGCTTCACTGGGTACTGAGGAAGTTACTTCATTAAAAGACAATAAAATCTCCATTTATCCAAACCCTGCAAAAGATGAGTTCTTTATTGATTTCCCAAGCAAAACTCTTGGTAAAGTAAGTGTAGAACTATATGATATGTCTGGAAAATTGGTTTCTTCAGAAGATAAGATTTCACCTGAAAATAAAAAAGCAATTTCTACAAGTCGTCTGATAAACGGCACTTATATCGTAAAAGTGAAAGGACTTGGTTTTGAAGCTAATTCAAAAGTGATTGTTAAGAAATAACTGACTATTTAATCAATTGGATGGATCGCCGCAAGCTTTGCTTGCGGCGATCTCATTTATCTATCATATCAATACTTCAAAATAATTTAATTTATATATTGTACCTTTGCAGGCTGTTAAAAAAATTATGAAGAAGAAAAATATACTAAAAGGTGTTTTATTTGTAGGGATTGGTGCTAGTATATACGGAATGTTAGCCACTTTTGTGAAAATGGCTTATCATGATGGTTTTACAACGTCTGAAGTGACTACCTCCCAATTTGTATTAGGTTTGACAGGGCTTTTGATCCTGAATTTAATCCAGACCTTAACCTCGAAAAAGAAATTATCAATGCCCAGCTCCAAAGAGGTGAGAATGCTGATGCTTGCCGGAACTTCATTGGGCGGAACAAGTTTGTTTTATTATATAGCAGTTCAGTATATCAATGTTTCCATTGCTATTGTATTGCTGATGCAGTCGGTTTGGTTTAGTGTAGTGGTAGAAAGTATTATTACTAAAAAGCTTCCGAATGCAAGGAAAATTGTGGCTGTAATTATTGTATTGCTGGGAACAGTTTTAGCGACCAACCTTATCAATATGGAGATTGAGCTGGATTGGCATGGAATATTCTGGGGACTGATGGCTGCTGCCTCATATACATTAACTATGTTTACTTCTAATACGTTGGCAACCCATTTGCCTGTTTTCAGAAAAAGTATTATTATGTTGGCAGGAGGTTCCATTGTGGTTTTTGCATTCCTGTTTTTTGCTCAGATAGGGCCCATGTATTTTGATGGATTAAAAGCTTTTTATCTTAATTTTACAGAAAATACAGAGCATATCCACTCTTTCAATTATTCAATATTTTTGACGTATGGTTTTGTGTTAGCTTTGTTTGGAACGATTATTCCTCCAATTCTGTTCAATGTTGGTTTCCCCAATGCAGGATTAGGACTGGGAAGTATTGTTTCTTCTCTGGAACTTCCGGTTTCTGTAACTATGGCTTTTGTTCTATTGGGTGAGCAGGTGTTTTTAATACAGTGGGTCGGAATTGCTCTGATTCTTTTTGCTATTGTTTTAATGAACCTTCCATCCAAAAAAGAAAAAGAAGTTTCTATGGCAGAATTATCTTAAAAAAATAATATTTAACCAAAAATAACAGTTGAAAACCGTTCCGTTTGGAGCGGTTTTTTTAATTTTAAAAACTTAAAGTAAAGTACTATGAGGTATTTCAGAAATATAGCTGCAGCAATACTACTAACCGGATCAGGAATCCTGTTTTCACAAATAAAACCGTTGGATGCGATGTTATCTGAGTATCAATATCCTTATGAAGTACATTTTAAAGACTTAAGCTCTCAGGATAACAATCTGAAGATGGCTTATATGGATGTGAAACCTCAAAAATCCAATGGCAAAACCATTCTGCTTCTCCATGGGAAAAACTTTAATGGAGCTTATTGGGAAAGAACAGCTAAAGATCTTTCAGAAAAAGGATTCAGGGTCATTATTCCGGATCAGATAGGGTTTGGAAAATCATCAAAACCTCACAACTACCAGTTTTCCTTTTCACAGTTGGCCGAAAATACAAAGGCAATTCTCGATGAATTGGGAATTGATAAAACCATTGTTCTGGGACATTCAATGGGAGGAATGGTAGCTACAAGATTCACACTGCTTTATCCTGAAAAGGTCCAGAAACTGATCCTTGAAAATCCGATCGGACTTGAAGATTATAAAACATTTGCAGCTTATCAGAATATAGATCAGGCTTATCAATCAGAACTTAAAAATACGGCTGAAACCTATAAGAATTATCAGTTGAAATTCTACTATGACAACAAATGGAAGGCGGAATACCAGCCATGGCTTGATCTTATTGCCGGCTGGACTCTTCATAAAGATTATCCGCAAGTGGCATGGGATGCTGCACTAACATCCGATATGATCTATAATCAGCCCGTTTGCTATGAATTCAAAAATATAAAAGTTCCTACTTTATTGATTATCGGAACCAGAGACAGAACTGCTATAGGAAAAGACAGGGCTCCTAAGGAACTTCAGCCTAAAATGGGACAGTATCAGGAACTGGGAAAGAAAACCCAGCGTGAAATTGCAGGTTCTCAATTGGTGGAATTAGAAAATGTTGGGCATCTTCCGCATATTGAAGTCTATCCTAAATTTTTCGAGGTTTTATATAACTTTATTAAATAATCTGAACAGGGTTTTTACCGAAATCATTTTATGCAATCCCGCTTTAGCAAAGAGCTCAGGCGGTAGTGTTAATTTATATTTATCCAAAACTGGTGATAAACAGAAATTTGTTAACTTTGGGGACACACTAAAGACGAAATGAGTTAATGATGTCGGAGATAAGATTATCAAAAAAACAAATTTTACACAGGCTAAATACCATCAAAATAAAACCTTCCGGACTTCAAGGAAGAAGGTATGGAGTGTCTGTGAAATACTTTTCCGGTAACGATGAGAAGCCCTCCAAAAGGATAGATTATACTGTAGCCACTAATCTGAACGTTGAATACGGCAAGGGAACATTAAGCCTTAATAAGGAAGATGTTTTCTATAATCAACATGAGCCGGACAAAATCAATGAAATTATTTCATCAGCATTGTCTACCACTATTTATCCTGTGGAAGTAGATCTTAATGAAAAAGGAACCGGAACTGGCGAGATCATCAATCACGACAAGATGATTGAAAGGTGGAAGATTCAAAAATCAAAAATATCAGAAAAGTACAGCAGTAAAGAGCTGGATGTTTTTTTTAACAATTTTGAAAATAAGCTTCAAAATAAAATCGTTATTGAGCAAAGCCTGCACAATGATTGGTTTTGGAATCTGTTTTTTCATCCCAAATTCATTCACTACGGAGATACCAGAACTGTTGAAAGAGATCTGTATCTTTCAGTGATTCCTTATCGTGGACCTTTGAAATTTTCAGGAGTACAGACCATTGATAAATTCCCTACAGATTACCATTCTTTTGTCATAAAATTTGAAAGCGAAGAATTATTGGCTCCAAGATACTTTTATCCGGAAGGCCATGCGGAAGATGATACTCTTTATATGACGCTTAAAGTGATTTTCGATCATGATCTGTATCATCATTTTCCGATGCATACAAGAGCTTATTTTGAAGTATTCTCCAGAGATTGGTCGGGGAAAAAAGTATTTGTGAAAAAGATTCATTATACCCAATATCAGTTGGGATCAGAGGAATATAAAGACAAAGTATTGGATGAAAGCAGTCCTTTTATTACTGGTGGTCTTGTAAAAGTTCCGCCTAATAAATGGGGATTTGATAATTTCGAAAGAATAGAAAATGACTGGTAAAACTTATCGGTTCAGGAAAAAGACTTATTTTTACAAAAACACACCAAAATGTCACTAAAAGAAAAAGTAGTACAGGGAGCAATCTGCCAATGTGAATTTGGCTCTGCTCCGGATAAACTGAAAGTACTTACGCAGACCAAATATTATGTGAATGACAATGCTGGCAGCAGTAAACTTGCGGCTACCCATAAAGATATCGGAGCTACCTTTGAGAAGAATACTTTCGGTTCATGCGCCAAAAAAAATAATACCCCATGTTCAGCTGTAGTTACCCAATGGAGTGGCTACTACGAAAAAGAACTCTACGATCCACCCGGAGGCTATATTCTACTGGAAGACAGCAAAGCAACCTGTCCTATTGGAGGAACAGACTGTATTTCTATCATTAAATCCGGACAAATGGGTGAGCCAACCAAAAAGAACCTTCAGAATGCGGATAGTGAATTGCAGTCGCATGTGAATCCTGTGATGGATATGAAGAACCTTGATAAAAAAGATCCTTATGAATTCTTAAATGCTGAATAATTATGCCGGATAATATTGAAAATACAGTTGGACTACAGTTTTGTCTATGGAAGGAAAACAATAAGGTAAACTCCGTCCCTAAAGGAAATACCTATCCATTATATTTAAATAAGCGGAATGAATTTTTTGTTGATGAAAGCTGTGTGGGAAAGAAAAGCAAAAATCCTAAGCATACGGTGGAGCAGGCTAGATGGGCTTTTATTTATGACTTCTTTTATAAAAATTTAGAGAAAGCTAAACAAGAAGATATTACTGAAAACTTATGGGGTCCCTTGAGTGGAGGTAAGGAAAAGATAGCCAAATATGGACTAGGACTAAAATATAAGCAAGGAAGCAGTATTGTTTTTAATCCTCAATCCTATAGCTATTATTTTGGATTTAAACAAAGGGTGGAACTTTTTAGTGAAAATCCAGGAACTGGGTTTTACTTTTATATTGTTCCTGTTGATAAACCTAAAATATCCTATGCTTATTTTACCAAGAGTGAAGAAGTGAAACGCTATGGAGAAAGTGTTACATTACAAATTATGCTTCATGCCTATAACTTGGATGAGAAGAATAAATATAAGGCAAAGTTATATCTATTAGAAGAAACCTCAGCAAAAGGACTTACGAAAACTGGCGATTTTGAAGATAATAATCTTTGGAAAGAACCTAAGGTGTATAATATCTCAAATAATGTGAGGGCAGATGATGATTGGAATTCTTATATCAATACTACATTCCCTATAGAAATTGAATGGAAAAAGAATGAAAATGTAAAGAAGAATTTTACAGTTGTATTGGAAATCTATAGATGTTGGGAAGAACCAGGAATGATTTATGGAAAGAACTCCAAGGAAGAAAGGGTAAATTATAAAAACTATGCGGATGATCCTACAAGTGATCTTATAGAATATGATCCCAAGGTTTTGGGTCTGAAGGATATTGATGATAAAAATTCGATTTCCAGTAGATTCATTGTGTCTGAAGAATTGATGGATCATTATCTTAAACGTATTGAGCAGGAGAAAAACAATATGATTCAATATATTGGGGATATTGAATATACAAAAAGAGAATTTGATCCATGCGGATATTCGAAGATTACTGTAAAAGATGAGGATGACAAAGATAGGGAAGCTTTTGTCATATTTGATGAAACGGTAACTGTAGGTACAATGGATAAAACTAAGGAAAGTTTTAATATTATAACCGGAGATAGCCGGAAGAATATTTCCATTACTTTGGATAAGCTTACCACTCAAGATACCTTTTGTCAAGGATTATTGCTGGATGAAGGGCAAAAACATTCTGAAAAAAGAATGTCTTCCAAGTAGACAAAGTTTATGCTGCCTTAAAAAATGGAAATATACATACAAGACAGGCTGATTCTACCCATCAGGATCAACAGAGAAAAGCGGGAATAGCCACAACCAATGAAAATAAGAATGATACGGATGTTGTGAAAACAAACAATTCATACAATGCATCTGTAGCTCAGCAATGGAAAGAAGGAGTTGACTATAAGATTGACAGCAATGAGAAGATTACCTTGATGTTGAGGTATATGTATAATAAGACTGCTTTTGAAAGTGTACAGACTTATACAAATAGTAAATATGCTAATGAAGCAATGAATACTATTTGGACATTAAGATATTTTATTTTGTCCTCAAACAATTTACAAACGTATTTTTTGCCAATTAGTACATGTAGATATCCTAACCAACTTGCTCGTATAGCTGTATATCCAGATATCGAATGGGAATTAGCTGCCCTTATTGCAGTTCCTTTATGGAAAAAGACGACATTTAAATTTCAATCAACAAGAGAGGATTTAAGAGGTTATCATGGTCGATTTGGTTTTAAATATGTAAAAAAGGAGTTGAGTGTTGAAGCTGAAACAGAAGGTAAGGTAGGTGCTGATTTTACATTAAAAGCTTCTACTAGTGGTAAAGACTATGAGGCCGGGTATAAAATAGAGAAATCAATAAAGAAGGTAATTGGTACTTTTAATGCTGTTTATGAAAAATCAGAAATTTTTGATGGTACCAGTGAAGATGTAACACAATCTGCAGCATATAAAAAAGGAGTCTTAAAGAAATTTGACTTTAATATAGATCCACCTAACGTTGCAATAGCCTTGAAATGGAAACATGAAGTAGCCAAAAAGGAAAAGAATTTAGGAAAAGTTGGATGGAGAATTGAAGGCGGAGTTGCTTTGAAACCTTTTATTGCTTTTGGAATTACTGTTGATCTCGTTCCTATTATGGGGAAGTTTGGTTGGATTGGTAAAGCTGTTGAATTGATCATTAAGGCATTAGAATATACTGTGAAGGGATTAGATATTTTCTTTAACTTCGTATTTACAGCGGAGGTTGCTGGGAATATCTCGATAGGATACCATAATTTAGACGGTTGGGATGAAAAGTTAAAAAAGGAATTTACGATTACAGTTAATGCCAGCCTTGAAGCGGGAGTTAATTATGAAGGATCAGCTTTGATTTCAACGATAGTAAGAGATGGGGTAACATACGAGACTCAAGAGGAATTGAAGGTAAAGGCTTCTCTTGGTGCAGGTGTTGAATATAAAGAAGAATGGGATTCTGATGGTAAAGGAATGTTTAAAAATGTAACTGTTACATTTTTAGGTGCTGAAGCAAAACTTGAAGTTTATTCATCTATTACGAGAAGAAAGAAGACAATATACAACAATGATGAGGTTGTATCCAATCAAAAAGGAGATGTAAAACATAACGATGTACATAAACTATTAGAAAAAGATATATGGTATGGTCCAAAAAAAATATATACTGATGACGAGAAGAATGACAAATAAAGTAATTTACTGCTTATTTTTTTTAATAATGGTAGTAAGCTTCGGGTGTACAAAAAAATCAAATAATAAAGAAATAGAAATGGAAAGAAAAATTGAGGCTAATCAACCCATGTATGAATTAGCTATTGATGCTCGTGGCTGTTATTTTGAAGTCTATATCAATGATGTTCCTGTTTATTTTCATTATAATGTTGGAGCAACAGCATTCAGATTACCTGTCAATAGTTTCATTCCAAAAAGTGGAGATCAAAGAATTTCTTTAAAAATGTTCTCTGTTATAGAAGGAAAGCCTCTTCCTGTAGGCGCGGAAGTTTCATTGACAATTGATGAATATCCAAAAGGAGAGGCTAGGGAAAGAAAAACGAAATTTTCTTACAAAACTCCTGCCATTGAGTCTAAGAATTCAGGAAGTTTTGCTAATGAAAAAATCATTTGTAGCTAATGTTCCTTATGAGTTAATTGATTGGAAGCAAGGAGTGGATTTGACTAAAGAAGATCATGTAATCGTAATGAAAGAGCTGGAGAAAAAATATGTGGAATATACAGATGCATTTAAAAATGCTGATTTGCCTAAATATAAGCAATTGACAAAATTAAGACAAGATAATGTCTTTACATCTATGTATTACTCTAAGGAACAAAGAGAACAAGCAGAAAATGCTTATGTTTCAGGAGTTCAAAATAATAAGGTTAAACTTTTTCCATTGGAAAATTATAAGATGGTTTTTTATGGGAATGGAAAGCTAGTAGGTCTTCAAAAGAATGGGGATGCTCCAGGGGTATTCATTGATAATGAGGACGAGAAGGAAGCATTTGTTGAATACATATTGTTTTATAGAAAAAGTAAAAATTCTCCTTTGGAAATTATTTTGTAATTCAAATTTAATAATTGAATTTTGAAAAGTAAAGTACAAAATATTTTAAAATTTTCAGTAAAAAATTTCTTATTGTTTTTTCAAATATATGCTGTTATATATGTTTTTATAAATTCTTATATTGATATGTGGTTTTCCTTGGATAGGGAAACCATTATCGAATTTGAAAAGATAATTGTCATCAATTTTTTCCAGGCAGAGGTGTTTTTCTTGTATATGTTCTACTATAAGCTTAGAAATAAGGATTATTATATTTTGAAAGTCAGATATTTAGCCTATATAAAGGAGATGGAAAATCAAGGTGTCAGTAAGCGGAAGGCATCCGTATCCATGTTGGTGGTAATTATGATTTTGATATTTTTTTTTGCTCTTTTGATTTGGAAGTCTCCGTTCGGAAATTTTATTAAGTTAGTCATAGGGCTTAATGAAATTCTTGTGGAAAATAGTAACATATTGATTCCTTGTGTTTTGTTTATTATTTTTCTTTATTTAAAATTAAAGTATGAAGTAGATAATACCTCTTCACATATGGCTGATAGGCTTGGGACTATTGTGTATAGCTTTTTTATTTCATTCCCAATATTTATTCTCCTATATGTAGTACGAGCATATTTTTCAGGTAAAACAGAAGAGTCTTTCCTTCCAGCTGGGTTGCTAGCTGTTAATTTATCCTTTTTAATAATGTTCATTAAGCAGGCAAGGAGAAATGTTTCTGCTTAACTTTAAATTATGGAAATACCCTACCATTGAATATTTTTCCTTAATATCAGAAAATGTAAAGAATAAATTAGAAACTATAAGATAAATAAAGATGACAATTAAATACCTATTTATTATCCTTATCCTAAATGTTATTTCTGTTTCTTGCCAATCTAAATCAGAAAAGGTTGATTTGAACATTGTACAGGAATCTTATGTAAATCTTGCAAACGGTAAACAAGCTAATCAATTAAGATACCGAGATTATGTTGATGATCTGCACAGTCGAATCGTTTTGCAAGGAAATCAAATCCAAGAGAAATGGCAGCCTTTTAAAAATAATGGTAAGCTGGATTACATGGATGTTTATTTTAACAAAGAGAAGACCATTGGATTTAAAGGGTATTTTGCTGGTTCGAAGAATAATTCTGATGAGATATATAAAGATATTCTTAAGAAAATCTCAAGTGATAAGGAGTATCAGCAGATTGATTTAAACAATGAAGATTCCAATATCGTAAGGAATGAATGGGAATCAAAGGAAATGATAGTAGGTGTCAAATATGAAAAAGTAAATAAAAGCATCGCTTTAATTGCTATTAACAAAAATGAAGTCCCTTATTTCTTTGATAAAATTTTTTATAGTGAGTTTTTAGATTTAACGAAATTCAGAAATAAGAATTCAGATATTCATTTGAAAGTATTACAGGTTCAACCGTCAGGCAACAATAAAGGCTTTTATAAAGATAAGTTCAATGAACTAAAAGGTGAGTACAATAAAAAAACAAAGTAAGAATGAACCAACCTATCTATAAAGTTGAAGTGAAAGCCTTTCTATGTTCAATAGAAATTGAAGTTAATGACATACCTTGCTTTTCATACTTTAATGGGCCTCAAATTGCCACGGATATTCCAATTAATAATTTATTGTTTTCTTCCGGTGAACAAGACCTTAAATTTAAGATTTCACCGCTTTTCAATAATAAGGACTTCCATAAAGATGCTCAAATTGAATTGAATATTTTTGTAAAAGAAGCAAATGATTTTTATTTGAAGAAACAGGTAATACATTCTTTTGTACTTGATGAATCCCTTGAGAATAAACCCTTTTATGAAAACATTCTAAACTTTGACGCCAGTTTTCCATACCATCTGGATGTCAGTAAAATAAAGTATGATTTTTCCAGAGAAGAGCAAGATGAGTTGTTTTCTGAAGTATATCAGCAATATGAAATGTTGGCGAGCTATATTAAAGATGATGATTTAAAACAATATAATCAGTTTACGACAATTCGATTTGATGACTTTGTTAAGGCTCATTATTTAGAGAAAGATAGAAGACAGTATTTTTTGAATAAGGCGCTTTTTTCATATAAGGACTATGAACTGTCGTTGGTTCCAAAAGAAGAATATACTTTGAAATATTGCTTTAATAATAGATTAGTTTATCTGGAAAAATTGAATAATGCTCCTGGATTGGTATTGGAGAACAAAAATTCAAAAGAAGAAGGACTGCATTTTATAGAAAGTGCAATATTTTTTAGGAATAACCAAGGTCACTTAGAATTATTCAGATAAGGATAGTTTTCAAACTAATATATTTTGACAACTAAATCACAGCACATTTTAAGCTTTATGGCAAGAAACTTCTTGCTGTTCTTCCAGATATATGCAATTGTATATGTTTTTATAAACTCTTATATCGATGTATGGTTTACCTTGAATAAGGAAACCTTCTTTGAATTTGAGAAGGTGGTTGTCATAAATTTTTTTCAAGCAGAAGCGTTATTTCTATATATTCTCTATCATAAAATTAGGAACAAGAACTATGATGAGTTGAAAACCATGTATTTGAACTACCAAACAGATATGGAAAGTCAAGGTATCAACAAGCATAAAGCAGCCATGGGAATGCTGGTGGCAATCCTCATTTTTGTAGCTCTTTTTGGCGTCTTGATATTCAAATCCCCGCTTGGTGGTTTTGTGGAGGTGGTGATAGGACTTAATCAGATCCTTTTGTCCAATATGGAGATATTAATACCGTGTTTGCTATTGGCAGTTTTTCTTTATCTTCAACTGAAATCTGAAATCAAGGATTCTTCTTTTAACAATGCCATTGTTAGATTAGGAGGTATAATATATAGTTTTAAGATTTCAATATTCATATTCATTGCTCTATTTGTGGTAAGAATCCTTTTCTCAGGAAGGACAGAGGATTCCTTTGCCCCAGCAGGATTGTTAGCCATTAATATTGCTTTTTTGATTACAATTATTAGACAAAAGAAAATAGAAGGTAAAAGTAGTAAAGCTTTACACAAATCAAAAGAAAATAATCAGGAACTTATCAAGTGATAAAAGGAAGGCTTCTGTTTTTATTTTTGCTATTGGTATCCATGGGGGATACTTATACTTAGTATATATGTTATTCATCATTCATTCACGATTATTACAACCTATGAAGAGACCAAAGGTATATTAGTGGATTATGATGTTACGGTTAAAGAAGATGACGACGGTAGGGAGGGAACAATGTATGCTCATGTATATGCATATTACGATCGACAAAGTAAATCATATAAAGTTAGTTCAGGAGGCAGATCTAAAAAAACATGAGTCTTACAGTATATTATGATAAAGAACATCCGGAAATTGCTATGGGCAGTGATTTTGAATTATATTGAGTCCCCTTTATTGCCATATTCTTTACGATTATTTGTTCTGTCACAACTTATGCCTTGAGGAAACCAGCAATAACATGGAAAGAGAAAAAAGATATATCCAGTACAGATGAAATTAAAATATAGTAAACCATGAAAAATAACGACCTCTGGGTAAGCTTTTTCTCCCTTGTATTCATGCTTTTATTCCTTGGCTTCGGTGGAAAGGGACTTTATTACAGCTTAGAGAAATTTTATAAGCATACCAGTTTGGTATTGAATGGTGTAAAAACAGAAGGACATATTACAGGCTATACAGAAACCAGAAAGCAAGAGAAGAATAAATATACAAGGTTCTATTCTCCAATAATTAGCTATTATGATACTGCCAACAGGTCTTATACACTGTATGCCGATTACAGTAGTAACAGTAAAGAATGGTCAAGTGAAGTAACCATTTATTATGATAAAGAAATTTCTTCAAAAGCTATTCGGGGTGGGCTTTGGTATTTATGGTTTTCCCCATTTGTTGTATTATGTTTGTCAATGATTCCACTAGGGTTGGGATTATACCTGCTTAAATATAATATAAGATTGATGATGGGTGAAAAACAATAATAATTTACTTTTTAACATGAGCGAAAATAAGAGTTCTGGTTTTTTTATTACGACATTTTACATCTCTTTTATCTTTATATTGCTTACATTGAGCACTGGAGGAATTTTTTACAGTATCCAGAAACTGGGGGAAATTTTAGTTTAGTTGTTTTTGGAAACAAAACAACAGGTAAAATTATAGGCTATGAGGGAAGTTATTCCACTAATAGCAAAGGTGGCTCTACAAAAATGTATTCACCGCTCATACGCTATGAGGACAATAAAGGCATTGTAAGAGAATATCATTCAGATTATAGTAGCAGTAGCCAGGAAAATGAGGATGAGGTAACCATGTATTATAATCCTGAAAAACCACAAAAAGCAACAAGAGGTGGCTTTCTGAATCTCTTTTTCTGGCCTTTTTTAATTCTGGGGATGTCTGTTTTGGTACTATCTGTAGGTTGTTATTTTGGACAACCAATATTTGTTGTGGTAAAGAAGTTCATGAAGAAAATCTTTAATTTGTAATCATAATCTTATAACTAATTTATGTTTTATAAATACTCTTTGGAGGATAATCATTTAATCCTTGAAAATCCATTTCTTAAAGAAAAAATAGACTTTAATTCCATTGATGATATTATTATTTCCAGTCAGTTTCCATCCCGAAAATACTCTTTGTATATGTTCTTTTCACAACCTGTACAATATGAAGAGAAGAAAGGGTGGTGGAATAAAATCATCTGTGCTATAATTAATAACAACAATAACCCCTACCAAATCAACAGATCGTATTATGATAATGAGATTGAACCCTTGCTGGTACTTATAAAGAAAGGGTTGCCGGAAGCAGATCTTCCTGATCTTAAAAATAGCCTGTTTTGGAGAACAGATGATGGTAAGAATACCTTTTCTAAAATGAAGGTGATGTATAGCAGAGAAAGAATTCCGTTAGCCGATATTCTTAGAAAACATGGGATGATGAGAGAGTGATGTATTGTATTTAAACCACCAAATAACGAAGGATAAAACTTTTACAAAGAAAAATTTAAAGACCTTAAAAAAGAGTATGAAAAGAAATGATGCGGTAAATCAATACAGAATAGAAAAAAGAAGAGATAATCGTTTAATCGTTATTCTCGCTGCTATATTTACACTTTTATTCCTGGCAATGGGGATTGGGGGAGTCTATTACAATGGTAGTAAATTGTACAGACATATCAATTTAGTATCTGGTGGAGTCAAAACGGAAGCAAGGATTACGGGGTATAAAGAAAGCTGGTCGAAGGATGGTGACGAGATTAATTATACCAAAATGTATTCTCCGGTTATTACTTATTATGATTCTTCCAATCATTCGTATATCCTTAATACGGATTACAGCAGTAATAGCAGAGAATGGTCCAATGATGTAACCGTGTATTTTGATAAAAAAGATCCTTCCAACGCTATTCGTGGTGGGTTTTGGCATCTTTGGTTCGGCCCATTTATATTCCTGTGTCTTTTCATAATCCCATTAGTAATTGGATTGTTTGTTCTAACATATTACATTGGAACATTAAAAAAGAAAAAACCGTTTATCACTTAAACGGTTTTTTCTTTTGGTTTGAATGCCAGTAAAGTAATGACTCCAATCCCTGAAAAAATAAGACATGAAATTCCCAGATTCTGAATAAACCCTATACTTACCAAACCACTTCCTATCAATACATAATAAATAAGCCCCAGCAATGCTCCTGCACTTCCGGTTTCATTTTTATAATGGATTAATGCAGTACTCAGAATATTCGGAATGGCCATACTGAAAGCCATTACAATGAAAAAGTAAGGAATCAGAAAATAAATTCCATATCCGCTTAAGATCCATACAAAAGCAGAGGCAGCAAATGATCCCAATACACTTACAGTGACTAAAATTCTAGGAGCAATATTCTTTAAAAGCAATAGTCTGTTAAGCTTAGCTCCCACAAAAGTTCCGGCAGCCAGTATAATGCTGCTGTATCCAAAAATGTAAGATGAATAGTGTTGTTCTTTGAAAATGAAGGGGGCTAACGAGTAATACGAAAATAACAGAACATTAAAACTCATCACTAATAAACAGCATCTGATAATATCACGGTCTCTCAACATTCGCATCAATAAACCGGACAAGATTTTAAAATTGACCTCTTTTCCCGAATGATGAGTTTCAAAAACATTTCTTCTGGAAAGAATATAAAATACCACAGCTGTCAGATATAAAGTGATAAAAATTCCCTGATGGCCTGCTGAAGAGGCTAAAACAGAACCAGTAGTCATTCCTATGATAGGACTGATGGATAAACCAATTCCAATCCATGAAAATACTTTGCTGATATGGTCTTTATCATAAGTGTCGCGCAAAATGGTCTGGGTAACAATGGAGCCTACAGCAATTCCAAAAGCAGAAATAATTCTGGCAGCAAGCAAAAACATAAAGTTAGGAGCAAAAATAGCGGCAAAAGTTCCGATTCCATAGGTGATGAGTCCGTATTCCAAGGATTTTTTTCTTCCGATTCTGTCGCATTGTACTCCCCAAAATGCCACTCCAAGAGCAAAAGCAATAAAATATAAACTTATTGTTAAAGTCGTAGATTCTTCATTCACTCCAAATTTTTCCTGAACCATTGGCAAAACAGGACTGTAAATGGTTTCTACAAACTGAGGAAGCATTACCAATAATGTCAATAACCATAGTGGATTTGTCTTTTTCATTTTTTTTCTGCAAAGTTTCGAAAAATTCAATGTATATTTATAATGATATAAATACAAAAAATATCAAAAATAAGACATGGCGATATTACAACAGAATGAAGAATTTGATGCAGATGCTCTTCAGGAAAAAGTCATTGGAATAGCTTCTGATATGGTTATGCATGATTCCGGATTTCATGACCATAAAACCAAAGCGCAGCTGCTGTATGCACCTTCCGGCTGTATGACAGTAACGACTTCTGACAAACAGTTTGTATTGCCGCCATTCAGAATGCTTTGGATTCCTGCCAATGAAATTCACCGGGTCAATTTCCGAAATGTCGTAGCTTACAGATCTGTTTATTTTAACAGTGAGTATGCTGGGAAATATATGAGTTCAAGCCTTAAGGTTCTACATGTGAATCCTTTGCTCAAAGAAATTATTGAAAGAATCTGCTTTTGGGAGTGGACAGCCCTGAATACAACTCAAAAAAATATTTTAAATGTATTCTGGGATGAAATAGGAAAAGCTCCTGAAGAAAAGTTAGATCTTAAAATGCCTGTTGACAGACGTTTTAAAAGAAGAGTAGAAGAGTGGACAACACGTTTTTCCATACCACCGATGCTGAAGAACCTTGCAGAAGAAACCGGAGCCGTGGAAAAAACAATCACCCGTATTTTTAAAAAAGAAACCGGGCTTTCCTATCAGGAATGGAGGCAGCAATGGCGCCTTCAAAGATCCATAGAACTTTTAGTGGATGGAAACTCAATAGGAGAAGTATCTCACATTTTAGACTTCTCTTCAGACAGTGCCTTTATTGAATTCTTTAAAAAACATACCGGATCCACACCATTACAATACCTCATAAAGAATGAGTAAACTTATCATCTACTCCCAATAGTTCAGTTGAAGGGCTGTACATTCCCCTCCGCAGGAGGGGTGGCAAAAATTCAAAGAATTTTTGACGGGGTGGTCAAATACACACATTTTATTTCTTGTCCTATGCAAAGCCTGTTGGTATTTAATTTCCGTAAAATTGTATAACCAAACTAAAGCAAATACCATGGATAATTACACCAACACAATAGAAGTAAAGGCCACTGCAGATAAAATATACAACGCTCTTACTAATCAGGTTCCGTTTTGGTGGTCTGAAATGTTTGAAGGTTATTCTGCTCAAATTGGAGATGCATTTACCATAAGATTTGGAGAGAAGATTTACAAAACAATGCGGGTGAAAGAATCAGTTCCTGTTACAAAGATGATCTGGTATGTAGAAGATTCATTAATTGCCCTTCCTGAATTAAAAAACCAGACAGAATGGATTGGTACAACCATCGTTTGGGAAATTCAGCAAAGTGAAGAAAGTTCTCAAATAAAAGTTACTCACCTCGGCTTAAATCCGGATATTGAATGTTATGATATCTGCTCCAATGGCTGGGTGCAATTCCTAGGCAGTCTGAAACTCTTCCTGGAAACGGGAAAGGGAACTCCATACAAAGAAAAATCATAGATCTATATCCGTAAATAGTATTATTATTTCTTACTCATTGCTCATAAAAAAGAAGCTGTTTACACGTAAACAGCTTCTTTTTGCATTTATTGTTGTCTGAATTATTTCTTCTTGTAAGCAGCGTCTTTAATTCTCGCTTTTTTACCTCTAAGATCTCTGAAGTAGTAGATTCTAGCTCTTCTAACTCTACCTCTTCTGTCAACCTCAATTTTTTGAAGTGCAGGAAGGTTGATAGGGAATACTCTTTCTACACCTACATCACCAGACATTTTTCTGATGGTAAAAGTTTTTGTAGAACCAGTACCTCTTAATTGGATAACTGTTCCTTTGAAGAACTGAGTTCTAGTCTTTTGTCCTTCTTTAATTTCGTAATACACAGTAATTGTATCACCTGCTTTGAATTCAGGGAATTCTTTTTTCGCAATGTACTTGTCTTGTACGTACTTTAATAAATCCATTATTAATAAAATAAAATGTTAAAGCTAAGCAACTTACACGCTGATCGTCAGAGGTTGAATAACAGGTTGCAAATGTACAAAATAGTTTTTGAATACACCAAATATTTAATGTACTAAAAACTATAATTTTTTCATTCCGGTTTCATCAAAAAATTAACAGATTCGTTAAGATTCCATCAGACTGAGTTTATATGAGACTTCTACTTTTGCCCGAAATAAAAAATCAGAGTGTTGATTTTTTAAATTATTGATTCACAAATTAAAACTCTATATGTCATTTTAAAATTAAGCGATTATGAAACACTATTTCTTCTTTTTTTGTTTCGCGGCACAAATGGCGTTTGGACAGGTTTTGTTCCCATATCTGCAAAACCCGACTCCGAATTCCATGATCGTCAATTGGAAGACTGCTTCTGATAACGAAACAACCGTGATCTACGGGGACTCCCCAACCAATCTTAATGTAACGGTAACCGGTACTACCAACATTTTTTCAGATACAGGATATAATAATAATTACTACTATCACACGGCAAAAATCGGAAACCTGCAACCGAATACTAAGTATTATTATAAGATAAAAACCGGAGCTAATGAATCTGCGGTCTATAATTTCAGAACACTTCCTTTACCGGGCCAGCCTGTAACAGCCAATGGAAAGATACGCTTCCTGATTATGGGGGATAACCAGATCAAGGCAGAACCGAGATATGACAGTCTTACTTTGAACGCTTTTAAAAAATTAAAAGAAAAATTCGGGGCCAATTCAGATCCATCAGATAATATTGCCCTTACTTTTATGGTGGGAGATCAGGTGGATGTAGGAACACTGGATCATTATGAGAATGTTCACTTCAAAAAGAATATCAAATTATCCCCGTATCTGCCCATTCAGACTACTGTAGGAAACCATGAAACATATGGAACTCTTGGGATGAATTCTTACTATGCCCATTTTTATATTGATGAGATTAAATATAAAAATATCACTTCAGGAAATGAGAATTACTATGCTCAGCAGGCAGGAAATGTATTATTCATCAGTTTAAGCTCTGAACATACAGGATCTGCTCAGCAAACATGGCTTCAGCAGATTTTAAATGAAGCAAATAATGATCCTACAGTAGATTGGATCATCTCATTAAGCCACAGACCTTATCAGGCGGAACAATATGTAGGAGACATTTCTACTTGGGTTAGAAACAATGCAGTACCACTTTTGGTGACATCTGACAAATACTTGATGCATGTTGGAGCACACCATCATTTATATCATAGAGGACAGTTGAAAAACACCCCTAATTACCAGATCATTTCAGGAGGAACGGCTTGGGATCAATATTGGGGAATGTCTACTGAACAGGATTTTGATGATGTTCAAAAGACACTGACGGACTGGACCTATCAGATCGTTGAAGTAGATATTCCAACAGGAAAAGTAGATATCGAATGTTATTCTATTGGGGGTAAGTATACGAAGAAGAATAATGAATTGGTAGATTCATTCCACAGATACAAAAATCAGCCGAAGCCTGCAAAACCGTCGGTTACCAATACCTTCTCAGGGCCAATTACTTTACCTTTAACATTAAATGGAAGTGCTTTTTCATCATCTAATGGAGAACTGTTAAATACAACTCAATTCTTAATCAGTAAAGCAGCAGATTTTTCTGTGATTGAAAAAGAATTCTACCGCGATTTTGAAAACTGGTTCGGAAAAGATGGAAATGGAAATCCGGATAAAACCAAGAATTTAAATGAGGGGATAGACATTACAAAAGCAACTTTAACTGCAAATTCAATCCCAAACGGAATTTACTACGTGAAAACCCGTTACAGAGATAGAAATCTGGAGTGGAGCGATTGGAGCGAGGTAAAACAGTTTGAAATTACAGGAAGTGTGGTTTCGAATCCTACACTTGCTTTAGATAAAACAGAATATGCGCAAAATGAACCTATTGTAGCTACTTTCACAGGCGGTCCTGGAAATCAGCAGGATTGGGTAGGAATCTATAAAAAAGGACAGACACCAGGAGGAGGTACAACTGCACAAACGTATGTTTATACCAACGGACAAACAGCTGGAACAGCTACTTTCAATAATGGCCTGCCTAATAAAGGTCAATATTTTGCAGGATTCTTTGCCAACAACGGATACTCGGATATTACTTCAAGAAAAAGTTTCTATGTGGGTCCAAAAGTACAATTGCAGGCTACAGCAGATACTTATCCGGTAGGTGGAACTGTAACTATTAATTTTACGAATGCTCCGAGCCTTCAAAAAGACTGGATCGGAATCTATAAAATGGGGCAGACTCCTGGAACCACAAATTCTATAAAATGGAGCTACGTAACTACAGCATCGGGAACTCTTAATTTTACAGGACTTCCAAAAGGATATTATTATGCTCAGTATTTATTGGAAGATGGATATAACGGCATCGGAGAGAAAGTATTCTTTAAAGTAGGAGACATTGTTACCGAACTATGGATCAACAAGCCGGTGTATTCATTAGGTGAAAATATCACTGCTTCATGGACGGACTCTCCAGGAATTATTAAAGACTGGTTAGGAATCTATCCTCAGAATATCCAGACACCGGATGATAACTTTGTTTCTTATACTTATTTTGATGGAGTCACGCAGGGTACTCAGACTATTAAAGGAAATGTAAATGGCGTACCAACCACACCAGGTAATTATTATATGGTAATGTTTACCAACGACTCTTATACTGAAGTTTCAAATAGAGTACAGTTCCAGGTAAGCTCAGGGTCTTTAGGAGTAGAAGAAGCGAAAAGTACAGAGAAAAACGTAATTCTATATCCAAACCCTACCAAACCGGGAGAACCCACCTTTATCAAGAGCGACTATCCAATTGAGAAAATAGAATTGGTGTCAGCAGCAGGAGAACTCCTGTATGAATCAAAGAATATTCATAACCAGCGTTTCTCTTTAGTGAATGAAAGCCTTCCAAAAGGAGTTTATTTTGTAAAAGTTCACGCAAGAAAACTATTTACTTTAAAACTTATTATCCAATAACAGAATAAAGTAATCATAAAAAACAGGCTGTCAGAAATGACAGCCTGTTTTTATTTATTTTCCCCTAATCTTTCTTAAAGTATTCCATCATACATCTTAAAACTTTACGTTTGAGCCTTGTCAAGGTTTTAAACCTTGACAAGGCTGTATCATCTGCGAAATCTGTGTGATCTGCGAGAAATAAAAAACCTTTCAAGTAAGCATTGAACGAAAAAGCAGTTCCAAAAACTGGAACTGCTTTATATATTCAAATGATCTGTTAATTAATCAAAATCGCTGTACAATTGACTTTCCTGAATGGCAGTATTACTATCACTAGATAAGTAATCTTCACCAGTATCAGCCAGAATCTTAGAATCCTGAACAAGCTTTCCTTCTGAATTATAAACCTTTAATAAGATCCATTTTCCGTTACGTTCAAGCTCTTTTGCTCCGTAATAGTCTTTTATTCTGATTTTTCCACTTTGAAGAATACCTCCTTTTACAGAAGCTTTGTTGGCAGGTTTTCCCTTTACATACTGTACAATCTGAGCCGTGAAGCTATAGTCGTCCTCTTCTTCATTTAGAGGTTGGTTATAAGTATATAGGATTGCCCCTTTATTGTCATATACCGTTGCATCATAAGCAGTTTGCTTAGCGTTTAATTTCTTCTCAAATTTCAGCTTATTCTCATCAGTATAATTTCTTGTATTTATCAAAACACCATCTTTATATTGCATTTCGGTAAGACCTTCGTAGGAAGTACCATTGTAAGGCATATCATCCTGATACGTTAATGTAGATTTTAATTTTCCATCCAGTGTATAATACTTAATCTCCTGGGTTGAACCGTCTTTTAAAACCTTTTCTGTAGTAAGTTTTCCATCTTCATTAAACTCTTTATTAAGAACCTGTAACCCGCCCTTATAAACATCTATGGTTGAGATATGGCTGTAATCATAGGCAAACTGATAATCTTCACCGTCCATAGGCTTATAGGTGTCATTTTCTTTTTCATATTGATAAGTCAGATCAGCTATTTTCTTTCCGGATTCATCATAAGTAGTTTTAGATCCATCTTTTTTACCTCTTTTCTGCTCCTGTAGAACTTTCCCGTTTTTAGCATAGAGAATCCCTTCTTTGATGCTTCCGTCGCTTTTATACTTTTCAATTTTGGAAACCCTCATCGGATTATAGTAATACTCTACCAGAATTCCATCATTATTAGATTCAGAGCTAAGGCTTCCAATATATTTACCTTTCTCGCCGTAATATTTATTCACGTAGTTACCGTCTTTCCCTGTAATGGTTTCACTTCTGATCCCTTTGATATCCTCATCATAAATAATTGTTTGGGTAGGAGTAGAGTTCTCATATATGGTAAGAGTATTGTAATAATACTCATTTTCCGGATCTTTATAACTGAATGATTTTCCTGAAAAAGTACCATCAGCCTTATAAACCAGATCTTCAATTAATTTCCCTTTAACATCATAATTCTGAGAAACTCCAACCTGTTTACCGTTAGAGTAATTTACAACACTCATTACTTTTCCTTCAGGAGTATACCAGGTCACTTTTCCATCAAAAACTTCATTGCTAGGAGTGGTATCAGAAGCCAGACCTTCCATTTGCAGGGTTCCGTTTTTATAAAAATCTTTAATTAAAGTAAGTTTACCTTTGGGTGATGTTTCACGGTAATATTCCATGTTTTCCTGGGTAGTCTTTTCCCAGTTTTCATCAAAATAAGTTTTCTCCTGTGCATATACGTTGATGCTGAGTACTAATGCAAGTAACGCTGACGTAAATAGTTTTTTCATGCTTTTTTATTAAGTTCTGATTGTATGTTTGTAATGATTTGCTTTTGAATGCCCATTATGAGTAAAAGTAAAAGGCAAAAGCATTGAAGAGACAGCAATAAGCCGTCAGAAATAATTTTTACATTTAAGATTGTGTTTATATCAATTATATCCGAAGATTAAAAAATATGTGGTGTTTATAAATTTAGAACCCCAAATATAAATCAATTTTATGAGATGTATGGAAAAAATGAACCGATTTGTTCGCTTTTAGCTGTAAAAATCTGACTGTGATATTTTTAAAGTGAAAAATAAATACTCAGGATGGGATAGGGATCAGGATCTTTTTTCAATCATCGCAGATACGATAAATTTTTATTAAATTTAGCCAACAGAAAAATCTAATATTTCATGATAGATAAAAGAGTAAAAAATGCAAAGGAAGCCATCGAAGGAATTAAAGATGGAATGACGCTGATGCTGGGCGGGTTTGGACTTTGCGGGATTCCTGAAAATTCAATCAATGCTTTAGTGGAAAGTGATGTGAAAGATTTGACCTGCATTTCAAACAATGCCGGAGTAGATGACTTTGGCTTGGGATTATTGCTTCATAAAAGACAAATCAAGAAAATGATCTCTTCTTATGTGGGAGAAAATGCTGAATTTGAAAGACAAATGCTTTCCGGAGAATTAGAAGTAGAACTTACTCCCCAGGGAACTTTAGCAGAAAAATGCAGAGCGGCCCAGGCTGGAATTCCTGCTTTCTATACCCCTGCCGGATATGGAACTGAAGTGGCAGAAGGAAAAGAAGTGAAAGACTTTAAAGGAAAGCCTCATATTCTGGAACATGCTTTTGATGCAGATTTTTCTATTGTAAAAGCATGGAAAGGAGATCATGCAGGAAACCTTATTTTTAAAGGATCTGCAAGAAACTTCAATCATCCGATGGCTGGTGCAGGAAAAATTACCATTGCTGAGGTAGAAGAGCTGGTAGAACCGGGAGAATTAGATCCCAACGAAATTCATATCCCGGGCATTATGATTCAAAGAATTTTCCAGGGAGAAAAATTTGAAAAGAGAATTGAACAAAGAACCGTTAGAACTAAAGAATAATTTCTGAAGAGATACGATTGATAATAAAAATAAAGCGCTGAACATTTGTTCAGCGCTTTATTTTTATTGTTGTAGATTGTTTTATAATAACCCTTTTTAGTGTCTATTTGATGCATTGTCATTCTGAATGAAGCAAAGCGGAATGAAGAATCTCAATATAAAATTTTCCGCAAATTCCCGCAGACCTTTAAATATAATCATCCGTGAAAATCTGTGCTATCTGTGGGAGAAAAACCTGCCAGATAATGAAAAAATAAGCCTAGCCTTATTATCCAAATGAAATGGATGAAAAATTGTATCAGCCAATTATTACTATGGTTGTGGGATAGTAGGTTTTCTTTCTCCGATCTGCTGTCTCCACATTGCATAATAAAGACCTTTTTCGGCAATCAGATCATTGTGGGAGCCTGTTTCTACGATTTGTCCGCGTTCCAATACATAGATTTTATCCGCATGCATAATGGTACTCAGTCGGTGGGCTATCAATACTGTAATTTGTTCCCTTTCTTCTGAAATACCTTTAATAGTAGAGGTGATTTCTTCCTCCGTAATACTGTCTAAAGCAGAAGTAGCTTCATCAAAAATCAATAGATGAGGTTTTCTTAAAAGCGCTCTTGCAATGGCAATCCTTTGTTTTTCCCCACCGCTCAATTTTAATCCACCTTCACCAATAACGGTTTCTATTCCTTTCTCAGCTCTTTCCAGTAATGCCGTACAGCTCGATTTTTGCAAAGCAATGGCAAGTTCCTGCTCTGTAGCATGGGGATTCACAAAGAGAAGGTTTTCTTTGATAGTTCCTGCGAAAAGCTGAGTGTCTTGCGTAACAAAACCAATCTGATTTCTCAGTTCATCAAAATCAAATTCCTTTCCATTAATCTCATTGTAAAAAATATTCCCTTCCTGAGGTCTGTAAAGCCCCACCAATAACTTAACCAATGTACTTTTTCCAGATCCGCTTGGTCCTACAAAAGCAATGGTTTCTCCATTTTTTACATCAAAAGAAATATTATTCAATGCTTTATATTGAGCCGACTGATGCTTGAAAGAAACATGTCTGAATTCCAGTTCTTCAATAGCTCCGATTTGTTTCGGATGAAGGGGTTTTTCTTCCACGTCTTTTTTCATCAGACGGTCAAAATTCTGAAGAGAGGCTTCTGCTTCACGATAGGAGATAATGATGTTTCCGATCTCCTGCATCGGCCCGAAGATAAAGAACCCATAAAACATCAGCGAAAGGTATTGTCCCGGCGTCACAATATTTTTAAAGATCAGATACAAAAGGGTCAGGGTAATCATCTGTTGAAGAAAATTAACCATCGTTCCCTGAATAAAGCTTAAAGAACGGATGCTTTTTACTTTTCTAAGTTCAAGACCCAGGATTTTATAAGTATTGTTATTCAAACGCATGACTTCCTGGTTCGTTAAACCTAAACTCTTAACGATTTCTATATTCCTAAGACTTTCCGTTGTACTTCCGGCTAATGCAGTAGTTTCTGAAACAATATTTTTCTGAATAACTTTGATTCTTTTACTCAATAAATTAGTGATGAAAGCAATCAGGAAAATTCCACAAATGTACACAGGCATAATCGACCAGTGCAGGCGGATCGCATAGACTGAAACGAAAATGATACTTACCAGAATCCCGAAGAATATATTAATGAAATTGGTAATGAACTTGACAGAATCCTCTCTTACTTTTGTTAAAATAGATAAAGTTTCACCACTTCTTTGGTCTTCAAACTCCTGATAAGGTAACGCCATTGAATGCTTGAGACCGTCTGTAAAGATTTTAGCACCAAATTTCTGAGTAATAACACTCACTACATAATCCTGAAAAGCTTTGGCAATTCTACTCACCATTGCAGTTCCGATAAGTAAGCCCAAGAAATAGAAAGCTCCATGATACACTGAAGTTCCATAAAGATATTCATCTATATTTCTGGGTAAAAGTTTTTCCTTATCGAAAAAGTTAGGATGGGTAACCAATTGGTCAAGGATATTCCCTGTAATAGCCGGAGCAAATAAAGAGAAAACCTGATTAATAGTGGCTAATAGTAAAGAAATAATAATCAGCCATTGATAAGGTTTAAGATATCTTAAAAGTATTTTCATTCTGTTAAATAAGGATACAAAATTAATGATATTATTTTTACTAACGATGTTAATTATTAATGATCATTTGGGATAATAAACTGTTGTTGAGGAAGATTTGAAGCAGGATGCCGGATGTTATGAAATAGATAAGCAACTATATTTCTCTTTTAATCCGAATGGAAAGGGCTATAGTCGTTTTCTGACTCCAATAAACCTCCAGCTTCACTCTTCCAACTTCAAGCCTCTTAAACTTAAGACCCTGCCTCAGAAATCCCTTTTGTATTCGGCTGAAAATAATTAAATTGCAGTCTAAGTTTTAATTATGCTTACAAAAGAACAAATTGCCAAAAGAATTTCAAAAGAACTGAGAGATCGTTATTATGTAAACCTGGGAATCGGGATTCCTACTTTGGTTGCCAACTATGTTCCGGAAGGTATTTCCGTAGAATTCCAGAGTGAAAACGGAGTGCTGGGGATGGGGCCTTTCCCTTTCGAAGGAGAAGAAGATGCAGATGTCATCAATGCCGGAAAACAAACCATTACTATATTAGAAGGAGGTTCATTCTTTGATTCGGCCTTTAGTTTCGGGATGATCCGCGGTCAGAAAGTAGATCTTACCATCCTTGGAGCAATGGAAGTTTCAGAAAACGGAGATATTGCCAACTGGAAGATTCCTGGAAAAATGGTAAAAGGAATGGGCGGGGCAATGGATCTTGTGGCTTCTGCAGAAAATATTATCGTAGCGATGATGCACGTAAATAAAGCAGGAGAAAGTAAGATCCTTAAAAATGTACACTTCCATTAACTGGAGTAAACTGTGTGAAAAAAGTAGTAACTGAATTAGCTGTATTGGAAGTCACTCCAAAAGGTTTCAAACTGCTGGAAAGAGCACCGGGTGTTTCAGTAGAAGACATTATCAAAGCAACAGAAGCAGACCTTATCATTGAAGGTGAAATTCCTGAAATGCAATTCTAAATACAATACAAACCTTGCCATCCGCAAGGTTTTTTTTATTTCAATTCCCATCATGTTCCAGTAATAAAAGAGAATTTGAATCTGTTATTCTGAATGAAGCAATGCGGAATGAAGAATCTCTTAAAATCACATTTTTATCCCGCAGATTTTGGAGATTACGCAGGTTTTTAATCGCCACGGATGCACAAATAACCTTATTCTACATACTATGTGGTGAAAAAATTAAACCACATAGGTTTCACATAGGCCTGTAAAGTATCGGAAATGATTTTATTCGTTCATTGGTGGCCAAAGAAATCAATACAAAAAAGGTTGTTTCGTTTGTGAAACAACCTTTTTAGTATTTAGAGTTAACTTTTGATCTATCGGTTAGCATCCTGCGCTCCGAAAACCTTCTGTAAAATGCTTGTAGTTCTCATAGCCGGTGTATTTCTGATTCCGCTTTCCTTATCCGCGACCATTTTGAATACCCCATTAATGGTTTCTGTAGTTACATATTCATTAAGATCAGTAGTTACAGATTGTCCCGTAAAAGTGTTGTATTTTGAAATTAAATTCTTCCAAACTGTGTCAGCACCTACTTTTCCTAAAGATGCTTTTACTTTGGGCTGGAAAGCCGTAAATAGCTGAGATTGGGTTTTGCCCTGTAAATAACTTGTTGCAGCATTATTGCTTCCTAATAGGATATTTTTAGCATCTGTGATGGTCATGGAAGTGATGGCGTTAGTAAAGATAGGTGCAGCTTCCGTTACAGCGTCTTCAGCAGCTCTATTAAGTAATTTTACTCCTTCATCAGCAAGGCTTCCTAATCCTACAGAACGTAATGTGGCGTCAACCTTTCTTAATTTTTCGGGCATTAGGATTTTTACAGCTTCATTTTTCAAAAAACCGTCTGTTAAAGCCAGTTTTTTCACTCCATCCGTTACTCCAAGACTTAATGCTTCCTTCAATCCGGAAGAAATCTGAGTAGAAGTAAGACTTCCAACATTAAGAGGAGATGTTTTAGTTGAAGTAGAAGTGGGAATCGTGGTGGTTGTGTTCGTATTTGTCGTAGTAGTGGCTGTGGAACCTTTAGTTGCCTGTGGATTGTTGAGATCAATTCCAGTCTTGTCTTTAACTGTTGATTTTAAAATATCAAGAAGTTGTGCCTGAGTAGAAATTGAAAGGAATAATCCGGCTGCTATAAAAATGCTTTTTCTCATTGTATTTTTTTACAAATTTAGATGTTTAATCTTTTGGTGACGTATGCTTATCAAAAAATAAACCATTATTTTTTTTCGATTTAGAAAAAGGTAATATCTTTGATTTAAGTGTTTGATTTTTAAATTGTTTTAAAGTTAAAAAAAACTATACATTAATTGAGTTATTAAAACCAGCTCAGAAAAGAAATTGTATTTTTAGTACAATTTTTTGTGATTAAATATAGAGTCTGAACCGTTTAAAAGTATTGGAAAATAAGTATATTAGCTAAAACTTTAACCCCTTCCAATGGTACGAACCTTTTTAGTATTTTTTGTATTGCTTTCAAACGTAATTTTTGCCCAAGATAAATTAAACCTTATCCCTTATCCCCAAAAAGTTCAAATTTTGCAGGGCGAATTTGTAATCCCTAACACTTTCGTATTAAGTGGTGATCTGCCAAAAGAAGAGACAGAATATTTCAAAAAAAGAATAGGCTCTCAGTTACAATTTCAATATGACCAGAAAGGGGGTGAGATATACTTAACAAACTCTATCATTCCTTCTAATTCAGGGACAGATGCTGAACAGAAGAAGGAATACTATTCAATAGAAATTTCGCCAAAGAAAATTCATATTGAATCTTATACTAAACAAGGATATTTTCTGGCGCTTCAAACTTTAACTCAGATTATTGAGCAGTATAAAATGGAAAAGAAAATTCCGGCAATGAAAATAGAAGACCAACCAAAATTTGCATGGAGAGGAATGCATTTGGATGTTTGCCGTCATTTTTTCACGGTAGATGAGGTAAAACAATACATTGATTATCTGGCGATGTATAAACTGAATACTTTTCACTGGCATTTAACCGATGATCAGGGATGGAGAATTGAAATCAAAAAATATCCTAAGCTTACACAGATTGGTTCCAAACGAAAAGAATCAATGATTGGTGCTTATGTAGATAATACCTTCGATGGAAAGCCTTATGGACCGTATTTTTATACCCAGGAGCAAATCAAAGATGTTGTAAAATATGCCCAGGAAAGACATATAACAGTAATTCCTGAGATTGAAATGCCGGGACATGCTTTGGCAGCTTTATCTGCTTATCCTGAATTGGCATGTACCAAAGGACCTTTTGAATCTGCTACCAAGTGGGGTGTTTTTGATGATGTATTCTGTCCTAAAGACGAAACATTTAAGTTTCTGGAAAATGTTTTAGATGAGGTTATTCAGTTATTTCCATCTCAGTATATCCATATCGGAGGGGATGAATGTCCAAAAACAAGATGGAAAGAATGTGCTCATTGCCAGGAATTAATCAAAAAGAATAATTTAAAAGATGAACATGGACTGCAAAGCTATTTCATTCATAGAATTGAGAAGTATATTAATGGCAAAGGACGAAAGATTATAGGCTGGGATGAAATTTTAGAAGGCGGGCTGGCTCCTAATGCTGCTGTAATGAGCTGGACCGGAGTAAACGGTGGTATTGAAGCTGCCAAAGCAAAACACTTTGCTGTGATGACACCGGGAGCATACTGTTATTTTGATCACTATCAGGGAGATCCGCAATCTGAACCTAATGCATTCGGTGGGTTTACGCCATTGGATAAAGTATATTCCTATAACCCGATTCCTGCTGAACTGAATGCTGATCAGGCGAAATATATCATGGGGGTTCAGGCTAATTTATGGACGGAATATATTCTTGATTTCAAGCAGGTGCAGTACATGATTTTTCCAAGACTGATGGCACTGGCGGAAGTAGCATGGGGAACTTCAAATTCTAAAAACTATAAAGATTTTGAAGACAGGGTCATCAACCATTTCAAAATTCTGGATAGAATGAATATTAATTACGCTAAAAGTATTTATAATATTTCAGGAAAAGTAATTCCTTCAAACAACGGCATTGCCTATGAACTTTCTACTTCACAAAATTCAACAGGGATTCGATTTACTTTGGATGGAACAGATCCAACAATAAATTCTAAAATTTATCAGGGACCTATTTCCATACCCAATTCTTTAACAATTAAATCGGCTTACTTTGAAGACGGACAGCTGAAAAGTGCTGTTTCATCCCAACAATTCACCGTGTCAAAATCGACAGGCAAAACAATTACTCTTGAGCAGCAGCCTAGTGAGAACTATTCTTTCGGCGGAGCTTTTACCTTAGTAGATGGCATTATTGGAAATGTAAAACAATTGGGTAAAACATGGCTTGGTTTTCAGGGAAAAGATGTGGTTGCAACGATAGATTTCGGACAGAAAACTGACTTTTCAGAAGCTTATTTTAATACACTGGAAAACAAAGGAAGCTGGATTCATCTTGCGAAATCTGTTAAAATTTTTGTTTCTGATGACAATAAAGATTTTAAAATCATCAAAGAAATAGGAAAAGAGGATATTCAAAATGCCAAAGGGAAAATACAGCTGAAGCTAGGAAAGCAAAATGCAAGATCTCTGAAAATTATCATTGAAAATGCAGGAATTATTCCAGCCGGAAATCCTGGTGCAGATTCGAAATCGTGGTTGTTTGTTGATGAAATTGGCGTAAATTAGCCCTATTCAATCTTACACAATGCAGGATACGATACTTTCTTCAGAATTTTCTTCTTCACCAGATCTGGTTGAAAAGTTATATCAGTATGGAATCACCAAAAACTATCATGAAGGAGACATTATTTTAGACGAAAATGCCTCCATACGATCCATTCCCATTGTAATGAAAGGAATGCTGAAGGTGATCCGAACAGAAGAAGATGGGCGGGAGATTCTGCTGTACTATATCAAAGCAGGAGAAAGCTGTATTATGTCTTTCCTGGGAGGAATGCATAACGAAAAAAGTATTGTAAAAGCAGAGATAGAAGAAGATGCAGAGATTCTTTTCCTTCCCGTAGATAAAGTTTCTTTATTCATCAAAGAACATCCGGAATGGCTGGATTATATCTTTAGACTTTACCACAAGCGTTTTGAAGAATTACTGGATATTATCAATGCAATCGCTTTCAAAAAAGTAGACGAAAGATTATTGAATCTTCTCCGGAAAAAATCAGAACTTACTAATTCTGATATCATACAGACCACGCACGAACAGCTTGCTAACGAATTAGGAACAGCTAGAGTAGTAGTGTCCAGACTTCTCAAACAGCTTGAAGAAGACGGAAGAGTAAAACTAGGAAGAAATAAAATCACCCTTCTGAAAACTACCAATTAAATCAATTTCTCCTTTCATTTAATTAATAAAGAACGTTCACAATTCCCCTCCTGAGAAAGGGTGTCAAAAATTCAATGAATTTTTGACGGGGTGGTTTAAAAAAGTAAACATAACAATGTTTACACTCAAAATTCTACTATGTAACAAAAGTAGCTGTACTTCTCTTCAAACAATTCCATTTTTGCATCAGAATAATTGAATAATGGAAATTATAGGATATGCAGCATCTGTTTTAATTGGTGTCTCTTTAGGTTTAATCGGTGGTGGCGGAAGTATTCTGACGGTTCCTGTATTAGTGTACCTCTTCGGAATTGATGCTTTGCTGGCCACAGAATATTCTCTTTTTATTGTGGGAATAAGCAGTGCCGTAGGTTCAATAACTTATTTTAAAAAGGGCTGGTGAATTTCAAAGTGGCTTTGATATTCGGAATACCTTCCATTATCTCCATTTTTTTAACCAGAATGTATCTTCTCCCGCTGATTCCGGAAGAGCTGCTCAGCATAAAAGGGTTTACAGTAACCAAAAACATGTTTCTGCTGTTGATTTTTGCCTTTTTGATGATTCTGGCCTCTTATAAAATGATTAAAAATTCAACTTCCGAAGAAGTGGATGGTAATGATTTGAATAAAAATAAATCTTTACTGGCTGCCGGAGAAGGAACGATAGTAGGAATAGTAACCGGATTGGTGGGTGCTGGAGGAGGTTTTATGATTATCCCGGCATTGGTGAATCTCTTGAAAATCCCGGTGAAAACGGCGATAGGAACTTCGTTGGTTATTATTTCTTTAAACTCTCTGATTGGTTTTTCGTCCTCTATCAACAATACAAAAATAGAATGGAGTTTACTCATATCCATTGCCGCTATTGCCATTATTGGAATTATCATAGGTTCACAAATCTCAAAAAAGATTGATGGCAAGAAATTAAAACCTGCCTTTGGATGGTTTATCCTGGTGATGGGTATCTATATTATTACCAAAGAAATATTTCTCTAAGCTTGTATAATAAAGTAGAAAATATGTTGAAATTTAAGTAACGATAAGTTATTATGCAGTGCGCTTAAGTTTTTATGAGGATCAAAGGTTTTCAATACTTATATGTACTTAGTATGCATGAAGTATGTTACTTACAATCAACTAAAGTGTTTAAAAACTTTTGTGCTTAAAAAAATAAACACTAGTCTGCACTCAAAATTCTTTTATGTAACAAAAGTAGCTGTAGGGAAAAACCGAAACAAGGAAATTTGTATCAGAAAATAAAATAAATAAGATGAAAATAGAACAGATATATACAGGATGTTTGGCCCAGGGTGCTTATTATATTACATCAGCAGGAGAAGCTGCCATTATAGATCCTTTGAGAGAAACTCAGCCTTATTTGGATAGGTTAGAAAAAGACGGAGTAGAACTAAAATTCATTTTTGAAACTCATTTTCATGCTGATTTTGTGAGCGGACATATTGATTTAAGCCAGAAAACAAACGCTCCCATCGTCTACGGACCTACAGCGAACCCTGAATTTGAGGCTGTTATTGCTGAAGACAGCCAGATTTTTGAGATCGGAGATATTAAAATAAAATTGATTCATACTCCAGGACATACCTTGGAGAGTTCTTGTTATGTGTTGATTGATGAACAAGGGAAAGAAAAAGCCCTTTTCAGCGGAGATACTTTATTTCTTGGAGATGTAGGTCGTCCCGATCTTGCTCAAAAAGCAGCAGATATGACGCAGGAAGAACTCGCAGGACTACTGTATGATAGTTTGTATACTAAGATTTTACCCTTACATGATGATATTATGGTGTATCCGGCTCATGGAGCAGGTTCTGCCTGTGGTAAAAATATGCAGAAAGAGACTTTTGATACATTAGGGAACCAAAAGAAAACAAATTATGCGCTTAATCAGAACAGTAAGGAAGGCTTTATTAATGCTGTAACAGAAGGACTTTTTCCACCGCCTGCTTATTTTGGAATGAATGTGATGATGAATAAAAAAGGATATCACCGCTTTGATGAAGTATTATCGAACGGGATGCAGGCATTTACTCCGGATCAGTTTGAGAAAATAGCAGAAACTTCCGGAGCCTTGATGCTGGATGTTCGAAATAATGGCGAATTTGCCAAAGGATTTATCCCGCAATCCGTCAATATAGGATTAGATGGAGATTTTGCACCTTGGGTAGGGGCATTGATTGCAGATGTGAACCAACCCATTCTATTGATCACAAAACCTGGCGATGAAGAAGAAGCGGTAACCCGATTAAGCAGGGTAGGATTTGATCATGTTTTAGGCTTTTTAAAAGGAAGTTTTGAATCTTGGAAGAGCATTGGAAAGGAAACTGATGCTGTGAATCGCATTTCTGCTGAAGAGTTTGAAAAAGAAATAGCAGGCAGCGTTGTGAAAATTATTGATGTAAGGAAAGAAAATGAATATGCAGCAGAACATGTCAATGAAGCCTATAGCAAGCCTTTAGCCTATATTAATGAATGGATTAATGAAATTCATCCCGAGGAACATTTTTACCTGCATTGTGCCGGAGGATATAGAAGTATGATGGCGGCCAGCATACTTCAGGCAAGAGGATTCAGAAACTTTACGGAAATTGAAGGAGGTTTTAAGGCCATTGCTTCTACAGGGGTTCCCAAAAGCGATTTTGTATGTCAGACCAAAGTTTTAAAATAAAAGAATAAAAATATGTTGGAGATTATAAAAGAACCATGGCCATGGTACATTGCAGGTCCTTTGATTGGGTTAACTGTTCCTGCTTTATTGATATTGGGAAATAAATCCTTTGGAATCAGTTCTTCATTGAGGCATATCTGTGCTGCCTGTATACCAGCTAATATCAATTTTTTTAAATATGATTGGAAAAAAGAAGCCTGGAACCTGTTTTTTGTATTAGGAATTTTTATCGGAGGAATGATTGCCGCTAATTTTATGCTTAACCCGGCTGAAATTACAGTCAATCCCACTCTGAAAGCAGAGTTGGCAGGCTATGGAATTACAGATTATACCCATCTTGTTCCGGTTCAGCTTATGAATTTTGAGAGTCTTTTAACTGTAAGAGGATTTATCATGATGGTTGTGGGTGGATTTCTGGTGGGTTTTGGAACTCGGTATGCCGGGGGATGTACCAGTGGTCATGCTATTATGGGACTTTCCAATTTGCAGTGGCCTTCTTTAGTGGCTACCATTTGCTTTATGATCGGTGGATTTTTCATGGCCAATCTTATTTTGCCTATGATCCTTTCCCTGTAGTATAATTGTTAAGAATAAAATCAATGATAAAAGAACAAGAACAAAATATCAGGCATCAGGATGCAGTTTGTACCAATGAAAGTACACTAAAACATTCCTGGTATCACAACTTAAAATATCTGGCAGCAGGAATTATATTTGGAATCATTTTCGTAAAAGCTGAGGTCATCAGCTGGTTCAGAATTCAGGAAATGTTTCGTTTGCAGTCATTTCATATGTATGGAATTATTGGGAGTGCTGTTTTAGTAGGAATGATTTCTGTGTGGTTGATTAAAAAATTCAAGATCAAAACAATTTATGGTGAACCTATAACGCTGGCTCCTAAGAAATTCAATAAAGGGCAGATTTATGGAGGATTGATCTTTGGTTTTGGTTGGGCCATTACCGGAGCCTGCCCCGGACCGCTTTTTGCCCAGATTGGAACAGGAGCTTTAGCGGTATCTGTCACCCTTTTAAGCGCAATTACCGGAACCTGGGTATATGGATATTTCAGGGATAAGCTGCCTCATTAAAACTGAGTTAATAAAATAAATAAAGACTGCTGAAATAGATAGGCAGTCTTTATTCAGTATAAAACTATGAAAATATGAAGTCTTTTGCACCCAGAGCCATATAGAGGTTGATGCGTTCCATTCTGTTCTGAAGTTCCAGATTGACGAGATTCATCTCATTTTTTAGAAGATCCCGCTGTTTCCGGATCAAAACAAAACTGTTATTGGTTCCCACTTTTATTTGTTTTTGAGTGAGGCTAATATTATTGTTCAGTTCATGAATAGCCTTTCGGGTGAAATTACTTTGCTTTTCAATAGAATTCAGATTAGCTGATGAAGATTCCACTTCATTCAACGCATTCAAGACAGCCCTTGAATACTCTTCAACAAGCTGTTTTTGCTGTGAGTTTTTAATTTCCACATTCTTTTTAAGCTTTCCATTATTGAAGAGAGGAGAAACCAATCCGCCGCCTACTCTAAGCAATGGGTTTGAGAATAAAGAGTTGATCGCTTCTACATTACTTCCCGCAGTCCCTAAAGAAGTATTTATATTAAGAGAAGGAAGCCTTGCTGCTTTAGCCTGTTGTACTTCATAAAAAGATTTTTCTATCTGAAAATGATAAGCCTGAATATCAGATCTGCTCTCCAAAAGTTCTAATGGAAAAGAAGAAGGAATATTATTTTGTACAGGATTGAAAAAATTCTGTGTTTCCAGCTTTCCTTCAGGATATCTTCCGGTTAGAAGTTCAAGAGATCTTCTGGATTGGATATTGGCATTTCTGATCTTTTCAAGATATCCTTCCAGAGAAATAATTTCGGCAGAGATATTAGATAGATCCAATACGTTAGCTGTTCCTACTTTTTTCTGAACCATATATAATTTCTCAAGTTCTTTTGTTTTCTGAATATAGCCTTCAATCATATCCTCCTGAATGTTTCCGGCAATATTGAGATAATAGGCTTTAGCAATCATCGCAGCGATAGACTGGTGCAGCAGAATGTTTTGTTGTTTTGCAGAAAAATAATCACTGGTACTGGCCATTTGTGCTGATTTATTTTTACCCCATAAATCAATTTCCCAATTGGCTTTCAACCCAATGCGCCGGATTTGGCTTTCGCTTACCAGATTATTAGATGTATTGGTAACCGCATTTACGCTTGGATAAAGATTGCTTCCTGCAATTTCCATTGCCAGTTCAATTTGGTTAAGCTTTTCTTTAGCAATAATAATATCCGCATTATATACCATTCCTTCATGGATAAGTACATCCAGTTGAGGAGTTTTAAGATCTTTAATCCATTCATAAGAAAGAGACCTTGCATTAGCATTTCTGTCAAAAATCCAGTCATCAGGAATGATAATATGAGAGACAGCTTCACTTTTTTCCTTCAGTTGATCAATATTCTCTTTCGTAGGCTCCTTATAACCTATGCATGAACCTAAACTTAAAGAAAGAATTCCTGCCAGTATTAATCTTTTATACATATTAATGAAGTTTAGGGATAATGAAGTTGATTTTACTGTTGATTCTTACCATTACCTTTCGGATAAGATGTAAAGGTTTGATATGATCTGAATAAATTACAGCCGTTCCTCTGGCTCCCACGGTCAATTGTTTTTGATCATCTTCCAGTATAAATTTAGCGATCAGTTTTCCATCCGTTTCCGGTAGCTGTCTTGCAGTATCAGGAAGTCCTGCTGTAGAACCATTTCCGCCGAGCATTCCACCTGCATTGTTCATGATTCCTTGGCTGGTAGCATCAATCACATATTCAAGTTTGGCTTTAACTACCTTTCCCGGTTCTGTTTTAAGAGCAAGTTCTACTTTATCTCCGTTTTTTACTGATTCAAGTTCGTTTTGTGCAAAGAACCCGATAACAGACTGTTGTTTCTGGATCAGGACAAAAGCAGATTTAAAGGGTGCCATGATAGCTCCTTCATTAAGCTGAACATTGGGGATAATTCCATCTGTAGGAGCCAAAACTACAGTTTGGGATAGGTTCCATTTTGCCTGATCAAGTTTTGCCTGAATCTCAGATACAGAAGAATTTTCTCCATTATAAGAGGCATTGGATTTGGTTTCCAAAGATTGCTGCTGTGCTTGGGCAGCGCTGATTCTGGATTGAAGATCATTGACGTTAGTTATTGCCTGTTCCAGATCAAATCTATTGGCAGCACCTGCATCCACAAGCTCTTTATATTGAGCCACTCTTTTATTAGCCAGATCCAACTGTGATTGCAATCCTGCAATATTTTTTTGAGAAGCAGAAATGTCAGTATTGTAAGAACTTACGGTGGCTTTCATAGTACTGAGTTTTGCTTCCAGTGATTTAATTTCCTGTACATAAGGTTCTCTGTCTAATACGAATAAAGTATCGCCTTTCTTCACTTCCTGATTGGTCTTTACATATACCTTTTTTACTTTCCCCAGCACCTGAGTGGTAATATCAACACTTCTGTTTCCAACTTTCACGTCAGAGGTGATGGGACAATAGTAGTTAAGGCTTAATATTAAAGCAATAGATCCAAAAATAGGAAGAGAGTATACCACAACCTGAGTGGTGAATGTCCAGGGAATTAGTTTTAATTTTTTAATAAGCAGCCAGCAGATTCCGGCATATATAGCGATGAGTAATTCTAGCATAGGAGGTTATTTTTCAATTGTGTTAAGTGCTTCTTCAGATTCAGTATCATCTGAATCTTTTTTCTGCTCATTTTGATTGTCGTAATCATAATTCGCCCAGATTAAGGCAACCGGCCATAAAAGGCCTCCAAAAACAAGGGAAAGGAGGCACATACTTTTTATGGCGTTGAGCTGAGGATGCTTCTTTTTTCGGCTACTTTCTCCGGATAAATGTGAACTTTCCAGAAAAGGTAGATCCCGGCAAAAGGTAAAACAAGTAGAATGAGCCAGGATGCAACATCAGCTATATGGTCTTCCATTCCGCCTGTAGATGCCTGAACAAAATTGCATGAAAGGAACAGGCAGAGAAGTAAGGTTATTCTTTGCATAGTATAATTGTAATAGGATATAATAAAATGTAAAACAAGGTTGTAACCAGTCCGTTAATCAATATTGGCCGGCTACTTTAGTGTAAAAATAATTCTATACTTGTCAATTTTTTGTGAGTGGTGTTTTTCTCATTTTTGCTTTTAATAATTTGTGTAACAGTATTTTGAGTAAGCAAAAATAGACCGAATAAAGTGAGAAAAAGTATTCCTAAGTTATTTTTTTCTTTCGTTTCTTTTTTATGAACTCTTGCAGTCATCCTTGAAAGAGAGTTAGGAGTAATACCCAGAAAATTGGCAATATACTTTCTATTGGCATTTTGAGAAGTAAAAGGGCGGGTTTCCAGAAAATCTTCATATCGTGAATGAGGAGAAGTGGAGCAAAATTGCTCAGTGCGTACCTTTAGCGTGTTAATGATCTGTTTTAAAGATTTCAGATAGGCATTATAAATTCCTCTGTGCTGGAATGCCGCTTCTTCAAATTCAGTTTTGTTGAATAAGAAGATCTGTGATTCTATAACAGCTTCAATGGTATACTTTCTTTCACTTTCTCCTGAGAATGATTCCGGACTTTCCATAATGGCAGCTTCTTTTTCTGAAGGTAAAAAAAGATTCGTTTCAATACCATTTTCATCATCAAAGAAAAACCTTAGTAATCCGTTGGAAAGGATAAATAATTGATTAAAAGACTGTCCTGGTCCTGCTAGTGTTTCTTTTCTTTGAAGAAGTCTGGGGGTGCTGATGCTTACCAAAACATTAATTTCCTCATCAGATAAATCCTGAAAGAAAACAATATTCCTGAAAGTTTTAAACGCATCCATTACAGCAGTAAAGATAACTAAAAATAGGATATCAATATTCGTTAAACCAGACTAAGGATTTCAGAGAAGTTTTTTTTAGATTTGTTAATACTATAATTTTGATATACAATGAACAATAACCGAAGAAGTTTTATCAAAAAACTGGGAATCGCTACTGCAGCACTGGCTGTAAATCCTTTGGATCTGATGGCTAAAGAATTACCTGAAAACAATACAGTTACCAACCAACCTATCGTCCTGTCAACTTGGAATTTTGGACTCAAAGCGAATGAAGAAGCATGGACTATCCTTGGAAAGGGAGGAAAGGCATTGGACGCAGTTGAAAAAGGAGTTCGCCTTGTAGAACTCGATCCCAAAGAAAGAAGTGTTGGTTACGGTGGACGCCCAGACAGAGATGGCAGGGTAACATTGGATGCCTGTATCATGGATGATAATTACAATATCGGTTCAGTAGCTTGCCTTGAACATGTAAAAATCCTATTTCCGTAGCCAGAGCAGTAATGGAAAAAACACCTCATGTAATGCTGGTAGGAGATGGTGCTTTACAATTTGCTCTTTCTCAAGGTTTTAAAAAAGAAAATCTTCTTACCGAGGAATCTGAAAAAGAATGGAAAGAATGGTTGAAAAAAAGCCAATATAAACCCATTGCCAATATTGAAAATCATGATACCATAGGAATGATTGCTCTTGATGCTCATGGAAATCTTTCCGGAGCTTGTACAACCAGCGGAATGGCTTTTAAAATGCATGGACGAGTAGGCGATTCTCCTATTATCGGAGCTGGTTTATTTGTAGATAATGAAGTGGGAGCAGCAACAGCAACCGGACATGGCGAAGAAGTGATCAGAACAGTAGGAACACATCTTGTAGTAGAGTTGATGAGACAAGGAAGAAACCCACAACAAGCCTGTAAAGAAGCGGTAGACAGAATTGTAAAGATCAACCAGAGAAGAAATAAAAACCTTAAAGATATTCAGGTTGGTTTTATCGCCATCAATAAAAAAGGAGAATACGGAGCGTATTGCATTCAGGATGGATTTAACTTTGCGGTATATGATCAGAAAGGAAACCGCCTGGAAAAACCTGAATTTGCAGTGAAATAATAGGTATAGAAATAGAATATGAAAAGAATGATGATCGCCTCCCTGTTTTTAATAATAGGGTGTAAAGAAGAAAAGAAAGATGCACTAGCAACTCAACCAGAACCTGAAGTGAAGGAAAATGTTGTTACAGAAGCTAAACCCCAGGCAAATGAAGCAGAAGAAGCGAAAAAATGGCTGGAAAAAAGCATTGAAGACTACTTTAAATCAGATCTTGGTAACCTGGATAAGAATATGCAGAAAATAACCACCAAAGAATATTACGATTATAAAGGGGATGCCATGGGTGTTGATATGGACGTTGACGGAAGTCTTACAGAACAAGAGTTCAATGATAAATGGAAAGAAAAGTTTGATACCAAAAAAGCAGGTGTAGGTGTAGGGTTCTTAATTGCAGGTCAGGATTGGGATAAAGTACAGGTAACAAAATGCCAGCTGATTTCTCAAAATGAAAATAGCTATTTGTTTGATGTTGTTCTTAATGATAAAGCATTAAAAGCTGTATATCCTGTCAAAGTTAAGGTGAGTAAGGATCATAACTCTTTCTTGATTGCCGATGTGCTGCAAGATACTCCGGAGTTTAATTAAAATATAAGAAGAATGTCAAAAGTAGAAATAGCATGCTTTAATCCTGAATCAGCAATAATTGCCTTTGAAAATGGAGCGGATAGAATAGAACTTTGTTCAGGATTAAGTGAAGGAGGAACGACTCCCGATTTTAAAGTTACAAAAGAATTAAGAGAGAAAATAAATATTCCAATATTTGTTATGATTCGCCCAAGAGGCGGTGATTTTACCTATTCAGATACTGAATTTGAGCAGATGAAAACCGACTTAACTACATTGAAATCATTGAATATTGATGGTTTCGTATTCGGTATTTTAGATGAAAATGATGAGGTGAATAAGGAGCAGAATACAACCTTGGTTGAATTGGCTTCACCACTTCCTTGTACATTCCATCGTGCATTCGACAGAGCAAAAGGCCTGGAAGAATCTTTGGAAAAAGTCATTGAATGTGGTTTTACAACCATTCTCACATCAGGTCAGAAACCGAATGTATCTGAAGGAAAAGAAAATCTAAAAAAGTTAGTTGTTCTTTCCAATGGAAGAATTGAAATTCTTGTAGGTGGCGGTCTGAGGTCTTCCAATATTGAAGACATCAGAGAAGCAACAAAAGCTGGTTATTTCCATTCATCAGCAATTACAGATGGTGGATCCT
This sequence comes from Chryseobacterium capnotolerans, assembly GCF_021278965.1. Classification (NCBI taxonomy): domain Bacteria; kingdom Pseudomonadati; phylum Bacteroidota; class Flavobacteriia; order Flavobacteriales; family Weeksellaceae; genus Chryseobacterium; species Chryseobacterium capnotolerans. The sequence continues at coordinate 3,034,454 of NZ_CP065589.1, read as the reverse complement.
TTGCTAATCCTGATGAAGTGATTGCTTTGAAGAATAAATAATCACTAAATATCCAATTTGTCATTCTGAGCATAGCGAAGAATCTCAATAATACTGGAGATTTCTCGTTCCTCGGAATGACAAAACTACTATGAGCTTTTTGGAGAGCTTTTTTTGAAAAGTAGATAGTATTGAAAATATATTTAAACGCAAAGATTTCTATTTAATAGTGCATTATGTTTTAAGAAAGCAAAGTAAGGCGGCAGAGTCGATGAATAAGCTTATGGATAACATCCGCTTCATCAAAATCGATTGCAAATCGATTTTTTCTTAGCTCACTTAAAAATAAAGTGTACTATTAAATAAATCTTTGCGTTAAAAATTAAAAACACACAAATGACCGAAAACGAATTATCCTACAAAATAATAGGAGCTGCTATAGAAGTTCATAAAAACTTAGGTGTTGGCCTATTAGAAAGTGCATATGAAATAGCTTTAGCTTACGAATTAAGAACTTTAAACCTTAACGTAAAACAACAAGTTGCTTTACCATTACAATATAAAGAAATCTCGATAGAAAATGCATATAAAATTGATTTGATTGTAGAAGATAAAGTAATCATCGAAGTTAAGGCTGTCTTGGAATTACATTCTATTTTTAAGGCTCAGCTATTGACTTATTTAAAACAAACTAATATAAAACTCGGACTTCTTATTAATTTCAATAGTGAACTTAATAAATATGGAATCCACAGAATTGTAAACAATATCATTGATGCGTAAAACTTTCCTTTTTGCTTTCCTTTTTATTCAGAATATTCTTTTTGCACAGTACTCTGAAAGAAGCTTGTCTTCAGAAAACTGGCAGTTCAAAAACTCAAAAGATAAAAACTGGCTTCCGGCTAAGATTCCCGGGACGGTTCATCTGGATCTGATGAACCATAAGCTTATTCCGGATCCTTTCAAGGATGAAAATGAAAAGAAGGTTCAATGGGTAGAAAATGAAGATTGGGATTATCAGGCTAATTTTGATATCTCGTTCAAGGAATTTGATTACGACAATATTGATCTTGTTTTTAATGGATTAGATACCTTTTCGGAGGTTTATCTTAATGGGAAATTACTGAAGAAAACAGATAATATGTTCAGAACCTGGGAAATTCCAGTGAAAGAATATTTGAAACAGGGAACAAATCTGTTACAGGTAAAGTTTAAATCTGCGGTCAATGAAGGAAAAGAGCTGGCAAAAAGGTTCCTTTCGCTATGCCGGAATCACCGCGAAGCTTTGTAAGAAAAGCACAATATCAGTTTGGCTGGGATTGGGGTCCAAGATTGGTGACAGCGGGAATCTGGAAGGATGTAAAACTGGAGTTTTGGAGAAATGCAAAGGTGAATCATATTCAGGTTGAGCAAAAGTTACTTACTGATTCGTTGGCTCAGGTATCATTTAATATGAATATTTTCGCTGAAGAAGAAGGGGAGTACTTTACATGGTTTAACCTCAATAGAGGAATGCATAAATTTCACCTTAATAAAGGTTTTAACACAATTAGACTTCCTTATAATATCAAAAATCCCAAGAGATGGGAGCCTAATGGAAGAGGAAAACCTACTGTATATGCTACGAAGATTTCCTTATACAAGAAAGGAGGACGAATTATTAGAGATATCAATGTTACGTATGGTTTGAGAGATATTGAGCTTATTCAGGAAAAAGATGAAAAGGGCAAATCTTTTTATTTTAAAGTTAATGGAAACCCATTATATATCAAAGGAACAAACTGGATACCTGCAGACAGTTTCTCTCCAAGGATTACGAAGGAAAAATATCAAAAACTGATTAAGGCTGCCAAAGAAGCGAATATGAATATGATCCGGATTTGGGGCGGCGGGATCTATGAAGATGAAGAGTTCTATAAAGCCTGCGATGAAAACGGGATTTTGGTGTGGCAGGATTTTATGTTTGCAGGAAGCTTTTATCCGGCAGATAATGAATTTCTGGAGAATGTAAAGGAAGAAGTGAAAGATCAGGTCAAAAGACTTCAAAACCATCCGTCCATTGCATTATGGTGTGGGAATAATGAAATTGATGAAGCCATTGTCAATTGGGGATATCAGAAACAGTTTAACTATTCAAAAGCAGATTCTCTGCAGGTATGGAAAGATTATAAAAAGCTTTTTCATGAAGTTATTCCCAATACATTGAAGGAAAATCTTACTTCAGATAAAAATAAATACTGGCCAAGTTCTCCATCCATCGGATGGGGACATAAGGAAAGTCTTACAGAAGGAGATTCTCATTATTGGGGTGTTTGGTGGGGTGAACAGCCTTTCGAAATGTATAATGAAAAAGTAGGCCGATTCATGTCTGAATATGGTTTTCAGGGAATGCCAACTTTAAGCACTACAAAATCAATGTTTTCCGGAGTTGCTGATTTGGACCTACAAAACCTGACCATTAAAGCCCATGAAAAACATGCAAGAGGCTGGGAGATTATCAATAAATATATGGAACGGGACTATCCAATACCAACAGGATTTGTAAAATATAATTATGTTTCCCAACTGCTACAGGCGAAAGGAATGCAGATCGCGATAGAAGCACACCGTAGGGCAAAACCTTATAATATGGGAACATTGTACTGGCAGCTTAATGACTGTTGGCCGGTAGTTTCATGGTCGTCCATTGATTATTTGGGAAATTGGAAAGCTTTTCACTATCAGGCAAAAAGAAGTTTTGAGCCTATATTGATCTCTGTTGCTGAAAATAGTAAAGCTTATGAAATCTATCTGATTAATGATGTATTGAAAGAAATAAAAGCGGATATAAAATTTGAGCTCATTGATTTTGCAGGAAAACAACTATGGAAATCTAATATTAATAAAGAGTTGAAGGCCGATGTAAGTGAGAAAATTTTGAGTATCAACAAAGCTGATCTGGTAAAATTTGATGTATCGAAATCTGTTTTGAAAATAAGTTCAGACAGTGAAGATGTGAAGCTTGAAAAGCTTTTCTTTCCCGTAAGACCTAAAGATTTGAAACTCTCAAAACCTAATATTACCATTAAAAAAATATCGCCAACAGAAATTGAAATCTCAACAGATGTTTTGGCAAAGGACGTATACCTGATTGGAGATACTCATTTCAGTGATAACTTCTTTGATCTGTTGCCAGGTGCTTCAAAAAGAATTATCCTTTCGAAATCTTTGGATAAGGTTGAAGTAATGAGTTTGTTTGATACTTTTTAAAATATAGGAGAATAAATTATCCAATAAGTACACGACTTTTGCTATTGTGATTAAAGATCTGCGAAATCCGAACAATCTGCGAGAGATTTTTTTACTTCTTTAGATTCAGATCTGGCAGAAACTCTACTCAAAAAAAGATAAATTTTACCCTTCCAACTCAAAAATCAGCCGTAACTTTGCAGCATATTTCTTTATAGTTATGGTAAATTTTGTTCTGATTGCAGTGTGCATTATTGCAGGAATGATATTCAAAGCAACAAAATCTATCCACCCAGATGCCCACAAGGGGATCAATACCTGGATTCTTTATCTTGCTCTACCGGCAGTTTCATTCAAATATCTGCCGAAGGTACAATGGACAACGGAAATGCTTTTTCCAATTGCAGCCACTTTCTTAGTCTCTGTATTTTGTTTCTTTTATGTAATGTTTTACAGTAAAAGCAGGGGATATTCAAGGCGTTCCAGAAGTACTTTAGAATTGGCAAGCGGTTACAGCAATACCTCTTTCATCGGATTTCCTTTGATCAGTGCTTTTTATGGTGAAAGCCTTTTAAGTATTGCTATTATTTGTGATCAAACCATGTTTTTTGCTCTTTCCACATTGGGTATTATTGCCGCAGTGAAAGGAGGAAGTAAGTCTGGAAAGGTGAGTGCTGCATTTATTTTTAAAAGATTAATTACATTTCCACCTTTAATTGGTTGTATTTCTGCTTTAGTGCTGTCTCAATTTATAGATTTAACTGTTGCAGAACCGCTTTTTGATAAACTGGCAGCTACTGTGAGTCCGCTAGCCTTATTTTCAGTCGGGTTGCAGCTAAAGTTTAATGGCTGGAAAAAACTGATTCCGCAAATGTCAGCTTCTATGCTTTATAAACTGATTCTGGCTCCGGCAATTGTTTTAGGAATGGCTCTTTTATTTGGAATAAAAGGAGATGTCGCAAAAATTACCATATTTGAAGCGGCAATGCCAACATTAGTGACTTCAAGTATTATTGCAGAACAGTTCAGGCTGAATACAAAGCTTACCAACCTTATTATCGGCGTCAGTATTATTGTAGGATTTTTTACTTCTGCTATGTGGTACGAGATTACCGAGCTTCTTTTTTAATAAATAAAGGTGAACATTTTTGTTCACCTCTGTATATTTATTTTATTTAGGTTCGTCAGGATTCCATCCTCCCCCTAAGCATGAGACTTGATGAGCAAAATCATAAGTGTTCACTCCATTGTTGAATTCGTAGTTAAATGTTTCTCCGGGAGCTGAGAAATATTTTGCACTGGTAACTGTTAATCTAAAGTTTGCTGTTTTTATTTCAGTATATTTTCCACAAGAAATAAAACTTTCCAATTGGCAGGCAGTATCTAGTGTAGCCCATGTTTCTCCTTTAGGAATGATAACAATTACCCAGGGATTAGGTACGGATAAATAGCCGCCAAGTGCTTTCTGTTGCAAAGTCAGCTTAAACTGAATATCATATGGAGCAGGCTGAGAAATATGGAGTTGGACATTCCTGTTATCCAGTATAGAATTATAACAAATAGGAGTGACAGGATCCATACTTAAAGTAATGATGGTATTATTTGAAGTTGTTTTCTTTGCTATTTTTGATGTTGTTATATTAGAATTCTTTTCTAAAGAAACATCTTCTGCCCCTTCATTATGACATGATGTAATCATGAATAAAAATGATGATAGTAATACGAGTTTTTTCATGGAATTAATTTTTTCACTAATTAAAGAAAAATATAAAAAAAATCCAAAACTGAGAAAGAACAAGAATGAAATGATACTTAATTTTGCAGTTCTCTTCAGAAAAATCTAATTTTACACTTTTAAATATTTCCCTTGCCATACGCTCAAATTGTTTTACCGCTGAATTTAAAAGGATCCTTTACCTATAAGGTTCCAGAAGAACTTATATCCGAAATTCAGTTGGGGATGCGGGTTTTGGTACCATTTGGAGGAAAGAAGATCTATACCGGAATTGTTTTCGAACTTCATGACAATGCTCCGGATAATTTTGTAGCAAAAGAAGTGATCAGCATTCTGGATGAAAAACCGATTCTTCCCGAAGAACAACTTCGTTTCTGGAATTGGCTTTCCGATTATTATCTGTGTAACCTTGGTGAAATTTACAGATTGGCTTTTCCGTCTTCATTGAAGCTTGAGAGTGAAACGTATTTAAAATTAAAACCGGGAGTAGTCGTTGATTTTGAAAACCTGGATGTCAATGAAATGTATCTGGTTCAGGCGCTGGAAGTAAGACAGCTGGTTAATCTTACAGACATTGAAGCCTTTATTCCTAAAAAAGAAATTATTAAAACCATCAATTCTCTCATTGATCTGCAGTATATTGAGATTGATGAGAAAATTGCAGAAAAATATAAGGCGAAGGAAGTAGCTTATGTAAGAATCAATGAAAGTGTTTTAAACAATCAGAATCTTACAGAAATTCTTTTAAAGCTGAATAAAGCCCCTAAGCAAAAAGATCTGTTCCTTTTAATTTTAGAAAAGCAGACTGAAAATCCTGATCTTCATATTAAAAAAGCCGAATTGTTTGAAGACGGCTATTTTGGAAGCTCTCATTTCAAGGCATTGGCAGACAAAGGTCTTGTTGAGGAATATTATATGCAGAAAGACAGGATTGAAAGTTATGAAGGAGAAATTGAAGAAATTGAAGAACTTTCAGAAGAGCAGAAAATTGCAAAATCCGAGATTGATGAAGCCTTTGAGGGAGGGAAAAATGTACTGCTTCATGGCGTAACATCATCAGGAAAAACTCATATTTATCTAGAGAAAATTGAAGAATGCATCAGGGAAGGAAAAAAATGTCTTGTTTTTACTTCCTGAAATTTCTTTGACAAAACAAATTACTCAGAGACTGGAGAAAAAAATATGGTAGACAATTAGGTTTTTATCATCAGAAGCTCACAGATTTTGAGAGAGTAGAAGTGTGGCGAAGAATCAAGCAGAATGATATCCGTATCCTTGTAGGAACCAGAAATGCTTTGTTTTTGCCATATCAGAATCTGGGATTGATTGTAGTGGATGAAGAGCATGATTCAGCCTATAAACCAAGAGAAGTTACTCCTTATTTTAATGCTAAAGATGCTGCATTAGTCTTGGGAGGTTTGTATAAATCCGGAGTTATTCTGGGATCTGCAACACCTTCTGTTGAAAGCTATTACAGAGCCAGAAAAGATAAAATGAAATACATTTTCCTGAATGAAAGATTCGGGAATGTGAATCTTCCTGAATATGAATTGATTAATTTTAAAGAAGCTCAGGAATCTAAAAATGTATCCGGAAATTTTTCCACAAGGCTTATTGACGCTATTAAGCATACAATTGATGAAAAGAACCAGGCTATAGTTCTTCACAACAGGCGTGGTTATGCCAATGTCATAGAGTGTGAAACTTGTGGTTATGTTAATTATTGTTCTAATTGTGATGTGGTAATGACCTATCACAAGGCTGCCAATGAAATGAAATGCCACTACTGCGGACAAAGAGCTTCAAAGCCAAGAACCTGTCCGAAGTGTAATTCTGAAAATCTAAACGAAAGAGGAGTAGGAGTAGAGCAGATTCACGAGGAAGTCTCCAAACTGTTTCCTGAAAATGAAGTAGACAGAATGGATGTAGACTCCATGCGTAAGAAATTTGCCTACGAGAAACTGTATGAGAAAATTGAAGACGGTGAAACGGATATTGTGGTAGGTACACAAATGATTTCCAAAGGACTTGATTTTGACCATATAGAATTGGTTGCCATTCCTAAAGCTGATTCCTTATTATATGTACAGGATTTCAGAGCGGAGGAAAGAGCATATCAATTAATTACCCAGGTTTCAGGAAGAGCAGGAAGAGTCTCAGGAAAAGGTAAGATCCTGATTCAGACCTATAATCCGGATCATTCCGTATTCCAGCTGATTAAAATGAATAATCCTGCGAAGATCTACAAATATATCCTTACCGAACGCCAGAAATTCCACTACCCGCCATTTACTAAGCTTATTATGATCGAACTGAAGCATAGAAGAGATGATAAAGTAGACCGCGCTTCTCAGTTTTTAGGCTCTATCCTGAGGAAATATCTTCCTGAAGAATGTATTTTAGGTCCGGAAAGAGCTCAGATTGCCAGGTTAAATAATTTTTATCAGTTCCAGATTTTACTGAAATTGCCTCGTGGGAAAAATTATGAGAAGTTCAAAAGTTTGGTTTTGATAAGTTTGAAAGAATTCGATGAAATTACTGCTTATCAAAGCATTAAAAAGGACGTTTTTGTTGATTTTTAACAATTTTTAACAAACTTTACACTCTTTTATAAGACGTCTGTGGTTTGTTTTATAACAATAATATCTACTTTTGGTCGTTGATTAAGTGTTTGGCTTTTTAATTGAATGATTTAACTTATCATTTTTTATAGGTTCAAACTATAGAACAAAAAAAGGATAGATGGTAAATTTCAGAAAATATATTTCAAGTGCAGCGGTATTGGCTTCCGGTTTTTTCCTGGCTCAATCTACCGTTTCTACTGTTCTTTACTCTCAGAATTACGACAATCAGAAAAACAGCTTAAATCTTCCGTCGCCAGCGAGTTCGATGGAGAGAAGCGTTTTGTCGGCTAAAGAACTTGTAGACATTAATGTGAACACAATGATGGCGGATCCTGTGCTGAAAAATGCAACCTGGGGGTTCGTTGTGTATGATCCGAAAACGAAGAAGGTCATTTCTTCGTATAATGAAAACTCACCGCTGGTTCCGGCTTCTACCACAAAATTACTGACCACTGAAACAGCATTGAATCTGCTGGGTGAAAACTACCGTTGGATTACTCAGCTTGAGTATGCAGGTACAGTGGATGAAAATGGTACTTTAAATGGAAATTTGTATATCGTAGGAAGTGGAGATCCTTCTTTAGGAACGAATAAAGCAGGAGCAGGATCTTACAGAGATATTATTTCAGATTTCATAGGCGGACTTTCACGTGAGGGAATCAGAAAGGTAAATGGTGATATTATCATTCAGACAGCGCTTTTCAAAGGCAATATTGCAATGCTTCCGGAAAATGTTGTATGGTTGGAAAACAATAATTATTATTTGCCTGCAGGAACCACTCGCGCTATTAATCCGGCTAATGAAAAGCTGATTGTAAAGAAATCCGGCTTCTCTACAGAAAAGAAGTTTTTCTACGTTTCACCTTATGCTCATCAAATGGTATATGCTGAAAAGTATGACGGAGACGGAGTTTTAACAACAAAACTTCCTGATGCGCCAGCATATCTTGCCAATTCCTTCAGAACAACGCTGGTAAAAGTGGAATTCCTGTTACCGGAAAAGTATCTGCAAAAATGACAGATCCAACTCCGGAAAACAGAAAAATGATCTCTGCTTACAAATCTCCAACATTAAGTGATATTGTGTATTATACCAATCAGCATAGCGATAATTCTTTAGCAGAAGCTTTATTAAGAACAGTAGGATTCCAGAAATTGGGAGATCAGACTTCAGAATCTGGAAGAATTGTAGTGACAGATCACTTAAAGGATGCAGGTTTTGATATGTTAGGTCTTAATTATATAGATGGAAGCGGACTTTCAAGAAGCAATAACGTAACTCCCATTTCCCAGGTGAAGTTTTTAACTTCTTTAATGGATGAAAAATATTACAGATCTTATTTAACGTCTTTACCTATCGGCGGACAGTCCGGGACATTGAAAAGAATGTTCCTTGGAACCGGTAACGGACAGGTTTTTGCGAAAACAGGGACATTAAATAAAGTGAAAACGTTGGCAGGTTATCTGAAAACAAATTCCGGTAAAACCTTAGTTTTTTCTCTGATGGTGAATAACTATTCAGGATCAGTGGATATGGTGAAGAAAAGAATGGAAAAGATTCTTGAGCCAGCTCTGGATCTTTAGAACCTATTTGTTTTATATATTATAAAAACCTTTTAATCAATGATTAAGAGGTTTTTTTTATATTTGAATACGACAATATTTCTATATATGAAAAAAATTTACCTTCTGGTGCTGAGTTTGTTAATTACTCAGCAGGTTTATAGTCAAAAACAGGATTATCAGCATATTGAAATGAAAGGATTGGCTGAAAAAGAAATGAAATCCTTCACCCAAAAAATGGGAATTGGAAGTGTGAATCCGAATACTCTGAATTACGATTTACAATATCAGAGAATGGACATAGATATTGATCCTGCTGTATATTATATTTCCGGATCTGTGACTTCGCATTTCAAACCCAATCAGAATTTGGGAAGTATTTATTTTGATCTTACCAATCTTCTAACGGTTTCCCAGGTACAATACCATGGCAGCAATCTCCCATTTCAGCAGCTTTCTACCCAGGAGATTAAAATTGATTTTCCGACCTCTCTATCAGCCAATGTTTTGGATTCATTAACCATTCATTATTCGGGAGCTCCGGCAAACAATACGGTGAAGATTGGAACTCAGGGACCTAATATACCTGTTTTCTCCACTTTAAATGAACCTTATGGGGCACAGGATTGGTTTCCTACCAAACAAAGTCTAAATGATAAGATTGAGAAATTTGATTTTAAAATCACCACACCATCACAATATAGTGTAGCAGCCAACGGAAAATTGATGTCTGAAATCATTTCGGCAACAACCGGAAAAAAACTGACTTTCTGGAGAACAATGTATCCTACTACTGCTTATCTTGTCGCGCTATCTATTACAAACTTTGCAAAAATGAATAGCACCATTGGAAACCCTCCTTTTCCATTTGTTAATTATATTTATCCATCAACAGCCGGAGATCCGGTAAAAATATCCAATATTGAATGGACAAAACAAGTAATGGATATTTTTGAAACGTATTTGGGACCTTATCCTTTCCGGAATGAAAAATATGGGCATATGGAATACCTTAATGGAGGTGGAATGGAACATCAGACCATGTCTTCCATGAGTGGTTGGACTAAGTCTCTGATTGCCCATGAACTTGCTCATCAATGGTTTGGAGATAAAGTAACTTGTGGAGCATGGAATGATATATGGCTGAATGAAGGTTTTGCAACTTTTGGTGAACACATTGCCAATGAAAAACTGATTATGACTCATGATGAGTTTATGAATTATCTTGTCAATCAAACAGATTTAATTACCAATACTGTAGATGGAGCTATTTATGTTCCCGATTCGGGATTAAATAATATCTACAGAATTTTTGACAGCAGGTTGTCTTATGCAAAAGGAGGTTATGCTTTAAGGATGATAAAATGGATCTTAGGTGATGATGTTTTTTATCAGGCACTTAAAGATTATCATGGAAGACCTGCTTTGGCCTACAACTATGTGAGAACGGCAGATTTTAATAGTTCTTTACTTCAGTCTACCGGAAAAGATTTTACAGAATTTTTTAAAGACTGGATTTATGGAGAAGGATATCCAACCTATATGATAAAGTGGAAGCAAGCGGGAAATCAGATAGGGTTTGTTGTTTCCCAGACCCAGAGCAGTCCTACAGTCAGCTTTTTTGAGATGCCTCTGCCTGTAAAAGTAAATGGAACAGGTGGGCAAACGGCTTATTTGGTACTGAATAATACTTCTAACAATCAATATTTTGCTGAAAATATATCGTTTCCTATAGCGAGTGTTGAGTTTAATTATGAACATCAAATTCTGGAAAATAATTCTATTGTGGTTCAGGATAATACTTTACATGTATCATCTGCAGAAATGGAGGGCTTTGATTTATATCCTAATCCGGCAAAAAATGAACTTTACTTAAAAAGAATAGACAAACCAACAGAATTTTCTATTCATGCTATTGATGGAAAATTGGTGCGAAAAGCTATTTATCAACCAGGAAAAGCGATACAGATTGGTGAACTGATTCCTGGAGCCTATGTGATTACTGTGAACGGAAAGTATATTAAGTTCATTAAAGATTAAGTTTATACATAACAGAATATAAAAAGCTTTCAGATGAGAAAGCTTTTTGTTTTTTGAAAGCTTTCGTACCTCTTCTCTTTGCTGCTTTGACCTTATACCTGAACCATTTTTCTTTAAAGATATTTCGCATAATATTATCAAAATTTCTTGTAATGACCAGGTTTTTAAAGCCACGCCATTTTTCAAGAAAACTTGAAGGTAATGCCCTTACCGATACAGAATATCCTCCGGTTTCATACTGTATATAATGCCACCATCCGGAAGGAATATAAAGTGTTTCACCAGGATGTAGGACCGCTTCATATCCATTTAAATAGAGTAACGCAGGATATTGTCTGTAGTCCGGAGTTTTTATATTAGGCAGACTATGGAAATTATAAGGTAATTTATACATAAGATCAGATTGTTCCCAAGGGAAAAGCCAGATTCTTTTAATTCCCTCGAACTGGGTGATGAAAACATGAGACATGTCAATATCAATATGATTTCGGGTAGCAGAGCCCTGACCTCCGAAGAACATAAACGGCAGCCATTTTAATATTTTACCATTCGTAACATCGTTATAGATGAGATCATTTTTCAGTTCAGGCTTTATACTGAGTAAATTAAATAAAAATAATCGATGCTCAGTAGGAGTGGAGTCTATCAGGTCAAGATACTCAGAGAAAGTAGTCTGTGCAATAGGCTGGCTGGCCACTCTGTCCATAGAATCCATTTCACTGCCGTAGATATCTACTTTTTGACTGCCTGCTATTTCCTTGAAATATTCATAGTTCCACTTTTTGAAAGCCGGGCTTTCAGGATCTACAAAGTCTTCGATAATAATAGGAATCTGAGGTTTCATGTGGTTATTTATAAAGCTTCTTGAAATGAGTTTCTTTGTTTTCTTTACCGGAATCAATTGCATATTCAGAAATTTTAAACAAATATAAATATTATCCTACTAAATCAGTAGACTAATAGTGTTAAAAATGAAGTTAAAGATCAAATTTTAGAATTAAGGAGAGAAAAGGTTTTATTTTACTGCCTTTTTAGTAAATTAGCACATCTAAAAAATTACTAAAAATGATTTCTGAAAAATATCTTCAACATTTACAGAACGAACTTCAAAATATTGAGAATGACGGTCTTTTCAAAAGAGAAAGAATCATCACTTCTCAACAAAGTGCAGAAATTGAAGCCAACGGGAAAAAGCTTTTGAACTTTTGTGCCAATAATTATCTTGGATTATCCAACAATCCGGAGGTAATGAAGGCTTCTCAGGATATGATCCAGTCTCACGGTTACGGAATGTCATCTGTACGTTTTATCTGTGGAACTCAGGATATTCACAAAGATTTGGAGAAAAAAATCGCTGATTTCTTAGGACTTGAAGATACGATTCTTTATGCTGCGGCTTTTGATGCCAATGGAGGTGTTTTTGAACCTTTATTTACAGAAGAAGATGCTATTATTTCAGATGAACTGAACCACGCTTCAATTATTGATGGTGTGCGTCTTTGTAAAGCGGCAAGATATCGTTATAAGAATAATAATATGGCTGATCTTGAAGCTCAGTTAATTGCTGCCTCAGAAAAAAATCACCGTTTCAAAATTATCGTAACGGATGGGGTTTTCTCAATGGATGGTATTGTTGCAGACCTAAAAGGAGTTTGTGACCTTGCGGACAAGTATGATGCTTTGGTAATGGTTGATGACTCTCATGCAACAGGCTTTATTGGAAAAACAGGAAGAGGAACTCATGAGGCTAATGAAGTAATGGGGAGAGTAGATATTATTACTTCTACATTAGGAAAAGCTTTAGGTGGAGCTTTAGGAGGATTTACTTCCGGTAAAAAAGAGATCATCGATATGTTGAGACAACGTTCTCGTCCTTATTTATTTTCCAATTCATTAGCACCAGGAATAGTGGGTGCTGCTTTGAAGGTGCTAAATATGATTTCTGATGATACTTCACTTCGTGATAAGGTAATGGAAAATGCAGAGTATTTCAGAGCAGAAATGAAAGCGAAAGGTTTTGATATTCCTGATGGAGATGCTGCTATTGTTCCGGTAATGCTGTATGACGCACCACTTTCTCAGAAAATGGCAGAAAAATTAATGGACGAAGGAATCTACGTAATTGGATTTTTCTATCCGGTGGTACCAAAAGGAAAAGCAAGAATCAGAGTTCAGTTATCTGCGGCTCATACCAAAGAACATTTGGATAAAGCAATTGCTGCTTTTGAAAAGGTAGGAAAAGAATTGGGAGTGATCTCTTAATTTCTGAATTGAATACGATCAATGAAATATAGGCTTCGGCTCGGGCGGCTTTGCCGCCCCGAGCCGAAGCATTTTTTTATATAACTGTATTTTTTAAAGACTTTTGATCTGAATAGTAGCTTTTCCTGATCAAAAGAAAATTATTTTTAAAAATTATATAATAAGCTTATCTTTGCTGTTAATTTTTTCTGAATGCTTTACACAATCATCAAAGCGCTGCACATTATTTTTATGGTAAGTTATTTTGCGGGAATTTTTTATCTCGTAAGACTCTTTGTTTACTATAAGGATACTGATGAATTTTCTGAAGAAAAAAAGAAAATTCTGAGGGAGCAGTATACATTTATGGCCAGAAGGCTGTGGAATATTATCACCGTGCCTGCGGGAGTTATCATGGCAGTATGCGGACTGGTTATGATTTTTCTGAATCCGGGTCTAATGAAAATGGGATGGTTTCATTTAAAGCTGACTTTCCTGATTGGGCTAGCCATATATCACTATTGGTGCTGGAAAAAGGTGTTGAAACTAAAAGCATTGAACGGAAATACGTTGGAAACAGCCAACATCAAACTTAGGCAGGCCAATGAAATTGCTACATTTATTTTGTTTCTTGTAGTGTTTACTGTAATCCTGAAATCTATGGCAATTGAATATTGGTGGCAATTAATTACAGGATTTTTCGTTCTTGTATTTCTGATTATGATGACTGTAAAACTTGTTAATAAGAATAAAAAAAACAAATAATTGTTTAAGTAAAAGAATAAGTGGGTCTTATACTTTTTTACTTTTTACATCTTACTAAAAAACTATGATTGCAATTTTAAAGAAAGAACTTTGGAGTTACTTTGGAAACTGGAGTGCGTGGGTGATTATTGCCGCTTTCAGTTTAATAGGGACTCTATTTTTGTTCTTTTTCGACAACGATTCTAATATTTTTGAGATCGGGGCAGCTTCGCTGCAAAGCTATTTTGTGTTGGTCCCATGGCTTTTAATGTTCATTATTCCGGCACTTTCCATGAAAACTTTTGCTGAAGAGCAACAAACAGGAACTCTAAATTGGTTGTTTTCACAGCCATTAAAAGTTTCAGAACTGGTAACAGGAAAATTCCTGTCTGTATGGATTGTAGGTATTTTATGCCTGATACCGTCTCTAGTTTACCTTTACACGGTCTATGTTCTTGGAGTTCCGGAAGGCAATATTGATTTGGGAATGACCTTTGGAAGTTATATTGGACTGATTATTTTAATCGCAGGTTTTTCAGGAATCGGAATTTTAGCTTCTTCATTATCACAGAACCAGATCATGGCTTATCTGCTAGGCGTTTTCATGTGCTTTATTATGTATTTCGGAATCGAGCAGCTGGCTAGCTATAAATTATTAGGCGGAGCAGATTTTATCCTTCAGAATATAGGGTTTTACCAACATTTCCTTGGGTTTACAAGAGGTCTTATAGATCTGAAAGATGTAGCTTATTTTATTCTGACCATCAGTGCGTCATTAGTATTGTCTAATCATTTTATTAACAAAAAGAAGTAGAGTATGAAGAAGATCAATGCTAAATCTCCGTTGGGAATTTTCTTAATTGCGATTATCCCTTTGGTTATTATTCTTACCTATTCAGGAATAAGACTAGACCTAACAAAAGAAAAAAGATATACCCTTTCTGAGAATACCATTAAAGTACTGGAATCCGTTAAAAAGCCTTTGACTGTAGAGGTTTATCTTGAAGGTGATTTTCCGGCAAGCTTTAAACAGCTTCAGGGAGAAACGAAATTCATGCTGGAAGAATTCAGAAAAATTAATCCAAAAATTGATTTCAAGTTCATCGATCCATTAAGACCTAAAATCCCGGAAGACAGTTTAGCTGCGATGGGAATGCAGGCATCTTATCTGCCGGATTCTAAGGATGGAAAATTCACTCAGATCACCATTTATCCGTATGCTGTGATCAGGTATAATAAAACAGGAGTTTCTCTTCCTTTGATTGTACAGCAGACAGGAATAGATGCAGATCAGCAGCTTACCAGATCTATTGAAGGATTGGAATACAATCTGGTTTCAAATATCAAAAATATTGCTACTGATAAAAGGAAAAAAGTAGGAGTGCTGATCAATCAGGATGAATTAAGTCCGGATGAGTTCCAGGGATTCATGCAATTAGCATTAGAGAATTATGATGCTGGTCCTATTATTCCTAAAAATCAGGTGGAACTTAGTATTGAAGACATGCCTTTATTGAAGCAGATGAGTGCTTTAGTCATTGCAAAACCAAGAAAAGCCTTTACAGATAACGAGAAAGTAATCCTTGACCAATATATTATGAATGGCGGGAAAACGCTTTGGATGATTGATGCTGTAAATGCTGAAATGGATACCCTGACAAGATCTAAAAAAGTAATGCCTTTCCCGGTGGATATCAATATGACTGATTTCTTTTTCAATTACGGATTAAGAATCAATAATGCATTGGTGAAGGATGTAAAGAAATATGCACTGCTGAAGCTGGTAACAGGAGAGGTAAGTGGAAACCCTCAGTTTACAAGTCTGCCTTGGCCTTATTTTCCTCTTGGAATTGCTGAAAATAATAACCCGATTACCAGAAATATCAACCCTGTAAAATTTGAATTCCCGACTTCTATTGATACATTGGGTGGAAGAAAGAATATTAAAACAAAAGTTCTTTTCGAATCCAGTGAAAGAACATTGCTAAAACAGGTTCCGAATTATGTTGATTTGAAAGAAATTGCCACTGTAGACAGTCTTGGACAAATGGAGAAACCAAGCACTCCGAAGATCTTTGCCGTAGCATTGGAAGGGAAATTTAATTCAGCATACGCTTCAAGGATTGAAAGAAAATCGTATCCCGGCTTTAAAGCAGAAAGTCCTGAAAATAAAATGATCGTGATTGCAGACGGAGATATAGGACGTAATAAAGTCATCAAAGGAAAACCGCTTCCATTAGGAGTAGATATGCTGACGAATGAACAGTTTGGAAATGAGCAGTTTCTTAGAAATGCTTTAGACTATCTCTTGGATGACAGCAATTTGATGGAATTGAGAAACCGAAATATCGAAGAAAGACTTCTCGACAGACACAGAATAGAAGAAGAGAAAACCAACTGGCAATGGCTGAATTTATTGCTCCCATTGATGGTTATTGGTCTTATCGGAGGATTATTCTTCTGGCTTAGAAAGAAGAAATTTGGATAGAAATAATAAAAGAGAAGCTCAATAGCTTCTCTTTTTCATTTAATATTTAAGGTTTTATTTTTACAATTTTATTGTCCTTAATAACGATAATTTCACTGTTGCTTTTTCTTTTAAAATCAAGCATTTCTTCGTAAGCTTTTTTCAAGTCCTTTTAAGATCTTTATTTTTCTTTCAGTTCTATCTTCTTTTGTTATAATAATCTTTTATTTCATTGAATTTTTCATTGTGGTAAATAACAATATCTTCATTTATATTTTTTTCAGCAACAAGAATAGGTTTTCCTTCAGAATTATCAAAAATCAGTACTTGATCTACAATTAAAAAATAAATATCAAATAAATTTAATATTCCACCTAAATATCTCCTTTCAATTATATCTTCAGGAATATTATGTCCACCTTCTCTAACTCTACTTTTTACTCTTTCCTTTGCTAACTCAATATTTTTTAGCCAAAAAAATAATAGAGAAGTATTGTAACCTTTTTGTTTAGCAATTAAAATTTTCTGTTTATAAATTTTGGAAGCTAATGTAGTTTCAAAAGCAAAATTCTCGCCAATTTTTAAAAGTTCATCAACTCGGGAAAGCATTATTCTACCAGCTTCAAAAGCAACTTTTTCAGGTTGAAAAGGGGATAATCCTCTTGCAATTTCATCTGCATTGACAAATTTCTTTACAATTTAGAATTTCAGGTAGTATAGTAAATGATGCTGTAGTTTTTCCAGCTCCATTACAACCTGAAATTATGTAAAGATTTTTCTCTTTCATCAATACAAAGTTAGAACTTATTTTTAAATTACATTATTAATATTGCCTATCATTACTTTGATTATTTTTCTTATTCAAAAGTATCTGATATTTCTCCAACACATTCCATATTCCATAAAAAGCATCATTCCCTTTCTTATCTGAAAAATTGGTGTTGAAGATCATAATTCTCCCCATGTTGTTTTTAGGATCAAAAAACAGCATGGACATTACACCTGGATCACCTCCTGTATGGCCGATATAACCGGTGTAACCAAATCCGATGAATATACCAACATTGTAAGATTCGCTGTAAGGATTTTGTGTATTTCTTTCAGTAAAATTAGCGGCACTCAATTGAGGAGTAAAGTATTCCTTATAGCTTTTCTGACTCAAAATTGTGCCTTTTCCATTGTATCCTTTGATTAATTCAGTTAAATATTTACTTAAATCAGAAATATTGGTGATAAATCCTCCGTCAGGGTAAGTAGCAGAAAGGTAATAAGGCAGAACCGTTTTAGGATTTTCATAAAGCTTTGAGAATTTAGACAACTGAATCTCTTCAAATTTCCATCCTGAATCATTCATTTGTAAAGGTTTCAGAATATATTCTTTGGTAAACATACTAAACTCCTGTCCGGTTGCTCGTTCAACAATAAAAGCGGCTAAAGCAGTTCCTACATTGGAATATTCATACATCGTTCCAGGTGAATAAGAGGAAAAGCTGTTAGTATTCCATTTTCCATGTTCTGCAAGAACATTTTCTAAGAAAGCAGACATTGTAATGATAGAATCTGAAGGGTTGAATAGCTGTTCATCATCAAAATTAAGCTTTGCTCCATTCAGATTTTGGTTTGGCTTTAGAAAATAGTTTTTAGATAAATAAAATTCATTATCCAGAATAGAAGAAGTATGAGAAGCCAGTTGGCTAATGGTTATGGAGCTCTGAGGAAAATTAGGATTCACAATTTTAAATGGCACATACTTCTGTATGGGATCATCCAATTTCAGTTTACCCAATTCCTGAGCTTTCAGTAGAGCGATTCCAACCAGTGTTTTAGAAACAGAAGCAATATTTTGAATGGTATTGAGGGTGTAAGGTTTCTTTTCATTCACATCTGAAAAGCCAAATCCTTTCTGATAAAGAGTGGATTGATCATTAACAATAGCAACTGAAAAACCATTAAAATTTCCTTGTAGATATATTTTGTT
This sequence comes from Chryseobacterium capnotolerans, assembly GCF_021278965.1. Lineage (NCBI taxonomy): Bacteria > Pseudomonadati > Bacteroidota > Flavobacteriia > Flavobacteriales > Weeksellaceae > Chryseobacterium > Chryseobacterium capnotolerans. The sequence continues at coordinate 3,015,855 of NZ_CP065589.1, read as the reverse complement.
GATTTCCACATCTAAAGAATCTTGAACTTTATGATAAGCAGAAGTTGAATAGTTTTTCATGCCGTGACATGAAATCAAGAAAAGAGAAACTATTAAAAAAGAGGTATTTTTTATCATAATATTTTAATAATAAGACATTTGAAAGAAATATTTTATTACAGTGTAATTTAAAAAAAAAATGAGAAGTTAAGTCAGTTTTCAGTCTCATTATTAGAATTAAGTAAAAATACCCGAATTCAAAAACAAGTATTTATACGCTATGAATGCCCTTTAATTCTATATAATTTTGTCTGGCAGGATAGAGAAATCTATTGCTTTCTTATGAAATATTAAACTAAATCACCATATCATGCCAACAAAACAACACAACAGATTTCTTCTCCAGATGATGGATGGAGTAAGTAATTTAAGAATGGTCATTACAGATCACAGCATCTCTTCAGGACAACCTTGGGAAAATACACCGGATATTATTCAGAAATCAGGGAATACCTGGGAAATAGACGTTCAGGCTGGAAGACATGGGACAGATACAGTTGCTCAATGGTTCAAAAGTAAAATATCAGGAGGCGATGCCATAGGCTGTAGTTCCAATGATGCTTTGCCGGGGAAACTGAACTTCGCATTTACCTGTACCTTATCATTTGATTATCAGAATAGACATTGCGAAATTCGCGATGTACAGATTGGGCAGGGACACAATTCAAAATCAGAGAATAATTGGTGGATTGGCAGCCGGAATCTGAAAAAAATATCGGGAACCTATATCTTAAAAACTGATGCAAATACACGTTTTAACTGTAATGTTTCAGTCTCTGGTGTGAACCAATTTTATCTTAAATTAAATGGCTCAGAGTGGATGAGTAAACTGGAACCCAATGTTTCGCTGAAAGCTTTAAGCATACCAGGAACACATGATTCCGGAACGTATAAAATTTCTTCTGCCTCATTTGGAGCAAGATGTCAGAATTATGACATTAGGCAACAGCTGGAAAACGGAATTCGTTTTCTGGATATCAGGCTCGTGAATTCATCTAATTCTTCTGATCCGTTAGATCTTTACCACGGCATTATTTCCTGTGGAGTTACTTTTGGAAATGTATTGGATGCTTGCCAGTCATTTTTAAAAGATCATCCCTCTGAAACTGTTTTAATGTCTGTAAACAATGAAAAAAGCGGCCAGGATATTTCTGATAATTTTATCAAATATCTTAAAAAATACAATACTCTTTACTTTCAGGGAAATACCCTTCCTAACTTAAATGAAACCAAAGGAAAAGTTCTCTTTCTATACAGGTTTGATCTGAATATGGGAAATTCAGGGATTGATAAAAACAAAGTAGGAGTGAGGTTTGGAACATGGCAGGATAACACTACTTTTGAAACGACGAATGCCAATGGGCAGAAATTCTATATCGAAGATAATTACGAAAGTTATGATACTCACAAAAAGGTAAAGTACGTACAGGAGAATCTGGAACGGGCCATGCAGAAAAATGCTAATAACGATGCTGTTTTGTATGTAAGCTTTAACAGTATTGCCTATGGAATATTTCACCATACACCTTACCAATATGCCTGGGGTGGCTCGGGGGTTGATCCGGCTATGAATCCTTGGTTGAAACAGTATACACAGTATTCAGGAAAGAAAAGATTGGGAATCATTCCGCTTGATTTTTATAATAATGGAGGTGGAAATCCCATTGAAAATGGATTGGTTGACAATATTATCCAATCCAATCATTAATTTTTAGAACCACAAAAAACATACAACAAAAAAGAGAAACTTTACAGCTTCTCTTTTTTATTTAGTATTCTTCTAAGTTTTTATTTTTATTGTTATGAATAATTTTCCAGTACCGGAATAATATGTTCCCAATTCAGTTGTTTTGCATATTCCAGAGCGGTCTTTCCAGCTTTAGATTGCACTGTTTTATCAGCTCCGGCTTCCAGTGCAGCTTGTACTGTGGTTAGGTTTCCTGCAATGGTTTCCCGGTGCAAAAGAGACTGGCCGTTTTCATCAATAAGCTTAATTTCATCCGGATATTCCTGTAAGAATTGAGCAAAATCTTCTTTCATATTTCTGCTCATCGGATGTTCGATAAGGTTTTCGGGTTCTTCTTTTTGGTTATTAACCACAAGAATATCGTTGAAATCCCCAAAATCCAGCTGCCAGGCATTGTCATGATCTTTTCTTTCTGAAGATGACATATCCGAACGCATCTTTTGGATGGTAAATCCACCATATGCTTTTGGAAGAGGTTCAGCTGATGAAGAGAATAGCTTGGAAAGTCCTGTTGATTTCTTTGTACTAGGGGTGATGGCAAAAAGCCAGTCACTGATTTCAGTAAGAGGAATGTCAATGTAATCGCCTACCTGAACATTTCTTAATATATTAGGCTCGTTGATCAGATATCCTGTTACCCTGCTGCCATCAAAACCAATATCATTGATCCACATATGTTCAACATTGGTTTCTCCTGATTCTGTCTGCTCTGAAAACATTACTTTTACACATGAAACATTAAGCCCCGGGATTATTCGTCTGTATTCCCAGGATTGTTCACGCCAAAAATATTTGAAGGTTTCCTGTGCTTTCCTGTAGGCTTCAATCATTTGCGGATCATCCCCATCCGCCCAAAATATAGGATTGTCTTCCATATCAATAAATTATGGTTGTTTGATGTATTGTTGAAATTTTTTTAACTCTGATAGGCTTCCTTTGGAAGTAGTGCAGCGGTTTTGTAATAGCTTATGTCCACCGGACATCGTTTCTGAAGCTCCTGAAATGTTTCATAATCATAATGGGCCCAGTTCTGCTCATGCTCAGGATCTGTTGTTTTATCTATAGCAAGCTCCAGTTTTCCATCTTCCTGGTAGCTGCATTCTATAGCAGCATATTTTTCTCCTTTTTCATCAGAAGTATACCAGCATTTTACTGTTCTTTCAAGTTGCGGTTCCTGGGTTTCATTGTCAATGACCTGTGAGCATATAAAATTTTCAGGGTCGTCAGTTTTAAAAACGGTTTTGGAAATTAAGGGAAGATCATCTACAGATAATGAATACAATTTATTGGTGGTAATAATGAATCCGTCAGTGGTTTCCTTTTTTTCGATATCAAAAAAATCAGATTTTTCTTTCAGATATTCTAAAACTTCATCTTCATTGTCACCTTCGTCTAAAAAATAATTGATGTTATATATATTTTCTTCATTGATGAACTCAATCTCTTTTAGTATATCAGAATCACTTTTGTAATAATACAGATGATATTCATCGAGCTTCATAGCTTTGCTTTTGGAGATGACTTCTCCAAAAATGTTTTTGTACACTTTTCTCATTGTTAATCATGTTTAGTTTCATCTATTAGTTTAAGTGGTATAGAGCAAAGATAGTTTTCTTTTTTATCTTAACCTAAAGTGTAAAACGATAATTATTTCATAATTATTTTATATGTCCTTTATAAAATCCTCATATTCATAATAAAATCTTTCGAATCCATCCATTTTTTCATAAAAGAATTCAAAAATTTCCTGCCATGTATTTTTATTGAAGATGGAAACTCCATTTTTTTCTACCCAAATCCGGCTGATAATCTTGCCGTTTTCCAGGGTAAAGTGCTCTTCTTTTTGGAACTCACCAATAAAATCTTTTAAAATATCTTCCAAAGACCATATTTTTTCATAATACGCATTACGAAAAATTTCATCTTTCATTTCGATATCAAGAGAAACTTCTACTTTTTTATTATCTGCAGAGAATTTAAATGCCATATCCTTGACCTTAGTGCCATACAGGATCCATTTTCTTGGAAAAGATTTGCCAAAAGCTGTCCAAAATTCCTTTTTGAGTTGTTGCGCTTCTTGTTTACTGAACATAAGGCAAACATAACGATTTAATAGGAGAAAGACAAAATCGTGATACCACAAAAAGATAAAAAACAAAGCCATTAATGAGCTATTTTGCTATTTTGTCTTTTAGTTTAAACATATAAAACAATTTTCTTATTTTTGCTGTAATGCTATCAAAAAAATCTCAATATGCGTTTAAGGCACTTTCATATCTTGTAGAAAAAAGAAATGAAGGTCCGGTTCTTATTTCCGAAATAGCGGAACACAAAAAGATACCTTTAAAGTTTTTAGAAAATATCCTGCTTGAACTGAAAAAGGCAGATATCCTTGACAGTAAAAAAGGAAAAGGTGGGGGATACTTTTTAAGAGAAAACCCCGAAGAAGTAAAGCTTGCCAAAATTATTCGCCTGATAAACGGCCCCATTGCCATGCTTCCCTGTGTAAGTCTGAACTTCTATGAAAAATGTGATGACTGCAATGAAGATCACTGTGGCTTGCACGATGTATTGATAGAGGTTAGGGATGCTTCCCTTAATATACTTGAGAAAAAAACATTAATGGATCTGGTCGACTGACCTGATCCTTTTTTTGAAATATTAGTCTACTTATTTTGTAGGATAATATTTTTATTGGATATTTGCAGGACTTCAAAAGAATAAATTATGATTCCAAAAGAAGATGCAGATATGATGATCCCCTGGAGGGAAGAAGAGATGTTGAATAAACTTACAATTGCAGGACTATGGTAATTACAAGAAAGATTCAGATAAGACTCAACGTATTGTTTGTAACGATTGTCTTGTTATCAATAGTTGCTTTTTCTCTATATGAACTGGGCTACTTTGATGAGCTGCAGCAGACTTTGGCGAAGGATCATTATATTTTTTACTGGATGCTTCTGGTGGGTGTTTTTGCAGAAATTGTTGCCGGATCAATGGGGATGGGGTATGGTGTAATCTGTACTACCACGTTGATGTTTCTGAATATTCCACCACATATTGTAAGTGCAAGTATTCATTCAGCAGAAAGTTTTACGACAGCTGCGGGAAGTATAAGCCATATTAAACTTAAGAATGTAAGCAAAAGTCTGGTCAAAAAATTGGCCATTCCTGCTGTTATTGGAGCAATTATCGGAGCTGTCAGCCTTACTTATTTTGGAGAATATTACGCAAAGATTACTAAAACGATTATTGCATTTTATACTTTATATCTCGGATTTCAAATTCTGTCCAATGCTTTTAAAGATAAACAGAGCAAAGCCTTGAAAAGGAAAACCAATTTAACAAGGCTTGGGGTGATTGGAGGATTTATAGATTCTTTTGCAGGAGGAGGCTGGGGACCTTTGGTTACGGGAACCCTTATCAAAAATGCTTTTACTCCAAGATTTGCTGTAGGAAGTTCTACTGTTGCCAAATTTATTCTGACCATTACCGCAGCTGTTACCTTTTTCCTTACCCTCGGAATTCAGCATTGGAATATTATTCTGGGGCTTTTAATAGGGGGAATTATTACCGCACCTTTCTCTGCAATGCTTACTGCAAAGCTTCCGGTGAAGAAAATGTTTCTGGTGATTGGGGTTTTGGTGATCGTGATGAGTTCTATAACTATTTATAAATCAGTATTCAGTTAAAAAAGAGTAAGTATGTAAAAAATAATGGGGTCAAAAATAAATTTGATTTTGAAATTATTTTACTTTTACATCAATAAATACTAGAATATGAACCTACATATCATTGCACTTTTTAAGTTTAATGAAAATTATCTAATGGAAGCGGTAGAGCTTTTCCAAAACCTGGTAAAGGAAACAAGAAAAGAAGAAGGCTGTCTGCAGTATGACCTTATTGAAGATAAAGATAACAAAGGAACATTTTTCCTGATTGAACTTTGGGAAAGTGTTGATCATCACAACATACACAACGGGCAGGATCATTTGCTGGATTTCCGTAAAGATGCTTCCAAAATGATGGAAAGTACAGTGGAAGTTTACAAAGGATTTAAAATATACTAACAAAAATAAAAGGCGGTTCCAGAATTCTGAAAACCGCCTTTTTATTAGAAAAAAATAGAAAGTATTTTGAGTAAAATATTATTTCACGATAAGTTTTTTCGTTTCCGAAGTTCCTCCATAGTTAATTTTTACCATATAATTTCCTGAAGGAAGTTGAGACAGGTTCAGGTCTTGTCTATAGAATCCTGCCTGATTAGTTAATTCAGCAGCATGTACTTTTTTTCCAGTTAGGTCGTATACTTCTACACTTCCTTTATTGTTTGCTTTTTCTTTAACATCGAATAAAATGGTTACCTTTTTATCTGCTGTTGTTGGGTTAGGATAAATTCCGAAAGAAGCTTTTTTACTTACTTCTGTGATTCCCAGAGACCCTGTAATCTTTTTGTATTTGAAGAACATGTTTCCAGTGCTGGAACCGTCACTCTGTGTAAAATACATTCTGTAGTAATCATCTCCTTTTTTCACGTAATAAACAACATTATTCTTTAAAGTTGTAATCACTTTCCATGAGTGCCCGATAGAAGTGATGTTAGATGAAAAGTTATTAGCAGCAGGAATATTTCCATTAGCAACTTCTTGAGTTTCCGGGTCTACCATCGCAACTTTAAGGCCTGGACTTTGGATTGCCCCTGCCACAGGGTACATCTGAACACCGTTATAGAAAGTAAAATATTTTGTAAATACTAAGTCCCATGCAGTTTTTGAAGGCTCCATATTAGGAACTTTTGCTCCGGTATCAAATGAAAAATAGTTGAAATAAGCATCATCATTTCCATTAGCTAATGTTCTTGTTTCTGTTGGTCCCCATGCAGTACCATCCCACTTTGAATATTTAAAAGTATATCCTGCAAACGCATCTTCAATAGCAAACTTAATATACGTTCCTGAAGCATATTTCAGAACAAAAATTGCTTTTCCATTAACATGGTGAGTCACTGTATTGTAAACTCCCCATCCTGTCGATGGAATATTAGGATTAGGGGCTGTAATAGGTCCCTGTTCAAAAGCTCCCTGGCTCCAGTCCGTAATCTGGTCCGGGTTATAAAGAGATGTTCCCCAGGAACTTTCATTACTGATATTGATATTATCCCATTCAGTTAAGCTGGTAGCAGCAGTATATACTTCAATATTTTTAGCATCATTAATTCTTGTTCCTGTTGTATAAGGAGAAGTTCTGTAAAATGCTACATCCCATGTATTGGCAGGCTGAGAAATAATATTCCCATCTGTGAAATTAAAGAATGAACGATTTTGATACCCACTTCCCAACGTCATATTTGCTTGTGTGTATCCTAATGCATCGGCCTGCGCTAACACAGTCTGTTGAACAGTAAGAGCAAGCAATGATGCCAATAATAGTTTTGTTCTCATAATTTATTTTTTAAATTATTATTTAGAATGATTCAACAAAAATATATAATTATTTTTAATCATTCTAAATAAAAACATGATTTTTGTCGTGTTTTATTAGAATTATCTTGGAACTTGGCCATAAAAAAGCCGAAAGGAATGATCCCTCCGGCTTGATTAAAGGCAAATAATAGTCTAATAAACCTTATTTTTTAATAAACTTTGATGGAATGGTTTTTCCTTCACCTGTCTCTACAGCTATAAAATAAACTCCTGTCTGAAGTTCATTGATATTAAATTTTTGTCCGTTCAGCTTTCCTTCTGCTACTTTTTGGCCTGCAGAAGAATAGATTTGGATGTTTTTAGGGGTTTTACCTCTGAATTCCAGTGAAGTATTATCTGAATTTACAGCAAAAGTAACGTGGTCTTTTGAGAATGTTTTATCGCTTACTCCTAATGAAGAAGCTGCATCATAAGCTACATCATCGATCTGAATAGCAGTATGCATATTGCTTCCAATAATTTTAAAGGCAATGTATTGTTTAGTGGAAGCCGGTACTGGCAATGAGTATTGTACATTACCTGCGGTCAGATTAATAATATTGCCAATAGGAGTGAATGTACCCATTTCATTAGTATTATCTACCAAGCCTACTTCTATTGTCCCGGTTGCTCCTGATGCAGATCCTGTGGTAAGAGCAGCTTTGAAAGTTATAATTTTAGTTCCGTCCGGAGCAATGATTTGCGGAGTGATCAGATAACCTGCAGTATTAGCAGCCGAAAAACTATAATACTGGATCAGTTTATTCGTTGTTCCGGAAGCATAAACCCAAGGACCGGATGTTGTATTTTGGATATTTGACCAGTTTTGCTGCGGCCATGGAGCCGTATTTCCTGTTGTAAATGATTGGAAGTTTTCATTAATAGTCGCTAATTGAGCATTTACTGTAACTGCTGTAAACATCAAAGTTCCAAGAAGTAATTTTATTTTCATGACTTATTTATATTTAGAATTATTCCACAAAAATATATATTTATTTTTAATTGTTCTAAATAAAGCATTATATTTGTCGAAAATTTTTGCCCCCTATGAAGAAGAAGGTACTTTCAATACTATCTTTGTCCGCGATCTGCTGGATCAATGCACAGGAACAGGATTCTCTTAAAAATAAAAAGATAGAAGAAGTTGTCGTTACAGGACAGTATACACAACAATCCATCAATAAATCCATCTATAAAGTTGAAGTGATCAATGCAGCACAGATAAAGAATATGGCTGCAACCAATGTTGCAGATGTTTTGAATCAAAGCCTGAATGTATTGATTACTTCGGATCGTAATTCTGGTAATTCTACTGCCAGCTTAATGGGGCTTGGTGGAGAATATACGAAAGTTTTGATTGACAATATTCCGGTAGTGGGTGATATAGGATTGGGAAATAATATTGACCTTACCAAGCTTAATATCAATAATGTAGAAAGGATCGAAGTAGTAAGAGGTTCAATGGGGGTAGACTACGGAAGTAATGCTGTAGCAGGTGTTATTAATATCATTACCAAGAAAAACAGTCAGAAAAAGCTTACGTTAAATGCTTCTGTACAGGAAGAAACGGTAGGAAAAGAATATGATATTAAGAAAAAAGGAGAGGGAAGACATATCCAGACTTTAAATATTGGCTATAATATTAATGAAAACTGGTATGTAGGTGCCAATATTAACCACAATGATTTCCAGGGGTTCAAAGGAACACAGGAAGGGTATAAGTACTTTGAGCAAGATGGGAAAAGAGGCTATCTATGGCAACCTAAAGATGTAATGAATGTTGATGGAGTTGTAAGATATAATAAGAATAAAACTTCCATATTCTATAAATTCGGTTTTGTTAATGAAAAGCTGAATTACTATAATCCAATTGTCAACGAGTATTTTTATGATGTAAAAGACAGAACTTACTCTTCCAATGACCGGGATTATTATACTACAAGATACCTTCACCAGCTTAATGTACAGGCAAAATTAGGGACGATAAACTATACCGGAGATTTTTCTTATCAGACCCAGGATAGAAAATATAGAGATTTTAAATATGATATTCCGAATAGAAAAGTAATTGGCAGTAAAGACGATTACCAGTCTTATAATAAAGCAGATGTTCTTTATTCAAGAGGGGTTTTCAGTAACTTTTTAGATAATAAAAAGATTGATTTCCAATTAGGATATGAGTTGGATCATACTTCAGGCTTTGCAGGAAATATTGCCGGAAGCTTCAAAGGAACAGATAATGTGAACAGAAAAATATTCAATTATGCCAACTTTATGTCTGTTGAATGGAATGCTACAAACTGGCTGTCATTACGTCCCGGATATCGTTTAGCACTGAGCGATAAGTTTGATATACAGCATAATTATTCCTTAACGGCAAGAGCAAAAGTTACTGATAACGATAATTTCAGATTAGTAGTAGGAAGTGCAAACCGTTTTCCAAACTTTGATGAGCTATATACTTATATGGTAGACAGCAACCATGATATCAGAGGAAATGAAAACCTTATTCCGGAAACTGGAATGACGGCTTCTTTAAACGGAGAAAAAATATTCACAACGAGCTCTGGATGGAACTTGGGAATTGGTGCAAGTGCTACTTATCTTTATGTGAAAGACAGAATCGAATCGGTAACGGTAAGCAGACAGCCTTTGAAATATCAATATCTTAATCTGGATAAATATAGATCTTATCTGTTTGAAGCTAATTTTAAAGCACAAAAAGACCAGCTTTCCGTGGCAGCCAATGTTGCTTATTATGGGATTTCAAAAGAACTTACAGATCAAGTCATCACTTCTCCTACCGACTTCTTTTATACGCTGGAAGCAAGTGCTATGGTGAACTATACTATTCCGAATGTAAACACAACCTTATCATTATTCTATAAATATACAGGAAAAACACAACAGTTTACTTTATCTCCTGATCTTAAAAACCCCACATATGTACTTGGAGAAAGAGGTGATTTTCATATGATGAACTTCATTGTTACACAACCTTTCTTTAACCAGCATCTGGAAGTAGGTCTTGGGGTAAAAAATATTTTTGATGTGACCTCTATAAGAGATACTACTCTTACAGGAAATGCACATAGTACTGCAGATCCAAAAATTAATTTGTTCTATGGCAGAAGCTTTTTAGCTCGTTTAAGCTATAATTTTTAAAATTTTAACAATGAAAAAAATACTATTCTATCTATTAATAGGAACATCATTTATTGTTCAATCCTGTATTAATGCTAATGAAGATCCTGTACCGGTTATTCCTTCAGAAGGGGTCTCTGTAAATCCTTTTGTAAATGGTTCAGCACAACCTAATCAGGTATGGATAGACTTGAGTGATATAGCAGATGGGCAAACGGGACAGCCTAGACAAACTACAAATAACAGAACAGACTGGGATTTAGCATTTTATTCAGGAAATGAGTTTAAAGTGGTTTTGAACACTTCTATTATGATGGCTGCGGGTAAAATTCCAAATGTCACTGATATTGAAAACGTAAAAGAATCTGATGTTGCCAGCATGAAAGATGAGGTGCAGGTGGCCAACTTTAACCCTGATAATGTAAACTATATTGATGATGTAAAAGGTAATTTTCCAACCAGCCCTACAGCAATAGAAGAAATAAAGGCCAATGCATCTGAAAATGCAGTCTATCTTGTAAATCTTGGTAAAGAACTTTATACCGGGACTATTGCTACGGGTTCAACTATTACAGGAGGAGATGACCGAGGTTGGATGAAAGTACAAATAGTAAGACAAGGAGATGGTTATAAGGTAAGATATGGACAGCTGAATGCTACCGGAGCTGGAATTAAAACAGTAGAGGTGAAGAAAAATAAAGCTTACAATTATACCTTCTTTAACCTAAAACAGAACAAAGAAGTACTTATTCAGCCTGAAAAAAATAAGTGGGACATTTGTTTTACTGTATTTACCAATATTATCCCAAGTGTAGGAAGTTATATTAATGCAGATTTTGTGACGACCAATAATGTAGGTAATGTAGGAGCTTATGAAGTGAAGGTGGCAGCAACATCAATGGTAGATACCTTTAATAAATTTAAAAAGGAGAATGTAGATGATTCAAAATTTGTATACAATGATCAAAGAGTCATTGGAGGAAACTGGAGAGAAGTTGGACCGGAAGGATCTAAAGTAAAAGGAGATATCTTCTATGTCATTAAAGATGCCGCAGGAGCTTATTATAAAATAAGATTTGTGAAAATTGTTAATGATAAAGGAGAAAGAGGACATCCAACATTCATGTACAAAGCCTTATAATAAATCAAATAATAGTATATCATGAAGAAATTTATCCTTGCAGCTTCTGTTCTTGTAGCAGTGTATTCTTGCAAAAAAGAAGAAGGTGCAAAAAAGAAAAATACAACAGAGGCTGCCTCTGAAGCTCCAAAAAGCAATAATAAAATTGTAACCCTAAGCGGAGGAATCACAGAGATTGTAAGTGCTTTGGGACATGAAAAAGAAATTGTAGGAACAGATGTTACCAGTACGTATCCAGCAAGCTTAAAAGCTACCGCTGAAAATCTTGGACATGTAAGATCTATAACGATTGAGCCGATTATGGCAGTAAAACCTACTTTAATTCTAGCGTCAGATAAGGACATCAACCCAGAACTAATGGGGAAAATCAAATCATCCGGAATCAAAGCAGAGGTTTTTAAGCAGGAATATACAGTTGATGGCACTAAAAAGCTGATTGAAGAGGTAGCAAAAGCTATCGGAAATACAGATTATAAGAAATTAACTGATAAAATAGATGCAGACCTGAAACAGGTTCAGCCAATAGCTAAAAAACCTAAAGTATTATTTATTTACGCAAGAGGAAACATGTTGATGGTAGCAGGTAAAAAATACTCCAATGGCTGCTTTAATTAATTTGGCAGGTGGAGAAAATGCCGTGAATGAATTTGAAGATTTCAAACCATTAACTCCGGAAGCAGTGGTGAAAGCTAATCCTGATGTATTGTTTTTCTTTGAAACAGGATTACAAGGAGCAGGAGGAAACGAAGGAGCATTGAAGATGCCGGGAGTTTCCCAGACCAATGCCGGAAAAAATAAGAAGATCATCGCAATGGATGGAGGCTTAGTTTCAGGTTTCGGACCAAGACTAGGAGAAGCAGCAGTTGGATTAAACAAACTTTTAATTGAGAACACAAAGTAAATTATACTTTTACATGACAATAAGTATCATACTGCTTGTTGCTATAGCAGTATGGTCCATTAATACAGGGGTTTACGATTTTGGTGGTAAATCTGCATTTAACGTTTTAGGAAAAGTAATACAGGGAGATTCCGGTTTATCATTGAGTGATAAATATGTAGTTTGGGATGTACGGGCAGCCAGGATCGTTATGGCCGTTTTAATTGGAAGTATGTTGTCTGTTTCAGGAACAAGCCTGCAGGGGCTTTTTAAAAACCCTTTGGCTACGGGAGATTTAATAGGTCTTACGTCAGGTGCTACATTATTGGCCGCCATAGCCATTGTTTTGGGAGGACATTTTAAAGAATACCTTCCTGAAGCCGTACAATTTTCGCTGGTAGGGATTTCTGCTTTTATAGGATCTTTCTTATCCATGATGCTGGTATATAGAATTTCAACAAGCGGCGGAAAGACCAATGTAGTGATGATGTTGTTGACAGGTGTTGCTATTACGGCAATAGGCTTTTCTATTACAGGTTTCTTAATCTATGTATCGAAAGATGAGCAGCTTAGAGATCTTACATTCTGGAATTTGGGAAGTTTAGCTGCCGCAACATGGACAAAGAATATTATTCTAGCCATTGTAATGATTGGAGCCTATGTTATTTTACTGCCTAAAGGAAAAGCTTTGAATGCCATGATGCTGGGAGAGAAAGATGCTCAGCATTTAGGGATCAATGTAGAAAGACTGAAAAAGCAGATCATTATCATTGTGGCATTGATGGTGGGAAGCTGTGTAGCATTTTCAGGAACTATTGGTTTTGTAGGTCTTATAGTACCTTATATTTTAAGATTATTATTCAAATCCAATTATACTTTTATTCTGCCTTTGTCTGCCGTATTTGGAAGTATCTTACTCCTGACGGCCGATACATTCAGCAGAAGTATTGTAGAGCCTTCGGAATTGCCAATCGGGATTTTGACCGCTTTAATGGGAGGACCTATTTTTATTGCTATTTTGGTTAAATTTAAAAAATCACTGTAATGATCAAAGCACATCAAATTAACTATAGGCACAAAGAATTCCGTATTCTGGATGGGGTAGATGTCTCATTGGAATATGGTGAGTTTTTAGCCATTGTAGGTCCCAATGGGGCGGGAAAATCAAGTCTTTTAAGTGTTTTGGCTCATGAAGTGAAATCTGAAAAGCGAAAAGTATTATTTAAAGATAAACCTATTGAAGACTGGAATGTAAAAGAACTTTCTATACATAAAGCCAAGTTTTCACAGCATAACAGCAACGATATTCCTCTTGAGGTGAAAGATGTAGTGATGATGGGAAGGTATCCTTATTTTGATGCACAGCCCGGAAAAGCAGATCTTGAAGCCATGAACAATAAAATGTATGAAACAGATATTTTTCATCTTAAAGAAAGGGAATACAACTCTCTTTCAGGAGGAGAAAAGCAACGTGTGCATCTTTCAAGAGTAATGGCACAGCTGGAAAATGATATTGCCCACAAATTGGTTTTTCTGGATGAACCTCTGAATAATCTGGATATCAAACATCAGTATAAGGCACTTGAAATTATCAAAAATTTTACCAAGAAAGCAAACAGCGCGATTGTTGTTCTTCATGATCTGAATCTTGCGGCTCAGTTTGCAGATAAAATTTTATTGATGAAATCAGGACAGGTTTCTGCTTATGGAACTCCACAGGACGTTTTTACAGCTGAAAATATCAGCCATGCTTATAACTTTCCATGCACCATCTGCGAACACCCTATTACGAATAACCCAATGATCATTTTCGGATAACCATGGAAAAAGACGAATTAAAAATCCTTGCCCGGCATCTTGCCAATCCCGAAGGAGAAAAAGGCATTGAGATTGGTGAAATGATGAATGCTACTAACATCAGTATGACGTTAGAGAGTATCAGAGCTCTTCTGATAGAAGATGATGAACGTATTCTTGAAATAGGACACGGAAATGCAGGACACCTGAAGAATATTTTTAGTCTGGCCAAAGGGCTGAAATATACAGGAATTGATATTTCGGAAACCATGCATAGCGAAGCTAAAAGATTGAATCAGGAATTTGAAAGCCAGGCAGACTTTGTTTTATATAAAGGAACAAAACTTCCTTTTGAAGATGAGACCTTTGATAAAATATTTACAGTCAATACCGTTTATTTCTGGAAAAATCCAGTCGATTTTTTAAATGAAATTTTCAGGGTTTTAAAGGATAACGGAACATTTGTACTGACTTTCGGACAAAGAGATTTCATGGAAAAACTACCTTTTACAGCATATGATTTCAATCTTTATAACAATGATGAGATGGAAGAATTGGTCTCAAAAAGTCATTTTAAAAGAATGAAGACTTCTGAAAAAGAAGAGCAGATAAAAAGCAAAACAGGAAACGAAACGATACAAAGAATCTATACAATTTTAACAATAAAAAAATAAAATAATGAGCATATTAGTGAATGATTTAAAGGAAAAGTGGGAGGCTCTGAAAGCTGAAAATCCACATGTAAGAATAAGAAATGCTGCGGCACAATTTGGTGTAAGCGAAGCTGCATTACTGGCAACTGGGATTGGAGAAGGAGTAATTGTGCTAAACCCAGATTTTCCGGGAATTCTTACAGAAGCAGAAAAATTAGGAAAAGTAATGGCCCTTACCCGCAATGATGAGTGTGTTCATGAAAGAAAAGGAATTTACCAGAATGGAGATTTCAGCAGCCCTCATGCTCAGCTATTTGTAGGAGAAGATATTGATCTTAGAATTTTCCTTAACCATTGGAAATTTGCTTTTGCAGTAGTAGAAGGAGATAAGAAAAGTCTTCAGTTTTTTGGAAAAGACGGATTGGCATTGCATAAGATCTATCTTACAAAGAATAGTGAAGAAGCTGCTTTCGATGCTGTTGTTGAAAAATTCAAGGCAGAAGATCAGAACCCAATATTCAACTTTGAAGCAGTAACTCCAAAACAACCAGAAAAGGCAGATACTGAAATCGATGTTGAAGGATTTAAAAAAGCGTGGACAGAATTAAAAGATACTCACGATTTCTTCATGATGACCAGAAAATTTGGAGTAAGCAGAACTCAGGCCCTGAGACTGGCTCCGGAAGGTTTTACTCAAAAAATTGATAACTCAAAAGTAGTTAATATTCTTGAAGAAGCTTCAGAAAAAGGTACACCCATCATGGTTTTCGTAGGAAACAGAGGAATTATCCAGATTCACACAGGAAACGTGAAGAAAACACTTTGGCACCAGCAATGGTTCAATGTAATGGATCCTGATTTCAACCTTCACCTTGATGTAACGAAAATTGCAGAAGCATGGATCGTGAAAAAACCGACTGAAGACGGAGAAGTTACAGCGATTGAAGTATTCAATAAAGAAGGAGACTTCATTGTTCAGTTCTTTGGAAAAAGAAAACCTGGAATTCCAGAACTTCAGGAATGGAAAGATCTTGTAGCAACTCTTGAACAATAATAATTAGATGATTTTAAGAGAGGCCGTTTTGTTTGTAAAATTCAAGGCGGTCTTTTTCTTTTGGATTTTGGCCGGCATTGTAAAAAGCCCCAGAATATTATGTAATTTGTAGCTAAATTAAAATACTAAAGATAAAAAATGAAGAATATTTTCATAGCGATTTTGCTGGCGGGTTTCTGTTCACTCAATGCACAGAACTTTAAAGCCTATCAGTTTTATGACCAAAAAGGGAAAGAAGTAAAAACGGATAAATTGGTGAAGGAATTGGCAGATTATGATGTTGTTTTCTTTGGTGAAAATCATAACAGTTCCATCAATCACTGGCTGCAGCTTAAAATCACAGAAGCTTTGTTTGAAAAGAAAAATGGTCAGCTTATTTTAGGTGCTGAAATGTTTGAAAGAGACAACCAGGCTCAGTTGAACCAATATTTAAATGGAAAGTTTGATGCAAAAACACTGAAAGATTCAGCCCGTCTATGGAATAATTATGCAACAGACTATAAGCCACTCGTAGATTTTGCAAAGAATAAAAAACTGAACTTCATTGCCACCAATATTCCGAGAAGGTATGCCTCACAAACCGCAAAAGAAGGAATAGAGTCTTTGAATACATTAAGTGATAAAGAGAAGACATACATTGCTCAATTACCGATCAAAGTAACCTTGGATACTCCTGGTTATCCTGAAATGAAAGCCATGATGGGCGACCATGCAGAAGGGACAAAGGTGATGAACTTTATTTCAGCACAGGCTGTGAAAGATGCAACAATGGCTGAGTCTATTCTGAAAAACATCCAATCAGGAAAGACGTTCATCCACTATAACGGGAACTATCACAGTAAAGAATTTGGAGGAACCTATTGGTATATTAAACAGAAAAACCCTAATCTGAAAATGGCTGTAATTTCTGTTTTTGAATCTGATGATCCTGAATTGAAAGTACCTGCAAAAGATTATATCCCGACAGAATTTAACCTGATCATTCCTACAGATATGACGAAGACTTTTTAATTTTTTTCTCGCAGATCACACAGATTTCGCAGATTTTTAAATAATCAGAACAATATCAAATTCAATAGGAAGAGGCTGTCTCAAAAGTACCCCCTCTCTCGAACTCCTGTCTGACAACTTTTGTTGTTTAGGAGATTCTCGGAGCGTTAGTTTACCTTTTGAGACAGCCTCTTCTTTTTATATAAAAAAGTCCAAAGGCTTTAGCCAAAACCTAAGAATAATAATAACCACCCCATAAAATCAAAGGTCCAATAGTAACTCCCAGCCTCCCTCTTCCAGCTCTAAAATCCTGACACAATGATCCATTTTTACCAGACAATCTCTACCTTTGTACAACATTCCAGTTAAAATGAAAAAACTATCCATTCTATTGATTCTTTTTGTAGGATTCTGTAATGCTCAGAAATTGACATCAGACGAAGTGTCTCTTATCAATACAGGAGATATAAACTCTGCATTATCTATTTATCAGACTACTGATGATCATCAGCATAAAATCCTACTGAACCTTTCCTCAGAAATCAATGCAACTGATCCTAACACCGCTGTTTTGGTGAAGAGAATGAAAGAATCTCTTCTTTCAACGGATGGTGGAGTAGGTATTGCAGCTCCACAGGTGGGTATTAATAGAAAAGTGATTTGGGTTCAGCGTTTTGACAAAGCTGGAACACCTTTGGAATATTTTATCAATCCAGTGATAGTTTGGAGATCTGATCTGCAAAATCTCGGGCCTGAAGGGGACTTATCAATTCCTGATTTCAGAGACCAGTTTTACAGAAGCAAAGTTATTCAGCTTGAATATGTAGACTTAAAAGGACAAAAGTATTCAGAAATCGTAGAAGGCTTCACGGCTGTCATCTTCCAACACGAAATTGATCACCTGTTCGGAATTTTGATTTCTGACAAAAAAGAAAAAGAGAAAAATGATTCCTATAAAAGGGTAGACGCGTACCAGAAAAGTGATCAGAATAAGAGATAACTATCAATTGATGAGTAATGAGTAATGAGTAATGAAGCGTCAGCTATACAAGTTGCTTCATCCAATCGATACATCGATTCACTCTTTGCTCATTTAAAAATAAAGCATTGCAAAAAATAAAACTTTGCGTTTAAGAAAACACAAACTCCACTAATATCTAGCACGAATATCATAAATTTTGAATTGGGAATATCCGCAATCATCTGTGCCTATCTGAGAAAATCTCTGGTTAAAGATAAAGAGTAAGACTACTTTACATATTATTTGTTTTATATCGTAAAATGAAGTCTTCACCATTTTCATATTCGGCAGGATTAATATAAGATATAATACCAATATCAGACTCTAAAATTTCCTTAAGCTTATTGAAATAGGTTTGGATAGTTTCTTCGTTGGCATCCAAGGTAAGGCTAATAATTAACTTATCATCCTCCGTAATATTGGCTCCAATCATTATTCTATAAGGATTATGAAGGGATTTATTCCAATAAAAACTTTGATTTAGTCCTTTATTTTCAATAAAATAATTTACCATTTCAATTTCGGTGGTAAATACATAATCTTTATTATTGGGAGGGAAAGTATAATCTGTATTTAATTTTTCATAATCAGGAATGAATGTGTCGAGTACAAGATCAATTATATTTTTTGATTTTTCTCCTGCATAAACCTGACAAACGATATCTCTAATTATTTCCATTTTTTTTAAGTATAACCTTCACAAATTTAGTATTAAAATATATTCAATGATTTGTGAGGATCTGAGAAAATCTGTGGTTAAAAATAAAAATGAGCTGTTTTCATTACGAAAACAGCTCATTTCAAATATAATTATAAAAAAATTGGATTAATCGTTGTTGGTTACAGAAAGCTTAACCTCAATATTGTTTCTTGTAGCATTAGAATAAGGGCAGATCTGGTGGGCCTTCTCCGTTAAGGATTGTGCTTCTTCAAGAGAAACTCCCGGAATATTCACATCCAATTCCACAGCCAGTCCGAAACCTCCGTTTTCAATCTGTCCGATGCTCACTTGAGCAGTAACAGTTGTTTCTCCGGTTTTCACTTTACCCAGGCTGATCACTCTGTTCAAAGCACTGTCAAAGCATGCAGAATATCCCGCTGCAAAAAGCATTTCAGGATTGGTGAAGTCATCATTCGCACCTCCTAGCGCTTTAGGCATTTTTACTTCAAGATCCAACACTCCGTTTTCACTCTTTACATGTCCGTTTCTTCCGCCTGTAGCAGTAACTTTTGTTGTATATAACGTTTTCATTTATTTTTCTATTTTGTTTAATATTTTTAATACTGTTTCTTTAAGTTCCAACAGTTCTTCAGGCTGTATCCCGATTTTTTCCTGGATTTTTCCTGGAATTTCGCAGGCCTTTTTCTGAAGCTGTTTTCCGGCTTCATCTAAAAATACTTCAACAACTCTTTCGTCTTCTTTTTTACGTTTTCTTGTAATAAACCCTTTTGCTTCCAGTCTTTTGAGAAGGGGAGTTAATGTTCCGCTATCCAGAAAAAGTTTTTCTCCGATATGGCTTACAGTAAGCCCGTCACCATTCCATAATACAATCATAACGAGATATTGTGGGTAAGTGATGTCCAGCTCATCAAGGAAAGGGCGGTATAATCCGGTAATTTCTTTGGCAATTACATATAAGGGAAAGCAGATCTGGTTTTCTAATTTGGGTGTATTTGAATGTTCCATAATATAAAGTACGAAAGATTCGTGAAGGTATTACTTTTTAACGATAAATTCATCCATTGGGATACGGACTTTTTCATAGAAGACAGCCAGTCATTGGCTTCGTCACGGTATCCAAGGTATAAAAGACTTACACTTTTTAAACCTAATTCTTTTAATCCCAGTACTTCATCTACCACTGCATTATTGAATCCTTCTGCCGGTGTACTGTCTATTTTAAGTTCTGCAGCCTGTGCAAGAGCAATTCCTAAAGCAATATAGGTCTGGCGGGCTGTGTGTGCAAAGTGCTGCTCAGGAGTCTGTGCTCCGTACATTTCTTTGATCTTATCTGTGTAGCTCCCGAAACGACCTCTTGGAAGTTCTCTTACATCAGTATGATGATCATATACCTTATCTATCTTTTCATTGGAGTAGCTGTCCCATGCAGCAAAAACTAAAACATGAGAAGAGTCTCTCATCACTTCTGGATTTAAAGCCCCAGCAACCATTTGTTCTTTTAAGTCCTGATTTTCTACTACGATAATACGGAAAGGCTGTAATCCCGATGAAGTAGGAGCTAATCTTGCTGCTTCCAGAATGGTGTTCAAATCTTCAGTTGATACTTTTTTAGTTGGGTCATAGGCTTTTACAGCATGTCTCCAGTTCAAGTCTTCTATTAATGACATTTTCTTTTATTTTAAATTAAACTATTTGACAATTATTGAGTTTCAAATTTTGCGTTATGATGAATTAACTATGCAAATATATAGACAATTAAATTGTGCACAATTTAATATCGAAAGATTTTATTGATGACTATTATTTATTTTATAAAAGAAAGTGAATCGAATTCTTATATTTCAGCATGATTCGGATTTTTTTCCATCATAAGGATTCTAATCTTTGCCCTAGAATTTTAAACTAAAAACAATGCAGAGATTTAAAAACAAAACAGCAGTCATTACAGGTGGAACAAATGGGATGGGATTAGCTACCGCTCAAAAATTTATAGAAGAGGGAGGGCGTGTCATTATCACTGGACGAAGTGAAGAAACCATTGATAAAGCTTTGGAAAAATTAGGTAAGAATGCTTTTGGAATCGTTTCCAATGCAGGAAATATGCAGGATCTATTGAATTTACTGCAAGAGGTAAGAGAATATACAGAACAAGTAGATGTTATTTTTGCCAATGCAGGCTATGGAAAATTCGCTCCCGTAGAAAATGTAGATGAAAGCCATTTTGATGAACTTTTTAATGTATTGGTAAAAGGTCCTTTTTTACTGTTCAGCAGCTGCTTCCTTTGATGAAAAACGGAAGTTCGGTTATTTTTAACACTTCTGTAGCTACAGAAATTGCGATGAATAGTTTTTCGGTGTATTCAGCAGCGAAATCGGCAGTGCAGTCTTTCATCAAAACATTTGCAGTAGAACTTACAGAACGTGGTATCCGTGTGAATGGAGTAAGCCCAGGGCATATCAAAACCAATATTTTTAATAATACAGGGTTGGAGCCTGAACAAATTGATGCTGCAGTGGAGGATATTATCCCTACAATCCCTTTCAAAAGACAGGGTGATCCTGAGGAAATTGCCAATGCGGTTCTGTTTCTGGCTTCAGATGAGGCATCCTACATTCATGGTGCAGAAATCAGGGTAGATGCCGGAATTTCTGTCATAAGGTCGTAGATCGAAACTGGCAATGATTTTACTTATTTCACTTCATTAATCTCTTTGACCATATTGGTTTTATTTTCAATTCCAATATTGTAGGCTTTCCCTTTTTTAAAGCTTAGATTAGCTTTTTCTATCAAAGTTTTATAGTCAGGAGATTTTTTTGAAATATAAAAAACCTGTGCACTTATGCCAATAGCCACACGCACCACTTCTTCCGGTTTATCCGGATCTTCAAGAATATTGTTGATCGTAGCATTATTATACCAGGTTAATTTCTGGGATTCAGAGTTAGAAGAGCAGGATGTGATCATGGTAAACAGTAATAATAAATAAGTCCAGACTTTCATAAGAATAAATTGTTGATTAAAGAGCTCCTGCAATATATAAATAAATGCAGGAGCTATATAATAAAGTTAGTTAGAACCCACAGTGTGCTGTGCTAGGTACAGGTGCAGAACAACCTGAAAGAGCTGAGAATGCTGTTAATGTACAATTGGTATTTACCAGATTGTTATCATACAATAAAGAACCTGATGGACTTCTGTAGTAAACATTTCCGGCTGTGTTAGCATAGGAAGAAACAGAAGTAGAACCACAGGTAGAATTAGTACATGCAGCTCTCCATGCAGTATCAGTAATAGGACCTGTTGAATTTAGAGAAGGGTCAATAATTCTTTTTTCAACCACTCCGGAAGCATTTTTAAAGCTTACAAGAATGGCAACATGATACACCCATGATACGCAGCAAGTACCGGTAGAAGCCCTTAAGTTTCCATATACGAACTGTTTTTCACACTCATATCCGGCATTGTTTAGGATCTGTCTCATTTTGTGAGCTCTTGCATAGCATCCGTCTACAGGATATCTGAAAGTGATACACGGAGAAGAAGCTGTGGAAGTTCCGCAAGACTGGTTTTTGATTTGGGTAAACAGGCTGTTTAAAGTAGCCAGATCAGGAATAACACTGGTTAATTTTCTTGATGCTTCATTGCCTGTTTTCTCTTCTTTTGTTAAAGCTGATTTAAAAAATCTGATATCTTCCAGGGTTGGGCTTTCTACTTTTGCAATTTCGTTGGAATTAGCTTTAAGGAAAATATGAACCGGAGATTCATTTTTTACAGCCTGGCTAATCATAGAAATATAAGATGCATTTTCCTCAGTATCTTTAATTAGGTAAGGTTGTGCTGAAAGAATAAAGGAAACTTTGTAGCTTCCGTTTTCTTTGTCAATACCTACCGGAACAGTTCTTCCGAACTCTTTCATGGCAGTTTCTTTAGTTTGTTGATTTACAGTTTCCTGATTCGCATTGGAATCTGAACAGGAGTTGATGGATAGTACGGAGACAAATACCATCATGGATAGCAAAAATTTTTCATAGTTCTTATATTTTGGTGGTTAATAATTTTCTAAATAGCATTCTGTTATTCACTATTTAGTGATATTAAAATTATGAAAAATTCAAATATATGCAAGTAATTTTTTCAAAAAATAATTAATATTTGAAAATAATTCAAAAAAAAATCCCTATACATCAACTGCATAGGGATTATGATATTTAAAATTTAAATTTATTTGTAAATCAATTCAGCCTGGAATACATCAGCAAAATGCTTTCTGATTTTGGCTTTTATATCTTCCATTTCTTCCGGTGTCAATTCTCTTTCAAGTTCTCTTTTTAAAGAAGTAACCTGTTTATCTTTGATGCCACACGGAATAATGTATTCAAAGTAACGCATATCTGTATTTACATTCAGGGCAAAGCCGTGTAAAGTTACCCATCGGGAAGCTTTAACTCCCATTGCACACATCTTTCTTGCATAAGGTTTTCCAACATCCAGCCAAACACCGGTTTCTCCAGGAGAACGTTCTCCTTTCAGTCCATATTCAGCAATCGTTCTGATGATCACCTCTTCAAGATTTCTCATATATAAATGAATATCTGTAAAGAAGTTTTCAAGGTCTAAAACAGGATAGCCGACGATCTGACCATAGCCATGGTACGTAATATCACCACCACGGTTGGTTTTTACATAAGTAGCTTCTAATTCCTTAAGCTTATCCATTCCGGCCAGCATATTTTCTTCGTGCCCGCTTTTTCCTAATGTATATACATGAGGATGTTCTACAAAAAGAAGGTGGTTCGAGGTAGTGATATGCTGTTCTGCAGGCAGATCGCGGTTCTTAATTTTAGTATCAATAATATCTTTCATCAGTTTCTCCTGATAATCCCATGCAGGCTGATATTCTTTAATACCTAAATCTTCAAATTCTACTGATTTATTTTGATTTGTATTCATTTCAATTTTTGATATACAAATTTAGTGAATTTTAAGCTTTTATGGAATGGATAAAATCTATGGCACTTTTCTTCCAATCTTTATCCTGAAGCAAAACATTCACAAAGGCTGTCCCAATGATTCCTCCAGCTGCTTTTTCAGTCACATTTTCAAAATCTGCCTTTGATTTTATTCCGAAACCGATCATGACAGGATTTTTAAGAGGAAGTTCTGCTAATCTGGTGAGGTAGTTTTCATTCTTTAGAACCGTATTTTCGTTTCCGGTAGTGGAAGATGAGCTTACTGCATAAAGAAATCCTGAACTTAGTGAATCCAGATACTGTATTCTATCATCTGAAGTTTCCGGAGTTACTAAAAATGTGAAATTAAGGTTGTACTTTTTCAGAATATGTTGATAGTTTTTTTCAAATTCAATAGGAGGAAGGTCTGGAAGAATAAGTCCTGAAACTCCGCTTTCTGAACATTCTTTACAGAAATTTTCAAAACCAAAGCTCAATACAGGATTGATATAACCCATTAAAATAATCGGAACTTTTATTTTATCTTTTATCGTTTTTAACTGAGAAAAAAGCTTTTCAATAGTCATCCCGTTTTGAAGGGCAAGCTCATGGGCTTTTTGAATCACTGGACCGTCAGCTACAGGATCAGAATAAGGCATTCCGATTTCAATCATATCTGCTCCTGAATCCTGGATAAGTTGTATAATGTCTGCAGTATCTTCCAGTTGTGGGATTCCTGCGGTGAAGTATATATTTAGTTTTTTCATTTTTTTATTGTATTGATGTATTCATGTAAAATGTATTTACCTGGTTTTATCTCTTAAAGTTGTGTTACATGAATACTTTTTACATTTTACAAATTTTTCAGATACGTTTCCATATCCTTATCACCACGGCCGCTTAAGCAAATGACAACAATATCATCTTCTTTGAATTTCTTCTTGTCTAAAACAGCCAAAGCATGAGAGCTTTCAAGGGCAGGAATAATTCCTTCCAGTTTGGTAAGTTCAAAAGCGCATTTCAAAGCTTCATCATCATTGATGCTGAAAAATTCAGCTCTTTTTTCTTTAAATAAGTTGGCATGAAAAGGTCCTATTCCAGGGTAATCTAATCCTGCAGAGATAGAATGTGGTTCAATAACCTGTCCGTCTTCCGTTTGCATCACCAAGCTTTTGCTACCGTGAAGTACTCCAAGAGTTCCCAGAAATGTAGTAGCGGCAGACTTCCCTGAGCCAACACCAAGTCCTCCGGCTTCAGCAGCAATAATTTTCACTTCTTTTTCATCTACAAAATGGTAGAATGTTCCGGCAGCATTACTTCCGCCTCCAACACAGGCAATCACATAATCCGGATTTTCTCTTCCTATTTTCTCTTTAAGCTGCTCCTTGATTTCTTTTGAAATAATACTTTGAAATCTTGCGACAAGGTCCGGGAAAGGATGAGGTCCCACCACACTTCCAATCACATAATGGGTAGTGACAGGATTGTTGATCCAGTCTCTTAAAGCTTCATTTACAGCATCTTTAAGGGTTTTTGATCCTGAAGTAGCTGCTACCACTTCTGCACCCAGCATTTTCATTCTCGCTACATTAGGTGCCTGTCTCCGAATATCAATTTCACCCATATAAACGATGCATTCAAGACCAAGCAGTGCACAGGCAGTTGCAGTAGCTACACCATGTTGCCCAGCTCCGGTTTCTGCTATAATTCTTGTTTTTCCAAGGCGTTTTGCCAGAAGAACCTGTCCTAGAGCATTATTGATCTTATGAGCTCCGGTATGGTTAAGATCTTCCCGTTTTAAATAGATCTTGGTATTGTATTTTTCACTTAGGTTTTTAGCAAAGTACAATGGGGTTGCTCTGCCTACATAATTTGTAAGCAAATCCTGATATTCATTCTGGAAGTCCTTGGACTCAATGATTTCAAGATAATTCTTTTGTAATTCTTCTACATTCGGATAAAGCATTTCGGGGATAAAAGCTCCTCCAAATTCTCCATAATATCCGTGTTCATCAGGATTTTTATAATTCATTTCTTTATTCTTTAGTAATTAAATAAGCATTATGTTGAGAGCTCAATGTATTGAGCTGTTCTTTTTCATTTTGAGATACATTAAAAATTAAAATATCATCATCTTCCGAATTTACCCATTCGGAACCTTCATTCTCTTTGATGGACTTTGCCTTATCATAAAGGATTTCAATATTGCATTTTTCATAAAACGGTCGAAGGTCAGTATGGCAAAAGCCAATTGTGTTGATATTTCTTTGGATAACATTTTCCTTTAAATACTGAACCAACTGAGCTCCATATCCTTTTTTCTTATGGGCAGAAACCAGTCCTACAGCTTCTGCAAAAGCATATTGTGACCCCGATATTTCCAATACAAAATCAAAATTAAGACGAAAAACGGCCAGGATTTCTGAATGAAAATCTAGTAGTAAATGAAATTCCGAATCTTTAAAAAAGGTGCGGAAATAGACTAATTTCATGGTATTCCATGCAGAAATGTCCCAAAGCTTGAGGATATGTTCAATTTCTCTGTCTGCTAATTCGTTGGCTTGTTTAATATGATATTTCATAGTTATATTAAATAATAATCAACATTTATAATGAGTCCCGAAGGGACGATTTAACCCTAGCCAAGGATGCAATCCTTAGGCTATGAAATATTTGTTTAATCCCATAAAAATTTTTCATCATAATCCATTTTATGTTTTTCCAATATTTCCACAAGTTCATTTTTAAAATCCTGTTTTTGATGATGCTGGCGTTGGTTTTTAATATATTTTGTCACAATATGAACATCTTTTTCACCCACTGAAAATGCACCGTAGCCATCCTGCCAAAAGAAATTCTCATATTTCTTACCTTTTGTTTTGATCCATTTTGAGGAATGTGCCTTTATTTCCTGGACCAATTTCATTAATGCAATTTTCCTGGATAATCTACAAAGAATGTGGATATGATTGTCTGTTCCGCCAATCTGTAATGCATAACTTTCGAAATCCTTACATAATGTTGTGATGTAGGCGTACAATTCTTTTTCTATTCTTTCATCGATAAAATCATTCCTGTATTTGGTGCTGAATACAATGTGGATGTAATTTTTGACTAATGATTGTGGCATTTGTGTGTTTTTTGGTGGTTGTCATTAATGGGTTATTATTAATGTGGTGGTTGTTTATATTAATTGGAATGTTTCCAATTCTGGGTTAAATCGTCCCGTTGGGAATCATGGGATGATGGTTTTAAATTTTTTAATCCTGTTTACATCCTTATCACCCGGGGTTATTTCAAATTTTGAATTGATATCTAAGGCAAAAGGCTGCTGCTTCAATGTTTGGATATTTTTGATATTCTCTTCTGAAATACCGCCACTCAAAAAATAGGGGAGTGGAATTTCAAATTCATTCAATATATTCCAGTCAAACTGTTGTCCTGTTCCGCCGAATGCTTTACTATCTGTATCGAATAGGTAGTAGGTAATAGGTAATAGGTTGTAAGTTGCGGGTTGATTACTGAACGTTTGTGCTATTTTCTTTTTGTTTTCAATAGTATCGTTTCCGATTCTTATCACCTTGATTATTTTTACATCAAGAGGAAGCTGTTTTTTTAATTCAATAATAAAATGACTGTCCTCATCACCATGTAATTGAATTAGGTTTAGCTTTGCTTTCTCAGCGATTTCTACTATTTTTTCAATTTTTTCATTGACAAAAACTCCAACTTTTCCCTGATGGCCAATCTGCGCAATATCTTCCAGATCCAAATGGTTCAGAACATATCGCGGTGATTTTTCATAAAAAATGAATCCTAAAAAATCTGCCTTCATCGAAATCAATTCCTGAATCTGACTGAGCTTAGTAAGACCACAGACTTTAAGACCAGAAGAGAATTGGGTTGTTGCTGATTGTTGGTTCATTGGAGCTAATTATTTTGTTGTGGGTTGGTTGTAAATTGGACACTCATTTTCAAATTTTCAAATTCTCACATTGTCAAATTAGTAAAGAAAACTCTTCAAATGCTTTTGCCGGATCTGCATTCCTCATAAAATATTCTCCCATCAGGAAGCCGTCAAATCCTTTGTCCTTTAAATATTTAAAATCATCAAGGTTATAAATTCCACTTTCAGCAACAGATAAAGTATCTTTAGGGAGTTGATCTTTTAACTGAACGGAATGCTGCAAATCCACTTTAAAATCCTTTAGGTTTCTGTTATTAATTCCAACCAAATCGATAGTAGAATTAAAGTGTTTCAGCTCTTCCTCTGTATGGATTTCTAATAAAACTTCCAAATCCAGTTCATGAGCCAGTGCTGTAAATTCATGAACCTGATTAGGCGAAAGACAGGCTGCAATGAGTAAAATAACATCGGCTCCCATACTTTTAGCTTCATAAAATTGGTATTCATCAATCATAAAGTCTTTACGAAGGATAGGAATATTGATGTGTTTTCTTACATTTAGAATATCTTCAAAGCTTCCACCAAAAAAATCTGTATCCGTAAGAATGGAAATGCCGCTGGCTCCGAAGTTTTCATAAGCTGAAGTAACATGCAAAGGCTGAACATTATTATTGATAATTCCTTTAGATGGAGACTGTCTTTTAAACTCAGCAATAATTCCGTTTTTGTTTCTTATGGATTCTTTCAATGAGAAACTCTTTCTTTCGAAGAAATCTGAGCTTTTTAATTGATCAATGGAAATAGCAGCTTTTGAAGCGGCAACTTCTTCTTTTTTTCTTTCAATAATTGTATCTAGTATGGTCATGTGTCAAGATTAGAAATGAGAATGTTGTGAGGTAATTTTTAATTCTTAATTAATTAAAAGGTCAAATGCTTTTAATGCTTTACCACTTTCTAAGCTTTCCTGAGCCAATAGCAGACAATCATCATACGTTCCGAATTTGCGGGTATGGTAAAGGGCTACAGATGCATTGGCTAACACTACTGAGTTTTGCTGTTCCGTTCCTTTTCCTTCAAGAATATTCATAAAGATTTTTGCTGTGTCTCTGGTAGTATTTCCGGCTTTGATATCTTCTAAAGTTACAGGATTAAAGCCTAAATCTTCTGCAGAATAGATTTCTTCTCCTTTTTTAGTAATGATTTTACTGTCGTGGGTGAGGCTGATCTCATCATAACCATCCAATCCATGAACCAAAATAAAGTCCTGTTCCCCTTTTTGTAAAAGGTATTGATAGATTCTTGCAATTTCCAGGTTGTACACTCCAATCATGGAATATTGAGGTTTCGCAGGATTTACCAAGGGCCCGAGAAGATTAAAGAACGTTCTTAAGCCTAATGATTTTCTCAATAATCCAACCGATTGAAGAGCAGGGTGGAAGTAAGGGGCATGTAAAAAGCAGATATTCGCTCTTTCAAGATCTTCATTCAGCTGCTCCGAATTGTTCTTGAACTGATATCCCAATTCTTCCAATACATTGGATGAGCCTGTAGTGGTTGAAGCTCCATAATTTCCATGTTTCGTTACCCTCTGCCCGGCTCCGGCCACCACAAAGCTGGCCAATGTTGATATATTGATTGTGTTTTTTCCGTCACCTCCAGTTCCTACAATATCAATGGCATCGCTGGCATCAATATGGATGGGAACAGCCATCTGTAGCAATGCTTCTCTAAAACCTTCAAGTTCTTTCAGAGTGATATTCCGCATCAGAAAAACACTGATGAAAGCCGTTACTTCTGCTGCATTGAATTTATTCTGTGCAATTTCAATCATCATGGCCTTTGCCTCAGACTTCGATAAGGTATTGTGATTGAACAGGTATTGCAATATTTCTTTCATTTGAGGAGTTTTTATAGTTGATGGATCTTGTGTTGTTGTTTTCATACTTGGCTTACTTCATTAATCTTTTACTGATTTAAAAAGTTTCGGATGATGACTTCTCCATCCGGAGTTAAAATGCTTTCCGGGTGAAATTGTACTCCGTGAACATCATAGGTTTTATGCTGAAGAGCCATAATCATCCCATCCTTATCAACGGCTGTAATTTCCAGGTCAGCTGGGAAATTCTCAGGGTTCACAGCCCAACTGTGGTATCTTCCTACTTCAATACCTGATGCTAAATCCTTGAAAAGCTTAGTGTTTTCTTTTACCAGATCAGTAGTGGTGGCTACTCCATGGAAAATTTCAGAAAGATTGATAAGATTTCCGCCAAAAGCTTCTGCGATGGCTTGTTGTCCTAAACACACTCCTAAAATACTTTTAGTAGGCGCATATTCTTTAATCAGATCCAGTAAAATTCCAGCTTCTTCAGGAATTCCCGGACCAGGAGAAAGGATGATTTTATCATATTTTCCTATTTCTTCCAAAGTGATTTGGTCGTTTCTTACCACATCTACTTTCTGATTCAGGATTCTTTCGATGATCTGGACAAGGTTATAGGTAAAGCTGTCATAGTTATCAAAAACGAGAACCTTAAGCTGTGATTGTTGAGTATTGATATTGTTGTTCATTTCTTTTTTGTTGAAGGTTAATTTTGTTTTTGATTTTTAGCTTTCTACAACTATTTTTTCTGCCTTTTCTACTGCTTTTTTCAGGGCATTTAATTTATTATTGACTTCCTGTAGCTCATTTTCAGGGACTGATTTGGCAACAAGGCCGGCTCCTGCCTGATAATAAAGAGTATTGTTCCTGCTTAAAAATGTTCTGATCATAATCGCCTGGTTACAGGTCCCGTTTAAACCTACAATCCCAATACATCCGCCATAGTATCCACGGGAATCTTTTTCGTATTGATTGATAAGTTGAAGGGCTTTATGTTTAGGAGCTCCGCTTAAAGTTCCCTGTGGGAAAGTGGCCGAAATCATATCAAGAGGATTGATCTGTTCCGGAAGGTCAGCCGTTACTTCGCTTACCATGTGAATCACGTGAGAAAAAAGCTGGATTTCTTTTAGTTTAGTAACTGTTACGTTTTTGCCCAGTTTTCCAAGGTCGTTACGGGCAAGGTCTACCAACATGGTATGTTCTGCATTTTCTTTAGGATCATTCTTTAACACTTCAATCGCTTGAAGGTCAGTTTCTAAATTCCCTGTTCTTTTAGAAGTTCCGGCAATAGGGTGGATGATGGCTTTATTGTCTTTGATGATTAACTGGCTTTCAGGGCTTGATCCGAATAATTTGTAATTCCCGTAATCAAAATAAAACAGGTAAGGAGAAGGATTGATATTTCTCAAAGCACGATATACATTAAATTCATCTCCTTTGAACTTCTGTTCAAATCTTCTGCTTAGTACCAATTGGAACACATCGCCTCTCATGCAGTGTCTCTGGGCTGTTTTTACCAGTTCGATATAATCTTCATTAGTGATATTTGAGGTTTCCTCGCCGTTTTTTTCAAAAGGATAAACCGGAGTATTTTGATTTTTGATGAGGTTTTCCAATAAATGTAATTCAGATTTTACCCCTTCCATTTGGTTTTCTATAATGTGCATCTCATCATTGAAGTGGTTGATGGCAATTACATATTGATAGAGTCTGTATCTTAGAATTGGAATTTCTACTTCCGGGCTTTGTGCTTTTAAGCTAATATTTTCAAAAAACTGTACCGCTTCAAAACTTGTGTAGCCAAAAAGACTCTGTGCAGTTTCTTCAATAGGTTCATTGGTTTTTTCACAGTCAAAAACTTTACGAAAATCTTCAAATATCTCCGTGATATTACGTTCCATTATGAATTGCTTTACTGGAGCAGAATCAGGGAATTTAATCTCAAATTCATTTAAGTTTTTCACCTCAATTCCTGCAACAGCATTGATGGCAATGAAAGAAAAGTTATTGTCAATACTTTTTGAATCCGAACTTTCCAGAAGAATTGTGTCTCTGAACTTATCTCTGATTTTAAGATAAATATTCATGGGAGTATGAAGATCTCCAAGAGTTTTTTTCGAAACGGTTTTTATTTTAATTTTTTGAGTAAACATCTGCTGTTTTATTTTTTTTAGATTTTAGAAATAAAAAAAGGCTTTAACGGAATCCGTCAAAGCCTTATATTGTATATTGTTTTGCTTATATCTGCTGTTTGTTTAGCAACATGACAATACCTTCAGACCCGACGAAGAGTTTGAAAGCCACCACCAAATATTGTTGCTCATTGTAAACATGGGACAAATGTAGAAAATTTTTTAATACAAAAAACAAAAAAACAATAAAAAAATATAAACCTGATGTTTAAGTGGTTTTATTTCAGTTGTTTAAGTTCTGTTTTGAGTTCCTCAAGCTTTCTTTTATAGCTTTCCTCGTCATAAGATGATGTATAGGCTTCTAAAGCTATAATATACTCAGCAATAAATTCTTTATTAGTTCTGTCTGCTTCATATTTTATTCTTGCTGAGTTCACCGGAGCTAATTTTGAGTATTTAAGGACGGCTTTTCCTTCTTCTGATTCATTATAAAGAATAACAATGTTTTTTTCATAACCTGGGATATATTTTACTGGGAAACTTATTTCCATTCGGGGAATTCTGATGGTATTTTCAATAGGGTAGATGGTGGCACTTGTTGTAGAAAAGAAGGTTGAAGTATATTTCCCATCCTGTTTTTTTACAATCGCTTCATAATCGTGAATGTACATGTCATTCAATGTAGAATTGGTTTCTACATCAGAAGTAATAATGGCAGTACTTTCCACACCATATTGATTCAGAAACCAGGCATTCAGGAACTGTCCGCAAAATCCATTTAAAATAGACAGCGGGATGGCAAGAATGAAAAACCATATTTTTTTTGTGAGATAAGATAGCGTTCCTAAGATCAGAAAAAGAAGGATCACCGTATAAAAACCATGATGGCTGGTGAAAAATAATATTTTTGAAATTAAAACCATAGCTCTTATCTTTTTTAGTTAAAATTCTTTTTAAAATTATAAAAAAAATTAAAAGGGTTATGATTAAATGAGGAGATGTAATTTGTATAGATGAAATAATCTGTAAAAGCTAAGTCCACAATAGAAGATTTGTCAATCAAAATAATTCTGAGCACTCCAAAAAATAATGTGGACTTAGCATTTTAATAATTTAATGTACAGGTTCTGAAAGTGGGATATCAGGAGATCCGCAGTAGAAGACAATTAAGGTGGCCCCTTTATCTCCGGTTTTACCTCTGTGAGCAATGTTAACCATCTCCGGAAGCACTTCGCCCTCTTTGACCCATCGTGTTTTACCATCTTCTTTCTTTTCAATCTGAATTTCACCTTTTTCTATATACGCTGCATTAATCACCGGGTGTTTATGCCAGTCTAAAGCTTTATGAGGTGGAACAGAAATTTTAAGGACAGAAATTTCAGGCTGCCCGGTCGGATAGCTGGGATATTGTGTTCCTTCCCAGGACTTTGTGGCTTTTAATAAGGTTACTGATTCTATTTTATCAGAATATTCTGAAGGTTGAACATCTGATGATGAATTGTCACACGATAATGTGAGGGAAGTGAGTGCAGTAATTAGTGCTGTACTCGATAAATTTTTTTAGTCATAAATTCAAATTAATAGGATTGTTTTTTGTTTAAATAATTAATAAAACAAAAATAATAAGTGATTTTTAATTTCCCTAGTATTTGAATTATTATTTTTTGTATGCTGAACTTAAATAGTTATTAATAAAATATTATTCAAAGAAAACATTTGTCATAAGCTGAAACGTTTATTTTTTATATTTTTGCTTTCAAATTAGAAAAAAATGAAAAAAGTATTCGCAATCGCATTTATTGGAGGTTTATTATTAGCAAGCTGCTCAAAAAAAGCAGATCACTCATTACAGGATAGCAACACAATGCTTGAAGAGCCGGAAGCAACTACTGTGGTAGATTCTACAGCTAAGCCTGCTGCTCCAGCTGCTGCAACTCCAGCTCCAGAAGCTGCTAAAACAGATTCTACAGCGAAGAAATAATGAAAAACTTATTTTTGGCAGGAACTTTAGGTCTTTTGATCTTTTCCTGTTCTAAAAAGAAAATACAACAGAGGTAGCATCTTCAGATGGTGCACCGGTGTCTGCTCCAGCTCAATCTAATCTTTCCGGTGACCAGATCATGGAAACATTAGATTGTTCGGGGTGTCACTCTGTTAATGAGAGAATGATAGGACCTTCTTATCAGGAAATTGCTGCTAAATATTCAGATAAAGATATTGAATTGTTGGCTTCCAAGATCATAGAAGGCGGTAGTGGAGTTTGGGGCGGAGTTCCTATGGCTGCTCATCCACAAGTATCTAAAGAAGATGCTAAAAAGATGGTGGAGTATATTCTAAGCCAGAAAAAATAAAAGATGTCCACAGAAAAATCCAGTCTGCACACAAGAAATCTGCATCGTAATCCCTATGATTTTGATCTGCTTATTTCTTGTGTGCCAGAACTGAAACATTACGTCTTTGTGAATGTTCATGGGACAACCACAATTAATTTCAGCATTCCTAAAGCTGTAAAATTACTCAATAAAGCTTTATTATTACACTTTTATAATATTAAGGACTGGGATATTCCTGATACCAATTTGTGTCCACCTATTCCGGGGCGAGCAGATTATGTTCATTATATTGCAGATTTGTTAACAGGACAGAAAGGGCAGATTCCCATGGGAGTTTCCATAAAAGGGTTGGATGTTGGAGTAGGGGCTAACCTTGTGTATCCTTTAATTGCCCATCAAACTTATGGGTGGGAAGATGCGTGGATCAGATATCAATGAAGATTCTCTGAAAAATGCCCAGCATATTTTAGATCAAAATCCGGATTTGTCATCGGCAATTCAATTACAACATCAGGCAGATTCAAAATATATATTCAGAAATATAATTGGCACTGAAGACCGGTTTACATTTTCTATGTGTAATCCTCCTTTTCACGATTCAAAAGAATCTATGATTAAAGGAAATCTTAGAAAAACAAAGAATTTAAACAGAGGAAAAACACCAAAAACATTACTGAATTTTGGCGGAGAACAGTCAGAACTTTGGTGTGAAGGCGGCGAATTGGCATTCGTTACCAATATGATTAATGAAAGTGTTCAATATTCATCCCAGGTTCTTTGGTTTACCTGCCTGGTTTCTAAAAAAGATAATCTATACAAACTGACTACACTTTTAAAGAAGGTGAAAGCTGTAGAGGTAAAAACAATCGATATGGCCCAAGGACAGAAAATTAGCAGAATCCTGGCTTGGACTTTTGTTCCTCAGTAGAATAGGAAAAACGGGTTTATATAGGTCTAAAGTTCAATATTTAGGTTTGAAGTTATTACTGTGTTACTTCATATCTCGCATTCCAAGGCCTTGTATCCCGTATCTCAAGTCCATTCCAGCTGACATTTTAAAATTTCTAAAAAAATCAATTGACGGTCAACTCAAAAATGCCTAAATTTGTACGCTTTTAGAAAAATAAGAAATGCAATTATCAGAACAAGAAATCATTAGAAGAGAAAAGCTGAATAAGCTTACTGAAATGGGGATTAATGCGTTCCCTGCGGATGAGTATACCATTACAGATACTACAGAATCTATAAAACAGGACTTTTCTGAAAGTAAACAGGTGAAGATCGCTGGTAGATTAATGTCCCGCAGAATTCAGGGGAAGGCTTCTTTCGCAGAATTGCAGGATTCTAAAGGAAAAATCCAGGTTTACTTCAACAGAGACGAGATCTGTCCGGGAGAAGATAAAGAATTATATAATGAAGTGTACAAACATCTTTTAGATATCGGTGATATTATCGGTATTGAAGGAGAATTGTTTACTACTCAGGTAGGAGAGATGACGGTTTTAGTAAAGAACTTTACGCTTCTTACTAAGGCATTGCGTCCGCTTCCTCAGGCAAAAACAGATGAAAATGGTGTTGTACATGACGGATTTACAGATCCTGAACTAAGATACAGACAACGTTATGTAGATTTAACAGTAAATCCACAGGTGAAAGAAATTTTCGTGAAGAGAACAAAACTGTTCAATGCCATGAGAACTTTCTTCAATGATGCAGGGTATTTTGAAGTTGAAACTCCAATCCTACAGTCAATTCCTGGTGGAGCAGCGGCTAAACCTTTCATTACGCACCACAATGCATTAGACATTCCATTATATTTAAGAATTGCTAACGAATTATATCTGAAAAGATTGATCGTAGGTGGTTTTGACGGAGTATATGAGTTCTCTAAAAACTTCAGAAATGAAGGGATGGACAGAACCCACAACCCGGAATTTACAGCAATGGAAATTTATGTAGCTTATAAAGACTACAACTGGATGATGGATTTCACAGAAAAACTATTGGAATTCTGTGCTATGCAGGTAAACGGAACTACAACAGCTACATTTGGTGAGCATCAGGTAGATTTCAAAGCACCTTATCCAAGAGTTTCTATGACTGAAGCAATCCTGAAGTTCACAGGTTTCGATATTACTGGAAAAACAGAGAAAGAATTATTCGATTTTGCTAAGTCTATCGGAATTGAGGTGAATGAAACAATGGGTAAAGGAAAATTAATTGATGAGATCTTCGGTGAGAAGTGTGAAGGAAACTTCATCCAGCCGACTTTCATTACAGATTATCCTGTTGAAATGTCTCCATTGACTAAAAAACATAGAAGTAAAGAAGGTTTAACTGAACGTTTTGAATTAATGGTTTGTGGTAAAGAAATCGCAAACGCTTATTCAGAGCTTAATGACCCAATTGATCAGAGAGAGCGTTTTGAAGCTCAGATGGCATTATCTGAAAGAGGTGATGATGAAGCAATGTTCATCGATCAGGACTTCTTAAGAGCCCTTGAATACGGTATGCCACCAACTTCAGGATTAGGGAATTGGTATGGATAGATTAATCATGTTCTTAACGAACAATGCTTCTATCCAGGAAGTATTATTCTTCCCTCAGATGAGACCGGAGAAAACGGTTCCTCAAATTGAACTGGGAGAAGACGAAAAAGTAATCCTTGAAATCCTTAATTCTCAGGAAGAACCAATAGCTTTGGCTGAAGTAAAGCAAAGAAGCCAGTTATCCGGTAAAAAGTGGGATAAAGCTTCTAAGACTTTAACGAAGAATAATATTGTAAAAGTAGAGAAGATTGATGAAAATTTATTGATGAAACTGGCATAGTTTTATACAACATAATAATAAAAACCGGTACAGAACTATTCTGTACCGGTTTCTTTTTTCCATTTTCTTAACTGTGTCCTGAAATTCTTAAAAGGAGCAACCGTATTGATATGAATCCATTTCCAAATAGGCCATTTGGCAGGTGTTATCGCCCATTTTCTCTGTTCGGATTCAAATAAGATTTTATCATCAAGCTTTTCAATCCATTCAATAATTTCATTGACCTGTTTTTGTAATAACCCTCTTTGTTCTGCTAAACTATAAGAACTATATTGTTCATAGAAAGATTGATATAATCCTTTTAAATTATTCCATTTGTATTCTGGAGTAGGAGTTTTTACCTCAATTCCTTTCTTTTCATCAGCTTCCCATTGCAGCAAAAGTTGAGTCCATCCAATCTGGTAGGATATATTTTGAGACGGCGTTTTATCAACTCCTGGTTTTAGCAGATCTTTTTCATGTTCTTGAATATCATCAAACTCCTGATCATAAAGACGGAATCTTGTCCTGATCTCTTCAATAAGCTCTGTTTTGTCCTTATAGCTCTGCATATTTACTTTCTCAACTTACTGAATGAAGCCATCAGATAAAACAAAAACGGAAGAATAAATAATGACCCCAGCATCAATGCCCAGCCCAATGCAGAAATAGTTTTAGGCGGTGCCATATGCTCTAACAATGAAAGATGCTGCCCGTTGCCTAATAAGATAATATCCGGATTATGCTGATAGGTGGCTGCTACAAGGATCATTACCATTTGAAATCCTGCCAAAGCTCTCACAGGAAGTAATTTTTGGGTATTCAGGGCTCTTAAAATAAGCAATAAAGCCACTGTAGCAAAAGCGATAGCCATAATGCCTAAAGGTTTTGAAAACACCCACATCAAAAGAGGAATATCAGAAAGGTAGGCTGTAGCGAATACAAGAATTCCTGTAATGACAACAAAGATCATTGTTTGTTTAGATTTTCTGATCATCAGCAGTAATTCTTCTTTCCCACGTGTTTCTCTTAATGAAAAGATAGAAGCCAGATAGGCACAAAGTGCTACTGTGAATAATCCTACAGAAACTCCGAACCAGTTCAACCAGCTGTAAATATAAAGATCAAGGAAGGTCTTTGCATCAGGATTGATAGAATATGAAACAGTTGCGGCTGCTATTAGTCCAAGGAAAAAAGGGGTTAAAAGACTGGCATAATAGAATATCTGAGTATATAAAACCTGCCAGTTATCCTTTACCGCATCATAATGTCTGAAGGTAAAAGCTGTTCCTCTTGCAATAATTCCTACAAGCATCAAGACCAAAGGAATATGAAGATAGGTAGACATGGTGGTGTAAATCTCAGGAAATCCTACAAAAAGGATCACAATTGCAATAATTAACCACATGTGATTGGCTTCCCAAACAGGAGCAATAGACTCGTACATAATCTCATGTGTTTTATGACGGGCTTTTTTATTGGTGAACATCTCTACGATACCTGCTCCGAAGTCAGCACCACCCAAGATAATATAAAGGCAGATGGAAAGCCAGAGAAAGCCTATAACAATGTAGATCATGATTTTTTGTTTTTATCGTTAAACTGTGGGTCTGTTGGGTCGTAAAGCTTCGGTACCATCTGGACCTGTCTTCTTAAAAGGAATACCAGAATCAATGATAATGATATAAAGATTGCGGTAAAAAAGTAGAATGAGTACTGAATTCCCGGCATAGGGGTTACAGCATCTATTGTTCTCATCACTCCATAAATAATCCATGGCTGTCTTCCTACTTCAGTAACGGTCCACCCTGCTTCCAGAGCAATATATCCGAAAGGGGTAGCAATCAGAAATGTTTTTAATAGCCAGTTTTTAGTCAGCCATTCCTTTTTAAAGAAGAAAGCATACAGATATACAGCTCCAATACAGATCATTACCACTCCAAAGAAAATCATAATCTGAAAAGCGTAATGAGTGACAGCTATCGGAGGCCATTCATCTTTAGGGAAATCTTTAAGTCCTTTTACTTCGGAATTGAAATCATTGCTTACCAAAAAGCTTAAAACTTTGGGTATTTTGATTGCATATTTTATCTCTTCTTTTTCTTCATCAGGAATTCCGCCAATAACAAAAGAGGCTCCTTTTTCCGTTTCAAAGTGGGCTTCCATAGCTGCCAACTTGATAGGTTGTCTTTCAGCAACAGATTTTGCTGCCACATCACCGCTTAGAGGAGCTCCAAATGCTCCAATTAAGGCAAATCCTACAGCGATTCTGAATGCTTTGGTATGAAATTCTACATTCTTTTTCCGCATAATTAAAAAAGCGTGCACTCCGGCTACTGCAAACCCTGTGGCGCAAAAAGCTGCAACAGTCATGTGAAGAGCCTGTGGAAACCATGCATCATTGAACATCGCTTTAATAGGATCTATATTAAGGTATTGTCCGTTAATATAATCAAAACCGGTAGGAGAGTTCATCCATGCATTAGCGGCTACTACTAAAATACCGGAAGCCAATCCACTTACTCCTACAAGAAATCCGCAGAACCAGTGGAACCATTTATTGAACCTGTCCCATCCATATAAAAAGAACCCAATGGCAATGGCCTCAATAAAGAAAGCCGTTCCTTCCAATGAGAAGGGCATTCCAAAGATAGGACCCGCATGCTTCATAAATCCGGGCCATAAAAGTCCCAATTCAAAAGAAAGCATAGTCCCAGAAACAGCTCCGGTAGCAAATAAAATTGCAACCCCTTTACTCCAGGCTTTGGTGAGTCCTTTATATACTTCATTATTGGTTTTTAGGTACTTCCAATGGGCAAATGCCATTAAGAAAGGCATTACCATTCCCACACAGGAGAATATGATATGGAAGCCCAGAGAAAGCGCCATTTGGGCGCGGGCAGCTATAAAATCATCCATAATATCAACTTTTCAGTAAATAAATTTACGCATAAATTATTGATGTAGAGTATGATTTAAAACAGTTGATATTTCAGGAATACATTTTAATTTTGAATCTTTTATTGGTTGGCTATTCTTTATGCTTTTCCAAAGAAAACTCTACATTTTTTTGACACTTTTTAACTTTCATACCTCGAAAAAAATCACGATATTTGTAAGTCTTTGCATGTAGCAAGATTTTTAATATTTAATATGAGTCAAAAACAATATACAGCTAGTAGTATTCAGGCATTGGAAGGAATGGAGCACGTACGTATGCGTCCTTCAATGTACATTGGTGATGTGGGATTAAGAGGTCTCCATCATTTGGTTTATGAGGTAGTAGATAACTCTATCGATGAGGCATTGGCAGGATTCTGCGACACAATCTTTGTTGCCATTAAAGAAGGAAACGGAATCGAGGTTAGTGATAACGGTAGAGGTATTCCGGTTGACTTCCACGAAAAAGAACAAAAATCTGCTCTTGAAGTTGTAATGACGAAAATTGGAGCTGGTGGTAAGTTCGATAAAGATTCTTATAAAGTTTCAGGAGGTCTTCACGGAGTTGGGGTATCGTGTGTGAATGCACTTTCCAACGAAATGATCACAACTGTTTACAGAGACGGGAATGTTTACCAACAGATCTATTCAAAAGGAAAAGCTCAAACTGGAGTTGAGGAAATTGGAAACAGTGACAAAAGAGGAACTAAACAATTTTTCCAACCGGATGATACTATTTTTACAGAATTAGTTTACAACTACGATACTTTAGCAACCCGTTTAAGAGAACTTTCTTATCTTAATAAAGGGATTACGATTACCCTTACCGATGAAAGAGAAAAATTGGAAGACGGATCTTTCAGGTCAGAAGTTTTTCATTCTGAAGGAGGATTAAAGGAATTCGTTGCTTATATCGATGGTAACCGTGAATCTATTATGGAACACGTGATTTTCATGGAAGGAGAGAGAGATAATATTCCTGTAGAAGTAGCCATGCGTTACAATACTTCTTTCAACGAGAACCTTCACTCATATGTAAACAATATCAACACTCATGAGGGGGAACTCACTTAGCAGGTTTCAGACGTGCTTTAACAAGAACCCTTAAGAAATATGCAGATGATTTAGGGATTCCACAAAAAGAAAAAGTGGAAATTACAGGAGATGACTTCCGTGAGGGATTAACAGCTGTAATTTCAGTAAAGGTAATGGAACCTCAATTTGAAGGGCAGACGAAAACTAAATTAGGTAACTCTGAAGTTTCCGGTGCTGTAGATAAAATTGTAGGGGAAATGTTAACGAATTTCCTAGAAGAAAACCCTAATGAAGCAAAACAGATCGTTCAGAAAGTTGTTTTAGCGGCAAAAGCAAGACAGGCAGCTAAGAAAGCTCGTGAAATGGTTCAGAGGAAATCTCCAATGGGAGGTTCAGGACTTCCTGGGAAGCTATCTGACTGTTCATCTAAAGATCCGGCAGAATCTGAAATCTTCCTTGTAGAGGGAGATTCCGCAGGTGGAACAGCTAAACAAGGGCGTGACAGACACTTCCAGGCTATTCTTCCATTAAGAGGTAAAATTTTGAACGTAGAGAAATCAATGCTTCACAAAGTATATGATAACGAAGAGATTAGAAATATCTATACTGCTCTTGGAGTTTCTGTAGGTACAGAAGAAGATAGCAAGGCATTGAATATGGCTAAGTTAAGATACCATAAAATCGTTATCATGACCGATGCCGATATCGATGGATCTCACATTTCTACCTTGATTCTTACTTTCTTCTTCAGATATATGAAGGAACTTATTGAAAACGGATATATCTATATTGCTCAGCCACCTTTATATCTATTAAAGAGAGGGAACAAAAAAGTATATGCTTACAACGAGAAAGAGCGTGAGGAATTTACTTTGGAGATGTCTCCGGATGGGAAAGGAGTTGAAGTACAACGTTACAAAGGTCTTGGAGAAATGAATCCAGAGCAGCTTTGGGAAACAACTCTAAATCCTGAACACAGAATTCTGAAACAAGTAACGATTGATAATGCAGTAGAGGCAGATAGTGTTTTCTCAATGTTGATGGGAGATGAAGTTCCGCCAAGACGAGAGTTTATCGAGAAAAATGCGAAATATGCAAAGATTGATGCATAATCGTTTTTAAAATATCAAAAAAAGCTTCTAATTATTTAGAAGCTTTTTTTATATTTGGATAAACCAATAAAAAATAATAATATGTTAACTCTTTTACAAACAGACCCCTACAACGGGGCAGATGCGGTTTCAGGTGCAGCCGCTGCAGGATTAGGGATTGGAACAATGTTCATGAGTTTACTCGTATATCTGTTTTATGGATATTGTATGTTCAAAATTTTTAAAAAGGCGGGCAGGGAAGATGCCTGGGCAGCTTTTGTTCCCATATATAATATTATAGTATTACTGGATATTGTAAAAAAACCAATATGGTGGATTATTTTATTTTGCATTCCGTTAGTTCAGTTATATGCAATGTGGGTTGTCAATGACAGATTGGCTAAGGGTTTTGGAAAAGAAACTCCTCTCTACACGATCTTACTATTTTTCCTTGGATTCATTTTTATTCCGGTCTTGGGACTTGGAAGTGATACTTATGACAGTAAAAGAATTCCGAACGATTAAAATAAAATAGAAAAGACTTCAGAAATGGAGTCTTTTTATTTGATATTAGAATGGCGTGTAGAATTAATTGTACTCTTCTGTTTAATTAATTCTATAGATTTTGAATTACACTAATAGCTATTTATCTTAATTTTGGTAATACAGACAATATGAAACCTGCCGTTTCATTTCCCTATTTTAATCTTAAAATGATTGAAAAGGAATATACATTCAAACCGTCATTTTTGTTTGTATAGAATATAACTTTTGATTATTTAGAGCCTTATATTAAGGTAGATTTAGGATAGTGCTTTTAAATATTAACTAAGGCTCCACATAGTGGAGTCTTTATTATTTCATTAATCCGGGAATTTTAATTTATAAAATATTGTAAATTAGATTGGTAGATTGATTATAGAATAGGATTGCTTTTTTAAATGCTATTTTTTTAAGTTTTATTTAACATTTGTTAAGATTTTATTATTTTTGTCCAATTGTAATAATCATGATGAAAATATTATTTCTTGGGGCATTGTCTACAGCCTCACTATACTTTGCCCAAATCTATCCGGTATCTTCAATTCCAGAAAATTTAAAGAAAAATGCTAATGCAGTCATCAGAAAAGATCTAACAACAGTTCAGATTAATAAAATTGATGAAATAAAATACCAATACAACACTGTAACCACAGTTTTAAATAAAGATGGCAGTGAAAAAGCTATTGCTTATATTCCTTATGATAAAGCAAGAAGTATTTCTGATGTGAAGGTGATCATTTATGATGAATTTGGAAAGAAGATAAAAAGTTATTCCAAATCAGATTTCAGTGATTTTGCCAATAATACACAAGGAGTCTTTTATTCTGATAACAGGGTAATGGTCCTATTATATAATTCAGTTCAATATCCTTATACCATTGATTTTTCATATCAGTCTGAAGATAAGAACACTATTTTTATTCCTGATTTCCTACCATTTTATTCAACCAATACATCTTTGGAAGAATCACAGATGAAAATTGTCAATACCTCAGGAATTGATCTACGAACTAAAGTTTATCCTTCTAAATATAATTATGCTTCCGTAATTGAAGGAGGGACTGGAAATGAAAAAACATATTCTTATAAAAATGTTCCGGCAATAGATGATGTTTCAATGATTCCGGAGCCAGTTAAAATATTACCCAAAGTAAGTTTTGCTCTTAAAAAGTTCAACCTTGCTGGAAAACAAGGTACTTTAAATAACTGGACAGATTTTGGTACTTGGTATTATAATAATTTGATTGAACCAGCAGCTGTATCTACTCCTGAAATTAAGGCTGAAGTTGCTGCTTTACAACTTCAGGGTTCTGTAGAAGAAAAGGTAAAGAAAATTTATCAGTACATGCAGACCAAAACCAGATACATCTATGTAGGATTGGGAATTGGCGGCTGGCTTCCTATGATGCCGGATGAAGTGCACAAAAAGGATATGGTGATTGTAAAGGTCTTACCAATTATATGAAAACCTTGTTGAATGAAGCAGGAATACCTTCCTATTATTGCGTGATCAATTCAGGACCTTCTCAGGTTTCTTTTGATCCCGACTTTCCTAAAATGGGCGGGAACCATGCTATTTTAATGATACCTACAGAAAATGGAAATATCTGGCTTGAAAATACATCACAACAGATAGCATTTAATCATTTAGGATCTAGTACCACAGATAGGAATGTGCTTTCTGTAAAGAAAAACGGGATAGAATTGATTAATACTCCTACCTATTCGGCAGATCAAAATAGAGAAAAACAAAATCTGAAAATAAAGATTGGTGAAGATAACAGTATTACCGGTGAAGGGAATTTTTTCTACACAGGAAATCAATACGATTATAACCTAGGTTTGGCAAATCTTAATCCAAAAGAAAAGAATGATGCCATTAAAAAAAGGTTTGATGTTTTAAACTTTGAAAAAGTTGAAATGAAAAACTTTGTCAATGATAAAGATAAAGCTGTCATTACCTATGATTTAGATTTTAAAACCCATAATTATTGCAAGAATGCAGGAAATAGTCTCATTTTCAGAGCTGTTCCTATTTCGTCAGATGGTGTTTACAAAACAGA
This sequence comes from Chryseobacterium capnotolerans, assembly GCF_021278965.1. Lineage (NCBI taxonomy): Bacteria > Pseudomonadati > Bacteroidota > Flavobacteriia > Flavobacteriales > Weeksellaceae > Chryseobacterium > Chryseobacterium capnotolerans. Next base: position 2,971,561 of record NZ_CP065589.1, on the reverse strand, counting down.
TGAAAACCGCGAACTTCCTTTTGAGGTCAGACAGTCTTTTGAGGATGAATATGAAATCAGTTTTATTATACCTAAAGGTTATAAAACTGATGAAACCCCTGATGATGTCAATATAAACTCCGAATTTGGCAATTATAAGCTAAGTTTTGTTAAAAATGGTGACGGAATAAAAGTGACCCGAAAAATGCTGATCAATAAAGGAACTTTCCCCAAAGAGAGATACAATGATTATGTAGGGTTCAGGAAAAAGATCATAAACATGGATAATTCAAAAATTTTAATCACAAAAATATAAAGATGAAAAAAATAATATTAGTACTGATATGTTCAGCAAATGTAATGATGCTTAAGGCTCAGAAGCATGAGTTCTTGGACCCTCCAAAATTTTCTGATGCAGATCTTTCGAAGCCTAAATCATTATTAGATGAAAATGCCCCTGCGGAAATTTTGTATAAATCTGTCCATTTTATAGTGGATGCCGGCTCAGGAGAGTTTGCTAAAAAATACTTTTACAGAGTAAAAATCTACGACAAAGATAAGGCTGAAGATTGGCTGAATCTGGAAATTCCCCTTTATCAGACAAGTACATCCAGAGAAACATTGGGGAAGTTTAAGGCTTTCACCTACAATCTGGAAGATGGAAAAACCATTCCTTTAAAAGTTGAGAAAAGCTCACAATATAAAAGTAAGGAAAGTAAATATGTAAATGTCAATAAGTTTGCCTTTCCTAATGTAAAAAATGGCTCAGTAATCGAATATCAATATGAAATACTATCACCATTTATATACATGATTCCGGAGGTTTTAATTGAAACAGATACGCCATCTCTTTATACAGAGTATGTATTTGATGCACCCATTAGTATTTCGTATAATATTAACTATACAGGAAGTCTGATGCCTAAGTATAGAATGGTGGAAGAGAAAAGTTTTGCAAGTGGACAATACAAAGTATATAGATTTGGATTTGAAAACGTAAAAGGATTCAAACCGGAAAAATTTGTTAGAAATGACAGAAACTTTAGAACAAAAATAAGTGCAGAGCTTCATTCTACCTATTTTAGAGAGCTTAAGCTGTATTCTTCCTCTTGGGATCAGATCAGTAAAAGTCTTTATGAAAGTGAGGGGTTTGGTGATGAATTAAAGAAAACGAGATTGGCAAAGGATAATATGCCGGCAGGTGTTTTGGAAATGAAATCTGATTTTGAAAAAGCCAATGCTATATTTTCTTATGTTCAAAAAACATTTACATGGAATAAAGGAAGGGGAATTTACACTGATGATGGAATCAAAAAGATGCTGGAGACTAAAACAGGAAACTCTGCAGAAATTAATCTTTTCCTTGTCATGCTTCTCCGTGAGGCAGGTCTAAAAGCAGATCCGATGGTGATCTCTACGGTCGATAACGGATTGATTAATCTGGCTTCCCCTAATGTTTCCAATATGAATAATGTGCTGGCATCAGTAGATATAAGTGGGAACTATCATACTTATGATGCTACTTCCAAACAATCTTCTATGGACGAACTTCCTTTGAGAGACTGGAATCAGTATGGGATTTTGTTAACTAAAACAAAGGCTGTACAGATCCAGCTGCAGAATATGAAGCAAAGCAGTACATTTCTGACAGTGGATGCTAAACTTAACGATGATGGCAGTATTTCCGGATCTTATTCCGATAAAGATACAGGAACCTTTGCCATGTATGTAAAAGATAGCTATGATGAAAATCCTGAAAAATATAAAAAACAGTATAAAGAAAATTATTCGATAGATTTTACAGGAATTGATTCTAAAGTATTAGATAATGGAGCGTTTGAAAGTACGATGAAATTTTCATCATCCAACTTAATAGATAGAGTAGGAAAGAAGCTAATCATTAATCCAATGCTATTTTTAAGCAAGACTTCTAATGAATTTGATCAGACAGAAGCTCGAAAGTATCCTATTGATTTTGGTGCACCTACTACAAAAGTTAAAAAAGTGACCCTTGAAATTCCTGAAGGATATATCATTGAAGAAATGCCAAAGAACAAAAAAATTGTAACAGAAGATAAGGAGATTGCATACAGTTACAACATCGAACAAAAAGGAAATAAACTCGAAATAACTTCCACTACAAAAGTGTCCAGTGCCGATTATCCAAAAGAATATTACCCGGCATTCAAACAAATCTGGAACGTTGCTTCCAAACATGAAAATCAGGTTATCAGCTTAGTAAAGAAATAATTGTGCGTTGTTTGTAAGCGTAATTTTATTTTTTTGAATAAATTTTTTAAAACCATTCATCTTTTGAATGGTTTTTGTATTAAATATCAAAAATTAAAATTATGAAAAATACGATTGCCGTTCTTGCACTTTCTTCATTCTTTGTTTTTACTGCCTGTAAGAAAAATGAAACAGCAGAAACATCAACAGAGAAAACGGAAAATAAAAAGCCTGAAGAATTTGCGGTAGATTCAGTAATAGTAAAAGATTCTACAAAAATTACGGATTCATTAAAACTTGCCTATACCTCCAAATTATTGGTATTTCCTACCATAAAAGATAAAACGCTGCTAGATAGTATCTATTTTCAGAATGATAAAATAAAAGATTTTTCCAAGGCCGGATTGCAAGCTTATCTGGAGAGTGAAAAGAATAATTATTTCAGCTCTGTAAAAAATGATAGTAAAGATTGGGCCTCAGACATTACGTATGCTCAGGATTGGTACTCAAGTTCTCATATGAATCTTGTATCCAATACCAATGGATATCTTCATATTCAGTATACAGGAAGCGGCTATGAAGGAGGAGCGCATGATAATTATGGGTTTTCTGAGAGGATCTTTGATCTTAAAAACAATAAAAAACTAGAACTAAAGGATATTACCTCTACCCCAAAAAGTAAACTTGAAGCCATGTTGATGAAAAATATAGATAATATCAACAGCGGGACAATGGATGGGGACGGAAGTGTAAAAAATTCTGAAATGTTGTTGGTTGAAAAGATTCCTGCTTCAGACAACTTCTATTTTGATGATAAAAATCTGTATTTTCACTACAGTCCCTATGAAATTGCGGCATTTGCAGCAGGAGATATCACGATTCCTATTTCATGGGAAGAGCTGAAAGGGACTTTAAATGCAGAATTTAAAGAAAGAATGAAAATTAAATAACTTAATGCTTCCGGGTTCAGGAAGCATTTTCTATTTTTGCGGTAATGGAAAAAGTAGCTTTTATCATCAATCCTTTTTCGGCCAAAAAGAATTATCAGCCGTTTTTGAATGAACTTAAAAATAAGGTCGGTAATCCTTTGTATTATGTCTCCGAATCTATTCCCGGAACAGACGAATTTATCAAAACACATTTTAATGAGGTAGATATTTTTGTTGCAATCGGAGGCGATGGAACTATTTCCACCGTAGCTAAGAATTTGATTTCTACAGATAAAATATTGGCAATCTTTCCGGCAGGCTCAGGAAATGGATTTTCCAATGAAACCCGTTTCAGTAAGAATCTGGACGAGCTTTTAGAAAAAATAAAGGCTAAGCAGTCCAGGAAAATTGATACTTTTACGGTTAACGAAAGACTTTCCATCAATGTTTCAGGAACAGGATTTGACGGAAAAGTAGTTAAAGAGTTTGAAAAAACCAGTCGCGGTTTCAAAAACTATATCAAAGTTTCATTGAAAACGTTCTTCAACTATAGACCTATCAAGGTTACTTTTTTTGATGAAGAATACAAACAGTACAATGGAAGATACCTGATGCTGAATATTGCCAATACCCGCCAATTTGGGAATAACGCCTATATTGCACCGCAAGCAAGCAAAAGTGATGGATTGGTAGATATGGTATTGGTGAAAAAAATTCCCACTGACTTATTCCGCATTGTTTGCTTTCAGAATGTTTACCAAGAGATTAAAAGATGATGAATACGTCACATATCTTCCTGTTTCAGAAATTTCATTTAAAGTCAATACCAAAAACTGGCACTTGGATGGAGAATTTAATAAAATAGAATCACCAATCCATGTAAAAGTACAGCCAGCTAGCTTGAATATTTTGATATAAGGTTCAAGATTTACTGAATGTAGAGTATACACTTTTTATTCACTATTCACTTGCAAAGCAAAATTGATCACTGACATTCATTATTGTCAAGATTACTGCTCCAGTTGTTTCTCAATCACATGAGGATTATCCAGACAATATTTTAGCTGTTCCTTATCCAGTTGTTTCTCCCAATTAGCTACTACTACAGTGGCTACAGAGTTCCCGATAACATTTGTTAAGGCACGGCATTCACTCATAAATTTATCAATTCCAAGAATTAAGGTCATTCCCGCAATTGGAATTTCCGGAACTACTGCTAAAGTTGCTGCCAATGTTACGAAACCTGCACCAGTAACACCTGCTGCACCTTTTGAACTCAACATTGCCACCAAAAGAAGCATGAGTTGCTTTTCAATAGGAAGATGAATATTGAGGGCTTGAGCTATAAACAGAGAGGCGAGAGTCATATAAATATTAGTGCCATCAAGGTTAAAAGAATATCCGGTAGGAACTACAAGCCCAACTATGGTTCGCGAACAGCCAGCTTTTTCCATTTTCTCCATAATTCCCGGAAGTGCAGATTCTGAAGAACTGGTTCCTAACACTAAAAGAAGCTCTTCTTTAAGGTAAAATAACAGTTTAAAAATGCTGAATCCATTATACCAGGCTACTGCTCCTAATACTAAAACAACAAAAAGAAAAGAGGTAATATAGAATGTAGCAACAAGGAATATAAGATTCAGTACAGAATGAAGACCATATTTTCCTATGGTAAATGCCATAGCACCAAAAGCACCTATTGGCGCAAGCTTCATCAGAATATGAACAATCTTGAATATAGGAGCAGACAAATCCTGAAGAAAACCGGTTACTTTCTGACTTTTTTCCTTTGTTAAAACCAATGCAACTCCCATTAAAATTGCAACAAGAAGTACCTGAAGAATATTGTCACCTACCAATGGACTGAAAAGTGTTTCAGGAATTATATTCATAATGAATCCTGTCAGCGTAGACTCGTGAGCTTTCTCCTGATATTCTGATACATTTCCGGTAAGAGTAGAAGGATCAATATTTAAACCATGGCCTGGCTGTAAGAGATTTCCAACTACCAAACCAATGATAAGAGCCAGGGTAGAGAAGGTGAAGAAATAAATCATGGCTTTTACGGCAATTCTTCCTACCTTTTTTAGATCAGTCATGTGGGCAATTCCCAGAGTAAGTGTTATGAAAATGACCGGGGCAATGATCATTTTTACCAATTTGATAAAGCCGTCCCCTAAAGGCTTCATTTTTTCTCCCAGTTCGGGGTAAAAGTTTCCAAGGAGAATACCTGCAGTTATTGCAATGATCACCTGAAAATAAAGCTGATTGTATATTTTTTTTTGCTTTCAATGAACAGTCGTTTTGTTTTTTTAAGGGCGAAAATTAAGAAATTTCATCTTAAAAACTGACAAAAGTCATGGAAATTAATCTGTTGCTTTAGGTTTAGAGGGGGGTAAAAAAGACTTCGGCTTCATTCTGCAGATAAAATCGTGTACAGAATGAAGCCGAAGTTATAGGACTTGCAAGGTAAGTATCTATTCTACTGCTACAGAATCGTCTCCACGTCCGTCCGCCACAGCATGGATATTTCCGTTTTCATCAAGGACGATCACTTCTGTTTTTCCGATCTGTTTTACCTTTTCGAAGGTGTAATTTTTCTTTTTCAGCTCAGCAATAGTGCTTTCCGGGAAATTATTTTCCACTTTTATGGTTTCTGGTAACCACTGATGATGGAATTTAGGAGCATTAACTGCAATATTTGCATTTTGCTTGAAATCAACTACATTAACGATAGATTGGTATACAGAGGTCGGAATGGTAGTTCCTCCCGGAGTTCCCACTACCATATAAGGTTTTCCGTTTTTAAGCAGAATGGTAGGAGTCATGGAAGAAAGCATTCTTTTATTCGGCTGAATAGCATTGGCTTCTCCACCTACTGCTCCAAACATATTCGGAACTCCTGGTTTGATGGAAAAATCATCCATTTCATTATTTAAGAAGAATCCTGCTCCGGAAACCAAAACCTTACTTCCGTAATATCCGTTCAGGGTAGTAGTTACAGATGCGGCATTTCCATCCTTATCAAGCACTGAGATGTGAGTCGTTTGGGTAGATTCTTTAGGTTGTTCTATGATTTTTCCCACTTCTGAACTTGGAGTAGCCTTATCAAAACTGAAGCTTTTCCATCTGCCTTTTAAATATTCGTCGGAGATCAAATAAGAAGTTTTATCCTGAATAAAATCAGGGTCACCCATATATTCTGCTCTGTCTGCAAAAGCTCTTCTTTCCGCCTCTGTCATGATCTGGACAGCCTGTGCTGAGTTTTGCTGATATTTTTCAAGATTTTCAAAGCTTGCCATTCTTAGCATCTGAGCAAGAAGTAACCCTCCACTGGAAGGTAATGGCATTGATACCACATTGTTTCCTTTATACTCAAACTCCAGGGCTTTTCTTTCTGCAACCTTATAATTTTTAAGGTCTTCCAGCGTAATGATTCCGTTTCCTTTTTTCATTTCAGAAATAAGAAGGTCTGCTGTTTTGCCTTCATAGAATCCTTTTGCGCCTAGTTTTTGGATCAATTTTAAAGTTTCTGCCAGATCTTTCTGTATTAAAAGATCGCCAGCTTTCCACGGAGCATCCTTCACGAAAATAATAGCAGATTTATTATGTTTCTTGAAATGTTCCTTATTGTTGTTAAGCATATCAGCTTCCTGTTCAGTAATCGCAAATCCCTGTTCAGCAAGATCAATAGCGGGCTGAATGATTTTTTCCATTGGAAGTTTACAGTATTTGAGCGTAGCAAAGAACCCTGCAACACTACCGGGAATACCTACTGCCAGGCGTCCGTTTTGAGATAAATCAGTGTTGGCTTTACCGTTTTTATCAAGATACATGTCTCTGGAAGCTTTTTTAGGAGCTGTTTCCCGGTAATCTAAAGTGAATTTTTCACCATTATTTTTTACCCCTACCAGAAACCCGCCACCACCAATGTTTCCTGCCTGCGGATACACTACTGCTAATGCATATTGAGTAGCTGTAATAGCATCATAGGCGTTTCCGCCCATTCTCAGGATCTTTGCGCCTGCTTCACTTGCCAGTGGATGTGCGGATACCACTACACCTTTATTTTTAACCTTTACCTCCTTTATGATATTGATATCTGTAAACTGAGCCCAGCTAAGGTGGCTGGCCAATATAATCGAAGCAATTAAGATCTTCTTCATAATGATTGTTTTTCTTATAACAAAAATATGGAAATTAGATCAATAACCTTGATTTGGAATAATGAAAGTAAGGAGGGGGGGCTGGGAAGCTGGAAGAGGGGAGCTGGAAGTTTCTGTTGGTTTTATAACCTATGTAAGGGTGCTCATAGGTTATATTGTTGATTTTTCAGGGTTTTAAGACTTTAATAACTTCCTTCTTCAAGCTTCAGGCTTCCCGCTTTTCTCAGTATTTAACTTAGAAAATTTTCATGGCAATTTGGGAATACATTTTAAATTCACCTTTATTATTATGGTTGGCATGTTTTTTTACTTTTGTACAATTCTAAAAAAATCTGAAAAATGGAATCCTATACGGAAAGAATACTAATTACAGGTGCCTTGGGACAAATCGGTACCGAACTTACCAATAGACTTGTTGAAATTCACGGAGCGGAAAATGTTGTCGCTTCAGGTCTGGACAGATGGCAGGAAGGAATTACTTCAGCGGGTCATTACGAGAGAATGGATGTTACCAATACTCAATTAGTGAGACAGGTCGTAAAAGACTATGACATTACTACAGTGTATCACCTTGCTTCCCTTTTATCCGGAACTTCGGAAAAGCAGCCAATTTTCGCTTGGAAATTAAATCTTGAACCTCTTCTTCATTTTTGTGAAATGGCGAAAGAAGGGCTTCTTAAAAAGATCTTTTGGCCAAGTTCTATCGCAGTGTTTGGGAAAGGAATTCCAAAGCACGAGGTGGGGCAGGATGTAGTGCTGAATCCAACAACAGTGTACGGAATTTCTAAGATGGCAGGGGAGAAGTGGTGTGAATATTACTTCGACAAATATGGAGTGGATGTAAGAAGTATCAGATACCCTGGATTGATCTCTTGGAAGACTCCGGCTGGTGGTGGAACAACTGACTATGCTGTTGAGATTTTCTATAAAGCAATTGAAGACGGAAAGTATACAAGCTTTATTTCCGAGAATACAGGAATGCCAATGTTGTATATGGATGATGCGATCAACGCTACCCTGAAATTAATGGATGCTCCGAAGGAAAGTTTGACCGTTCGTTCATCTTATAATTTAGGTGGAATGTCATTTACACCAAAAGAATTGGCTGAAGAAATCAAGAAAGAAATCCCTGATTTCAGTATTGATTATAACCCAGATTTCAGACAGGCAATTGCAGATTCATGGCCAGCTTCTATTGATGATTCTGTTGCTAAAAAGATTGGGGACTGACTTATGATTTCGGGATTTCCGAAATGTCAAAAGATATGATTAAGAATCTTAAAGTAAAATTAGCTAAGAATTAATTATGTAAAGTAATTCTTTAATTGATTATTTATTTAACATCTGATTTTTAATTAATTGTAATTTTTATCTAAAATTTAATTTAAATGATATTATTGACTTTTAACATTGCAAAAATTGAAGCTGGAACGAAAAAAGATTTCCAGATTACCGGTGATGAAAGGTTGAAAATAACAGAAGAGAATACAAAAGCGATTCTCAGAATTTTAGATATTCATGATACAAAAGCAAGTTTTTTTGTAGAGATTTCTCTCACTGAAAAATTGCAAAATCTTATAAAAGCAATTTCATCCAAAGGGCATGAAATTGCTTTTTATAATCAAGGCTCAAGTCTTGAGGAAATCGAAAACGCCAAGAAAAATATTCAGGATCTTCTGGAAAAACAAATCCGGGGAATTCGTCAGAAAGATGTAAAAATCCCGCAGGAAAATCTGAAGCTTTTGGAGTTTAATTATGTCTCCAATATCGATAATGCGAATATCCTTTTTCCGTTCAAACGTCTGAAAAGAGATACTGAAATTACAGAAGAAGATGGGCTTAGTATTGTGCCGGAAAGTATCTCTCCTTACAGTCAATTACCTTACAACGATTTTGTATTCCAGATTCTACCGATGAAGTATTATCAGAATATGGTGATGGAGACATTGCAGAACGAAGAGTTTGTTCTGATTTATCTTAACATCTGGCAGTTTACAGACTTTAATAAATACCGTTTTGATATTCCTTTTTACAGGGCATTGTTTTCAGGCAGAAAAATGGAGGATAAGCTGGAGGACTTTCTTTCTTTTATTAATGAAAAAGAAATGGCCACTTCCCGTATGAAGGATTATATTTTTTAGGTGGCAGATGTTAGGTAGTAGGTTTCAGGTTAAAGGGATTAGAGATTTTGAGTTTGAGAGTTTGACGTTGTAGATAACAGGAGCAAAAACAATCCGTAACTCGAAACAAAATAAACTCGCAACCAAACAACCAGCAACTAATAACTCACATCCCGAAGCCCGGACCTCTAGCTCAACTCAAAAAGAGTAATCTCCGGCAATACTCCAACTCTTCCTGGGTATCCCAATACTCCAAATCCTCTGTTGACATACAGTAGTTTTCCTTCACTTTCATAAAGATCAGCCCATTTTGGATATTTATACTGTACCGGTGACCATTTTATATTTTTAAGATCTAAACCGAACTGCATTCCATGAGTATGTCCTGAAAGGGTTAGGTGAATGTCCTTAGGGTGTTTTTTTACCACATAATCAAAGTGAGTGGGGTCATGGCTCATTAAGATCTTTGTAGCGGAATCAGGTACTCCTTTCAAAGCATCATCAATTTTACCAAACTGAGGGAATGGTTTAAGTCCCCAGTTTTCAACTCCAAGAATGTATATTTTCTCTCCGTTTTTCTCAATCACTCTATGTTCATTTCTCAGCATATCAAAACCGGCCTGTTTTTCATAGCCAATCAAAGTATCTAGGTTTTCTTTTTTAGCAGCAGGTGATTTCCAGGTTACATAATCTCCGTAATCATGGTTTCCTAATACGGCAAACTTGCCATCTTTGGCCTTAATTTGTGAAAATAAAGGAATAAATGGTTTAAATTCATCAGCTACATTATTCACCATGTCTCCGGTAAATAAAACGAGATCAGGTTTTTGCTCGTTAATTAAGTCAACAGCATGTTGTAATTTGCTTGGATCAGAAAAGCTTCCACTGTGAACATCGGAGATCTGAATGATTTTATATCCTTTAAAGCTTTTTGGCAGATTGGTGAAATTTACCCTTACTCTCCTTACTTTATGCCTGTATTTCCCAAACGTAATACCATCTATGAAAAGAGCTGAAAGAACACCGCTCATTCCTAATCCAACAAGGCTCAGGAACTTTCTTCTTTCCGGGAAGAAATTCTCCGAAGGTTTTGCGAAACCAATCAGATAACCTCCGATTCTGATGAGATCATCAATTAATAAGAATAAAACAATAAATATTTTTGGAAGGATAAATACCAGAAATAAGGAGATCATGATCTGGGCTCTCACTGTACTTCGGTCTGACTTCTGGAAATGGGTGACTTCGTAAGCGAATATTCCGTATATGAGTAAAGAAATTACCCAATAGCTGGATCTTATCCAGAAATTATCGGTCAGCGTTCTTACAGCCTGATAAATATAAACTTCCAGAAATAGGAAGATTCCGGCGATAATTAGAAAATTCTTTTGCATATTCTGATTCAAAAAAAGCACAAAAGAAGACTTCCTTTGTGCTTTTTATATTTTTAATTAAAATTATTTTTAAGGAAATCTGTAAACGATAGCATTGATGTTCATTCCGGCACCTACCGAAGTCATTACAATGTTACCATTCTCTTTAAACGATTGACCCTCCATTTTTCCTTTAATTATTAAATCATACATAGTAGGAATAGTTGCAACAGATGTATTTCCAAGGTCTTGGATTGTCATGGGAGAGATGGCGTGATCATATTCTTTTACATCATAAAGTCTGTGAAGTCTTTCGATCATTGCGTAATCCATTTTTGCATTAGCTTGGTGGATAAGGATTTTATCGATGTCTTCAATAGAAAGGCCAGCATCTGTAATGGTGTCTTTGATGGCTACAGGAACATTTTTAAGAGCGTATTCATAGATTTTTCTACCTAACATTCTTACATACAAACGTTTTTGATCTACTTCTTTGTTGATAGAAGGTTGATTTTCAAGATAGTTTAATTCAGGGCCGTTATCGCAAATAGTATTATGAGCGATAATTCCTACATTTTCTTCATTTGTTGCTTTTACCACTACCGCACCGGCTCCATCAGCAAAGATCATTCTGTTTCTGTCGTGTGGATCTGTTACACGGCTTAAAGTTTCAGCTCCGATAATAAGGATGGTTTTGGCTGCTTTAGCTTTGATGAGGTTGTCTGCTAAAATCATACCTTCCACCCATCCCGGGCATCCAAAAATCATGTCATATGTTACACATTTTCTGTTTTTGATTCCCAGTTTATTTTTAACTCTTGCTGCCATTGTTGGCATAAAGTCCGCATATCCATTCTCAGTAACTTCCCCGAAATTACTAGCGTAAATGATATAATCCAGTTCTTCACCGTTTACTTTTGCATCCTCAAGGGCAATTTTTGCGGCTTCATAACCGATCTGTGAATTGGAAAGATCATCCTCAATGAATCTCCTGTTTTCGATTTCTGTAATTTCTACAAACTTCGCAATGGTCTCTTCCACAGGTTTTTCAATCTTTACTCCGTCTTCAGTGTAGAACTCGGAATTCATGAAGTAATCTCTACCAATAACTCTGTTCGGAATGTAAGATCCAGAGCCAATAATGATCGTATTCGGCATTCGTTTATATGATTTTTTAAAGATGCAAAGTTAATAATTAATATTAATAACGAAGAATTAAAAATATTATTAAATTTGCAAAAATTGTACTTTACAATCTATGAAAAACAACCCATCCTTAAAAGGCTTACTTATTGCAGGTGTGGCGTTTATCGTTGCCTTTGGGATCTACTTCCTTTTTTTAGCCAAGAAGAATTATTATGTGGTAGATAATCCTACCCCGAACACGTATTACTTTAAGATCAATAATGGTTCTGAAGGTATTATATCAGCGGGGCAGTATGTGCATGTGGATTTGAATAAGGGAAAAAACTCTATTCAGGTTTTCGATCAGAATAAAAAAATGCTTTATGATTCTGCATTTGAAGTTAACAAACTTCGTGGTCTGCTCAATATTGCGCATCAGGATTACTACGTGAATGATCAGTACTACGGGTATAACCTTAAAAAAGATTCGTTATTGACAGCGCTTGACAAGACTGTGATTGACGGAAAGGATTACTACGGAGGAGCAAAGCGTTTCAATAAGCTTTACACAGAAGATTTTTATTACAATGTAGATGAAGATTATGACAAGGTGATCAAGAATGTCCAGAAAGTGGAATCGAGATCAAAGGTCTTCAGAAAACAGGATTTCCTAAATTATTATAAAGAATATTACAAGTTTTAAGTTTTGACAAAAGATATCACTAAAGTTACTCCCTACAATTCTGAGGCTACAAAGAAAAGCCAGGTAGAGGATATGTTCGACAATATTGCGCCGAAGTATGACCTTTTAAACCATGTTTTATCCATGAAAATTGACGTTTTATGGAGGAATACATTGGTGAAATGGATGAAAAATGATAACCCGCAAGAAGTACTGGATGTGGCTACAGGAACGGGAGATCTGGCAATTACAATTGAAAAAGGAACCGGTTCAAAAGTAGTTGGTTTAGATTTATCACAACAAATGCTCAATGTTGGCGTTATTAAAATAAAAAAACTTAAATTAGACGGCAAAATTTCCATGCAAAAAGGAGATGCAGAAAATTTACCTTTCGAGGACAATAGATTTGATGCTGTTTCCGTTGCATTTGGAGTAAGGAATTTTGAGAACCTTACCAAAGGTTTGGCAGAGTTAAGAAGAGTAGTGAAAGATAACAAGAGTGTTTATATACTGGAGTTTTCAAAGGTTGAGGGTTTCATGGGACCATTTTATATGTTTTATTTCAAAAATATATTGCCTGCAATAGGCAGGTTGGTTTCTAAAGATAATAGGGCGTATACATACCTTCCGGATTCTGTAAATGCTTTTCCTTTTGGGGGAGAAGATGAAGCAAATTCTTTTAGATACGGGATTTAAGAAAGTTGAATATAAAAAACTAAGTTTAGGTATAGCCACAATTTATAAAGCAACAAAGTAACCTATGAATAAATTTCTATTAAAAGCACTGGTTTTAACCTCAGTAAATGTTGCCGTTTTTGCAAACGCGCAATTTAGAACCCGAAACAGAATGGATAAGTTGGAAGATTTCGACGAGCAGAAATTCAGTTGGGGTTTTTATTTGAACGGGAATAAACTGGGCTACCGAATCGTATTACATCCAACCTATGGGATGAAAGATAATCAAAATCTTGTTACCAGTACCAAAGAAAGTTACAGCTTCGGTGCCGGGCTTATTGCAAAATGGAGACTGAATGATTATCTGGATGTAAGAGTAGAGCCGGGGCTGCAGTTTGCACAAAGACAGCTGACTTTTAATACTCAATCCAATGATGATTATGCAGGTGGATCTGTAACTAATCCTCCTTTCACGCCAATCCCTTTACAGGAAAAAGATAAAGTAAGGGATATTAAATCTACATTGGTTGACATTCCGGTACTTTTGGAGCTTCACGGACGAAGATGGTATAATTCAAGGCCTTATGTTGCTGCGGGGGTGAACTACATAGTGAACCTACAGTCTAATTCCAGTTCTACGGATGACAATATGCAGCAGATCTTCAGATCTACTACCCATAACTTCGCATGGTCTGCAGAAATGGGAATTCAGTTTTATTTTAACAAATTTAAACTGACGCCTGCCATCAGAGGAACATTCTTCATGAATAATGAAAAAGTGGCTGATAATGCTACTACACCTCCTTACTGGGCTTCTGCAGTATCTACATTACAGACCAGAGCGATAATGTTTGTACTGAAATTTGAATAAGAAATTATCATATTAAAAATACTCAGGAGATGCTTTTGCATCTCCTTTTTTGTGGGGAGATCAAAATATACGACTATTTATTTTTGTTAGTGTTAATATTTTTTTATTTTTGCTTCTAGTTAGAATATACAAACCTGAAATGCTTCAAGATTTAGAAAACAATTTTTCAGAATTAGAGAGAAAAATTTTGGCTCTGCAAAAGAATTACAGAAATCTTACTGAAAAGTTATCAGAATTAAGTAGTGAGCATGAAGAGCTGAAGGTGAAATACGATGAGGAGAGAAGAAGAAATCAGGTATTAGCAGAAGAACAAAAAAATATAAAACTTTATTCAGCAATATCAGGAAATCCTGAACACAATAGGTTAATGAAAAACCATATCAACAGATTGGTAAAAGAAATTGATTTCTGTATTGCTCAGCTTCAAAACAGTGGATTATAATGGAGGTAAGGAGAATAACCGTAAACATTGCAGGAAGAGTATATCCGCTGAACGTACCGGCAGCAGAAGAAGAAACTTTGCGTAAGGTAGGGAAGCAGATCGAGAATATGATTAAAGATTTTGAACAGAACTTCGATGTAAGAGATAAACAGGATGCTTTGGCAATGTGTGCCCTGAAACTGGGAACCAATGCAGAAGTAGTGTCTCTTAACTACGAGAAAAATATTAATTCAACCAACGAGAGATTGCAACAGATTAATCAGTCGTTGAATGAAATCGGGAAATAGATTTTTTTCCTGAACAAGCTGCCTACAATAATTCTAACACATTAAAGGTAAACTCAACGCTAAACAATTACCGAACAAATGTCCTCTGAATGGCGTGCCGGTCTTCCGGATTACAGACAGTGGAAATCAGTTCAAATCGTGTTGATTAGGAGTTTACTCTCAATCTCTGGATTATTGTAGGCTTTTTTTATTTTAAAAGGATATGAATACAATTAAAACTCAATATACATTATGATAGAAGTTATAGTCGGTGTTGTATGTTTAGTAATCGGGGCTGCTGTGGGGCTGTTTTTCTCCAGGAGTTCTCTGAATACTAAAGCAAAATTTATTATAGATGATGCAAAGAAAAACGCCGAAAACCTTATAGAAAAAGCTAACGTACAGGCTGAATCCATAAAGAAAGAAAAGAATCTTCAGGCTAAAGAAAAATTCCTTGAACTGAAATCACAGCATGATGCTGATATCCAGGCCCGCGAGAAAAAAATGCAGGAAGCTGAAAAAAGAACGAAGGATAAGGAGCACAAAGTGACTGACGAACTTAGTAAGACTGCAAAATTAGAGAAAGATTTAGACAGACAAATTGCAGACTACGCTAAGAAGAACGAAATTCTAGACAGAAAACAGCAGGAATTAGATATTGCTACCACTAAAAAAGTAGAGATCCTTGAAAAAATCTCTAATTATACCGCTGAGGAAGCTAAAGCAGAATTGGTAGAAACCATGAGAGCTGAAGCTAAAACAAGAGCTCAGGCTCACGTTCAGAGCATCATGGAAGAAGCTCAGCTGAATGCTAAAAACGAAGCGAGAAAGATTGTTATCCAAACGATCCAGAGAATCGGGACCGAGCAGGCTATCGAAAACTCAGTATCAGTATTCAACATTGAATCTGACGAAGTAAAAGGTAGAATTATCGGTAGAGAAGGTAGAAACATCCGTGCTTTAGAAGCAGTAACAGGAGTTGAGATTATTGTTGATGATACTCCGGAAGCTATTCTTCTTTCATGTTTCGATCCGGTAAGAAGAGAGATCGCAAGATTATCACTTCACAGATTGGTTACTGATGGGAGAATTCACCCGGCAAGAATTGAAGAAGTTGTAGAAAAGACAAGAAAACAAATTGAAGAAGAGATCATTGAAGTAGGAAAAAGAACGATTATTGATTTAGGAATCCACGGATTACACCCTGAATTAATCAAGATCGTTGGTAGAATGAAATACCGTTCTTCTTATGGACAGAACTTATTACAGCACTCAAGAGAAGTAGCAAATATTGCTGCAACAATGGCTGCTGAATTAGGATTAAATGTTAAATTAGCTAAGAGAGCAGGTCTTTTACACGATATCGGTAAAGTTCCTGAGCAGGAATCAGAATTACCACACGCTCTATTAGGAATGCAGTGGGCTGAGAAATACGGTGAAAACCCAGAAGTAGTGAATGCTATTGGAGCTCACCACGACGAAATTGAAATGAAGTCTCTATTATCTCCAATCATTCAGGTTGCCGATGCGATCTCAGGAGCAAGACCGGGAGCAAGAAGACAAGTACTGGAATCTTACATTCAGAGACTAAAAGATCTTGAATCTGCGGCATTAAGCTTCGATGGTGTATCAAGCGCTTATGCAATTCAGGCAGGTAGAGAACTAAGAGTAATGGTGGAGAGTGGAAAAGTAAACGACGAAGTCGCTTCTCAACTTTCTTACGATATCTCTGAAAAGATCCAGAATGAACTTACTTACCCTGGACAGGTGAAAGTAACCGTAATCAGAGAAACAAGAGCCGTGAATATTGCAAGATAATAATCACAACAAGATATTTTATAAAAACCTTTCAAGAAATTGAAAGGTTTTTTATTTTTATCAAAATTTAACAATGCAAGAACTATCACTGTCTTCAAAACTAAAGTACATTTTCTCTATTCCCGTTATTATTTCGGCTCTTGGCTATTTCGTAGATATCTATGACCTTCTCTTGTTTGGGATCGTAAGGATTCCCAGTTTAAAAGCATTAGGGCTTAATCCGGATGCTGATGGAACATTCATACTGAACTGTCAGATGGTTGGACTTCTTATAGGAGGTGTATTCTGGGGAGTGTTCGGAGATAAAAAAGGAAGACTTTCTGTACTTTTCGGTTCTATTCTGGTCTATTCCCTCGCAAATATTGCCTGTGGTTTTTTGCCTTATTTTCCAAAAGAGCATTTAGTGTATCAATATGCCGCTTTAAGGTTTATTGCAGGAATAGGTCTTGCCGGAGAGCTTGGAGCCGGAATTACCCTGGTTTCTGAAAGTCTGCCGAAGAGTTTGAGAGCAATCGGAACCTCTGTAGTGGCCGGTTTTGGATTGATGGGTGCTGTTGTAGCTCAATTAACAGTAGAATTAGCCGGCGGATGGAATATTTCCTACATCATTGGCGGGGTAATGGGAATTCTTTTATTACTGCTGAGAATAAGTGTTTCAGAGTCAGGAATCTATAAAAATATTGAGCATAAAAATGTTTCCAAGGGAAACTTTCTTTCCTTTTCACTAATAAAGACAGATTGATACGGTATCTGAAATGTATTGCTGTAGGATTGCCTACCTGGTATTGTATAGGGATTCTGGCTGTTTTAGCCAATCAATTTGCTCCTGAATTCGGGATAAAGGATCTCAGTCCCGGAAAAGCTATTATGTGGGCTTATGTAGGTATTTCTGTGGGAGATCTTATGAGTGGTTTTATTTCTCATGCTTTAAAATCGCGTAAGATGGCTATATTTTATATGCTTCTTTTTACTCTGGTAGGGGTAGGCATTATGTTGTTTGGAAACACCAATACGGAAACAAAATATTATTTATTCTGTGTATGGTTGGGCTTTGGTACCGGATATTGGGCGATGTTTGTCACTTTAGCAGCAGAACAGTTTGGAACGAATATCAGAAATACAGCTACCACTACTGTTCCCAATATGGTAAGAGGGTTGGTGCCCGTCATGATTCTGGGATTTGATTCTCTTAAAGGTAATTTTTCAGTAGTAGAAAGTGCTGCAATTGTAGGAGTAGTAGTATTTGGATTGGCGTTTTACTCTTCATTAACGATTTCAGAAACCCACGACAGGGATCTGGAGTTTACGGAATAAATGATATTTTACTCACTTTTAAATCTGTGAAATTGCGTTAATTAACATTTTTTATGTGATGAATAATTTTTATTTATTTAATTTTAAAAATGAACTAACAAAATATATGTTTAATTAAAATAAAATCATCATGTCACAAAACATTTTTAAAAATGCTAAAAAGCTGGAAAGAGATTCTCTTAAAGATATTGTAGGAGGTGTTGGTGGTGTAGTTACCCCGGATCTTTCGAAATGTGGCTGTAGCTGTACAGGCGCAGTGACAGGCCCATCGTATTGTAAAGAATATAAAAGATGTCTGCAGGTTATGACCTGTTAAATTAAAATGATATTATTTATTAAAAACCTTTTGAGAAATCGAAAGGTTTTTTTATTAAAACTTAAAAAATAGATAAGGATATTGACATTTCTTAGATCGCAGCTTTGGCTTTGTTTGCATTGATTTTACTGGCTGTTAAAGCTCATCTCATAAACTTTACTTTTACAGTTAGATTTAATTTGTTTAATAAATAAAGGTGGTTTTTTATGTTTTTTAATATATTAATTTATTTGTAATCAGTATTTTATAAAAAAAATATTAAAATAGGTTGCGTGTAATTAATATTTGTTTAACTTTGGTAAGTAACTAAAACTATATTTTTTAATTAAAAACTAAATCACATGAACATTTTTAAAAATGCTAAAAAGCTAAAAAAACAAGATCTTAAAAGTATTACAGGAGGAGTAAGTGGTAAGCCGGATTTATCTCTTTGCGGATGCAGCTGTTCAGGTGCGGTAACAGGTCCTGACTATTGCTCAATATATATGGGTTGTCTGCAGGTGTATACTTGCGGTGAAGTATAAGAAATTATTGAAATATGAAATAAACATTTCCACATTTAATAGGCAGCACCCTCCTGATTTCAGAAGGGTGCTGCTGCTTTTAGTGAATGATGTAAAGTAAACTTCCTACACTGATGGTCACCCACAGCAATACAGCGGTAAGCAATGGTTTAAAGCCTATCGTTTTCAAGGTCTGTATAGAAAGGGTAGAACCAATAAAGAACAAGGTCAGGTTGAGTCCGGATTTTGCAAAAGAAGTAATTGCAGAGCTGAATTGATTCATAACAGGAAAATAAGTATTCAGCAGAATAGCCAGAATGAAATATCCGATGAACCACGGAATTTTAATTTTAGAATCTTTACTTTTAAAAATAAACATGGTAATAATGGAAACCGGAATAATCCATAAAGCACGGGCTAATTTAACCGTTGTAGCAATTTTTAAAGCTTCATTACCATATTTACTGGCTGCTCCTACTACAGAACTCGTATCATGGATTCCGATTGCACACCATAGCCCAAACTGCTCCTGAGAAAGATGTAAGAGATGCCCGATAGCCGGATAAACGAACAGGGCAATGGAGTTTAATGTAAAAACAATGGCCAATGCCAATGAAATTTGCTTTGTACTTGGCTTGATGATAGGAGCAACTGCAGCAATAGCACTTCCGCCACAGATGGCAGTTCCGGCAGACAAAAGATAGGATAAGGGTCTTTCAAGTTTAAAAATCTTTCCTAAAAAATAGCCAAGGATCATTACACTAATAATACTTACCACGGTTAACATCAGACCTGTTTTTCCGGCTTGAAGTGCCTCATCCAGCTTTAATCCAAAACCTAATCCGACAATAGAGATCTGTAAAAGCAGGTGAATATATTGATGTAAATGTTTTTCAAATGGATTTCCCATAAAAACAGCCAGAATAAAACCTAACGCCAGAGCAATGGGGGATGAAATAAGTGGAGTCAGACATAAAACTGACAGTCCAATGAAAATTACTTTTCGTGTTGTTTCATGAAGAATGAAATCTTTCATATTGTGAACTTTTAATTTGGGTCAAAATTCGGCAATATGTTATTATAAAGTAAATTGTATTTTGTTATATTGGATAACTATAAGTTATAAAAGATAAAAGATAAAAGATAAAAGATAAAAGATAAAAGATAAAAGATAAAAGATAAAAGATAAAAGATAAAAGATAAAAGATAAAAGATAAAAGATAAAAGATCTTGCCGTTAAACAACTATTTAGTTATAACTATTATCCATTCGGATATCAATATCAATAGAGATAGGCTTTAGCCTAGTGATGGTCGGAAGATTTTTTCTTCCGATTTTCATTTTGGGTTACTTAAGTTTTATCTTTGATAAGTATACTTATTAATATGTCCATTTTTAGCGAGCACAAAATTTCAGTTTCCCAGTTGTTAAGCTTTATTCCTGAAGCCCTCTTATCTCATCTTTCAGCCAATACCAAAGTAGATCATTATTCTAAAGTACTTCAAGGCAGAAAGATGTTTTATCTTCTGTTATTTGCCATTACCAGCAATGAAAAATTAAGCCAGCGAACACTGGAAGACACATTTAAAGATCCTGTATTTAAGGCTTTATTCAATCTTGATGAAACTGAAACTGTAAGACGCAGTTCTATTTCTGAGAGGCTTTCAAAAATCGATTCAAGATACTTTAAAGAAATCTACGATTGTATCTATAATATGTTCTGTGATTCCTATAACCCGGCAGAAAGAGAAAAATATGATCTAATCAGAACAGATAGCACTGTTATTGGTGAAGCAGCTGGAAAATTAAAGGAAGGCATTGCTCAAAACGGAGGTAAGAAATTTATTAAGTATAGTGTCTTATTTGATGGGCTGCTTCCTTGCGGAGTTGAAATTTACAATACTCCTAAATACTGTGCAGAAGATAATGCTCTTTCTGAAGCTGTATTGCAACATGTGAAAAGAGAAAAAGAACATGCCAATATTTATATTATAGATAAAGGATTGGGTTCTGCCCAAAGAATGAAAGAATTTGATGATAAAGGGGTGTTTTTTGTTATAAGATCTAAAGAAAATAGAAAACATGAAGAAATAAAGTCTTTTATTGAAAAAGATCAGAATATCGACTTAGGAGAAATTGTACTCATAAAAGATAGTTTAGTAAAGTTATATTCGTCAAAACCTGTCCCAACTCAAAAAGGGAAAACTTATAATAAGGAGGAGCAAATTGAAACACATTTCAGATTGGTTGTAGTAAGCAGCAAACAGCAACCTGAAAAAGAATTTTGGTTTCTAACCAATGACTTTCAAATCTCTGCAAAAGATATTGCGGATTATTATCGGAAAAGATGGGACATTGAAGTGTTTTTTAGATTTCTAAAACAGGAACTTCATGCTAGTCATCTTCTTTCACTCAATAAAAATGGTATAGAAGTAATGATTTACATGACTCTTATTACAGCTATGCTCATTCTCATCTATAAAAAAGCAAATAATATAGGATATAAAACAGCCAAAAGAAGATTTGCTATGGAGATAAGGAACCTTGCCATATCTATATTAATAATAGGGGCAGGGGGAAATCCTGATAAAGTTTTTAAAACTTAAAATAAAATGGTCGGATATTCTTCCGACCACCACTAGGCTTTAGCCCATCTAAAAAAGTAATCCATCCATTTGGCTTTAGCCAAAACTTAAAAAATTAGTGGGTTTTAATAAGTAAACTCCATATTTAAACTATCTATTGGCATAGTAAAAAATTATTCAGCAAATCTTAAAAACAGTTCTATCAATTCAGATTGTTCCCCTTTGGGAAGAATAAAATGGAAATCTCTTTCAATACTGAAGTTTTTAATGTCAATCACTGTAAGAACATTATTTTTCAGTTCATTCAGAATGGTACTGATAGAAAGAAAGGCCATACAATCCGAATGAAGAAGATAATTTTTGATACTCTCACTGCTTCCCAATTGGATGACGGTATTCAGTTCATGGATATTAATATCCTTTTCTTTTAAACGGTTTTGTATAAATTCGAGAGTTCCGGAGCCTTGTTCACGGAAAATAAGATTAAGCTGATAAAGATCTTTTACTTGCAGCGTTTTATGAGCTAAAGCGTGGTCTGATTTGGCGGCAAGAACAATTTCATCAGGTTTGAATGTTTTGTAATCAAAATAAGAAGATTGTGATTCCCCTTCAATAATACCCAAATCAATTTTTTCTTCTTTTAAAAGAGCAGAAATAGCTTCTGTATTTCCGGTCAGAAGCTCTATTTTAATGTCTTTATAATAGGCGTTGAACTTGGCCAGGATTTCAGGCAAAATATATTGGGCAACAGTGGTGCTGGCTCCAATAATAAGTTTTCCTTTATGCTGCTGATTGATCTGACTGATCTCAAATTCCAGATCACGGTAGATATTTCTGATCTTTTCAGCATATTCAAACAGGATTTTGCCACTTTGCGTCAATTGTATAGAAGTTCCTTTTCTGTCAAATAATTTGGTGCTCAGCTGTACCTCAATTTCTTTGATGTGCTTCGTAACTGCCGGCTGTGAAATATGAAGCTCCTCAGAAGCCTTGGTAAAACTCAGTCTGGAAGCTACGGTATGAAAAACTTTTAACCTGTAATCGAACATGTCGCAAAAGTACGGATTATAGTTGTATTTCGAGTAGGTCCGTTTATGATACCTGATGCTTGTTTTGAAATTCGAAGGTTTAGAATCTTAGTGTTTGAGGCTATGTTTTATCTCTTTATGGTTAATCATATTTGATGCACGACAGCTCTCTTTCACTTGACTTGTAGCGAAAACTCAAAGAAGTTTTGGTGAGATGGTTAAAGAAATTCGGAAATAGATTTGTCCTGTTGGCTTTCATATCTTCTGTTTTTAGCTTCTCCAATTTTCTGTTTACTGTAAATACTGTTATGCCCAGAAAGAAGATAAGAAACCACACAGGCAATAGCAATATATACACCACATTCAGCTCCAAATAATTCAATTCCCATCAGCATACAAGCGAGTGGAGTATTGGTTGCTCCGGCAAATACAGCCACAAATCCCATTCCTGCCAATAATCCAAAAGGTAATGGAATAAATAATGATAATGCACTTCCCAATGTAGCTCCGATAAAGAATAAAGGAGTAACTTCCCCTCCTTTAAAGCCTGCGGAAAGGGTAATGATGGTAAAAACCATTTTCAGAGCAAAATCATACAACGGAAGCTGTTTTTCAAAAGATTCAACAATGACAGGAACTCCAAGACCAATATATCGTGTTGTGCCCATGAGCAGGACCGCCAGAGCAACGATAGTTCCACCAACAACCGGGCGAAGCGGTGGGTATGTGATCTTTGATTTAAAAACAGAACCTGCCCAATGAATGATTTTACTGAAAGCAGCAGCACAAATTCCAAAAGCAATTCCAGCTAAAATACTATAGAGAATCGGTAAAAGCTCTAGTTTAGGAATAAAATCAATATGATAATGAGTATGCTTTACATTCCATAGGTTTGTCGCCCAATCTGCTAGTATGGCTGATGCAAAAGCCGGGAATATTGCATTGTACCGTATTCTTCCGATCAGAAAAACTTCAAGCCCGAAAACGGCTCCGGCTAATGGTGTTCCGAAAACAGAGCCAAACCCTGCGGCAATGGCAGAAATAATCAATATTCTTCTTTCATTCTTATCAAGCTTAAAAGGTTTACTGAAATGATCTGCAATAGCAGCTGCCATTTGAAGGGCCGTTCCTTCACGTCCTGCTGAACCTCCAAAAAAATGGGTGACAATAGTTCCCAGGTAAACAAAAGGAGCCATTTTGAACGGAATAGTTCCTTTAGGATCATGAATATTGTCAATCAGAAGATTATTTCCCGCTTCAACATCCTTTCCCCAATAATAATATAAAAGTCCAATTAAAAAACCGGCAAGAGGAAGTAAAGCAATCAGCCATATATGACTTTCTCTGAAATTTGTAGCCCATTCCAAAGACTGTAAAAATCCGGCAGAAGCACTTCCTATCAAGACTCCAATGATAATGCTGATGAGCAGCCATTTACCAATATAAGGAATTGCCGGAAATTTTCTGAAGAAAAATTGCGTATGAAAAATTGCTTTTTGACCAAGTGTTCGTTGATGTTTTGACATAATAATCCTGATTAGTTATTCATTAATAATCTCTTAATCAGGCGTCATCAGCTTTTGTAAAGCGGTTGGGGAAGGAAGAACACCATTTCCTTTTGATGGAACAAAGATATAAATTAAGATTAAAAGATAAAAGATAAAAGATAAAAGATAAAAGATAAAAGATAAAAGATAAAAGATAAAAGATAAAAGATAAAAGATAAAAGATAAAAGATAAAAGATAAAAGATAAAAGATCTTTGCCGTTAAACAACTATTAGCTATAACTATTATCCATTCGGATATCAACATCAACAGGGATGGGCTTTAGCCCATCTTAAAAATTAACCCATCCATTGGCTTTAGCCAAAACTTAAAACATGATAAATCTTTATATCATTTGGTATACCCTACGAAAACGAGATACCTAATTCTGAGATCTATTTCTTCATTCAATAATCATCATCTAAAAATATATCTTGCATCCGCCTCAAATCTTAGTTTTCCACTCTAAAATTTCTATAAAAAAGGCTTCATTTCATCCTCAATCTGTGTTCTCAGCTCCATGAGACGTTTAGCATACTGTTCTTTCTGTTTTTCCTCTTCGGTTTCAGGAATCCATTTGGGTACTGGAAGCTTTTTACCGTTTTCATCTACGGCAACAAAAACAATGATACAGTGGGTTTTTTTATCAAAAGTAGGTTGTTTCAGGTTTCGGGAAAAGACATTGATAGAAATATGCATACTTGAGCTTCCGGTATAGATCACCTGAGCATCTACTTTTACCACTTCTCCAATTTTTATAGGTTCATAGAAACGGATTCCACCAACATACACTGTAACTGAATAATTGCCACTCCAGGTGGTAGCACAAGCATAGCCTGCCTGATCAATCCACTTCATAACACTTCCGCCGTGTACATTTCCACCATAATTAACATCTGAGGGTTCTGAAATAAACTGAAAAGTAATGGGTTTGTTCTGCATCTTTATAAAATTTCAATAAAGTTATTTAATAATTTCGAAAGTTTTAGATTAAATCCTACTTTTGAAAGACGAAATAATAATGAAGTAGAATTTTAACAAATAACAGAAAAGAATAGCAATGAAGAAAGTATTTTATCTGAATACCTGTGATACCTGCAGAAAAATTTTAGCACAATTTGATCTTACAGACTGGGATCTTCGTGAGATTAAAAAACAACCTATTACCAAAGAAGAATTAATAGAAATGCACAAACTGGCAAAGTCATATGAGGCTTTGTTCAGTAAAAAATCTACTCAGATTAAGTTGAGAGGATTAGATGTAAAGTCTTTGGGAGAGAAAGATTTCAAAGAATTGTTACTGGATCACTATACCTTTCTAAAGCGTCCTGTCTTCATAACAGACAAGGAAATTTTTATAGGAAATGATAAAACTAATATAGCGGCTTTAAGAACATTCTTTGGAGTGGAAGAATAATTTTACTCAATAATTATAAGTTTGGGCTCCGCTTGCGGAGCTTTTTTTATTTAAAATACTGATGTGTAGTGTTTTAAAGTTTTATTCTTATATTTAAATAACCAAAAAATAGTATTATGAATAAAAACATTTTTAGAGCCCAAAAACTTAACAGGGTAACATTAAAAGAAATTAAAGGGGGTGGAAAAGTCATTGTACCCAATTGCTATACACTTTGTGGTGAAGCAGGAGGCGTCGTTTCAAATCATCCGGGAATAGGAGATATGTGTACCCCGGATAGATCGCTTTGCTGCTACTGCAGATAAGAAAAAGAGATTGCAGAAATGCAGTCTCTTTTTGGTAGTATATATAATGAAGGTTAAAAAAATTATCTTTACATAATTTATTTTATTGAAATATTTGTGTTATTTGTGTTTTTTTATGTTGTTATTTGTTAATAGTGTGTTTTTTTATTGAAATGTGTTTTGATTTTATTTTGAAATAGTGGATTCTGTTAAATTGTTTGTAAATTGGATTCTGGTAAAATTATCATTTTCAAACACAACTAAAACAACTCAATGATGGAAAAACAACTCAACCCGATCATTAAAGCGGTGCAAAGTCTAAGGAAACTTGCTGTAGACATTAAGACAACCAATAAAGAAATTCAATCCAATGATCAGAAAATAAGATCAAGAATCGAAGAATGTGGCAGGTTGATTGCAACAACGAAGGACAGCATGGTTATCAATTTATGGATAAGAGAGAAGTCTAAGCTGACGGAAAACTCTGATACCCTTCTAGGTATTTTGGGAAAAATAGAAGAAAAATTTAGAAAAAAGATGCTACTGATCTGGTACAAATCTGGTACTCTCATGAAGAGTATAAAACAATGGTATTGGATAATCTAATGGAACTGGAAAGAATAGGAATGGCCATTTTTATAGATGAGAATCTTCAAAAATGGGATGACAATTGGAAGGAAATCAAGAGTTCACTAGGTAAAATACTATCCATTTCTGAAACCTATCATCTCAAACTGAAAATGATGGAAGCACTGGAACCTAGTGAAATTGATCTCTTAACGATGGATATTCTTAATCATATTCCCTGGAACTATTCGGATGATGAAGCTTGTAAATATGAACATGACTATCTTCTCGCTTATAATGAATTAAAAGAATCCCAGTCTAAGAAAAAAAATCTTTGGGATAAGATTTTAAACGTTTTAGCAGGAGGAGTAGAAGAGACACCAGCTCATAGAGTTCAGATGAGAAGATGGATGGATGGAGAAGGAGATACGGTGTAATCTGATATTATTCTGTCCAAAAAATAATTGATAAAATAAAAAACCGCAGATTTTTCTGCGGTTTTTATCTGTTTTAGTATTTATACAAAAGGAGCTTTCACTACTTTTGCAGGAATATTCTTATTTCTTACCTGAATAAAGATCTCAGATCCTAGTTTGAAGTGAGGCTTGTCTACATAAGCAAGACCTAAACCAATTTTTTCATAGGAGACTGAGTTCCTGAAGTTACTTTTCCGATTACATTTCCTTCAGCATCTACTACAGGATAATCATGTCTTGGAACTCCTTTGTCTGTTAATTCAAAAGCTACTAATTTTCTGGTAACCCCTTCTTCTTTCTGTTTTGCGAAAGTATCTTTAGAAACAAAATCTTTATCGAATTTAGTGATCCATCCTAAACCAGCTTCAATTGGAGAAGTAGTATCATCAATATCGTTTCCGTATAAGCAGAATCCTTTTTCAAGTCTTAAAGTATCTCTGGCAGCCAATCCACAAGGAATAATTCCTTCCGCTTCACCAGCCTTCATTACTTCATCCCATAGTTGTTCTGCATTTTCGTTTTTGAAATAGATCTCAAAACCTCCGCTTCCAGTATATCCTGTATTGGAAATGATGACATCATGTACTCCTGCTACACTCCCTACTGTAAAGTTATAGTAAGGAATTTCAGAAAGGTTTACATCAGTAAGTTTTTGAAGGATTTCAGTAGCTTTAGGCCCTTGAACTGCCAGTAATGACATGTCATCAGAAGCGTTGGTCATTTTTGCTCCGAAAGTATTGTATTTTGAGATATGGTTCCAGTCTTTGTCAATATTGGAAGCATTTACTACTACGAAGTATTTGTCATCCTCTATTTTGTAAACAATAAGGTCGTCCACGATTCCCCCTTTTTCATTAGGAAGGCATGAGTACTGAGCTTTTCCGTTTTCAAGAGTATCTACATTGTTAGTCGTCACAAATTGTAAAAGATCTTTTGATCCTGGGCCTTCGATGAAAAACTGCCCCATATGGGAAACATCAAACAATCCCGCTTTTTCTCTTACTGCAAAATGCTCTTCCGTTACGCCTGAATATTGTACAGGCATTTCAAAACCTGCGAAAGGTACGATCTTAGCTCCTAATGAAACATGTTTGTCGTACAAAGCTGTTTTCTTCATATTTAATTTTTATTTCTTTATTTTAAAACTGTTAAAAGTCTCATTAAATAGGGTCATATAGTTTCCGTTCCAGAACTTCTGGCCACAATTGATAGTGACCAGATACAAGTCTTTATCTTTTTGAAAAGCTCTTGTAACCCAGAAAAGTTTTTCTTTTTCATCAAAATATTCGTAGAAATATTCTGTATATCCTTTTTTACCTCTACTTTCCTTTACCTTTTTTCCGCATCTTCAGATTTGTAAAGAGCCAGAATGAATTTTTTTGTTTCAGTCTTGGGAAGGTCTAGGTCGTGGTATTCGGAAATGGTAATGGCACCAATTTCACTCGTAGGGAAAATATTGATAATGTCACTGTCATTGGTTGATTTCCAGCCTTCAGGAACATTGATAGAGTAGTTGGCACTATCATAGGTTGCAGCCTTTTGAGCAAAAGACAAACTTCCTGATAGGATAGCAGTAAAGAGAAATATTTTTTTTATCATTAAAAATGGTGTTTGTATTCTTCAAGGATGATTTTAAACCACTCTGTAAAGTGTTTAGGATGTTCAGAAATCTCCTTATTCAGATCTTCAAAAGAAATAAATCTTACTTCTTCCACTTCTTCTTTATTCAGATTAAAGCCAGACTCATAGCTGCCTACAAAAACATAATCAAGTTCATGCTCCCAAAGGCCGCCTCCTACATTTGCTTTATAAATAAAATTAAATTTTTCTGAAAGTTCCACCTCTATTCCCAACTCTTCTTTTAATCTTCGTTGGGCTCCGGCCAGATAAGTTTCCCCAATTCTTGGGTGTGAACACACAGCATTGGTCCATTGATTGGGAGAATGATATTTTCCTGAAGCTCTTTTCTGAAGAAGCATTTCGCCCTTATTGTTGAACAGAAATACGGAAAAAGCACGGTGTAACAGACCATTAATATGAGCCTGCTGTTTCTCCATCAAGCCTAAAACGACATCTTCAGGATTTACTAAAACTACTAATTCTTCCATTCCTACAAATGTAAGTGTAATAAATGTATTTTGGAAATTTTTAGCTAAACATTCTATCATTTTGAATGGATAAAGAGAGAGAATAAAAAAGCAAGTTGAAAATCTATGCAGCAGTCATTAGATTTTCCAAATATCTTCTATTTCAAGATATAAACTAATATTTAAAAAGAAAAATTTTAACTAGAAGTCATCAAATTACGAATAAAATCTTTATATTATTTATTAAATAACGATTTTTATAGTAAATTTTTAACTTAAACTCAAATTAATATACCTGATAGGTATAAAAACCGTAACTTTGTTACTCAAATTTTCGTGATGGAATTAGAATACATAGAGCACATCAGTCCTATTCTTAAGGATGGAGTTAAAAATTACTTAATTGATATAGATGGAACCATTACGGATGATGTTCCTAATGAAGAACCAGAAAGAATGGTTACCTGTGAACCATACCCGGATGCTTTGGAAACTATTAATAAATGGTATGATGAAGGGCACCAGATCTGCTTCTTTACCTCAAGAACCGAAAACCTGAAGCAAATTACCATCGATTGGTTAGATAAACACGGGTTTAAATACCACAGTGTACTTTGTGGAAAACCTAGAGGAGGAAATTATCACTGGATTGATAATCATTTGGTAAGAGCTACAAGATACAAGGGAAGATTTACAGACCTGGTAGAAAAGCAAGTAACCATTGAAGTGTTCAAAGAAGACGGAGAATAAATTTAATATAACGAAAGATTTAAAAATTGAATGGAGTATATCCTTTAATTTTTAAATCTTTCAACTTTTAAAACATAGTTGTATTTATGAAAGTTTTAGCTAATGACGGCCTAGACCAATCTGGAATTGATGCATTAACAGAAAAAGGATTCGAGGTGATTACTGCAAAAGTTCCACAGGAATTTTTAGTAGACTATATTAATGAGCACCAAGTTCGTACTTTATTGGTAAGAAGTGCTACGCAGGTGAGAAAAGATATTATCGATGGCTGCCCATCGCTTGAAATCATCGGAAGAGGTGGTGTAGGGATGGATAATATTGATGTAGATTATGCAAGAGAAAAAGGAATTCATGTGATCAATACACCGGCAGCTTCTTCGGAATCGGTTGCAGAACTTGTTTTTGCGCACTTATTTTCAGGAGCCAGATTTCTTCAGGATTCCAACAGAAAAATGCCGTTGGTAGGAGATACAGAGTTTGCTGGTCTTAAAAAAAGCTTACGCAGCTGGCATTGAATTGAGAGGAAAAACCATCGGAATCGTTGGAATGGGAAGAATAGGCCAGGAAGTAGCAAGAATTGCTCTTGGGCTTGGGATGAGAGTGGTTGCTGCAGATAATAATGTAGGAAAAGCAAGCATTAAAGTGAAGTTCTACAACAATCAGTTCATCAACGTAGATATAGAAACAGAACCTTTACAGGAAGTTTTAAAGCACTCTGATTTTATCACCCTTCACGTTCCGGCTCAGAAAGACGGATATATGATCGGTAAGAATGAATTTGAAATCATGAAAAATGGGGTAGCTATTGTCAACTGTTCAAGAGGTGGAGTGATTGATGAAGCAGCTTTGATTGAAGCGTTGGATTCCGGTAAAGTGAGATTTGCGGGGCTTGATGTTTTCATCAATGAGCCAACACCTTCTAAAGAAATCCTGAATCATTCTAAAATCTCTCTGACGCCGCACACAGGGGCTTCTACTTTGGAGGCTCAAGACAGAATCGGGCTTTCTCTGGCAGATCAGATTTCAAGCATTTTACAGATCCAGTAATTGATCAATAAGATAAAAGTAAAAGCACCTTCATGCAGAAGGTGCTTTTATATTTTAAACTGTTAAACGAACAGATTATATATTGTTTTTGCTTTTCAGTAAATCTCTGATCTCAGCCAATAGCTTTTGATCATCCGTAGGTCCCGCAGGAGCAGGTGCCTCTTTTTTGTTAACCTTATTAGCCCCTTTAATGATAAAGAAAAGAACCATAGCAATACACAGGAAGCTGATCACGGCAGACAGGAAGTTTCCATAAGCAACACCATTCCATGTAAGTTTAGCAATATTTTCTGCTCCTGCTGCTTTAAGTGCAGGGTTTAAGATCAAAGGGGTGATAACATCTTCCACTAAAGATGAAACAATTTTACCAAATGCTGCACCAATGATGACACCGACAGCAAGATCGAGAACATTTCCTTTAAAGGCAAACTCTTTAAATTCCTTAACAAATCCCATAATTTATATTTTTTTAATTAGTATATACACAAAAATATAATTAAAAAATGTAAAAAACACTACTTTTTGTAGTTTTTTATTCCCAAAAAAGTGGACTTTTATCCTAAATTCCTATTATCTTTTTAATAGAAATTGTAACTTTATCCTTATATTTTATATCATTAATGATCTCCCCGTATTTTTGTTATCTGGGCTTTATCATAATGAAATATCTTTTATAATTTATTTAAAAGCCAGATGTACGTATGAAAATATTCAACGCTGAACAAATTCGAGGCTGGGATCAATTTACGATTTCCCACGAGCCAATATCTTCTGTTCAATTGATGGAAAGAGCCTCGATAGCTGTAGCTGATTGGATATCTGATCATTGTAAAGTTCATAGAAAGGCTGTGTTGTTTTGCGGAAATGGGAATAATGGCGGTGACGGATTAGCAGTAGCAAGGATGCTTTATCTAAAAGGATTTGATGTGGAGGTATTCATTAAGGATCCTAAAGGGAGGTTTTCAGAAGATGCCGCTGTGAACCTTAAAAGATTAAGCGGGATTTCCGGAATTTCTGTCCGGAATTTTAATCAGGTTGAGCAGTATAGCTTTGATGATAAAACGATTATTATTGATGCACTTTTCGGAACCGGGCTGTCAAGACCTTTGGTTGATGAGGATAAAGAGTTAGTAAATTGGATCAATACAAAAGAAAACATTAAGATTTCAATTGATGCTCCATCCGGGCTTTCTGGCGACGGGCTTTTGGCTAATGACCTTATCGTTTTAAAAGCAAATTATACCCTTAGCTTTCAATGCTGGAAACGAAGTTTTCTCCATCCGGAAACAGGAAAATATACCGGAAAAGTCATCATGCTGGATATTGGACTTAATGAAGAGTATAATAAATCCACTGAAACAGATTATTTTGTAATAGATGACTCCTTTGCGGAAACCCTTTTTACCCCCGGAATGATTTTGCCCACAAAGGAAATTATGGTAAGGTAGTGATTGCAGGTGGGAGTTATGGAAAGATAGGAGCTGCGGTATTGGCTGCAAAATCAGCCTTGAAAACAGGTGCCGGACTTACCTTTACATTGGCTCCTCAATGTGGATATGAAATATTACAAACCTCTTGTCCTGAAGCCATGTTTATAGAAGGAGGAATGAAATTTATTAAGGATTTTGATATTGAGAAGGGTATGACTATAGGAATTGGCCCCGGCTTGGGAACGCATGAAGAAACGAAAAAAGGACTTTCGAATTTCCTTAAAGATAACCAAAGTCCATTAATATTGGATGCTGATGCGTTGAATATAATTTCTGAAGATCAGAAAAAGCTTCAGCTTATTCCTCAAAAATCTATTATAACACCCCATCCCAAAGAATTTGAAAGACTGTTTGGGAAGACGCAAAACTCTTTTGAAAGATTAGAATTAGCGAGAGAAAAAGCTAAAGAACTCCATATTTATATTGTATTAAAAGATCATCATACACAAGTGGTGACTCCTGAAGGAAATGTTTATTATAATCTGACAGGAAATGCCGGACTTGCCAAAGGGGGAAGTGGTGATATCTTGACTGGGATTCTGACCTCACTTCTGGCACAAGGGTATCCTGAAAAAGAGACTTGTATCCTGGGAGTCTGGCTCCATGGGAAAGCGGCTGATTTTGCAGCAGAAAAACATTCAAAAGAGTCTATGCTTCCTACAGATGTAATTAACGAATTGGGAAATGTCTTTATTGAATTAAATAGGAGAGCAGAAGGAATGCTATGAGAGTAAGTAAAACTATCAATTAAGCTTAAACGTAAAAAAGGCAAATCTGTAATGAACAAATTTGCCTTTTTATATTTTTAAAACAAAGAGTTTTTATTACTCTGGTTTTTCGTTTTCTGCCTGCGTAATTTTAAATTTCTTGGAAATAATCATGATGATCACCCCGGCAATCATAAATGGAATTGATAAAACCTGGCCGGTATTTAAACCTCCGATCTGGATAAACTCATCACCTTGAGGTTCTTTAAGGAACTCAACAAAGAATCTGATTGCCCAAAGAATGATGAAGAATAAACCGAATAGCCATCCTTGCTGATATTTTTTATTCGTTTTTCTATAAAGAATCCATAGTAAAATAAACAATGCAACATATCCTGCGGCTTCAAATAACTGGCTTGGATAACGGGGAACCGTAAGCCCGTATTCACTGCTTTGTTGCGGGAAAAGCAAAGCAAACGGAGAGTTAGGATCAGCAGGTTTTCCTACAATTTCGGAATTGAAGAAGTTTCCCATTCTTACAAATGCACCTCCTAAAGCTACCACAATCCCTAATCTGTCGTAGACCCAGAAAGGATTTTTTTGATGATTTTATAGGAATAGTAAAGAGTGGTAAGAATTAAGGCAATTGTTGCTCCATGGCTTGCTAATCCGGAGAATCCTGTAAATTTAATTCCGTTTTTGGTGCTGATGGGTAAAAATACACTCCAGAAATCTTCTTTGAATAATTCAGGCTGATAGAAAATAACGTGTCCTAATCTTGCTCCAAGGATCGTTCCTATCAATGTCCATGTAAAAAGAGGTTCAAGATATTTCTGGTTAACATTGTCAATTTTAAAGATTCTGGTCATCAAAATATACCCGAAACCAAATGCAAACACAAACATTAAGCTATAAAAGTGTAAGGTAAAAAACCAGATATGAATACCTTTTGAAGGATCCCAGATTTTAAAAGAGGTTTTAAGATCTACTTGATCAGTATCAGAGATAGGTTTTGCAGCTTTTATCGCATATTTGAAAGTGGCAATATTGTCCTTGGTAGGCGGAGTATTAATCAGTTTAAAGTTTTTATCAAAGAACTGGTATTGTGATTCCTTAAATCTTGCCAATGTAGAAGAAGCGCCATAGCTGTAATTAGCAGGCTCAAAATTGGCTTCGTTAAGGATGACAAGGACGTTCTCTTTAATTCCTCTGTCCGGAAACGCTGCAAGGTCTCCTAATTCTGTGGTAGAATAGATTTTTACTGGAGTATTGTTTCCATTGATATCTAAAGTTCCGTCAGATAAACCCCCCAGGGTATTCCTGTGCAAAAAGGCATTGTGTAACCAATGCAAATATGACAAGGTAAATTCTGAAAAAAGTAGTACTCATTTTTCTATTGATTTAATAGTTTGTTTTTTATTGATGCTTGTGTTTTGGCGGAACAGGGTCATAGCCGCTTCCTCCCCACGGATGACACCTTAAGATCCTTTTAAATCCCAGCCAGAACCCTTTGAATATGCCATGAACCTGTAATGACTCTATCATGTAATGAGAGCATGTAGGCTCGTAACGGCAATTTTTAGGAAGTAAGGGCGAGATGAACCATTGGTAAAATTTTATCAAAATTACCATAGGAAATGTAATGATTTTATTGAATGTTAGTTTCAAAACAATGCAAAAATAGGGTAAAAAAATGAAAATTAGTTTAATTTTGTTAGAAGTTTCAGAGCATAGAAATCTGAAATATTGATCTTAAAAAAATAAAAGTACTTTGAATCAAAATATTCCATTAGCCGAGAAATTGAGACCCAAAACCCTGGATGAAGTTTTGGGGCAGGAACATCTTACCGGTGAAAAAGGGACGATCAGGAAAATGATCGAAAACAACACCCTGAATTCCCTGATCTTTTGGGGACCTCCGGGAACAGGAAAAACCACGATGGCAGAAATTATTTCTGAAAGTTCAGGAAGGAAATTTTATAAGCTTTCCGCTGTGTCTTCCGGAGTGAAAGATGTTCGTGATGTGATTGAAGATGCTAAAAAGCAGAATTTATTTTCCGGGAAATCTCCCATTTTATTTATTGATGAAATTCATCGTTTCAATAAATCTCAGCAGGACTCACTGCTGCACGCTGTAGAAAAAGGCTGGATTGTTTTGATAGGAGCTACAACAGAAAATCCAAGTTTTGAAGTCGTTTCCGCTTTATTATCCAGAAGTCAGGTGTATATTCTGAAAGCTTTAAGCTATGAGAAACTGGAAGAACTTATTGATATTGCATCTGAAAGATATAATAAAGATGAAGGAACTGATTTTGTCATTCTTGAAAAAGAAGCACTTATCCAGTACTCTGGTGGAGATGCCAGAAAACTCATTAATTCTGTAGAACTGGTTTTGAATCAGTATAAAAATACAGATACCAAGGAAATCATCAATTCGGATGTGTTGGAAGTTCTCCAGGAGACCATGGCCTTGTATGATAAGAATGGAGAGCAGCATTATGATATCATTTCTGCTTTTATCAAGTCGATGCGCGGAAGTGATCCTAACGGAGCTGTATATTGGCTGGCAAGAATGCTTGTTGGAGGTGAAGATATTAAGTTTATTGCAAGAAGAATGCTCATTCTGGCGGCGGAAGATATAGGGCTGGCCAATCCTAATGCATTGGTTATTGCCAATAACTGTTTTCAGGCTATTAATGTGATTGGAAATCCCGAGGCAAGAATTCTTCTAAGTGAAACAGCTGTATATCTCGCGGTTTCTCCTAAGAGTAATTCGGCATATATGGCTATTAACGAAGCAATGGCTTTGGTGAAACAAACGGGGAATTTGCCTGTGCCTCTTCATTTAAGAAATGCACCTACCAAACTCATGAAGGATCTGGATTATGGAAAAGAATATAAATATGCCCATTCCTATGAAGGTAATTTTGTAGACCAGGATTTTCTTCCTCAGGAGATCAAAGAGGTGAAACTGTATGAGCCTGGAAATAACGCTACAGAAAAAAAGATCTACGAAGAACTAAAGAAGAAGTGGGGAAGTAAATATTAAATAAAAAGGACAGCATGAAAATGCTATCCTTTTTTGTATGGTTACAATTACTGTGTTGTGTAAATAAAGAAAGTTGGCTTTCCGTTGTAGTCCTTTTTCTCTGTCTTTGCAATAATTCCGGTAAATATTTTAGTAGATGAATCTGTAAATTCATGGTTGTCAATAAAAACAGGATTATCTGCAGGAATATCATTTTGCTTGTTCAACTGTGCAAATGACATTCTGTCAAGACCATTCTTTTTATTAATTTTGTATACAGTAACTCCGTTGGTGAAAACAGAACTGTATTTTTTCAAACTGGCAGGAAGACTTGCAGCGCTATTATAAACTTTTAGGACCTGCGAGTGAGCTTCTTTTGATTTGAGCAGGTCTTCTGTTCCAATCATATTGTCAGCAACGGCAAGCTTTTTCTGTGCAAATAAGGTTGCAGATGAGAGTATTAAAAAAGAGTAGAGTAATTTTTTCATAATCAGAATATGTAGCTGTTAAAAACGTGATAAATATAGTTATTTTTTATAAAATGTGAATTAAATATTGAAATGTTTTACATTTTATTTAGAAATAAAAACTTTTAATCTAATTATAAATCCTGATTTTCATCCTTTTTTTCTTTATTGTCAACCATATTTTTGATCACATTCTTAAGGCGCTGAAAAGTAAATGAACTTAACAGCAGGATCACTCCAAGAACAATGAAAGCACTGATTCTTGAAATATTGTCCATTTGCCAGACATCATACCCGTACAATTTTAAAACCATTAAGCCGATCAAAGCAAAACCAACTTTGTTGTATTCCTGGATGTTTTTTCTTAATCCTGTATAAATAAATATACTGGCCAGAATGGTCCAAATGATTGGCAGATAAAGAATATTGAAATGATTTTTTACCGTATAAGAATCTGCTGCATCAGGAGATAAAGTTAATACATACAGATGATGAAGCTCAAAGCTTATGGAAACAATGAACGCCAGAGAAATGATCCAATATGATATTTTTGATTGGTGGAATTTTGTGTCAGGAATTATTTTTAAAGATAGATATAGGAATGGGATCCATTGAAGAGTATGTACAATATAGAAACTGCTGTGAAGCTGTTTTGATAAAATGGCAGTAACTACTGATGAGGTAACAGTAGAAATATTAATCATAATAAGGAAAAAGAAAAGGTAGATCAATCCCGTTTGGAGATCGTTGGCAATACTCAATTTTTTTCTGAAAATTAATAAGATGAAGATATAACAAATGCTGTACAATAATGCTACATTGGCTATTGCAGGCCAAGGCAAACTATTGATATGATAAATGATTTCAAGAAGTATAGCAGTGTAGATCACCCCATAACTTGCAGCTGTAATAAGATCTTCAAAAAAAAGGATTGGTTTCTGTTTCTGCTTTTTTACTGGTGCTCTTTAATAAATATAAATTGATCCCAATGGAAACAATCGTTACCAGGCTGGTGAGAAATACAGGATTGAATATAATACTAAGGCTTTTGGCATTGAAATATTCACACCATGTAATAAGCTGAGCGAAAATGACTAATGGAAAAAGAATATGAAAACATGTTTTGAAAATTTTATGCCCTGTTTTTTTCCAAATAAAAAGAAGCAGGGTGGTTTCTATAGCCCAAACACTGGTAATAAGATGGGCTTTAAACTGTAAAGCCGCAGCTATTGTAATCAGGCTGACCGTTATTCCTGCGAAAACAGAGAAAGAAGTCCCGAAATTTCTTTTTCCATATTCCCTG
Source organism: Chryseobacterium capnotolerans (assembly GCF_021278965.1). Taxonomy (NCBI): domain Bacteria; kingdom Pseudomonadati; phylum Bacteroidota; class Flavobacteriia; order Flavobacteriales; family Weeksellaceae; genus Chryseobacterium; species Chryseobacterium capnotolerans. The sequence continues at coordinate 2,933,971 of NZ_CP065589.1, read as the reverse complement.
AAAAGGAGAATGGCATTTACGCAAGCGAAAATAAGTGGAAATATAATGACAGGTTCATACTGTAATTCATTGAAGATGTAAGTAAGTCCTATGATGCTTGAGCCATTAATAAAAGCAAGCATTAAAATGTCCGGTACAGAAAGCTCATTTTTTCTGAAGTAATCCTGAAGGGCGAAAATGTAGAAAATAATATAGCTGATAAGATAAAAAGTAATGCTTAAAAGTGCAGGCTGATCCACAGTCCAATAAAAAAGATAAATGCTGGTGAAGATAAGTGCTGTCCAGCCAACACTTTTCCAGTGTTGAAGAAAGGCGGCAACAAGCATCCCGATATTTAAGAGGGTAAGGTAAGTAAAAAGAAATAAATAGTTGCTTTCTCCTGTGCTAATCATCAGAGGAGCTGTGAAACCGCCTATCAATGAAAAGATGATTAGAATTTCACTTTTGTAATTATAAGATAAGGCGATAGAAATAGCAGTAATTACTGAAGTAATGATAAATGCTGTATTTTGGGTAAAAAGATGATATTCTCTGAAAGCAATGGTGATGGTAAAATATAAAACAGCAATTCCTCCTCCGGTAATGATAGATGCGAATGTTTTATAGTTCTTTCTGAGAAAATGTCCTGTAAGTATTATAATTGCTCCGGTAAAAAGGCCAATTCCCGCTCTTGCAGTTTCTCCGATCCAGTTTTTATCAATGGCATATTTTACAAAATAGCCTATTCCTAATACTAAAGTGAAAATACCAATAACAGTAAGGATATTTTGCTTTAAAAATTCAAAAATGGGATTAAGCCAGTCTTTTTGAATGATGGAGGAATGTTCCGGGTTTTCATTTGAAGTTAGAATTTCCCTTTGAGGTTCATAGATGGGTGTTTGAGATGGGGTAATATTTTCTTCAACAGAGGTTGCTTCCTGGGGTGTCTCAGGTTGTACAATCTTTTTATTGATTCTGGAGTTAAGATCTGATACCTCTTTTTCAAGTTTCCTGATCTTAGTATTCAGGTTGTTGAAAATAATGGCAATGATCACAATCAGGATAACCGCAAGATACTCATTCATTATATAGTTTTTATCAAATATAAAGAAATTTAAAATGGGGTTTAAAAATTAACCCATCGCAATATAGGCGATGGGCTAACGATATAGATAACTAACAATATGTCTGTGTTAATTGGATATTTTATAGATATAGAATGAGGTGGTACTAGAACTTAGGACATTTAAATCTAGCCCACCACCTACAACGCCAAATGAAATTTTATCTCCTGCCTGAAAAGAATAGATAGAAGATATATTTGATTCGGATATCGTTATATTGATTAAAGCGGCTAGACTGATACCGGTAAATGTGCGGGTGTCTATAATGGTAGTTACGCCACCTCTTGTTCTTCCTATTCCAATACCGGGAGCGTTGCTTAGTAAAGATGCTACCAACCCTTGCCCATAACGGAGTGAAAATCCTATGGCATATACTCCGGTTGTGGGGATAGTATAGGTTCCATCAGAGTCATTAAATAAAGCTGCACTGCCTATGGTTCTTTCTGTAGTAAGAAAGTTGATAGTTTTAAATGTATTTACTGGGAATCCTATGTCGATCAGAGTAAGGCCAGATGTTTTTTTTGCAGAATAAACACTGGTATTAACATTTGAAGCTGCTATTATTAGTTGAGGATCCATGGCGAATACTTCAGTAGTTCCTGTATCTTGAGCTAAAAGCTTGTATCCTGTCACTGTATTTGCGGGTGGGGTAGTTCGAACTCTCATATTTCCATTAACATCCAGCGTTGCTGTTGGTGTTGACGTATTAATTCCTACTTGGGAAAACAATGGCAAGGTTGCGCATGCCAGTATTAAGCTGTAAAGATTAGTTTTCATGATCAAGATTTTTATTTAGTTAATAGCAAATATACAATAAATATTATACTCTGTATTGTGAAATCTTTATTTTTAATGTTAATATGATGTAATATATTTAAACATATGTTTATATATTGATGTATATTATTACATATTTTAATTACGATTTATTTTTTACATCATTTGTATAAGTCGATGTATACGAGGGTTTTAATAAATAGAATTGTCCCTTTTGTGTGGGTTATTATTTTTGAGTTATAGGTTGTTCCTGATCATTTTTTCAGTGATCAGGCACTCCTTTTTTCTGTGTTTTTCATGAAAAAAGCACAGTTGGAGTAACTGTGCTTTTTAATTCGATCGGTAAATCGGTTTATTTTTAGCTTTCTAAAAGGAATTCTTTATAATTTCCAAGGAAATCAACATCTGCATTGATGGATTCGAGTTCTTTTAAAGCATTTCCGTGAAGTACATCTTCCCAAGGACCTTCTACATTAATAAAGAAGAAATAATTGCCCAATCCGGTCTTTAATGTTCTGGATTCAATTTTGCTGAGGTTCATCTTTCTCCATGCAAAAACAGACAAAACCTGGTGCAGTCCTCCCGGGTGATCTTCAGGAAGGGTTATCAGCATTCCGGATTTTTCTCCCAGGGTTTCAAGCTGGCTGTTATCATATCGGTTTTGCAGCTTTGATATAACAATAAAACGGGTATGGTTTTGTTCAAAATCCTGGATATTACGATTGATGATTTTCAAACCATATAAATTAGCAGCAAACTGATTGGCAACCGCAGCAATTTTAGAATCTTTGTTTTCAGAAACAAATTTAGCAGCAGCAGCAGTAGAAGAAAAATCCTGCTTGGGAACTTCTTTGTAATGAGTATCTAAAAAATGGAAACTCTGAGCCAGTGCTTGCGGGTGTGAGTAAATCCTTTCTATTTCCTCAATAGAATTGTCAGGATGAATCATAAGATGGTGGGCGATAGGCATTACTGCTTCTGCTTCAATTTTAATAGACGGTGTCTTATACAAATAATCCAGCGTCATTGATACGGTCCCTTCTATGGAATTTTCCAAAGGAACAACGGCTTTAAGCGCCTCTCCGTTCTCTACTGCTCCAAAACAGTCTAGGATGCTGGCTTGTGGTAAAAGCTCATCATCAGGAAAAAGCTGTGCGGCAGCAAGCTGGGTAAAGCTGGCATGAGGCCCCAAAAATGCAATCTTCATAAAGTAAATATATAAGGTATTGTTACTGTCAAAACACAAAGGTGCGAATTATAGTCCAAAGTTCAAGAGGAAGTTCAGGTTTAATGTTCAATGTTTGAAGTTTCCGTCTCTGATCTTAATCATTATAAGTTGCTATCTGACGGTTCTTTCCAGTTCGCTTCGATCATGTTCATCAGAAAGTCTGGACATTTGATAATCTTATTGGTTTTGGCATCTAAGAAGAAAAGGGTAGTGGAGGCCTCGGTGATTTTAATATGCTCTTCATTGTAAATTTCATACTCAAATTCAATTCTTACACCGGGAATTTTTTTTACATAAGTATGAATTTCTAGTTTTTGATCATACAAAGCTGGGCGGATATACTTAATTTTGTAGTCCGAAACGGGCAGCCAAATTCCTTGGTTTTCAATTTCATCGTATGAAATTCCTATGTTTCTGAAGAGCTCAACCCGGCCCACTTCAAAGTACTGAGCGTAGTTACCGTAATATACATATTTCATTGGGTCAGTTTCAGCGTAACGTACTCGTATTGAGTGTGTTGTGTGTATCATTTTAGGTCTTAAATTATACATACAAATATATTTTTAAATAATCAATACCTGCAATATTTTTTTTTAAAAAGAAAAAATTGGACCTTTGTCTCCCTTCTAAAAACAGTACAAACAAAAGAATAATCAGGGCATAAAAATGGATGACAATTTAATGATGATATGGCAGAAGTGCCTTCAGTTTATGCGCGATAACTTGAACGCAGCTGAAGATAATTCTGACCTGAAAAAACTTGAAAAATCTTTCGATATGTTATTTGATAAGGTACAGCCACTTTCATTAGTGTCTAATAACCTTACATTGATCGTACCGAGCGATTTTTACAAGGAATATATAGAGGATAACTACTTGTCCTTACTTTCTGCTGCCCTGAAGAAAAATGTAGGAAAAGGAGTTAAATTATGGTACTCTGTAATGGAGAACAGACCAAAAGGTGAAGAAAAACCGGTTACCATGAATATGAAGGGACAAAGTGTTCCTACTCCAAAAACACAGGAAACAATGCCACAAGGATTCTCAGCTAATATTGTAAACCCTTTTGTGGTCCCTGGAATTAGAAAAGTAAATATTGATTCTAATCTGAAACCAGATTATTCTTTTGATAGCTATGTAGAAGGAGAAAGCAATAAATTTGCTGCTACTGTAGCAAGATCTATTGCAAAGAGACCAGGAGCTACGGCATTCAACCCATTATTCTTATATGGAGGTTATGGAGTTGGGAAAACACACTTAGGCCAGGCAGTTGGTCTTGAAGTAAAGAATCAGTTTCCGGACAAAGTAGTTCTTTACTTATCTTCAGAAAAATTCATCCAGCAGTTTATTTCTGCTGCGAAAGCACATAAGCAGACAGAGTTTGCGAACTTCTATCAAATGGTAGATGTACTGATTATTGATGATATTCAGTTCTTATCAGGAAAATCGGCCACTCAGGACAGTTTTTTCCATATTTTTGATCACCTGCATCAAAACGGAAAGCAAATCATCCTTACTTCAGATAAAGCCCCTGCGGATATTATGGATATTCAGGATAGAATTGTTTCCCGTTTCAAATGGGGACTTTCTGCGGAAATCAAATCTCCGGATTTATCTACAAGAAGACAGATCATTGAAGATAAACTAAGCAGAGATGGAATTGTACTTCCAGGAGATATGCTTGACTTCCTTGCTGTTGAAACGAAAACCAACGTAAGAGAATTAATTGGGGTTATCAACTCGGTAATTGCATATTCTACAGTATATAAGAGAGATCTAAGTCTTGAATTATTAAAAGAAACCATCAACAGAATTGCAGCCAACCAAAAGAAGGTGATCAATATTCCTTACATCCAGGAAGTGGTATGCGATTACTTTGGAATCAAAAAAGAGCAGCTTCTGTCTAAAACAAGAAAAAGAGAAATCGCTTTACCAAGACAATTGGCGATGTATTTCTCAAAAGAGTTTACCAATTCTACATTCACTAAAATTGGTGAAGAAATGGGTGGAAAAGACCACTCTACGGTAATGTATGCTTGTGATACCATCAAAGATGTATCAAAAATTGATAAAGAAATCAAGAAATACGTTAAAGACCTTACCGAAAGAATCAAGCAGTAAGATCATCTTAAGCTAAAATATTTAAAAATGAAGAATAGTAATATTCTTCATTTTTTATTTAGATTTGTTGAAGCAATATATTGATTGCAGTTTAATTTATTAAATTTCAGATTATGAAAATCCTGATGGTTTGCCTCGGAAATATATGCCGAAGCCCTTTAGCAGAAGGAATTATGAAAACAAAAGTGCCGGAAAACTTTATGGTAGATTCTGCTGGAACTATTTCTATGCATGAAGGAGAACATCCGGATAAAAGAGCCATTAAAACTGCAGCCCATCACAATATTGATATTTCCAGACAGAGATCAAGACCTATCACAAGAAGTGATTATGAAACTTTTGATAAGATCTATTGTATGGATACCAGTGTCTATAAAGATGTTATGGCTAAAGCTCTCAATGAAGAAGAAAGAAAAAAAATATCATTATTCCTGGATGTATTGGAAAACCGCAAAAATGCTGAGGTTCCGGATCCTTATTGGGGAGATATGAAAGATTTTGAAAATGTTTTCCAGCTTTTGGATAAAGGATGTGATGCTATCAGAAACCAAATCCTAATAACATAACCATGAAAAAACTGTTATTATTACTTGTACTTAGCTTTAATTTCTCTTTTGCTCAAACCAAGGATGAAACAGAAATTCGTAAAGTAATGAATGACTTTATGGAAAGTATTAAAACAAGAAACGAATCCCAATATCTGTCCTTATTTCAGGAACCAGTACTCTGGACGGGAATTTATAAAGACAGAACACAGGCGAAACGTCTGGAGAAAAATCCCAAGGCAGAATATTATTTTGCTGATGATTATAAAGCTTTCATCAAAGGCTTTAAAGACGATAAGTCTGAAGAAAAATTTGACAATATTAAAATCGTTGAAGATGGAGCCATAGCTTCTGCCAATTTCGATTACAGTTTTTGGTATGACGGTAAAATGGAAAACTGGGGCAAAGAAATCTGGACATTGATGAAGATTAACGGAATCTGGAAAATAACCTCTGTAACCTTCTCCATGGACCTTGCAAAATACTTCCCACAACCATCATTAAACGAAAGAACTAAAAAATAAAACAATGCTTTTTTTACTCCCTGCTTATTTATCAGAAAATACTTCTATTACTCATTTTGCTCCTGTTATAAAAGAATATATCATGCAAACGGACTATTTCTTCGTAGAAAATGAAAAAACGGCCAGAAAGGTCGTTAAATTTTTTGCTCCTGAAAAGAAGCAAGCAGACCTAAAGCTCTTTTTGCTAGATAAGTATACGGAAAACGCAGATATTAAGGAAGCTCAACAGCTGATGCTGAAAGGGCAGGACTTCGGATTGCTTTCAGAAGCAGGATTGCCGTGTATTGCAGATCCTGGAAATCTGATGGTGAAATGGTGCCATGAGAAAAACATTCGTGTAGTTCCTATTTCAGGACCTTCATCTATTATTTTAGCTTTAATATCAAGTGGATTTAACGGCCAGGAATTTACTTTTAACGGGTATCTTCCGATTGATAAAGGTGAGAAAAAGAAACAGATTCAGCATCTGGAGAGTTTGGTACAGAAAACAGGATATTCCCAGATCTTTATGGAAACTCCATACAGAAATAATCAGCTTATTGAAGATCTTACAAAATTTTTATCACCCAATACCAAGCTTTGTATTGCGGCCAATATCAATGATCCTGAACATGAATTTATCAGTACAAAAACGATAAAAGACTGGCAGAAACAAAAACCGGAACTCCATAAAGTTCCTGCTGTATTCGTACTGGGAAAATAAAAAAGAATGAAAAACAATCCGTTTATTACCGTTTTCCTACTGGTCTGTATTGAGGTGTTGCTTATTAAATACCTTGATTATATAGATGTTGGGATTAAAATGGGGGAGAGTCTGCCTTTAGCCTTAGCTTGTTTTTTTATTCCTGCAGTTTCTCTTTTGCTTCATCGGTTTACTGGAGAATCAGAATATAAAAAAGCATTTAAATATTTTACTTTTTTTATGGTGGCTATTTCCATTTTTGCATTTATAGCATTGAGTTATCTGGCAGCCTTAGGAAGAGCTTATCAACATTAAAACTATGCAGAAAACGGTTATAGATTATATGAATTTTTTTCTGGCAGGCATTTTTATTGTGCTGGTGATACTGTATGGAATTACTTTAGTGAATAGAAAAGAATTCGATAAAATAAGCTGGTCTGCAAAGATCATAAGTGTGGAGCCAGGTTCAGCAAACGAGAAATCAGGAATGTTGAAAATTCTTGATGCTGTTTTTATAAATACTTTTAATAAGTCTGAAAACAGTTTAGATTACAATTCTCCTAAATTAATTGTATCAGGAAAAGGTTCTGATTCCGCTTATTTCTTGTCGCAGAATAATTTGCTGCCGGATTCTTTATCCATGAAATACTTTTCTGTTGAAGAGAAAAAGTTTTACCGGCTGAATGCAAAACTTCCTTTAGAAAAAATGCAGACTTCTTTAGGAAATAAAATGATGGGAGCAGATTTAAGAGTGGAAATTCAGCCAAAAGGCAAGATTTCATTGAAGATTGAACCGTCAGAAACTAAGAATATAGGACAAGTTTTAATAGAGCGTTTTCAGGCAGAAGAAATTCCAGGCACATTGAAAATGCTGATCTACAGAACGTATTCCGGGCAAGAGTATAATAATTTTCCTTCTCTGAAAAGTATTTCAGGTTATTCGGATCTTCTTACTCAAAAATATCCGTGGATGGTTAAAATTGGAACTGAAGATTCAGAGAAGGTTTCTGAAATTTCAGCCTATTCTTTTGATGGCAAATCAATGAAAGTTGACGATGAAACTTTTGAGGATATGAAACTAAGAAGTATCCCGGATAGGATATTAATAGACTGGGGAAATACACAGAGGTACGGAAGCAGTTATTCTTTTGACAGCCAGGAAATTTTAGATGCTTTTAAAGCCCTGAATCAGATAAAAGGTAGTGAACCTATAGTTATTACTTTTAAATTGTTTAAAAATGTTTTTCCGAAAGCTGAAATATCCAAGGCTGGAAAAACAATTCCATTAAAAGATGTTTATCCGGATCTTCCGACAAAATATGCCCAATAAAATAAAAGCCGAATCTCAATAGGGATTCGGCTTTCTTACGTATGTTTATATTGAAAAAATTACGGTTTTCTCTTTTTCCATTTTTTCCATAGAAAAATAACCAGAGGAACTATCAAAAAGAAAGGCCAGAAGGAAATAATTCCTAATATAAAGGCTACAAAACTGTTCCAGCCTTCTGTCAGGGAATCTATAAATCGGCTTCCGAATCCAATTTTAGACGTTGCAGAACTTCTTACTTTTTCTTTATATAAAGTTAACTCTAAAGTGCTGTAATTCACTCGGTCATCAATAAAGCGCAGTCTTCCCTCAGCAATGTCAATCTCATCTTCCAAGGCGCGGATCTTTTCCTGAATTTCCAGCATATCTTTAGTGGTTGCCGCACCTTTAAGCATTTCTCTGTATTTTTCGAGATATATTTTTTTGTTAGCCAGCTTGATCGATACATCAGTATACTCTTCGGTAACATCATCTGATGAGATGTTTTTTGATAAAACTGAGCCTATACCATCTGAAAATGAATTAATAAGACCATCAAAATTTTGATGGGGAACTCTGACCGTCAGATTCAGATTATCATTGATATCTGTATTTTGGAATTCTTCTTTTTGAATATAAGCGTTATTTTTTTTCAGGATTTCATTCACCCTGTTTTGAGTTTGTTTAATATCTCCCACCTGGATTTTCATTTCTCCGTTTTTAATAATTTTTCTGGAAATGGTATCTATTTGTTTTAAACCAGGAGTGGATGTTGCGCCAGAAGAGGTCTTTTCAGAAATGGATGAAGGAGGAGGTGGAGCTTTATCTTCTATTATCATTTCTGCAAGGTCAGCATTAACTGAATGATCACCACCACCAGACTTGCTGCAATTGATAAAGGCAAGAAAAAGAAAAAGTAACAGTATCGTTCTCATGAAAATTAATTTTTCATGAATACTATCAAAAACCATGCTTAGAAAGGCAGGTGCTTTGAAATTGTTTAAAAGAACAAATGAAAGATGTTAATATCTGATTCCTGTTTTTTTGAGAATAAAACCTAGCAGCCAAATGGGTCCAATCAGCAAAAACTGGATATCCTTAAGGAAAGAAGGTTTCTTTCCTTCAATCTTATGCCCGATAAACTGGAAGATCCATGTAATGACAAAAATACCAAGATAAAGTATCCAGGATTGTTTGCCAAGGCTGATATTGGTAAGATAGATAAGATGCTCTGCCAAAAGCATAATTAAAATCATAGTGATTCCAATTAATAAGGACAATCTTAAGTAATATAAACTTATCAGGGCTACAGCAACCAAACTTACAATACTGATACATCCAAAATAGGAAATACAGAAATGCGGTGAAGGAATAAGGGAAATGAACCCGAGGATGGAACAAAAGATTAAAGGCACACAAAACCAATGAATGAACTTGTTAGTTGCATTTCTATGGCTCTTACTATATTCTGCAAATAATAAATCAACCTTTCTCATACTGACAGGAATTGGATTAATGCTAAAATAATAAAATTTTGCAATCAGTGATAAGTTTGCTTACATTTGTCTTATGTCTGCCTTAGAAAAGTTCGGAGTTGAAATTTTTACCCAAAAAAATATTTTCGAGAGAATCGCTGTTGATAAGCCTTTCCGTCCCGATAATCCGTCTTTTATTTTCATTAAATCAGGAACCATAAAACTTCGCCAGCATTTCAGCGATCTGGAAGTTTCTGCCAATATGTTTATGGTGACAGATCCACAAACGATTTATGAAGTGATATCAGTTACTGATGATTTCCAGTCCAGAATGGTTTCCTATAAAAGAGAATTCATTTCTGCTTTGTCTTTAAAATTCAATAGGCTGATTACGTACCGATACTTCAGGCAGCAGATGAATAAAGGAGTGCCTTTTCCGGAAGATGAAATGGAAGTGGTATGGAAAAGTGTTAATTTTCTGAAATACATCCTTGATTCTGAAACAGAGATGCTGTACAAAAAAGAAATGGTAGAACATCTTTTTTCTGTTTTCTGTTATCAGATGGCGGGTATTATTTCGAAAGAAGATAACAATTCAATGAACCAGATGTCCAGACAGGAAGAGATTGTTTTTGTTTTCCTCACAGATCTTTCAGAATATCATCTTACAGAAAGAACTGTAGAATTCTATGCCGAGCGGCAATCCATTACAACCAGACATTTGTCATCGGTGGTAAAAGAGGTTACAGGGAAGACGGCAAGTCATATCATCGCTTTGGTTGTAATCAATGAAGCAAAAGTGCTTTTAAACTCTTCCAGTAAACCGGTTTCTGAGATTTCATCAATTCTTGGTTTTAGCGATCAGTATGCATTTTCTCACTTTTTTAAGAAGCATCTGGAAGTAAGTCCAAGACAATACAGACATCAGTTCGAAAACTAAAATCTTACATTTGAACATCTTTTTCCAAAAATCAAACATTTGATTGATTTTGTTGTTGCCCTAACTTTGCATCTGTAAAACAAGGTACAATGACAAAGAAAATAAAAACAGCACTATCAGTTCTGATAGCAGCTTTTCCTGCGCTGTTTTTTTCACAACAGGTAAAACAGATGACCGCAGGTGAGGTGGCCGAATTAGCGGTCCAGAATCATCAGCAGTTGAAAGTTTCAGCTCAGAATATTGATATTGCCAAACAGAATATCAATGTGGCAAAGCTTCAGAAACTTCCAACCATCACGGCTTCTACAAGCCAATTCTATTTAGGAGATGCAGTAGCCATCGATAAAGACTTCTCTAATTCTACAAAAGTTCCAATGCCTCATTATGGAAGTTCGTATGCCGTTCAGGCAACACAACTGATCTTTAAAGGCGGATTGGTGAATAAATCCATTGAAATGGCAGGGCTTCGTGAGCAGCTTTCTGAACTGGATCTGGAAAAGAACAAGCAGGATGTGAAATTTTTAGTGATTTCAAACTATCTGGATGTTTATAAGATTATCAACCAAGAAGAGGTTTTTCAAAACAACAAAAAGTTAGCCCAGGAGCGCCTTAAAAACATTCAGAAGTTCTATCAGCAGGGGATGGTAACCAGAAACGAGGTGATTCGTGGTGAGCTTGCCCTTAAAAATCTTGATCAGGGAATTCTGACACTTTCAAACAATAAAAAAATCCTTAACTATAATTTAAATATTGCTTTAGGTTTATCTTCTGATACTGAAATTGTTCCTACTGAAAGCTTAGAGAACAAAGAATCAGGAATTGGGATGGATTATTATATGAGCCTTGCCCATGACAGCAATCCGGTGTTGAAATCTGCACAGAAAAACATTGCAGTAGCGGATAAAAATATTGAAATTATTAAAACCGATAATTCACCTACCGTGGCCGGATTCGGTGGATATACCTTACAAAGACCCATTACTACGAGAAATCCTGTCTTGGATATGTACTCAGGAGGTTGGCAGACAGGTGTTTCTCTTAGTTACAATATCGATACCCTGTATAAAACCAAAGAAAAGGTAAAACTAGGTGAAATGCAGAAGAATCAGGCGAATGATGCGATGACTTTGGTTCAGCAGAATGTAGATATGGGCGTGAATGCGGCGTATACCAAATACCAGGAAGCCATTCAGCAGGCAGATATTTTAAATGATTCCAAAAGATTAGCAGAGGAAAACTATAAAATTACCGAAGCCAAATATCTGAATCAATTGGCGGTACAGGCAGAAATGATCGATGCACAGAACCAGAAACTGCAATCAGAACTGGATTATGCCAATGCGGAGATCAATGTTTTGTATCAATATTATAACCTTTTGAAATCTACGGGAACACTTTAATTTTTAAAACTGAAAATCAACACAATGGAAAACAAGGAACAAACTACTCAAAATACAACACCTACTCCTGCAAGACCAGCGGTAGACAGCAAAAAAAAGCAGAACAAGAAAAATAAAATCAGAGCGATCATTTCCAATATCATCGTTTTTCTGGTGATCGGATTCGGACTATTCTGGCTGATCCGTGAATATTTCCACATCGGAAACAAAACCTATACGGAAGCGGCGCAGGTAGAAGAATTCATCAACCCGATCAATACAAGGGTTTCTGCTTATATCAAAGAAATTAAATTTATTGAGCACCAAAGAGTTAAAAAAGGTGATACACTGGTGATTTTGGATGAACGTGAAATCCTGACACAACTAGGACAGGCTGAAGCAGCTTACCAAAATGCAATAGCTCAAAAAAGTGCAACAAGCTCTTCGGTAAATACGGTTTCCAATAACGTCAATGTAATGGAATCCAATATTGCAGGCGCAAAAGCAAGACTTTGGAACGCTGAACAGAACCTGAACAGATACAAAAATCTTTTATCTGCAGAAGCGGTAACAAGACAACAATATGATCAGGTAAAAACAGAATATGATGCTCAAAAGGCTGCTTATGAGACATTAATCAATCAAAAGCAATCTGCCAATCTTTCTACTACAGAAGTAAAAAGCAGATTAGGAATCAATGATGCAGAGATCAAAAGAACGAAATCTGCTTTGGATATGGCCAGAATCAATCTTTCTTATACCGTAATTACAGCTCCCTACGATGGCGTAATGGGAAGAAGAACCATTTCTGAAGGACAGTTGATCCAACCAGGCCAGCAAGTGGCAACTATCGTATTGAACGGGCAGAAATGGGTAACTGCCAACTTCCTTGAAAGCCAGATGCCTAATATTAGAGTAGGAGAGAAGATGATGATGACGGCGGATGCTTTGGGCGGAAAACAATTTGAAGGAGTAGTAACTGCGGTATCAGCAGCTACGGGATCAAGATATTCAAACGTGCCAACAGATAACTCTACCGGAAACTTCATTAAGGTGCAGCAAAGAATCCCTGTAAGAATTGAGTTCACAGCTTCTAACAAAAAAGAAGACCTCAATAAGCTAAGTGCAGGTATGAATATGAATGTCAACATTAATAAAGACTAAAAGATATCAGAGGTCAGATTTCAGACTTGATATGTGGAATAAAGATTAAAGGCTGAATTGGTAAAGTCTGTTATCTGATATCTGTAATCTAATATCTAAAATATGTACAACAAAGGATTATATAACGACTGGGTTCCTAAGCCCGTACAACTTCTGCTGATTGTATTGCTGCTTGCTGTGGTAATGCCGCTCGGTGGGGTGTATACGGGAAATATCAGCTCTTTGGTAAGTGGTACCGGAGCGATGACAGAATATTTTATGTGGGCCAATTATGCGACCACAATCGGGATGGGAGCCTGTATGCCTGTAGTTCTCAGAATTAAAATGAGATTCAAGGTTAGGGACAAAATGGTACTTCTATTGGTACTATTAGGCTTGATGAGCTATATCAATGCGACGACATTAGAGCCTATGATCTTCGTATTTACTTCTTTGCTTATCGGATTCATGAAAATGATGGTAACCATAGAACTGTTTCTGCCATTGATGGTCATGATTGGAAACCGTGGAATATTTTATGGAGCATTTTATACATTTGTTCTGGTGATGAATCAGGTGGCGGTCTATTATGCCGCTGAGTTCTCACTACTATACAATTGGCAGCAATTCTATCTTTTTACTTCGGTCTTATGCTTTATTTTGGCATTGATACATTGGATTTTCATGCATAACAAATACTTTGCCCTGAAAGTTCCATTGCATTATATCGACTGGCTGAGTATCCTGCTTTTCATTTCAACCTTTATGTTTTCTGCGTACGTGTATGCATTCGGAAGACAGCAGGATTGGTTGAATTCAAAGAATATCATTAATGCGAGTATTGCAGCTTTTGTGAGTTTTGCATTGCTTTCTATTCGACAATTAACTTTAAAAAGACCTTATCTTTCATTTAAAATTTTCACAAAAAGTAATGTACAGAACGGTTTATTTATGCTGTTCTGGCTGGGAATGTTCTTAGGAACAGCTACCCTTCAGAATACTTTTGCCGTAGGAGTTTTAGGGTATGACCAATTGACTAATGCAAGACTGAGCATGTTTATGATTCCCGGAATTATTTTAGCTGGTGTGGTGGCTATATTTTGGTTTAAAAAAGAAAAACCATTGAAAATGTATATTTTTTCAGGGTTTGCAGGGATGATAGCTTATGCAATCATTATGTATTTTTCCATGGTACTGGAATTCAATTATGATAACTGGTATCTGCCTATGTTTTTAAAAGGCTATGGAATGTGTTCATTGTTTATTTCCGTATGGTTTTACACGCTGGATAAACTTGAAATGGATGAAATGCTGGCTGCTATCGGATTGGTATTGGTTTGGAGAACCTTCTTAGCGGTTGGTATTTTTTCAACCCTATATTCATGGTTACAGTACCGTTTCCAGGTTACAGCGATAGGAGATCTGGCTGTCTATATGGATGGAATGACTGTAAGTCCTCAGAATGTAATGGCTAATATGAAAACCATTCAGCTTAATGCGATTATTATAGCCACTAAAAAGATATTCGGATTTATCATTCTGATTGGCTTTGGGGTTATGATTTATGTATTTACACATCATTTCGGAGCCAAACGATTCCAGTATTTCAGATTTATCAGAGTACTTGGTGGTAAATCTGTTATTGCCAGAAGAAGACTTCGTGAACGTAAAAAATTATTAGAAGAAATAAAAGACGCAGCAGGGCCTGCGATGTAAAGATACCTTGTTTTTCACAGTAAGATCCTGGTCCTTCGTTGGGCTGGGATCTTATATTTTTGGGGATAACATGAGGGAAGCTGGAGGCTGGAAGAAGGGAGTTATGATAGACGGTTAAAGACTGTTGCTCAATGTAAGAGAATTATTGAAAAGTAGTTATCACTATTGATGGCATAAATAACTTCCTGTCCCCAGCTTCCACCTTCCATCCTTCTACTTTAAAATTCTGTAACCCATGTATTACACACAGCAATCTAAGACCCGTGGAACAATAACTTCCAGCCTCCTTTCTTCCATCTTCCAGCCTTTACCTCAAAAAGCGAAAAATTTCATCTTTTATTATTTTTATTAGTTCTAAATAAGATTTATCTTTGCCGGATTATAAAACTTTGATTTGAAGGAATGAAAAAGCAGTACGCATTCATAGGTCTATTAGCATCGGGATTGATGTTTTCCCAAACTGTTAAGGATTCTGTAGCCTCTAAAGGCATAGAAGATGTTGTTATCGTAGCATCAAGAAAACCTACCAAAATTTCTGAAATTCCCGGTACCGTTTGGGTAGTACAGAAAGAAAAAATACAGGAACAAGCCAAAAGTGGAGTTCCGATTAAAGAAATGTTATCCATTTTAATTCCAAGTATGGATATCGGACCACAAGGAAGAACAAACTATGGACAGAACATGAGAGGACGTTCTGCTCTGGTAATGATTGATGGAGTTTCTTTGAACAGTATCCGTGCGATCAGCCGCCAGCTGGATGCCATTGATCCGTTTAATATTGAAAGAATAGAAGTGCTTTCCGGAGCAAGCTCTATCTATGGTGGAAATGCAACAGGCGGGATCATTAATATCATTACAAAAACACCATCTAAAAAAGGAATAAGCGGTGAAACTGAATTGGGAGTACGTTCAGGTTTTATGGGAAAAGATGATCATGATTTCCGTGCTGCACAATCTATTTCAGGAAAAGGAGAGAAGTTCTTCGGTAGACTTGGAGTTGCTTACCAGCAAAATGGTGGAGTATACGGAGCAGATCAGAAGCAGCTTTTTACAGATATTACCCAAACCGATCTTCAGTATAACCAATCGATTGACATCTTGGCAACAGGAGGTTATCAGTTCAATAATAAACACAAAATAACAGCTTCCCTTCAATATTACAATTCAAAATTTAATGGAGACAGAAGTTTGTATTTAGGAGAAAACCTGGGGGCCTTTATAAAGAAAGACGGGAGTTTACTGGAAATGAGAGATGGTTTCTCTTCCGATAAAAATGTGGGAACAGAACGTTATATGGGAACAGTAGCTTATACAGGAAATAATATTCTTGGTGGGCAGGACCTATATGTTCAGTTGGCTACCCGTGCTGAAAAACTTGGGTTCTACCCATTCCCAGGAAATTTAAAGCTGGAAAAAACAACAATTCCTTATATGTCTTCTTCACAACAGGATACCTATTATTCAGGATTGAAGGCCTTGTTATCTAAATCATGGAGAGGGTTCAATGTAACCTATGGAGTAGATGTAGACTTTGAAAAATTTGAAGGAACCCAATCTGTTTATGATGTTGCTAAAACAATGTCAAGCGGAGGGCTTATCAATGAAACCATTTTTAGTCTTGGCAGGTATCCTACCAACCGCTCACAAAGTTATGCAGGATATGTTCAGGCAAAATATAATATTCTTCCAAAATTACAGCTTAACGGAGGGATTCGTTATCAGAATATAAAAGTAAAAGTAGATGATTTTGTGGGATCAGAGCAGCAGACTCAGATTTCGGCTGGATATGGGCAGTCAGCATCTGCGATTCCAGGTGGGGAAAGTTCTTATAATGTAACCTTGGCGAATGCAGGGTTGCTATATAAATTCAACGAGCATCATCAGGCTTGGGGGACATTCTCACAAGGAGTCAGTTTGGCAGACCCAGCTAAATATTATGGAATAGGAACTTATAAGTTAAATGGAACACATTGGGATGTTGTCTCCAGCATTAATGTTAAAGATCAACCCCTGCAAGCCATTAAAACCAATCAGTTTGAAGTAGGATACCGTATTAATAAAGGCGGCTTGAGAGCTCAGATTGCAGGGTTCTTAAGCAATTCAGATAAAACCGTTACCGTAGACAGAAAAACATTTCAGATTCTTGTGAATGATCTGAAATTAAGAAATATGGGAATAGAGGCCGAGATTTCTTATGCTATGAACAATGGCGTTTATTTTGGAGCAAGTGGATTATTAATCAAATCTGAGGTAGACAACAAAGGAGAGTGGCAGAAACAGGAAATTTACAATGCTTCCCCATCCAAATTGGTAACCTACATTGGATATAATGTGAAAAACTGGTCATTCAGATTCCAGTCTTTACAGAATTTCAAGCAGAAGGATGAACTTAAGAATGAGATTGAAGGATACAATACATCAGATCTTATGATAGGCTACAGATTCCATTTTGGTAAGCTGAACCTTGGAATTCAGAACCTGTTCAATACAGATTATCAAACCATCTGGAGCAAGCGTTCTCAGGTTTTATATTCAAGCTACGGAATACCTGCATTGTTTAATTATAAAGGAAGAGGCAGAACATTTAACCTGTCTTATACTTTTGAATTTTAAAAAATAAGATTAAGGTAATCATGCCTTAATCTGAATCAAATACTTTCTACAAATCCGGTTTCTGAAGTAGATGGGAAACCGGATTTTAACTTTAAAAATATTCAGTTATGGCTCAAATTTCAACAGGGCAATTCATTGCCGAAGTTACCAGAAAAGAATACATTACCGATCATTATATCAGAGTGTATCTGTATTCTCCTGAAGTCCATTTGTTTAAAAAATACGACGATAGGAGATAATAATAAAATTGCGATTCCTCCGGCGGGATTAAATGAAGTGCACTTTCCAACTATAGAAAATGATGAATGGGTATATCCGCCCAAGGAAGTGGCTCCATCTATCAGAACCTATACCCATAGAGGGATTGATCTGGAAAAAAATGAAGTGTTCATTGATTTTGTAGATCATGGAGACGGAGGTCCGGCCTCAAAATGGGTGCGGGAAGCAGAAGCAGGAACAAAACTTGGAGTAATGATGCGTCTGGATGGAAAAGAGCTGTATCCTGAAGCAGAATGGTATTTATTAGCAGGGGATGCTACGGCGATTCCTGTTTTGAGTGCTATTTTAGAAACCCTTCCGGAAACGGCAAAAGGAATTTGTATTATTGAAGTCCATGGAAAAGAAGATGAACAAATATTGGAAACCAAAGCTGATATTGAGTTTAAATGGCTCCATAATTCCCAACCGGAAATCAGTAGTGAAATTGCTGAGGAAGTAAAGAATATTGAAATTCCTGAAACATCAAAATTCGGATATGTAGCATGTGAATTCTCTAGTGTTAAAGAAATCCGTACTTATCTTCGAAAAGAGAAAAAGCTGGACATCCAAAGAACTCTATGCATTTTCTTACTGGAAAGCAGGGAAAGCCGAAAATGAATCACAGGTAGACAGACATGAAGAAAAAGATTCGATAGCATAGCCTGAGTTCTAATAAGGAAACTTGTTAATATTTTTAACTGGGATTGCAAAGTTTTTAATCAAACTTGAAAATATTTTCGTTCGCAAAGGCATTTCATTTAGCTAAGACATAAATAGTTTCATTGCTGAGAGAAACGCCTTTGCGATCTTAGAAAAAGAATGAGCATTTTCAAAACCTTGCAAACTATTGCGTTATAATAATACTCATATTGAAGATCTGAGAAAAAGTTATAACAAAAACAATGCAAACCTCGTAACCTGTAATTCGTCCCATGAATACGCGAACCTCAAACTTTGAACTTTACCCTCTGAAGCCGTATCTTTGCACTATGAAAGATTTAATGGGCAAAGCCATCTGGGATTATTATCATGATGAAAATCCTGAAGACCTGCAGACAGAAACGTCAATTTCTGAGTTGGATGAACTTCCTGTAGACTATCTATTCAGGGATTTTGAAGACATGAATGATATTGAACAGAAAGCTTTACAGCTTTCTAAGGGAAAAGTTTTGGATATTGGTGCTGGAGCCGGTTCTCATGCTTTGTATCTTCAGAACGAAGCAAATCTTGAGGTGACTGCTTTGGATATTTCTCCAAAATCCATTGAGGTTTGTCAATTAAGAGGAGTTAAAAAAGGCGTTTGTAAAAATATTCTTGACTTTTCAGGAGAAACATTCGACACTATTTTACTATTGATGAATGGGACCGGAATCTTTGAGGGATTATCCAAAATTGATATTTATCTTCAGAAATTAGGGACATTACTGAATGAAGATGGACAGATTCTGATCGACAGTACAGATATTCTCTATATGTTTGATCGTGATAAAGATGGTGGAGTATACATTCCCGCCGGAGGATATTATGGAGAACTGGAATATATCGTTCATTATAAAGGAGAATCTGAAAAACCAATCACATGGCTGTATCTTGATTTCAACACGTTGAAAAATGCTGCTGAGAACAATGGATTTAAGATCGAAAGGGTATTGAAGGATGAAGATTCTTATTTAGCAAAACTGACTAAAAAATAAAATATTTTTAACGAAATTCAATGGAAACGGGCTTCAGCCCGTTTTATTTTTTCATCCTTTCCATTGGCTTTAGCCAAAACTTATTTCGGAATGATCTGCGAAATCTGTGGAATCTGCGAGAGAATATAATCAACTATTCTGGTCCCAAAAAAAAGGCTGCTTCCTATAGAAACAGCCTTTATTCTTTATTGTAAGGATAATTTATCCGATCTCAATACCGTTTTCAACATTGCTGTCATCCGGTGTTACGAAAGATAATTTACCATCCGGTTTAGTCGTTAATAACAACATTCCCTGAGATTCAATTCCTCTGATCTTTCTTGGAGCAAGGTTTAATAGAATCATTACTTGTTTCCCAACTACTTCTTCAGGAGTAAAGCTTTCTGCAATTCCTGAAACCACAGTTCTTACATCTACTCCTGTATCTACGGTAAGTTTCAGTAATTTATCTGCTTTTTCTACTTTTTCAGCTTCTAAAATGGTAGCTGTTCTAAGATCTATTTTAGTAAAATCATCAAAAGTGATTTCTTCTTTCATTGGATTCGCGTTAGGGTTTGTTTTCTTATTGTTTTGTTTGGTGTCTTCAAGCTTCTGAATCTGAGCTTCAATTACATTATCTTCAATTTTTGAGAATAGAAGAGAGGCTTCGTTAATTTTGTGACCTGTTTCAATTAAAACAGATTGTGTTTCAACATCATTCCAGCTTTTCTTTTCAACATTGAACATATTCAGTAGCTTTTCAGAACTGAAAGGCATGAATGGTTCACATAGTTGTGCTAAAGCAACAGCAATCTGGGCCCCTACAAATAGAGACTGTGCTGCCTTCTCCGGATTATCTTTGATGGTTTTCCAAGGCTCTTCAGTCTGAAGATATTGATTTCCAAATCTGGCTAGATTCATTAATGCGGATAAAGCATTTCTGAATTCATAATTTTCAAGGAATCCTGAAATTTCTTTAGCTGCCTTATTGATTTCTTTCAGTTCAGGACTGTTTGTATCCCCCTGAGGAACAACTCCGTCATAATATTTATGAACTAGCACAGCAACTCTATTAATAAAGTTTCCGAAAATTCCTACCAGTTCAGAATTATTCTTTGTCTGAAAATCCTTCCATGTGAAGTTATTGTCCTTCGTTTCAGGAGCTGATGAAAGCAATGCATATCTTAAAACATCTTGCTGGCCAGGAAAATCCTCTACATATTCATGAGCCCATACTGCCCAGTTTCTTGAGGTTGAGATTTTATCGTTCTCCAGATTAAGGAATTCAAAAGCAGGTACATTTTTAGGCATGATATAATCACCGTGTGCCTTCATCATCGCTGGGAAGATGATACAGTGGAATACAATATTATCCTTTCCGATAAAGTGTACAAGGTCACTGTTTTCGCTTTGCCAGTAATCTTTCCAGTCTTTTCCGTTTTTTTCAGCCCATTCTTTAGTAAAAGAAATATATCCGATGGGAGCATCAAACCATACATAAAGAACTTTTCCTTCGGCATTAGGAAGTGGAACCGGAACACCCCAGTTCAGATCTCTTGTCATGGCACGAGGCTTTAACCCATCATTTAACCATGATTTAACCTGACCATATACGTTAGGCTTCCAGTCATCTTTATGGCCTTCAATGATCCATTCGTTTAAGAAATCTTCATATTCATTAAGAGGAAGATACCAGTTCTTCGTATCTTTAAGGATAGGAACGTTTCCACTAAGCATTGATTTCGGATTGATCAATTCAGATGGAGAAAGGGTAGAGCCACATTTCTCACACTGATCACCATAAGCATTCTCATTACCACAGTTCGGACATGTTCCTACAATATAACGGTCTGCAAGGAATTCTCCTGCCTGCTCATCAAAATATTGTTCAGAAACTTCTTCAGTGAATTTTCCTTTTTCATAAAGAACTTTGAAAAAATCCTGACTGGTTTCATAATGGTTTTGTGATGTTGTTCTGGAATATTCATCAAATGAAATTCCCAAATCAGCAAAAGACTTTTTAATAATCCCATGGTATTTGTCCACAATATCCTGAGGAGTAACTCCTTCTTTTTTAGCTCTTATGGTAATAGGAATGCCGTGCTCATCTGAACCACAGATAAACGCTACATCTTTTCCTAATCTTCTCTGAAATCTTGCGTAAACATCCGCAGGAATATAAACACCTGCCAAATGTCCTATATGAACCGGACCGTTTGCATAAGGCAAAGCTGCCGTAATCATCTTTCTGTTTGACATTTATAGTAAAGTTTTGACTGCAAAGATAAGGATTATCTCTTGAATACCGCTATTTGTGGTGTTATTATGAAGAATGTTGTGGTTTTAGGGAGTTGAATATGAAATTAAGTTAAACTAGTGTTTAACTTTTTGTTAACTCAAAACAAATGTTATGTATTGCATACTATCGTGTAAGATCTTGAAGTGTAAAATTTTAACTAAAAACGGTTTCGTAATATACATAATTTTTTCATAATTTATATTAAAATTATGATAATTCTATTTTTTTTTAAATTGCAACACTGGCTATGGGCCAGAAACAGGACTGAAAAACGAAACTATAAAAATAAAATTGTGAAGAATTTTACAACGGCATTAAAAATAGCGCCTGCTTTTTTACTGGCAAGTACAGTAATGCATGCGCAGACTAAGGACTCCGTTCCTCAGGAAAAGAAGATTGAAGAAGTTGTATTGATCGGGTATGGTAAACAGAAAAAATCTGACCTTACCGGTTCTATCACTTCCGTTACCGCAAAGGATTTTAACGGAGGAGCAACCTCTGCAGGACAGCTTATCCAGGGGAAAACACCGGGGGTACAGATTACCAATAACAGTGGAGCACCTGGTTCCGGTACAAAAATCAGAATCAGAGGAACGTCTTCTTTAAGTGGTGAAAACTCGCCATTAATTGTAATTGACGGAGTTCCTCAGGATTTCGTAGGAATGAATGGAGTTTCTGATCCATTATCCTTAATTAACCCCAATGATATTGAAACATTTGATATCCTTAAAGATGCTTCTGCTACTGCTATCTATGGTAATAGAGCTTCCAACGGTGTTATTCTCGTTACCACTAAGAAAGGAACAGCTGGAAGGTTTAAGCTAAACTTCTCAACAGTAACTTCTGTTTCTACTAAAATGGGGAAAGTAGATGTTTTAAATGCCCAGGAATTTAGAGACTTTGTTAATGGGAACCCATATGCATCTGCTAACTATAAAGGTAAGCTTGGAACTGCCAATACTGACTGGCAGGATCAAATTTATCAGGCAGCATGGGGTACCGATAATAACGTAGCCTTTTCAGGTGGTATTAAAGGTCTTCCATATCGTTTGTCATTAGGATATAACGAACAGAATGGGATTGTAAAATCAAATTCTTTCCGTAGAACTTCCGTAGGATTAAATGTAAACCCAAAATTTTTGGATAATCATCTATCAGTGAATGTAAATCTGAAAGGAACATTTACTGATAACAGATTTGTAGATGGCGAAGTAATCAAGGCAGCTACTTATTTTGATCCTACACAGCCGGTTTACTCAGGAAATTCTAATTATGGAGGCTACTATGAGTGGCTGGATTCGGGATCTGCAACAGGATATAATGTAAATGGTAATAAAAATCCACTTGGACTGATCAATGGTATCAGGGATATCTCTTCGGTAACCAGAGGATTAGGAAATATTCAATTAGATTATAAATTCCACTTTCTACCTGATCTTCATTTTAATGTAAATGCTGGATATGACTACACCAAAAGTGATGGACACAAAATTAAGGATGGTAACCTGAGAGCTGGTTTTGAAGATAAAGGAAGCTCAAATTTCTATTCAATGGAAAAGAAAAACAAGCTTTTGGAAACTTACTTTAATTATGTGAAAAATATTAATGCCATTAATACTGGTGTAGATATTACAGCTGGATATTCTTATCAGGATTTTAATATTTCAATTCCAGGAGCAATAACATATAGAGGAACAGGTATTAACTCTCAAGACCTTGATTTTAAAACCCGAAATACATTAATTTCATTCTATGGAAGAGCTATTTTTACAGTAGCAAACAAATATGTTATTTCAGGATCTATACGTAAAGATGGCTCATCAAGATTCTTTAACGGCACAAGAGATAATGTATGGGGAGTTTTCCCAGGAGTTTCTTTGGCATGGAAGCTTAATGAAGAAAACTTTATCAAAAATATATCTTCAATCAGTACATTAAAGCTGAGAGCAGGATGGGGTAAAACAGGACAGCAGGAATTGCCGGCACTTAACGGTAATAAACCTAATAATTATCCTGCTTTTGCAGCTTATAACCCAAGTTATCAGGGAGCAGGATATCAGTTCGGGAATGAATTCTATTTTATGTTCAGGCCGGCTAACTATAACCCGAATCTTACATGGGAAACAACTACTACTAAAAACCTAGGATTAGACTTTGGATTCAATAAAAACAGAATCACAGGATCAATTGATGTTTTCAGAAAAGATACAAAAGACCTTCTTGTATATGCTGATGAGCCGGCAGGTGGTTTAAGTAACGCAAGCTGGCAGAATGTTGGAGATATGAAAAATGAAGGGATTGAAGGAAGTATTACAGTAATTCCTGTTAAAAACCAAAATACAACATGGGAAGTAAGTTTTAATGCTACTCACTATAAACCGGTAATCACTAAGCTTAAAGATAGAGCTGATGAATCATTCAATATGGAAGTAGGAGGTATTGAAGGAGGTTCAGGAAACAGAATTCAGGCTCATGCGGTAGGATATGCTCCTAATTCATTCTGGGTATATCAACAAGTCTACGATACTAATGGAAAACCTGTGGATGGTGCTTTTGTGGATAGAAATGGAGACGGGATAATCAATACAAAAGATATGTATTATTACAAATCGACAACGCCTGATGCAATTTTAGGATTCTCTACTAAGGTTTCTCACAAAAACTGGGATTTTGCACTAAGTGCAAGAGCTGTATTAGGAAATTATGTATATAATAACGCCGCATCTAACAGTTCTCTGCAATCTGCATCTACAAATGAATACCTTCAAAATGTATTTGCAACAGCACCTCAGTATAGATTTGCAGTTCCTCAGTATAAATCGGATATTTATGTTGAGAATGCATCATTCCTGAGATTGGATAATATCAATGTTGGGTATAATTTCGGGGAGATTTTCACTAAAGGGAGTAACCTGAAAGTGTATGCAATGGCACAGAATGTCTTTGTAATTACTAAATATTCAGGTGTAGATCCTGAAGTTTTTGGTGGAATAGACAATGGTTACTATCAGATGCCTAGAATTTATTCTCTAGGCTTTAACTTCCAATTTTAAATAGAAATTCGATGAAACTAAATAGATTTAAACTTAAAAATATAGTATTGCCTCTTTCTGCAGTATTTTTATTAACGGCAACATCTTGTGTGAAAGATCTTGAAAGGGAACCTATTACTGATGTTACTTCAGCCAGTATTTATAAAGATTTTGCCAATTATAAAAATGTGCTGGCAAAACTTTACGGAGGTCTTGCCATGGGAGGCCAGATCAGTGGAGACGGAGATCAGCCTGATAGTGACATCAATGGGATCAATGGTGGATTTTCCCAATATACCAGACTAATGTACACATTGAATGTTGTTACAACCGATGAAGCTGTAATTGGCTGGAATGATGGAAACCTGCATACCCTTCATAAAATGACCTGGGATGCTTCCAATGAATTCATCGCAGCTATGTATTATAGAGTATATACGGAAATTGCTTTTTGTAATGAGTTCTTAAGAAATGTAACCGACGAGAAATTAGCTTCTAATAATATTACAGGAGATAATCTTACGCAGGCAAAACTAATGAGAGCAGAAGCACGTTTCCTTAGAGCGCAATCGTATTATCATGCGATAGATATGTTCGGAAATGTTCCTTTTGTGGATGAATCCTATTTGCCTGGCTCTAAAAATCCGCCACAAAGGATAGAAAGAAAAGCATTGTTCAACTATATTGAGTCTGAATTACTTGCTGTAGCAGGAGAATTAAAAGACCCTAAAACCAATGAGTACGGAAGAGCGGATAAAGCAGCCGTCTGGTCATTATTGGCAAAATTATATTTGAATGCTGAAGTATATACAGGAACACAAAGAAATACAGACTGTATTACGTATTGTAACAAAGTGATTGCAGCAGGGTATTCTTTAAAGCCAAAATATGATGATTTATTCCTCGCGGATAATAACATCAATAACCCGGAGCAAATTTTAAGTGTAAATTTTGATGGAATAAATACACAAACCAATGGTGGAACTACTTATCTGGTACATGCTGCAATAGGTGGAGAGATGAAAGCTGCTGACTTTGGAGTGAATGGAGGTTGGAGTGGCTTAAGAACTACAAAAGCTTTTGTAGGTTTATTCCCAACTAATGGAAGCGATAAAAGAGGAAGGTTCTTTACTTCAGGGCAAAATTTAGAAATTAACGATTTAGGATCATTCACAGATGGTTATGCATTCATTAAATTCAAGAATGTTAAAAGTAACGGATCTGTCGGAGCTCATACCAACTGGGTTGAGGCTGATATCCCGCTATACCGTCTGGCAGATATCTATCTGATGTATGCGGAATCGGTACTTAGAGGAGGAGCTGGTGGAAATCAGGCTACGGCAATAGGTTATATTAATCAGTTGAGAGAGCGTGCTTACGGTAATACAAATGGAGATGTATCTTCAATTAATCTCAACTTTATTTTAGATGAGAGAGGAAGAGAGATGTCTTGGGAAATGACGAGAAGAACTGATCTTATTCGTTTTAATAAATTTACTACAGGAGATTATCTGTGGCCATGGAAAGGAAATGTGAAAGAAGGTAAAGCAGTAGAGAATTACAGAAATCTTTTCCCAATCCCTGCAAAAGATATTGTAGCAAATCCTAACCTGATTCAGAATCCTGGATATTAATTTAAAATCCTGTTAAAAATGAAAAATTTATTCAAAATATTAGCTTTGGTTTTTACCGGGCTTATAGTTTTTTCCTGTGAAAAAGACGAAGATCAGGCGGTTATTAATGAAACATCTGCCGGTAAAATATCTGCTGATAAAAGTACAATAGTTCTTAATGAACTTAATGCTAATGATGTTGTAATCACTTTTACATGGACAAAGCCGACATTTAATATTGCTGTAGTTCCCAATCAAAAAGTAGAATTCGGGATCAAAGGTGATGGTTTCAAAAAGAGTGCTACCATCGACTTTTCCAATGATATGACCTCAGGTGCTGTTACTCATGCTGCAATGAATGCCGCAATGTTTTCAATTGGAGCTGTACCAGATGCTGTAAATGATATCGAGGTAAGATTGAAAACCTCTGTAGGATCAGCGGCTTTCTACTCTAATGTAATCGCAGTAAAGGTAACTCCGTACACTCCAAACCCGGATTTGGTATATCCAAAAATCAATGTACCTGGTAGCTATGCTGGTGCAGCAGGTTATGTCAATTGGAATCCAGCTAATACTCCTAATTTGTATTCTCCTGAAAAAAATGATAAATACAGAGGATTTATATGGATCAATACGGTTGCTGGTGTTGAAGATGGGAAATACAAGTTTGCTATAAATCAGGATTGGCCTGGGAATAAAGGTGATGATGGTTCCAATTCCGGAAAATTAAAACTGGATGGAGATAACATAAAAGCACCTGCAATAGGAACTTATTATATTAAGGTAGATTGGGCTGCCAATACTTATACTTCAGTACTGGCCAATTTCGGAATTATCGGGGATGCAACTCCTACAGGATGGGATTCAGATACAGATTTTGTTTACAATCCTACTACAAAAACTTTTGTAATCAATTCCATTGCCCTAAACAGTACAGGTTTATTTAAATTCAGAGCTAATGATGACTGGACAATGAAATTCCAGCCTAGTAAAAATGATGAGACTTTAACGTCAGGAAAAGGGGTGCAAACCTATTTTAATGCTGAAGGAACAGTAGCTGATGATCCAGGTTATAAAGTCTCAGAAGCAGGTAACTATAAAATTGAATTGGATTTACATAATTCAGCATATTATAAGTTAACCATTACAAAATTGTAAGAAACATTAAGTTTATAAAAGCAAAGTGCTGCTTTATAGCAGCACTTTATCTATTTTTTTAAGTTAATAAATAGTCATTATGAAGAAAATTACAGTTGGAGCACTCTTGCTCTCAATGATGTTTACAGGAGTAAAAGCACAATCTTTAAAATCGCCGGACGGTAAATTTGAAATGAACTTCCAGTTAAAAGACGGAGTTCCTTTCTATAATCTGAAATACAACGGTGCGGTGGTTGTAGAAGATTCAAAATTGGGATTGAGATTATTTAAAGACACAGCCATAAAATTTGCTTCTGAAATAGCTAAACCAGAAGATGCAAAATACGACCTTAACAACGGTTTTGCAAAGGTAGATGAAAAAAGAGACTCCAAAAATGAGACCTGGCAGCCGGTTCTTGGAGAAAAGAAAAATTATATCAACAACTACAATGAATTAGCAGTTACGCTAAATCAAGCTTCTACAGACAGAAGTATTGTAGTGAAGTTCAGATTGTTCAATGATGGGCTTGGATTCAGATATGAGTTTCCACAACAGAAAAACCTTAATTATTTCGTCATCAGAGAAGAAGATTCTGAAATCGATTTCCCAACCGATATGAAGGCTTGGTGGATGGTAGCAGACTATGATTCTCAGGAATATCAGTATCAGGAAACAAAAGTTTCTGAAATTCCGGCAAAATGGGATAAAGCATTTGATGCCAATGCCTCTCAGACATTGGTGAAAAATGCAGTTCAGTCTCCATTAATGCTGAAAAAAGAAGGTAAAACACCTTTATATATCAACGTTGCAGAAGCTGCTGTATTAGACTATCCGGCTTCACACCTTGAAGTAGATGCTCAGAACTTTAAGTTCAAAACACACCTGACTGCGGACAGACAGGGAGCAAAAGGATATATCCAAACTCCATCAGTAACGCCTTGGAGAACAATTATTGTTGCCCCAAAAGCAGAAGAGGTAATGGATTCTAAAATGATCTTCAACCTGAATGAACCTACAAAATATACGGATACCTCTTATATTCACCCAACAAAATACATGGGAGTTTGGTGGGAAATGATTATTGGGAAATCTCAGTGGGCATATTCTACAGCTGAAAATGTTCATTTAGGTAAAACGGACTTTGCGAAATTAACACCAAACGGAAAACATGCAGCTAATAACACAAAAGTTAAAGAATACATTGACTTTGCCGCTGAAAATGGATTCCAGGGACTATTGATCGAAGGCTGGAACATTGGTTGGGAAGACTGGTTCGGACACTCTAAAGAATTTGTTTTTGATTTCATTACCCCTTACCCGGATTTTGATATCAAAATGCTGAACGATTATGCACATTCAAAAGGAATCAAGCTGATCATGCACCACGAAACTTCAGGTTCAGCAACGAACTATGAAAGATGGGCAGATAAAGCATTCCAGACAATGAATAAATATGGTTATGACGCTGTGAAAACAGGATATGTAGGAGATATTATTCCAAGAGGTGAGCATCACTATTCTCAATGGACGATTAACCATTACTATAGAATTGCTGAAAAAGCAAACGACTATAAAATCATGGTCAACTCTCACGAGTCTGTGCGTCCTACAGGAGAAAGCCGTACCTATCCTAACTATATTTCTGCTGAAGCTGCACGTGGAACAGAATATGAAGCATTTGGAGGAAACAAACCGGATCACCAGACTGTACTTCCATTTACAAGATGGATGGGAGGTTCTATGGATTACACCCCAGGAATTTTCCAAACAAAGCTAGATTATTATTTCCCTGGAGATACACGTTTCGTGAAAACAACATTAGCAAAACAGCTGGCTCTATATGTGACAATGTATATGCCGCTTCAGATGGCAGCTGACCTTCCTGAGAACTATAAAAAGCATATGGATGCCTTCCAGTTCATCAAAGATGTAGCCGCTGATTGGGATGATACGAAGATTTTATCTGCTGAGCCGGGAGATTATGTAATCACTGCAAGAAAAGCAAAAGGGACAGAGAATTGGTTCGTAGGAGGAATTACGGATGAAAACAAACGTGAGTACACTGTAGATTTCTCATTCCTGGATAAAGGACAGACTTATGAGGCAACCATTTATGAAGATGGAAAAGATGCTGATTATATCGATAATCCTCAGAGTTATCATATTTATAACAAAACAATCACAAGCAAATCAAAAATTAATTTTAAAATGGCTAGAAGTGGCGGTTTTGCAATAACAATTAAGAAAAAGTAATTATTTTATAAAAATTTCTTTTTCCGTTTGATAAAATATCTATATTTGGAGAATTATTATAATTATTAACCAAAACCATTTTATCATGAAAAAGAAATTAAAGATTACCAGTAACTTAGAACAAAAGGACATCCTTAAAAAAGCGATGCAGTCTTCTGAAAATGTAGATTTATACAAATCTATTTTTGGTGGTGGGTCTACTATTATTGTAGCACCAGACAACTGTAGCGTAACAGCCAGATCAGGGGCTTCTGCTGCTTATAATAGGGCTGATCAGTTCTTATTAGCAACGCCTAAATTGTAATTGCTGCATTAAAATGTATAGTTCTCCGCCATAGCGGAGAACTATTTTTTTCAATAAGATAAGATATGATTACTTCTTTTGTGTTAAAGGTTGCAAGCAGATGCAATCTCAACTGCTCGTATTGTTACATGTATAATTTAGGTGATAAAACATATTTGAAACAGCCTAAATTCATGTCAATTGATACCATAAAAGCTTTCGCAGCTAAGCTGGATGAATATTGCCTGGAAAATCATTTGAATACTATACAAATCGTTTTTCATGGAGGTGAACCATTATTGATATCCAAAGAGTTTTATCGTGAATCCATCAGGATTTTCAAGGAAATACTTCCAGATCATTACTTTGATTTTGTAATTCAGACCAATGGTGTTGGGCTGGATGATGAATGGTATCAACTCTTCAATGAATTGGGTATCAGAGTTGGAATAAGCATAGATGGTCCCAAAGAATATCATGATAAATACCGTGTTTTCCACAATGGTAAAGGATCTTATGAGGAAGTAAAGCAAGCAATTACTCTGGGGCAGAATTATGGCCTTAATGGAGTATTGTCTGTCATAAATATTAAAATTCCTCCTCAGGAACTTTATGATGAGGTTAAAAATTTAAAAGTAAAAGGCCTTAGTATTCTTTTACCGGACGGTCATTTTGATCAGCTTCCCGAAGGAATGGACAAGGAACTCGTTAATACCAAAAACTATACTCCTTATGCAGATTGGCTGATAGAATTATTTAAAATTTGGAAAAATGACCATGATAGAATGAGTGTACGATTTTTTAAAACACTTATTGATCTTATTGTGGGTGAGGATGAAGGCGACCAGATTTTAGGTAAAAATATCAATGGAGTTGCTGTACTGGAAACTAATGGGAATTTGGAAGTTGCAGACTTTATAAGAGCCTGTTATGAAGGAATTACCAGAAATGATATTAATATCCATACCCACGCTATTGGTGATGTCTTCAATGATAGGCTTTTTGATGTCTATATGAATGCACATTCCATGGTATCACAGAAATGTCTTAACTGTTCTGTTTATGATTTTTGTGGTGGCGGATTTTTAGGGAATCGCTATTCTAATGACCGGGGCTTTGATAATCCTACTATTTATTGCCATGACATGATTAAGCTTATTACCTATATTCAGAACGATATTATAGATGGAATCCCATTAGAAACACAAGAAGAAATGGAATTGTCAAAAGTTTCTTATGAAGATATAGTACATGAGTTGGAATTTGACAATGAAGAGATTATGATTGAATCCGAAGTGAAAGAAAAATTAATGCATTATCGTTTAGCATGAATCTGAAGAAAGGAATGTACTTGGCTGGAGAGTCTATTGCCAACTGGAGAAGCCAGCTTAAAATCAATAAAGGAGTAGTGGCTGAAAAAGTGGTCAATACAGGAATTGAGTATTTTGATAATGCTTATTTACCTGACAATAAATGGCGTGATCTTACAGAAGCAGAATATAAAATGCTCTCTTATTCCGGAAAGCATAATAAAATGTTCAATACCTTAGGATTGGGTGAAATTCCGGATGAATTAAAGAGCTTGTTTAAAGCCATAAGACTGGAGGAATGCAAGACGCTTTTTGATGTTCAGCCCAAATTTCAGGAAGATGAGAAACTTACCTTAAAACTGAATAAAGTCTTGAATCAGTTTCTTAATCAAAAATCGGATACGCAGCGATATAATTTTCATCGGATTACAAGATGTCTTCCGGATATGCATACTACCACTTTTCATCTTTATAATAGAGAGCATATAAAATATACAGGACTCCATATTGATCAGAGTACAAAATTTACTCCCAATACTGCATATAAATCAGACAACAGAATCTCTATCAATATCAGTGAAGAATCCAGATATCTGTATTTTGTCAATTTAACATTGAAACAGATTTATACCGATGTTAAGAAACATTATCAGGATATTTCTGTTACTTCAGATAATATTGTAGATCTATTTTTTGCCCTTTATCCTCATTATCCCGTGATCAGAATGGAAGTAAAGCCATATCAGTATTATATTGCCCCAACGGATAATTTTATTCATGACGGAAGCACGCTGGGAAATAAAAAATTTGATATAACCATGGTATTTGTGGGAGAATTTAATAATTACTAATGACTATGAAACTAAAATCAGGAATCAAAATATACGGTGAGAATTTAGAAGATGTTTTAGAAATCAATTCCGGCCTTGTTCATCATTCAAAACAGGAGCCTGTAGAAATCGTATTCAAAGACATTAGGTTCAAAGCACAATATGAGCCCAATGCACATCTAGCAAAAAGAGACTGGCGGAAATTGTCTGACCAGGAACTTAGTACGGTAAAAGGGGATCATAGTAATAAGAAAGATTATAATTCTGTTTTTATAGGAGAAATTCCTGAAAAACTTAAAAATATATTCCAAAAATTAAATCTTCATTCAGCAACTTCAGACGGTGATGCATTTCAAAAATTTGTTGAAAATAAGGATTTAGTTCAGGAATTAAATACCCATCTTAATGGGGTGTTAGATGAAATTTCATTAGCACCTTATAGATTTATGAGTGTGGCAACCAATTATCCTAATAGTGAAGTAGTCTCTTTAAATAAGAGAAAACTGCCAGAAAATTACACTTTTAAAGACATTCGTTTTATAGGCGTTCATAAAGACAGTTCTAAGGACATGACTTTGCATACCTGTTACCAGTACGGGAATAGATTTACCATAAATTTAGGAGAACAGCCTCGTTACTTTTTATTTGTTAATCTTACCATGAAGCAGGCGCATAACATGCTTAAAGAAAAAGAAGAACTTAAAGATGTAGTGATAACAAATGAAAACATTACAGATTATTTTCTAAAGTATTATCCTGGTTATCCCGTGCTTAAAGTGAAACAAGAACCCTATCAGTTTTACATTGCTCCCACAGATAATTGTTTTCATGATGGTACAACAATAGGAAACACGACAATAGATGTTGTTATGACCTATTTGGGTAAATTTTGTATATAATTTAAATAGTATTGAAGTATGAAATCTTTTTTGTCTTTATTGATTGTCTCATTTTTAACTTCTTTTTCATGGGCTCAAAATAAACTGTCTGTTCTGAAAGCAAATGGCCCTAAAGCAGTCATTTACGAAAAAGACAATGGCTTAAAAACAGATTGGAATATAGATCCTAAAATTAAAACGGATGTATATACCGTCTCCAAAATAGCAGGATCTAATAAACAGGTGGCTATAAAAACAGATATTGACTCTCTTGTGGTAACCCTTAAAAAGGAGAAAAAAAAGATTTTATCATTCTGTTGAAAGATAAAGATTCTGCCCTTACAAGAATTGAATCCCTATCACCAAAAGACTTTAGTAAAATGTCTTTTAAAGACACCATGAAGCTCCATATGAATGAGCAGAATACTATATTCGTAAAAGCAGTACTCAATAAAGTAGATACTCTTTTACTTAATTTTGATACAGGAACAAGTGATCTGGTACTGACACAGGAGACCTTAAAGAATAAAATCAAAAGTTCATTAAAATCAGGAACCAATATCCTGCAAATCGGGAACAAAGAATATCAGGGATTTAATATTTACCCTGCGCAGCTTACAGGTCACGGAACAGATGGCAGGTTTGGCTGGGATTTATTTGATGGAATGATTGTAGAATTAAATCATGATAAAGGATTGATGGTGGTACATTCTCAGCTTCCTTCTGATGTGAAATCTCAATATTCTAAGCTTCCAATAAAGTATTTTAATAACGTCTTCCTGGTGCAGGTAGGCATCACGCAGGATAAGGTTGAAAACAAAGATTGGTACCTCTTTGATACAGGATATCAAAGAACAGCCATGCTGGATGGTCCGTTACTTAATGAACAGGGTTTTCCTACTGATAAAATGCGGGTAATTAAAAAAGTAATAATGAAAGGAGCTCAGGGAAATGAAATTCCTGTAATGACCTCCAATCTTCAATCCCTATCATTAGGAAAATCAAAACTAAATGATATCCCGGTGCAGCTCTTGTCACAAAGCAGATTGGTAACCGGCTCCAGAATGAATATTCTAGGTAATGAAGTCCTGAAGAGATTCAACCTGTTTTTAGATTTTCAAAAAAACATTGTTTACATGAAGCCTAATAAATTGGTTAATGTTACCTATATTGAAAGTAAATAATTTCTGAGTGTAATATTTACAAAACATATAACAAAAAAATCCCCAAGCGATAAACTCGCTTGGGGATTTTTTACTCTTTAATTTGGAGTGTATTCTGGTTCAGTAACCTCTGTTTGTTCTTTCTGAACAACCTGTGGCTTGTTCTTAATTTTTTCTTTGTATTCTTTCTGGAATTGTTTTACTGTTTTTCCTGTTCCATCATGTCTCCATCCCGGAGAATAGAAGAGATACTTCAGGCGATCTCCAAAAGAAAGCCCTGGCTGTCTAAGGTCTTTTCCAATTCTTCTCCATTCGTAAAAAAGAACTGTGGCCGGATCTTTAGACTTCATTTTAGGATAAATACCATATTTCACCGGAACTTCTGGGTCTTCCTTTTCAAATGTTCCGAAGATTTTGTCCCAGATAATCAATCCCATTCCCATATTACGGTCCAGGTATTTGATGTTGCAGGCATGATGCACACGGTGGTGAGAAGGGGTTACCAAAATATATTCCAGGAAGCCCATACTTTTAATAGATTGTGTGTGTACAAAGGTTCCATAAATCTGAATAGCAGAATAGGCTACCATAACATGCAGCGGATGGAATCCCACTAACGCCAGAGGAGAAAAGAACAAATATCTGTACAGTGGTTGAAATACAGGGCTTCTGAATCCTGTGGTGATATTGAAATAATCAGAATTGTGATGGGTAATATGTACCGCCCAGAAGACACGGGAATGATGATCTACATAATGATGAACATAGTAAGCAAAATCCTGGGCCAGAAATACTGCAATCCAATACCATATCCCAACTTCCCAATCAAAAATACGATGATAGTAGAAGAACATCATAACAAGCATAGAAAACCCTTTCATAATGATGTCCAGGCTATAATTTAAAAGTGCTAAAAGCACATTGGTAGCCACATCTTTGGTTTCATAAAGCTTTTCTTTATTGAAGTGGCTATAGGCCATTTCTATAAAAATAATGCCTGCAAACATAGGAATGGCCCAGGGATAAACAATATCCGGTCCATCACTTTCAAACATTTTACTAAAATCAAACATTTTTTCTGTAAAACTAAGCATTAAATAGATAAAATGGGAATTTTTTAGATTTAATATTTTGTTTTATGTGTTTTTTAATGAAAATTTAATAAAAAATAAGTTGCAGATTGTGAAATATTGTTGTTATCTTTTAAAATGAGTTCTGAATATTGCTGTATTTCTGCACTGAATTTTATCAAACCAATGAATCTCTGTAAGATTGATGAATAAAAGATAATTCTACCTATAATATTGTAATAACTCTAAAGTTTTTTTGTAATTTGCTGATAAGTTGTTCATACTTAAATTGTTGTGTGCTTTGATGTAACTTACTGTTTTTTAATGTGATGAACAATGCTCTTAATAATGTTTCATAGCACGAAACTGAAGAATAAATAGAAGACTAAGACTAAGTTATGAGAAAAATATATACATTTTTTGCCCTTTCTGCCGCTTCAATAGCTTTTTCACAATCAAAGACATTGGAAAAAGTAGAACCGGCTTTCTGGTGGAAAGGAATGAAAAATCCTGAACTTCAGATCCTTGTTTATGGAAAAGGAATTGCCAATAATGAAATCTCACTTTCAGATGGAGTTCAGATGAAAGGAATTCAAAAAGTAGAAAATCCAAACTACGTTTTTATTACAGTCAATACCAATGAGATCACGGTACCAAAGTTTACCATCAATATTAAAAAAATAAAAAAAAATCTGGGCTCTTATACCTATGAATTAAAGCAGAGGAATCCCGGATCTGCGGATCGGGAATCCTATACTTCAAAAGATGTAATGTACCTCATTATGCCCGATCGCTTTGCTAATGGAGATGAAAAAAACGATTCCGTTCCGCAATTAACTGAAAAAGCAGATCGTAGTTTACCTAACGGAAGGCATGGCGGAGACTTACAGGGAATTATCAATAATCTTGACTATATCCAAAATCTGGGCGCAACCTCTGTTTGGTTAACGCCCGTAAATGAAGACAACGAAAAAGTATACTCCTACCACGGATATGCCCAGACCGATCTGTATAAAATTGATGCCCGCTATGGAACCAATGAAGATTACAAAAAACTTTCCCAGGAACTCAATAAAAGAAATATGAAACTGGTGATGGATTACGTTACCAATCACTGGGGTATTTCGCATTGGATGATTAAAGACCTTCCCACAAAAGACTGGATTCACTGGTTCAAAGAAGGAGAAGATGGTTTCAAAAGGTCCAACTACAAAACCTCTACCCAATTTGATCCCAATGCATCAGATATTGATAAAAAATATGCGTTGGATGGATGGTTTGATAAAACGATGCCGGATCTTAACCAGAAAAATCCATTGGTATTAAAATATTTAACCCAAAATGCTATTTGGTGGATCGAATATGCTGAAATAGGTGGATTCCGTGTAGATACTTACCCTTATAATGACAAAGAGGCAATGGCAAAATGGGCCAAAGCAATTACTGATGAATATCCTAAATTTAATATTGTAGGAGAATCCTGGCTGTACACTGCAGGACAAATTTCTGCCTGGCAAAAAAACTCCAAAACCGGGGAAGCTGCCGGATATAATTCAAATCTACCTTCTGTAATGGATTTTATGCTCTTTGGAGACATGCCGAAAGCTTTTAAAGAAAAAGAAGGCTGGGATACGGGAATGATAAAGCTTTATGACTCTTTTAGCAGTGATTTCCTTTATCCGGATATCAATAATGTCATGGTGTTCTTTGAAAATCATGACACCGAAAGATGGAATGAAATATTCAATGCAGATCCGAACGTTTACAAAATGGGACTCACTCTGATCTCAACTGTCCGTGGAATTCCACAGATCTATTATGGCTCAGAAGTAGGAATGCGTGGAAATAAAGAAAAAGGAGGTGATGCCGATATCCGCAGAGATTTTCCGGGAGGATGGAAATCGGACAAGCAGAATGCTTTCAACCCTGCATCACAAACATCTGAACAAAAGAATTCTATCAGTTTACTCAGAAATTATTAAACTGGAGAAAAGGAAAAGAGGTGATTCATACTGGAAAAACGAAGAATTTTGTTCCTAAAGACGGCGTCTTCACTTATTTCAGATACAACGATAAAGAAAGTGTAATGGTGATCATCAACAATAATAAAAAGATCAGACGTTAGACTTACAATATTTCGAAGAATCTCTAAAAGGATTTTCAAAAGGAAAAGAGGTGATTTCAGGAAAAGAATTCCTATTACAGAATACTTTAATCGTTCCCGCGAGGACTCCATTAATTATTGAACTTGAAAAATAAATAATACTATGAAAAAATTAATAGCTGTTCATACATTGATCCTGTTTTTATTCGGATTTACAGTAGTTTCAGCGCAATCAAACAAAACATTTGAAAAAGAAAAATCTGAGATCAGTACCATGCTCGATGCTTTCAATGTAGCAGCTGCAAAAGCTGATTATACAGGTTATTTCAATTTTTTTGCAGATGAATCTACCTTTATCGGAACAGATGCTACTGAAGTCTGGAATAAAAAAGAATTTATGGTCTGGGCAAAACCTCATTTCGACAAAAGAAAACCTGGAATTTTACTGCACTTAAAAGAAATATTCATTTCAGTAAAGACGGGAAATTGGCATGGTTTGATGAATTACTGGATACTCAGATGAAAATCTGCCGTGGTTCAGGAGTCGTAGAAAAGATCAATGGACAATGGAAAGTAAAGCAATATGTGCTTTCTATGACGGTTCCTAACGATGTTGTAGATAAAGTAGTAGCTGAGAAAACAGCCCTTGAAGATGTTCTGATTAAAGAATTAAAAACAAAATAAGCATAAAGACAACGATGGCTGAAAAAATGAAACCTGATCTTTCACTTACTCAGATTATCAATATGAGTATGGGATTCCTGGGAATCCAAATGGCATTCGGATTACAAAATGGAAATGCAAGTCGTATTCTTGCTAATTTAGGAGCAGATGTTCACGAATTGTCATGGTTTTGGCTGGTGGCTCCTATTACAGGGCTGATTGTTCAGCCTATTATTGGGCATATGGGAGATAATACCTGGAGTCCGTTGGGAAGAAGGAAACCTTATTTCCTGATTGGTGCGGTTTTGTGTGCCATAGGATTGGTTTTGCTGCCTAACGCGGCTTCTGTAACCCAAATGTTTGCAGCTAATGCTCTTTTATTAGCCGTGATTTTCCTTGCAATGATGGATGCTTCTGTAAATGTTGCCATGGAACCTTTTAGGGCTTTGGTAGGGGATATGCTTCCTAAACACCAGGGAACAGTCGGGTTTTCGGTGCAAACTATTCTCATTGGATTTGGAGCTGTACTTGGTTCTTATTTACCGGATTGGCTGACGAAATTGGGCGTTTCTAACGTAGCCCCTAAAGGTTTTGTTGCTGATAACGTAATCTATTCCTTTTATGTAGGAGCAGTGTTGCTGATTATTTCTATTCTGTATACCATCATTACCACTAAAGAATATTCTCCTGAAGAATTTGCTGCATTTGAAGATGGTAAAGAAATAGAACATGAAAAATCTAAATTCTCAGATATTTTCAAGGATTTTGCCAGCATTCCGGCTCAGATGAAAAAGCTGGGAATTGTTCAGTTTTTCTCGTGGTTTGCATTATTTACCATGTGGGTGTTTACTACCAGTGCTTTGGCAACCCATCATTTAGGGCTTTCTCCGGAAGATACCCATTCAAAAGCATTCAATGATGCTGGAGATTTAACCGGCAAATTGTTTGGAATGTATAATCTTTGGGCTATTCCATTTGCTTTTTTATTAACTCCTATTGCTAAATGGATTGGTAAAAAACAGACTCATGCCCTGGCTTTATTATGCGGCGGTTTAGGATTGATCTCTATGTATTTCATAAAAGATGTCAATAACCTATGGATTTCAATGATCGGATTAGGGTTTGCCTGGGCTAGTATCCTTGCAATGCCTTACGCTATGTTAATTGAGGTGATTCCACAGAGAAAAATGGGTGTTTATATGGGGATATTCAATTTCTTTATTGTTATTCCGCAGATCATCAATGGATTGTTTGGTGGTCCTATTGTAAGCGGAGTTTTTGGAAAACAGGCCATGGATTATGTTGTGGTAGGAGGTATCTGTATGCTGATTGGTGCTGTAGTTACAATGATCTTCGTCAAATCTGAAGATGAAACACCTAAGGAGATTGAAGAAGAGATTAAGCAGGTACATTTTTAAAAATTAGCTGGAGTAATGAAACGTAAAAAACGATAATAATAAATTCAATAGGAGCGGGCTTTAGCCTAGTGATGGTCGGAAGATTTTTTCTTCCGATTTTCATTTTGGGTTACTTAAGTTTTATCTTTGATAAGTATACTTATTAATATGTCCATTTTTAGCGAGCACAAAATTTCAGTTTCCCAGTTGTTAAGCTTTATTCCTGAAGCCCTCTTATCTCATCTTTCAGCCAATACCAAAGTAGATCATTATTCTAAAGTACTTCAAGGCAGAAAGATGTTTTATCTTCTGTTATTTGCCATTACCAGCAATGAAAAATTAAGCCAGCGAACACTGGAA
Source organism: Chryseobacterium capnotolerans (assembly GCF_021278965.1). NCBI lineage: Bacteria > Pseudomonadati > Bacteroidota > Flavobacteriia > Flavobacteriales > Weeksellaceae > Chryseobacterium > Chryseobacterium capnotolerans. Next base: position 2,894,095 of record NZ_CP065589.1, on the reverse strand, counting down.
GACACATTTAAAGATCCTGTATTTAAGGCTTTATTCAATCTTGATGAAACTGAAACTGTAAGACGCAGTTCTATTTCTGAGAGGCTTTCAAAAATCGATTCAAGATACTTTAAAGAAATCTACGATTGTATCTATAATATGTTCTGTGATTCCTATAACCCGGCAGAAAGAGAAAAATATGATCTAATCAGAACAGATAGCACTGTTATTGGTGAAGCAGCTGGAAAATTAAAGGAAGGCATTGCTCAAAACGGAGGTAAGAAATTTATTAAGTATAGTGTCTTATTTGATGGGCTGCTTCCTTGCGGAGTTGAAATTTACAATACTCCTAAATACTGTGCAGAAGATAATGCTCTTTCTGAAGCTGTATTGCAACATGTGAAAAGAGAAAAAGAACATGCCAATATTTATATTATAGATAAAGGATTGGGTTCTGCCCAAAGAATGAAAGAATTTGATGATAAAGGGGTGTTTTTTGTTATAAGATCTAAAGAAAATAGAAAACATGAAGAAATAAAGTCTTTTATTGAAAAAGATCAGAATATCGACTTAGGAGAAATTGTACTCATAAAAGATAGTTTAGTAAAGTTATATTCGTCAAAACCTGTCCCAACTCAAAAAGGGAAAACTTATAATAAGGAGGAGCAAATTGAAACACATTTCAGATTGGTTGTAGTAAGCAGCAAACAGCAACCTGAAAAAGAATTTTGGTTTCTAACCAATGACTTTCAAATCTCTGCAAAAGATATTGCGGATTATTATCGGAAAAGATGGGACATTGAAGTGTTTTTTAGATTTCTAAAACAGGAACTTCATGCTAGTCATCTTCTTTCACTCAATAAAAATGGTATAGAAGTAATGATTTACATGACTCTTATTACAGCTATGCTCATTCTCATCTATAAAAAAGCAAATAATATAGGATATAAAACAGCCAAAAGAAGATTTGCTATGGAGATAAGGAACCTTGCCATATCTATATTAATAATAGGGGCAGGGGGAAATCCTGATAAAGTTTTTAAAACTTAAAATAAAATGGTCGGATATTCTTCCGACCACCACTAGGCTGAAGCCCGCTTTCATATTTTAAATGCATTCTCTTAGCCTTAAGATGTATGGAAAAATCTGCAAAATCTGCATGATTTGCGAGAAAAACAATATCCACAATTTTTTCAGATTTCTTAGCATTCTTAGGTTTCTTCGCCACCTTTTCATCTTTCTTATCCTACATCAACTTTTTTTCACCTTCCCATCCCGTACATTTGTACCATAAAATAATCACAGAAATGAAAACAGTATATCATAAAGCAGATTCAAGAGGCCATGCCAATCATGGATGGTTAAACTCTTACCACACCTTCAGTTTTGCTAACTATCAGAATAGAGACAGAACAAACTTTGGAGTATTAAGAGTGTTGAATGATGATACCGTTTCTCAGGGAATGGGATTCGGAACACATCCACACAGGGATATGGAGATTATTTCTATTCCTTTGGAAGGAGATTTGGAACATAAAGATTCAATGGGAACTACTGCGGTAATCAAAAAAGGTGAGATTCAGGTGATGAGTGCCGGAACCGGAGTACAACACAGTGAATACAACAAAAATAAAGACGAAGAAGTAAAATTCTTACAGATATGGATTTTCCCAAGAGAACTGAATCTTGAACCAAGATACGATCAGAAAAGTATCAAAGAAGGTGAAAAGATCAATGGGTTCCAGCAAATTTTATCACCAAATAAAAATGATGATGGAGTTTGGATCCATCAGGATGTATGGTTTAATATTGCTAATTTCAAAAAAGGAAATGGAAAAAACTACATGCTGAACAAAAAAGGTAACGGAGTGTATGCATTTGTATTGAAAGGAAGCGCCAAAGTAGGAGATCGCGTACTGAATGAAAGAGACGGATTGGGAATCTGGGATACACAAAGCTTTAATATCGAAGCTATAGAAGATGCTGAAATACTATTGATGGAAGTCCCAATGGAATTACCTTCTTATCTTAAATAAAAAACTAAATTTGTACCCTTAAAATAAAAAAATAATACAGAATTACGATCAACAGAATATTTAGAGATCGTGGTTCTGTATAACTTAAAAATAAATACTACATATGAAAATCTTAGCAATAGCAGGAAGTAATTCAGAAGTTTCAATGAACAAGCAGTTGGTAGCGTATGCATCCACATTATTTGATAAAGGAGAAGTAGAAGTAATCGATTTGAACCCTTTCGAAATGCCAATCTACAAACATGAAAGAGAATTAGCTGGTGGAGTTCCTCAGGAAGCTCATGATTTTGCAGCTAAAATTGATGGCGCAGATTTATTATTAGTTTCTTTAGGAGAGCACAACGGAACATACTCTACAGCATTCAAAAATGTGTTCGATTGGGTATCAAGAATCAAAGACAGAACCGTATGGAATGAAGTGCCAATGCTATTGATGTCTACATCACCTGGAGGCAGAGGTGGAGCCGGAGTTTTAGAAGCGGCTTCTAAGCGTTTCCCTTTTCATGGTGGAAATGTGGTAGAAACTTTCTCACTTCCTTTCTTCAATAATAACTTTGATAAAGCGGAACAAAAAATTTCTAACGCTGAGAAAGACAGCGAATTAAAAGAAAAAAATAAAGAAGATTGCAGCCATTGAAACCATCCTTGAAAAATAGAATTTGAATATTCATTTAAAATTACTATTTTTGCAAAAAGAAAAGAGATGAAAATTCAGACCTCCTATAAACAATGTTTTTCTCATAAAGGGAAAATTGTGGGCTCTGAAATTCTGAGATAAAATAACGGCCGATAATCTGAAAAGATTGTCGGCTTTTTTTGTTTTCTAAATCGAATATAAAAAGTAAATTGAAATATATAAAGATAGTAAGATAACAGTCACCGGATCATACATAATCTGAGAACTGAAATCTGAGGATCTAAAAAATCTAAGCAGACATGAGCAACACTTACAAATCAGCAGGAGTAGACAAAGAAGAAGGATACAAAACGGTTGACAAGATCAAAAAAGCAGTGGGTGAAACCCACAATTCCAATGTATTGAACCATTTGGGAAGCTTTGGTGCTTTCTATGAGATTGGAGGATACAAAAACCCGGTTCTTGTTTCAGGAACAGATGGAGTAGGAACGAAACTGAAAGTAGCTTTAGATACCAAAAAATACGACTCTATTGGAGTAGATTGTTTCGCAATGTGTGCCAACGATATTCTTTGCCACGGTGCTAAACCTTTATTCTTCTTAGATTATTTAGCTTGTGGAAAGCTGGATTCTGAAATTGCGGCGGAAATCGTTCTTGGAATGGTAAATGCTTGTAAAGATAACAACTGTGCATTAATTGGTGGAGAAACTGCTGAAATGCCGGGAATGTACCAGCCTGGAGATTATGATGTTGCAGGGTTCTGTGTAGGAATCGTCGAAAAAGACCAAATCATTGATGGTTCTAAAATCAAACCAGGTAACAAAATTATTGCATTACCAAGCTCAGGATTCCACTCCAATGGATTCTCTTTAGTAAGAAAAGTATTCCCGAACTTTGAAGAAGAGTTTGAAGGAAAACCATTATATGAAACCCTTTTAGTTCCTACAAGATTATACTTTAAGGATATTCACAGAGTATTGGAAGAAGTAAAAGTAGAAGGAATTGCTCACATTACAGGCGGTGGTCTTTATGAAAACGTTCCAAGAATCATCCCTGAAGGACTTTGTGCTTCGATCGACGAATCAAAAATCAGAATTCCTAATGTAATGCTTGAGTTGGAGAAGAGAGGCGGAATTGCTCGTGAAGAAATGCACGGTACTTTCAATATGGGCGTAGGGATGGTAATCGTTGTAGATGCAGAACATGCTGAAAAAGTATTGCATCTTTTAGATGACGCTTACGAAATTGGTGAAATCATTGAAGGTGCAGAGAAAATCAATTTATCACTATAAATGACATCAGATTTCAGACACCAGACATCAGACTTTAGGTCTGTAATCCGATATCTGACCTCTAACTAACATCTGAATAATGAAGAACATTGTAGTGCTTGTATCTGGTTCAGGAACCAATCTGCAGAGAATCATTGATACCATTGAAGCTGGAGAAATTCAGAATGCAAAAGTGTCTTTAGTCGTAGCAGACAGAGAATGTTTCGGATTGGAAAGAGCAAAGAATCATAATATAGAAAACATACTGATTCCAAGAGGGAAAAATTTCAGCAGCGAATTGGCTAAAGTAGTTCCACAAAATACAGACCTTATTGTATTGGCAGGATTCCTATCCATTTTAAAACCTGAGATCTGTGAAAACTGGAACGGTAAAATAATCAATATTCATCCGGCATTGCTTCCGAAATTTGGAGGAAAAGGAATGTGGGGAATGAACGTTCACAATGCTGTTATTGAAGCTAAAGAAACGGAAAGTGGAGCAACAGTACATTTTGTAACTCCGGGTATTGATGAAGGAGAGGCTATTCTTCAGAAATCTTTTGAAGTAACAGCAGAGGATACTCCTGAAACAGTAGCTCAGAAAGTTCACCAGATTGAATATGAGATATTTCCTTTAGCCATTAATAAGGTCTTGGGAAACTAAAAAAAAATCTAAGTAAAATAAAAAGTAATCCGGAGGTGAAAGACCCGGATACAGTTTGAAATAACTGTGAAAAGTAAAAATTGAAAGTAATGAGTAAAAAGAGAGTTTTAATCAGTGTTTCTGACAAAAGTGGATTAATTGAATTCGCACAGTTTTTGGAAGCTCAGAATTATGAGTTGATCTCCACAGGAGGAACGTTCAAACATTTGAAAGACGCTGGTTTAAATCCAATTCAGATTGATGAGGTAACCGATTTCCCTGAAATGTTGGACGGAAGAGTGAAAACTTTACATCCAAAAGTTCACGGTGGATTGTTAGCGGTTCGTACCAACGAAGAGCACATGAAAACCGTTCAGGAGCACGGAATTGGTCTGATAGACATGGTGATCGTAAACCTTTATCCTTTCTTTGAAAACGTGAATAAAGACATTTCTTTACACGAGAAAGTAGAGTTTATCGACATCGGTGGTCCGTCTATGCTTCGTTCTGCAGCGAAAAACTTTGATTCTGTTACCGTAATTACTGATGTAGAAGATTATACAACAGTAAAAATTGAAATGGAACAAAACGGGGATACTTACATTGAGACTCGTAAGAAGCTTGCAGGAAAAGTATTCAACCTTACATCAGCTTATGATGCCGCTATTTCAAGAATGCTTTTAGATGAGGAATATCCAACGTATTTAAATGCTTCTTACAAAAAAGTTTCTGATCTTAGATACGGTGAAAACCCTCACCAGTCGGCAGCTTATTACGTTTCTACTTTCGAGAACGGAGCAATGAAAGACTTCGAACAGCTTGGTGGTAAAGAACTTTCTTTCAATAACCTTCGTGATATGGATCTTTGCTGGAAAGTAGTCACTGAGTTCAAAGAAGAAATGGCTTGTTGTGCTGTAAAACACTCTACCCCTTGTGGAGTTGCGATCGGTGCTTCAGCATTGGAAACGTACCAAAAAACTTTCGAATGTGATCCGGTTTCTATCTTTGGCGGAATTGTTGCTATGAACTATAAGATCGATGCCGCAACGGCTGAGGAGCTGAATAAAACATTCCTTGAGATTGTAATGGCTCCGGATTTCGACGAAGAAGCTCTTGAAGTTTTAAGAAAAAAGAAAAACCTTAGAATCATCAAAATCGTAAACCCTGTTTCTGACAAGAAAACATGGGTAAAAGTAGACGGTGGTATCTTGGTTCAGGATAATGATTTACATTTCTCTGATGATATCAAAGTAGTGACTGAAACTCAGCCTACGGAAGAACAGAAAAAAGCATTGCTTTTCTCTCAGAGAGTGGTAAAATATGTGAAATCTAATGCTATTGTAGTTTCTAACGGAATTCAGGCTTTCGGAATCGGAGGTGGACAGGTCAACAGAATCTGGGCTACACAGCAGGCGATTGAAAGAGCAAAAGAAAAATTCACAGGAGATTTAGTATTGGCATCCGATGCATTTTTCCCTTTCCGTGACGTGGTAGATTTCTGCGCTCAGGAAGGTATCAAAGCCATCATTCAGCCAGGGGGAAGTGTAAAAGATCAGGACAGCATTGAAGCAGCTAATGAGCATAAAATTCCAATGATGTTTACTGGGGTTAGACACTTTTTCCACTAATTAAAATAGAATTAAAAAATAATTTCGGATGGTAATTTTAGCATCCAAAATTATATATTTGTAGAATAAGACTAGATAATAAATAAAGTATGAGAATATTAATCATAGGTGAAGGCGGTAGAGAATCTGCTTTAGCAGCAAAGCTTCAGAATGACCCGAGAATTTCTAAAATGTTTTTTGCTAACGGGAATGCTACTACCGATGCAATAGGGAAAAATGTTCATTTATCAGAAATCAAAGAACTTAGAGATTTCGCTATTAAAGAAAAGATTGATTTAACGATCGTAGGACCAGAAGCTCCATTGGTAGCTGGGATCAAAGATGAATTTAAAAAGCACGATCTTAAGGTTTTCGGACCTACTCAGAAGGTAGCAAGCCTGGAAGGAAGTAAGGCTTTCTCTAAGAAATTTATGCAGACCTATGATATCAAAACAGCTAAAGCGGTAGTATTTGATTCATATAACGAAGCAAAAGAATATGTACAAACACAGCAATATCCTTTAGTGATCAAGGCAAGTGGTTTAGCAGGTGGAAAAGGAGTTGTTATCTGTGACAATCTTGAAGAAGCTGAAGCTACGATCCACGACTTCATGATCAGAAGAATTTATGGAGACGCTGGTATCCGTTTAGTAATCGAGGAGTATTTACAAGGTTTTGAAGCTTCTATCATTGCTTTCTCTAACGGTGAAAAGCTTTTCCCATGTGTAGCTGCAAAAGATTATAAAAAAGCAGGAAACGGAGATACAGGACCCAATACAGGAGGAATGGGTTCAGTGGCACCAAGCCCGGAATTCACTCAGGAGCACTACGCTGATTTTGAACAAAATATTTTAGAGCCTACTATTAAAGGTCTTAAAGCAGAAGGATTCAGTTTTAAAGGAATCATTTTCTTCGGATTAATGGTAACTAAGAACGGAGCTTATCTTCTTGAATACAACATGAGATTCGGAGATCCTGAAACTCAGGTATTGATGGCGCTTATGGAAAACAATCTTCTAGATGTGATCCAGGACTGTATGGATGGGAAAGATATCGAGCTTAAGTTTAAAGACGAAAAAGCAATCTGTCTTGTAATGTGTTCAGGAGGATATCCAAGAAATATCGAAACAGGTTTCGAAATTACAGGAGAAGACAAAGTAAAACACAGTAAACTGTTATATGCAGGTGCTGTCACAAAAGGAGATAAAGTAGTTTCCAATGGTGGTAGAGTATTGAATATTGTAGCTACAGGAGCTACTTTTGAAGATGCCCGCAAAAAAGTTTACGAAGACGCAGGCCACGTACATTTCGATTACGGCTTCTACAGAGAAGACATCGGAAAGTTTTAATAAAAATCACGAAAAAAGATTTGGAGCCATTCCAAGTCTTTTTTGTAAAACAGTTAAGTAAGCAATAGGCCTTAGGCTGGAGGCTGTAAGCATATTGTAATATAAAAAAAGCTTACTGCTTAAAGCTTATCGCTTGAAGCTTTTAAATTAATCATCATTTATCAATCATTACAAAATGAACAACGGTATTATTATTTTAGATTTCGGATCCCAGTACAACCAGCTTATCGGAAGAAGAATCCGTGAGATGGGAGTATATTCTGAAATCTTACCTTTCAATACACCTTTACAAGATATTATAGCAAAACAACCAAAAGGAATTATCCTTTCAGGTGGACCAAGTTCTGTAAACGCAGAAAATGCTCACCTGGTTGAAAAAACATTGTATGAACAGGGAGTTCCGGTTCTGGGAATTTGCTACGGAATGCAGATGACCGCTCACCTTTTAGGAGGGAAAGTAAATAAAGGAGAAAAAGGAGAGTACGGAAAGGCAAATCTTGAGATCGTTAAAGAAAGCTCTTTATTAAAAGGAGTGACTCAAAACTCTGTAGTTTGGATGAGCCACTTTGACGAAGTAGGAGAACTGCCTGAAGGTTTTGAATTAAACGCAAAATCAGGAGTAATTGCTTCTATTTCAAATGAAGACAAAAAAATCTTCTGTGTACAGTTCCACCCGGAAGTTTCTCACACAGAAGAAGGAGCGAAAATGCTTGAAAATTTCGTATTTGGAATCTGTAACTCAGAGAAAAACTGGAAACTGACCAACTATATTGAGAAAACAGTTGAAGAAATCCGTGAAAAAGTAGGAGACAATAAAGTAATTCTTGGTCTTTCAGGAGGTGTAGACTCTTCGGTAGCAGCTGTTTTGATTCATAAAGCAATCGGAGATCAATTAACTTGTATCTTCGTAGATACTGGGTTATTGAGAAAAGATGAAGGGAAGAAAGTAATGGATCAGTATGGGGAACATTTCCATATGAACATTAAAATGGTGGATGCTCAAGAAAGATTCCTTTCAAAATTAGCAGGAGTAGACGATCCGGAAGCGAAGAGAAAAATCATCGGAAACGAGTTTATCCACGTATTTGATGAAGAGTCTCACAAAATTGAAGGTGCTAAATTCTTAGCTCAGGGAACCATTTACCCTGACGTTATCGAAAGTCAGTCTGTAAACGGACCATCTGCAGTGATCAAGTCTCACCACAACGTTGGAGGGCTTCCTGAAGATATGGAATTCGAATTATTAGAGCCTCTAAGAGAGCTTTTCAAAGACGAAGTAAGAAGAGTAGGAGAAGAATTAGGAATTCCTCACCACCTGGTATACAGACACCCTTTCCCAGGTCCAGGACTAGGAATCAGAGTATTGGGAGCTGTAGATGCTGAGAAAGTAAGAATCCTTCAGGAGGCTGACGATATTTTCATCGAAGAGCTATACAAAAATGATCTTTATGAGAAAGTATCTCAGGCATTCGTAGTATTACTTCCGGTAAAATCTGTAGGAGTAATGGGAGATGAAAGAACTTACGAATACACAGCTGTAGTTCGTTCAGCTAATACAATCGATTTCATGACTGCAACATGGAGCAGACTTCCTTACGAGTTCCTTGATACTGTTTCAAGCAGAATCATCAACGAAGTAAGAGGAATCAACAGAGTAGCTTATGATATTTCAAGTAAACCACCTGCAACTATTGAGTGGGAATAATTTTTGACTTGAATTTTAAATATAAATCCTACCCATTTGGGTGGGATTTTCTGTTTACATTGGATATTTTGTTTCTGAAAAATAGTAATGCTTCTGTTCCAAGTTTCTTTTCTGTAAACAAGAATGATAAACTCCCACATCATTAAATCTATAAATCTCTGATTTTTGTCTGAGGTAAACGCTGGAAATAGGACAATATCATGGCTTTCTTCCAAAGTTTTTTACAAATAGAGCATTCACTTTGATTCAAAAAAATTATTGTTTTTTTTAATTGACATTTTGGTTAATGTTTTGCATAGTAATTACCTGTTAAAAACAAAATTTCACTAAATTTAAGTAAAAATATACCAAATGCAAATAGAAACAAGACCCCTGACTGTTCAGGATTATGATGAGCTGGCGGAAACAATGAAAAGAGCCTATCCACAGATGTCAGAATCCATATGGTCTAAAAAAAAGTATAGAAAAACTGACAAGAATATTTCCAAATGGGCAGATCTGCATTACTGTAGATGGCAAACTGGCAGCCGTAGCACTTTCTATCATCGTTAATTATGAAGAATTCGGAGATGATCATACCTATAGTGATATTACAGGCAATTATACCTTCAATACCCATTTATCCACCGGAAATGTTCTATACGGAATAGAAGTCTTTGTAGATCCGGAGTACCGTGAACTGCGTCTTGGTAGAAGATTGTACGATGCTAGAAAAGAACTTTGTGAACAGCTAAATCTAAAATCAATTATCCTTGGGGGAAGAATCCCCAATTACCACAAACACAGTCATGAACTTTCTCCCAGAGAATATATCCGAAGAGTAAGAGACAAGGAAATTTATGATCCGGTTTTATCTTTTCAGCTTTCCAATAACTTTTTGCCGATCAGAGTTTTGAAAAAGTATCTTCCCGAGGACGAAGCTTCAAAAGAAAATGCCGTGCTTCTGCAATGGAACAATATTTATTATAGCAAAAGACCGAATACCATGCAGGACAGCATCATCCGTTTGGGATTGGTACAATGGCAGATGAGGCATTTTAAAGACATAGAAGCCTTTTATGAACAGGTAGAATTCTTTGTGAATGTAATGGGAGATTATAAATCAGACTTTGTGTTGTTCCCGGAGCTTTTCAATACGCCTTTGCTGGCACCTTTCAATAGCCTTTCTGAAAGAGATAGTATGATAGAGCTGGCCAAACTTACTGAAGATATTAAAAAGAAAATTTCTGAGCTGGCCATCAGCTATAATGTCAATATTATTTCTGGAAGTATGCCTGTATTTGATCATGATACAAATGATTTGTATAATGTGAGCTACCTTCTTCATCGTGATGGTCGTATGGATGAATACAGGAAAATTCACATCACTCCGAATGAAAAAAGATATTATGGGATGAAAGGTGGGAATGAAATCAAAGTTTTCGATACAGACTGTGGTAAAATCGGACTCGTTATCTGTTATGATGTTGAATTCCCGGAATTACCAAGAATTTTAGCAGACCAGGGAATGAAGATATTGTTTGTTCCTTATCTCACCGATACTCAGAATGCTTATATGAGAGTACGTCATTGTGCAGCAGCCAGAGCTATAGAAAATGAATGTTATGTGGCTATCGCAGGCTGTGTAGGAAACCTCCCGAAAGTAAATAATATGGATATCCAGTTTGGGCAGGCTGCTGTATTTACTCCTTCAGATTTTGCGTTCCCATCCAATGCGGTGAAAGGGGAAGCCACTCCTAATACAGAAATGACCTTAATTGTAGATGTAGACTTGAATTTATTGAAAGATCTTCATCACAATGGCTCTGTTCAGGTGATGAAAGACCGCCGGAAAGATCTTTATGAAACCTATCTTAAATAATAAAACAGAATGCGAAAGCATTCTGTTTTATTTTACCTAAAATTTATTGAGCGAATTATTTATACTGTGGACAAACTACCGCAGGACAAATTAATCCCGGGCATTTTGGAAGTCCGTCAGTAGGGCAGCACTGGTAAGAACACTTACCACCGATAATGATTCCGCTTCCTGAAACGTTCTTTAATTGTTCTCTTGAAAGTTTGCTGTTACGTAAATTTTTCATTTTTAATATTATTTTTAATTAGTTGTGTAAAGTAAAAGAAGAGTATTCTTATTAGAAATAGTACTTTATGCTCTTTACTGTTATAGAAAATCAAGCATAAATATTTTTTTGTTAAAAAATAAAACAGAATGAACAAGCACTCTGTTCTATTTTACCTAAAATTTAATGGAGTATTTTATGAATACTGTGGACAAACTACATCAGGACACATAAGCCAAGGGCATGTTTGTCTTCCATCAGTAGGGCAGCATTCGGATGTACAGTTTTTGATCGGGGAATACTCCCACTTCCTGCAATACCTTTTAATTGTCCTCTTGAAAGTTTGCTGTTACGTAAATTTTTCATGTTGTAATACTTTTTATTGGTTTATTTTAATATTTGTACCTCATAAATATATAAATTATTATTATACATGACATTATTTTTTAATTATGATTAGAAATAATCATTTAAAATGCTGATTATGTGGTAATATTTTTAATCTCTGTATGGTGATTTTACGCTTGCTTTTTTATGAAATCAGCTAAATTCAAGCTGATAATTTTTACTAAGATGAGCATGAAGTTAGCAATTGGAGGCTGAAATTAATAAAAACTCTAAAGAATAATTCTTTTTCTAGTTTAGTTTTTAAAGGGTTAAATAAGAATACAGATAGTAATTGTGTGGCTAAAAGTAACTTCCAACCTCAAGCTTCCAACTTCCAGCCACTTAACCCTAAATTTTTTATTCTTAACCTAAGATGATATAGCATTAGGAATAGTTTTTGGAGTAAATTGCACTTATTATTGATACACTATGTTTGACAAGCAGCAAAGAAAACTGAAAAGATCCGCAAGACTGATTTCCGTATTAAGCAAATACGGTTTTAAAGATATGCTTGCAAGAATGAATGGCGGAAATAAGCAGGAAGAAGTTTCAGGAGATTCTGATGAAATAATTTCAAAAGGAACCGTTTACGAAAGAATAAGACTGGCTCTTGAAGAGTTAGGACCTACTTTTGTAAAACTTGGGCAGACATTCAGTAACCGAGAAGACTTGCTGCCACCGGAACTGATTCAGGAATTACAGAAACTTCAGGATAAAGTTGAAACTGTAGATATGGATGTGGAAGAAGCTCTGGAAAGTGAGTTTAATATCTCTGTAAAAGATCATTTCCTGGAAATCCAGAAAGAACCATTGGCTACAGCTTCCATTGCACAGGTGTATAAAGCTGTTTTGCTGGATGGAAGCCCTGTTATTTTAAAACTCAGAAAACCTGATGTTCAGTCTGTTATCGAAGACGATTTATTGCTGATCAAGGATATTGAAAAATTAATCTCAGCTTATTCGGAAATAGGAGAGAAGCTTAATTTAAAACAAGCCATTTCTACTTTTGAAAGATCTTTATTAGAAGAAGTCTCTTTAATTAATGAGAAGAATAATATCCAGCAGTTCCGACTCAATTTTAAGAATAATAAGGAGACCTATGTTCCCAAAGTGTATGAAGAATTCTCCAACAATAATATTCTTTGTATGGAGTTTATTGATGGCATCAAAGTAACCGATAAAGCTGTTCTTCTGGCCCATGATATTGATCCTGTAAAAGTTTCTGAAACAGGGTTAAGGCTCTTTGTTTCTCAGATTTTAGACTATGGTTTCTTTCATGCTGATCCGCATGCCGGGAATATTTTAGTGAAAAGAGATGACAAGATTGTCTTTATTGATTTTGGAGCCGTTGGAAAAATTCAGCCAAATGATAAGGAAATTCTTGAAAATCTTATTGTAAGTTTTGTGGCTAAAAATCCGCATAAAATAGTCAGATATCTCAAAAAAATGGCGGTGAGTTATGAAATTCCGGATGAAAGAAGATTTGAAAACGATGTGGAAGATATTCTCAATTTTGTTCACAGCTCTTCATTACAGGAAATTAATGTGCAGGTCATTATCAATAAGATGAAAGATATTCTAAAGGATAACAGACTTTATATGCCTGATTACTTCTATCTTTTATTTAAAGGTATCAGCCTGATAGAAGGAGTGGGAAGAAATATCAACCCGGATCTGGATATTGTAAAAGCCTTCATCCTTATACTAAAAAGATTTTTACCAAGAAGATCAACCCGAAAAACATTTTAAAAACAGGGATGGACCGGATGATGAATTTTACCGATAATGTAGATGAGATCCCAAGAGAACTTCGTTCAGTGCTTCAAAAGCTGGATGAAAATAAATTCACCGTTTCCAGTGAAATCAAAAATATTGAAAAGACCAATCAGCTGATAAAGTCCAGTGTTGTCAATCTTATTCTAGCTATGATTTTAGGGGCGAATATCATTGCGACATCAATCGTTTTTGCGTCAGAATCAGGACCAAGAATAGGAGAGTTGTCCTTAGTGGCAGTGTTAGGATTTGTATTCTCAATTATTTTGGTAATCATACTTTTGCTGAGAGTAACAAGAAAATAACTGTGTTGCAGACTATGATCTTTTGCATCCCGAACCTTTTATTCCGCACCCCGAAACAAAAATAAACCAATGAAAAAACTAATTATAACTACAGCAACTCTTTGCTGTTTATTCTGTATGGCACAGGAGAAAAGCGAAGAAATACTTCAGGGAGACTTTGACGGCAACGGAACAAAAGAATATGTTTATGCTAAAGTAAGTGACTGTAGTGATGAATGTGATGGAAAATGTGAAACTACAATCTATTTCAGTGATAAAAAGATAAAGCCGTTTGTTATTTCACCAGCTAAAGGCGGTGCTTTATATAATCTGGGAGACCTTAATGGAGACGGTAAAGATGAGGTTGGCTTTTATCCCAATTGGTGTACAAGCTGCTGGCATCCATTTTACACCTATACTTTAAGCAAAACAGGATGGAAACCATTGGTTGATCCTGTTTCCACTCACTGTAATCAATGGGAAGAAGACCAATTTCCAATTAAAAAAGATCCTAAAAAGAAAGGGAACGTCATAATCACCGCCAGCGAATGGAAAGATGATGATATAAAAATAAGCAGTAAAAGTATAAAGATTAACTGATAAGTTTTAAAATTTTTGGCTTCAATCTTAGACTTCCGCTTCATTTGGGGACTGGTCTTTTTCCATATCGCCATTTCTGTTGTCTGAAACCTGATTTTACATTTTAATATTAATACCTATCTTTGCAAAATGGAAAAACTCACTTTTGCAGATTTTGACCTGCCGGTTAAAATTCTTGATGTTTTAGCAGATCTAGAATTATTTGAACCTACTCCCATTCAGGAGAAGAGTTTGAAGCCTATCCTTTCCGGAAGAGATGTAATGGGAATTGCACAAACCGGAACCGGGAAAACTTTGGCTTATCTTTTACCTGTTCTGAAAACCTGGAAATACAGTAAAACAGGAAATCCAACAGTTTTAGTACTTGTTCCGACAAGGGAATTGGTGGTACAGGTAGCAGAAATTCTTGAGAAGCTGACTGAAAATATCACTGCAAGAGTAATTGGAATATATGGTGGGAAAAATATCAACACCCAGAAATTATTATTTAATGATGGTTGTGATATCCTGGTAGGAACACCGGGTAGAGTAATGGACCTTGCGATAGATAACGCAATTTCTTTAAAAGAAGTTCAGAAACTTATCATCGATGAATTTGATGAAATGCTTAACCTTGGTTTCAGACCACAGTTAACCCACATTTTCGAAATGATGAGAGAGAAGAGACAGAATATTCTTTTCTCTGCAACGATGACAGAAGCGGTTGATGATATGCTGGACGAATATTTTGCGAGCCCAATAGAAATTTCATTAGCGAAATCAGGAACACCGCTTGAAAAAATTGAACAGACGGGTTATAAAGTTGAGAACTTTAATACCAAGATCAACCTTCTTGAGCATTTGTTGAAGACTGATGCGGATATGTCTAAAGTATTGATCTTTAATAATAATAAAAAACACGCAGATCTTCTTTTTACTAAGATTGATGAGCTTTTCCCTGGGCAGTTTGATGTGATTCACTCCAATAAATCTCAGAACTACAGGCTTAAGGCAATGAAAAGCTTTGAAAATGAAGAGATCAGAGGTTTGATTACCACAGATGTAATGGCAAGAGGTCTTGATATCTCCAATATTACCCATGTGATCAACTTTGAGACACCCGATATTCCTGAACAATATATCCACAGAATCGGTAGAACCGGTAGAGCTGATAAAGAAGGTAAAGCAGTAACTTTTGTAACTAAAAAAGAAGAGCCTTTAATCCTAGATATCGAGCTTTTAATGGATAAAGATTTAAAGTTTAATGACTTCCCGGAAGACGTTAAAATTAATCCAACCAAAATTGCTTCTGAAAAAGATGAAGTAGTAATGAAAAATCCTGCACAGGTAAAACTGAATGAAGGAGGAGGAGCTTTCCATGAGAAAAAAGCGAAGAATACCAAAGAAAACTGGGGTGGACCTTCCAAAAGAAAAGCACCTAAGAAGTTTGGAGCCAACAGAGCACAGCAAAAATCAATCTCTAAATCCAAGAGAAAAAAATAATAAAAAACTCTCAGGTATAAATCTGAGAGTTTTTTATTCAAGGAAAATCTACTGTTTCTGAAAAACAGTCACATAGATATCTTGAATTCCGTCGTTATCATAATCTGGCTTACTATTGATTATTTCCATTGTAGATGTATTAAGCAAATGTAGATTTTGGTAGGCCTGTTGGTCATCACCACCAGTTACTGTGATGTAGAATGTAATAACCATACTGTTTGGTCCAAATTTGAATTTTCCTGTCTCCCGTATGTTATCACAAAAATTATTGTAATCGAATTCGCCATTAACGAAAAAATCATACGAAACTTGAGTATCGCATCCGGATAGTTGATTTTCAATCAAGGTAGCATTGGTACTCCCTGAAATAATCTTTCTTTTTGCAGCTTTCCAGCTTCCTATTAAAGGGGAATCTGCATAATCATTATTATTGCATGATAAAAAAGGAATACCGATAATAAAGAGATTATCTGATACTTTTTCATACCTGAAACGTATTAAAATATGAAGTTTTTTTACTTGTTTTGTAAATTATTTTTTGCAGATTTTTGCTTATCTAGTTAAGACAAGAATATTTTTATCATCAATGCCATCGTTGTCATAATCAAACAGACTTCGAATGACCTGAAATTCATTGTGTGTGAGTAGGTTTAAAGTAAAAGATTGAGGGGGGCTGCTATCATATGTGAAGGTTAGTTTTTTGGATGCATCATCATAGGTGTACATTATAGTTCGGCTGCTGAGAAGGCTGCAATTACCCCCTATGAGTTTGTACTCATTATTGGTCACTTTCTGATCTTTAGTGAACACTAAATTGGATTGTCCCTCACAGGCATCATAGAGTTCTGACAGAATGATGGAGCCATCTTTTCCGGAAATGATTATTTTTTTTGTCGTTTTCCAGGTTCCTATTATTGTAGGTTGTTGATCATCATCTTTACTGCAGGAATACAGTATCAGAAGGGCAGAAATTGCCCAAAATAATAATTTTTTCATTGGTGTTGTTTTGTGATTTGATGTAAAGAAAAGAAAAAAAATAATAGTAATAATATTTTTTTGGACAAAATTTTAAAGGATAAATAAAAAAACAGCTTCAATAACCTGTATGAAGCTGTTTTTTGTTTTCTAAATTATTGAACCTCTTATTTCATATAAGGCATCATCACTTTAGTCCAGATCTGATAACCTTCAGGCTTAAAGTGAAGCATATCCTCCACAAAAATATCTTTTCTTACATTTCCGTTAGCATCTTCCATAGCCTTGGTTACATCTATGAATTCTGCATGAGGTTGTTTTTTCATAAAAGCTTCAATTTTGGCATTAGCTTCTTTGATCTGAGGCCAAAGCTTCTCTCGGCTGGGAGAATATTTCATTGAAATATAATCTACTTCAATATCAGGAAATTTTTCACGTATCTTTTTGTAAAAGCTTTTGTATCTTTTTACTACTTTTTGAGCCTTTAGCTGGTGATTATCAGCAAAGTCATTTTCACCGCAATAGATAATAATCTGTTTAGGCTGGTAAGGAGATAAAAGATCATCCGCAAAATAATTAAGATCTGTAAGTCTTGAGCCTCCAAAACCTCTGTTGATGATGGTTTTAGTTGGAAAATAATCTGCTACGTCCGTCCATTTGGTAAAAGAGGAGCTTCCTATTAACAGGATGGCATTTTTTGGAGGTGGGTTTTGTTGATCTTGTTTTTTGAATTCCTGGATGTCATGCCAGAACATTGGCTTTTTTTCCTGTGAAAAGGCAATCATAAAACACAGCAATAGAAATGCTGATAGGATCTTCTTCATTATATTCAGTTTTAAAATTTGAGATAAAAGTAATAAAAAACTCCCGATCAACGGGAGTTTAAATTTTATCTTTTGTAAGTAATGTAGGTGACATCTATAATTTTGTCTCCATCTTTGTCATAATTTCCGACGGTCTGTGCCAGTCTAAGTTCAGTTTGGGTAAGCATATCCACTCTGAAGCTCATGTTTTCAGCTTCTTCTCCTTTTAGATGGATATTCAACATTTTAGAATCCGCACTATATGTGTAATCTCCTTCACTTTTAGCAGCAAAATGACAGTTGCTTCCATCTGCATTTCCATCATAAGCGGTATAACTTACATAATTATCTGTTCTGAAGTAAAGGGTGTTTTTAGCAGTACATCCTTCCGGAGTTATTGTTTGAAGCACCGTTTTATTATCTTTTCCTGAAATAATTTCTGTCTTTACTTCTTTCCAATCCCCTTGCAAAATTCCCATTTCATAGGCGTCAAGGTTATCATCATTACACGAAGTAAGCGCCAGAGCTGAAAAGGCGAATAAAAGTAGCTGTTTTTTCATTTTCACAAATTTAAGAATATGCTAAAATATAAATAAATTTGAAATATAGGTAATGAAATGGTGTTTTTTTAAACAAATGTTTATGAATAAGAAGAAAGAGTAGTGAAGGATTTAAAAAAATAAAAGGAGAATGATTTGATAAAAGATAAAAGATAAAAGATAAAAGATAAAAGATAAAAGATAAAAGATAAAAGATAAAAGATAAAAGATAAAAGATAAAAGATAAAAGATAAAAGATAAAAGATAAAAGATAAAAGATAAAAGATAAAAGATCTTTTCGTTAAACAACTATTATGCGTTTGGCTATCAACATCAATATAGGTGGGCTTTAGCCCTGCTTTTTCAAAAACTTCAACTATTTATACTCATATGAATATCAACGGGAGCGGGCTAAAGCCAAAACATAAAATGTACTTCGTACAAAATCTTTAAATCTTGAATATAAAACCTTCTAGTAGCTCATTTCCACAATCTTGGAAGCGTCCTGAGGAGTTAGTTTTTTATACTCTCCAAGTCCCAGCCAGTTTCTGTCTGTAAAAGCTTTTTCCACTCTTTCTGCAGTTCCTTTAAAATCTTCAGTGTATTCGGACAGTTTTGTTTTGATATGAAGACTGTGGAAGAATTCTTCAAGTTTTTTGATTCCTAATTCTGCTTTTTCTTCAATGCTTCCTTCTTTAATTCCCCATACTCTTTCCGCATATTGAGCCAGTTTTCCTTTCTTATCTTCAAAGTTATAACGATAATGGGAAGGAGCAATGATGGCCAGTGTTCTGGCATGATCAATACCGAAGTAAGCCGTTAATTCATGTCCCATAGCATGTACTGCCCAGTCTGTAATAACTCCTTTCTGAATCAATCCGTTTAATGCCATGGTACAGCACCACATAAAGTTGCCGGCAGCATCGTAGTTGAAATCTTCAGCTAATACTTTTGGAGCTGTTTCCTGAAGACTGATTAAGATACTTTCAGCAATTCTTTCCTGAAGGTCAGCAGAAGATGGAGCGGTCATATATTGTTCTAATACGTGAGTGTAAGCATCAGTAAGCCCATTTACAATCTGGTTTTTAGGAATAGATCTAATGACTTCAGGATCTAAAACCGAAAACTGAGGGAAAAGTCCAGGACCTCCGGAAGACAATTTTTCATTAGTTTCTCTTCTGGAAATCACATATCCTGAGTTCATTTCAGAACCGGTTGCAGGAAGAGTCAGAATACTTCCAAATGGCATCCCTTCTCCTTCAAAAGTTCTTACCTGTTTTCTTAAGATATCCCAAGGTTCACCATCATAATTGGCTGCTGCAGAGATGAATTTTGTTCCGTCAATAACAGAACCACCACCCACAGCCAGAAGATAAGTAATACCATTTTCTTTAATAAAACTTACAGCTTTAATCAGAACCTCATATTCAGGATTGGCGGGGACTCCACCAAACTCATAAAGATCATGCTCTTTTAAAGCTTCTTTTACCTGGTCGTACACGCCATTATTTTTGATGCTTCCACCGCCGTAGATCATTAATATTTTGGCGTCTTTTGGTATTTCGTTGGAAATTTTAGCGATTTCGCCCTTTCCGAAAAGTATTTTGGTTGGATTTTTAAACTCGAAATTAAGCATTGTTCTTAAATTTATTTAATTCAAATTTACGGAATGAAAAGGGAAAAGTAAGTTAATGAAATTTTAAAATTGCTATGATTGAATTTCATGAAAGCTATTAAAACTTATCTCCCCATCAATCTGTAACGGATAATTATTTGACTGTCTTTATATAGACTTACCGGAAAGATATGATTTTGCTCTTTTAATAAAGTCTTCCTTATCCTTTTTTATATCTTCTAATAATTTTTTCCTGTCGTCAGGGATGGTCAGATATTTGTCTCCCCATAGATTGATTTCAACAATAACAGGAACCAGATCAATCCCTTTTTCTGTAAGATGGTATAATATCTTCAGCTTGTTTTCAGGGTGGTCTTTTTTATCAATAATTCCATTTTCCAACAGGTTCTGAAGCCTTGTTGCCAGAATATTGGAAGCAATTTTTTCATCCGCTTTCTGAAGCTCCCCATACGTACATTCTTTTTTAAGCATCAGGTCACGGATGATTAGCAATGACCATTTGTCACC
The DNA here is from genome assembly GCF_021278965.1 of Chryseobacterium capnotolerans. Lineage (NCBI taxonomy): Bacteria > Pseudomonadati > Bacteroidota > Flavobacteriia > Flavobacteriales > Weeksellaceae > Chryseobacterium > Chryseobacterium capnotolerans. The sequence goes on along the minus strand of NZ_CP065589.1, from coordinate 2,873,819 downwards.
CCATATTTCCAGTGAACAGCTGATGGGACAGTCTGATCTTTTTTTACTCATTATTTTAATTGATGATATTTTACTTGCAAAATGAAAGTGTTTGTATTAATTTTGCTTTTGCTTTGCAAGTAAATTTAATCATAAAAAATTAATAAATCAAATGGAAAATTATGACATTGCCGTGATTGGCTCAGGCCCTGGAGGATATGTTGCCGCTATTAGAAGTGCACAATTAGGCTATAAAACAGTAATTATCGAAAAATATGACACATTGGGCGGTACTTGTACGAATGTAGGCTGTATTCCGACAAAAGCCCTATTGGACAGCACTCATCATTATGCAGAAGCGCATCATAAGTTTAATGAACATGGAATTAAAATTGATAAAATAGAGCTCGATTTTTCCCAGATGTACAAAAGGAAATCTGAAGTAGTAGCCAAAAACACCAGCGGGCTGAATTTCTTAATGGATAAAAATAACATTACCCATCTAAAAGGGATAGCTGGTTTTATCAATAATACCACCATTAAAGTAGTTAATGAAGCAGAAACGAAAGAGATCACTGCTAACAATTATATTATTGCAACAGGATCAAAGCCATCCACCATTCCCGGAATAGAAATTGATAAAAGAAGGATTATAACTTCCACAGAAGCTTTATCTCTGAAAGAAAAACCGAAATCTATGGTCATCATTGGGGGTGGAGTGATAGGAGTAGAAATGGCCTCTATTTTTAATCGTATCGGAACTCAGGTTATCATCCTTGAATATGCAGATCATTTGATTGCAGCGATGGATCACGAATTGGGAAAAGGTCTTCAGAAAATTCTTAAAAAAGAGGGGGTTGATATCCGCTTGGGACAGGCTGTTTATAAAACTGAAAGTTCAGATACAGCAGCTAGGGTCTTTTTTAAAGATAAAAACGGGACAGAAAATGAATTGGAAGCTGATTATATTCTGGTAGCTGTAGGAAGAAGCCCTTATGTAAAAGGATTGGGGCTTGAGAATACAGATGTACAATTAGATAACCGTGGATTTATTAAAGTAGATGAAAACAATCGAACTTCCGTTTCAAATATCTATGCGATAGGGGATGTAATTGGTGGAGCAATGCTTGCTCATAAAGCTGAAGAAGAAGGCGTTTTAGTAGCAGAAACAATTAACGGGCAAAAACATCATATCCATTATGACAGAATTCCCTCTGTGGTATATACATGGCCGGAAGTAGCCTCAGTTGGATATACCGAAGAATACCTCAAAAAGAATAATATTGCTTATAACATCGGTAAGTTCCCGTTTTCAGCCAGTGCAAGGGCAAGAGCTTCGATGGATACGGATGGGTTTGCAAAAGTTTTAGTGGATCCAAAATATGGAGAAGTACTTGGTGTACATATTATTGGAGCAAGAGCAGCTGATCTGATTGCCCAGGGTGTAATTGCACAAGAATATGAGGTGACCGCAGAAGATATGTTCCGTATTTCCTACGCACATCCAACGTATTCCGAGACTTTGAAAGAAGCTTATTTGATGGCATCAGGACAGGGAGCAGTTAACATCTGATATTGAAGTGAAGCTATGGAAAATACTTGTAAATTGCCACGAATACACAAATAATTGCTATTTATGCATAATAGTCTATGTCTCTATGTGGTTTGAAAAAATAATTTTCATCCCATAGGTACATAGATTTTTTTGGACTTAAAAATTTAATGTAAGATAAATTCTCGTGTCTTTGTATAGCCGGACAAACTATAAAGTAGTACAATCCTCACTTTTTGAATACACACCATTGCTTTTTGCATCTAGTTTGCCGGTCTTTCTATTAATCTTAATTAAAAAAGACTCTTTAGTTACAGGACAGCCTTTAGACTGTAAAACATACAGAGAAATTGAATGGTCTTCAATTTTATAAGAACCCGTAAAACGGTTTTTAGTATCAATAGAGTATCCGTAAGTTCTGGCCAATAGAATGGCTTCGGGAAGGTTATCAACGGTTCCGATAAAATCTCTTAATTGCTGTTCATTGGAAAAATAAACAGATCTTTCTTTTTTGCAGGCAAGAATATAGGTAAAACAGCTATTTCAATACATTTCTGAAAAAATCCTTTTTCAGGTGCAGGCTCATTAATCGTCATAAAAAGAGGAGCCTGGCTTTCGTAGATGATGGCCTTGTCGGGGTCATTGTCATTGGTGAGAACTCTCCAGTACTCATATTCTTTATTGGGAATAACGAAAGGGTAAAGGTATTCTGTAGTATCCAGAATATCGGGTATTTTCTTATAATCATCAGGAACTTTGATCTGAGCTGAAAGCAGACTGGTAATGATCAGGGAAAGTGCGATGATGATTTTCATAAAGAACCATATTTTCAAAGCAAATTTACGAAAATTACTGATGCATTTTAATGCTTCAAAATGATTATAAAAATTTCATAGGATAACCGGTTTTAATATTTCCATTGATAATCTTTTTCAATTTTGATTCAATCATTTTTCTTGTGAGAGGTTTCAGATGATCAATATATAAAACTCCTTGAGTGTGGTCATATTCATGTTGAATAATCCTTGCTGTTAATCCTGCAAAAGTTTTAGTTTGTTTTACAAAATCCTGATTCAAATATTCAATGGTAATTTTCCATGGCCTTTCCACCTTTTGAGACAGACCGGGAATACTTAGACATCCTTCATAGTCTTCCCAGGTTTCTTCAGAGGAATCAATGATCTTCGCATTGATAAAAGTTTCCCTGATTCCTTGACCATTTCTTTCAAAATAGAGAAGCTGATCTTCGGTATCAAGATTTTCAAAAGTGATCTGGCTATCCACAACAAAAAGTTGTAAAGGCTTATTGATCTGCGAAGAGGAGAGGCCGCATCCGTTGGAGCTTTCCATAGTTTCCCACATATTGGCAATAAGGTCCTGGATTTCCTGGGTGTTCTCGTTAATCTGTGTGCATTTCTGTTTTAAAATGCGGTTTCCATAGGCTACAATTGGTAAATTCATTTGAAATACTTTTCTGCAAAGTTCAGCAGAAGAGGAAAGATATACAATGAACCTATGTTAATTAATCTGTCTGCGGATTCTGCTTAATGCCTGTGGGGTAATTCCGATATAAGAGGCAATATATTTAAGGGGAACGCGCTGCAATAACTCTGGCTGTTCCGTGAATAACTTTAAGTATCGCTCTTTTGCCGTAAGTTTCAATAAAGAAAGCTCTCTCTTGCTTTTAGCCAGAAACAGTTTTTCAGAAGCAAAACGTCCCAAATGATTGCCGACATGGGTTTGAGTATAAATTTTTTGTAAGTCATTATAAGAAATCTGCCATACAACAGTTTCGCTTAATGCCTGCATCTCATATTCAGATGGTGTTTGGCTAAGAAAAGAATCATAGGCACAGGTAAACTCCTTTTCAAAACTGAAACTGAAGGTATAACCATATTCATCATCAGGAATATAAAACCTTACCAGCCCGGATTCAATAAAAGACAAGTAATTTTCCGTATCACCTTGCTGGGTAATGATTTCGTTTTTAGCATACGTCTTTCTATGGAAATATCCTGCGATAAACTCCCATTCAGATTCCTGCAGCTTGACGATTTGTTCGTAATATTCTCTGATGTAGCCCATTTTCGGAATTTTGAATACAGCTGATAATTTTATATCGAAGATTAATTTAGCCTCAAAGTTACGAAATGTTTAATTGAACATATAGATAAGAATGATTTATGGATAGCTTAATTTTCAGGAGAATAAAGTTTTTATTTTTTGTCATTTGTCAACCCAACTAATTCCAAAATCACTTACATTTGTTATTATGAGACACGACCAACGCGCAGAAAAATTCAGGCAGATCGTGGAAAATAAGTTCCAGATCTACAATTCATTATTTATGAGCCTGCCCTATGATAAAATGACGAATATCGGAATGCTGCTTCCTTTTCTTTATGAGGAAAGCAGAACCGGCTACGACGCAGGAAAAACACCCGAAGAAATCGTAGAAGAATTTTTTAAAAATCATACCGATCTACAGACTGAAGAGCAGAAACTCGAACTGCTTTTTAAGATCATTCAATATATAGAAAGACAGGTGGTTTTATTTGACAGTATTGAAGATGCTGCATTTCCGAGCCTGCATTCCGAAAGTGATGGCGGAACCGTGACCAATCTTTTTGAGCGCTCTTTCCAGGATCATAAAATTGAAAAAGTACGTGAAAAATTAAAGGATTTTAGCGTGAAAGTAGTGTTTACAGCACACCCGACTCAGTTTTACCCAAGCTCAGTACAGAGAATTATTCAGGATCTGAGAGGGGCCATTACCAGCGATTCCGTTACCCAGATCGATACGCTTTTGCAGCAATTAGGAAAAACTCCTTTTGTGAATAAAGAAAAGCCAACACCTATTGACGAAGCTTTGAGTATTATTTCTTACCTGAGATATGTGTATTATGATACCATTGGTGAGTTATTTACTAAGATTAAAAAGACTTTTGGAAACGGGCATTTCCATTTGCATGAAGATATTATCCAGCTTGGTTTCTGGCCGGGTGGAGATCGTGACGGAAATCCTTTTGTGACAGCAGATGTTACCAAAAGAGTGGCAGAAGAACTACGGTCAGCCATTTTGAAATCTTATTACAGTCATTTGAAATTTATCAGAAGAAGACTGAGCTTTAGAGGTGTTTCTGAAGTGTTGACGGCTTTGAGTGAGGAATTGTATGCTGCTATTTTTGATGGAAAATCAATTACTGCCGAAGCTATTTTACAAAAAGCGGATGAGGCTGAAAAAATATTGATTAACGAACACAATGCTTTGTTTTTAGATCTTTTGGTGAATTTCAGAGATCGTGTTAAGATTTTCGGAACCCATTTCGCAACATTAGATATCCGCCAGGACAGCAGAATTCATCAGAAGGTTATTGATGAAGTTTTTGCAAAAGTATATGGTAATGAAGATGTGGATTACGAACAGAAATTCAATAAGCTGATTCAGATTTCAAACCCTGTAAATGCTGATGATTTTGAAGATATCGTAAAAGATACCTTATTGACAGTTTCTCAGGTTTCTGAAATCCAGAACCTGAACGGATTACGAGGGATGAACCGTTATATTATCTCCAATTCCGATGCAGTGAAAGATGTAATGAATGTGTATGCTTTCTTTAAAGTGTGTGGATATCAGGATGAAGAAATCAATATGGATATTGTGCCGCTTTTTGAAACCATGGAAGGGCTTAATAATGCTGAACGTGTGATGAATGAATTGTATCAGAATCCTGTTTATAAAAAGCACCTTGAAAGAAGAGGAAATCAGCAGACTATTATGCTGGGCTTCTCGGATGGAACCAAGGATGGAGGATATTTAAAAGCCAATTGGGAAATTTACAAGGCCAAAGAAGTCCTGACAAAACTTTCGGAACAGAATAATATCAAAGTGGTGTTCTTCGACGGCAGAGGCGGGCCGCCTGCAAGAGGTGGGGGAAAACCCACGATTTTTATGCTTCTCAGGGAAAAACAATTGCCAATAATAAAATTGAACTTACCATTCAGGGACAGACAATTACAAGTATTTTCGGAAATAAAGAACAGGCAAAGTACAATTTTGAACAGCTTTTGACAGCCGGAGTGGAAAATGATGTATTTAAAAATGCCAAAAAAGACCTGACAGAAAAAGAAAGAGCTTTGATTATTGAACTGGCCAATATCAGCTACCAGAAATATTCTGATCTGAAAGCACATCCGATGTTCGTTCCTTACCTTCAGGAAATGAGTACATTGGAGTATTATGGAAAAACCAATATCGGAAGCCGTCCGTCCAAAAGAGGAAACGGAAGTGAATTGAAGTTTGAAGATTTAAGAGCTATTCCATTTGTGGGATCATGGTCGCAATTGAAACAGAATGTTCCCGGATTTTTTGGGTTTGGATATGCCATGCAGCAGATGAAAGAGCAGGGAAGGTTTGAAGAGGTCAGAGAATTGTATAAAGGATCTGATTTTTTCAAAACATTAGTATTAAACTCAATGATGAGCATGAACAAATCTTACTTCCCATTGACTTATTATATTAAAAACAATCCTAAATTTGGGGCTTTCTGGAATATTCTTTTCGATGAATATGAATTGTCAAGAGATATCATGCTGGAACTTACCGGGTTCAAAATGCTTCAGGAAGAAGATCCATTATCCAGAAAATCAGTAAAAATCCGTGAGAAGATTGTTCTTCCATTGTTGAGCATTCAGCAATATGCATTGATGAAAATTCAGAAAGGAGAAGGAAACAAAGAAGCTTATGAAAAGCTGGTGACAAGGTCATTATTCGGAAATATTAATGCAAGCAGGAATTCCGCTTAAATAAAATAAATGCGCTATTTATAGTGAAAAAAAACGGGCTTTAATGCCCGTTTTTAATTTATAATCAGTTTATTATTTATACAATTTTATAGTGTATTAGTGAAAAATTGTGCTATTAATATTTATAGTAATGATAGTTATTCCTTGATAAATTTTTCATAATAGACTTTATCACTCGTCTGTATTTTCAGATAATAAACCCCTTTTGCAAAATCATCCACCTTTACAGATTTTTGATGGTCTACTTTTCTTATCAGTCTTCCCAGATTATCATAGACTTCCAGTGAATTGATACTATTTTCTGAAGCGATATTCAGTATGTTTTTAGCAGGATTTGGAAACAGGGCAAATTTCTCTTTTTTCACAATTTCAGAAGTATTTAAAACACTGTTGTAAAGGCTTCCGAAATTAAGAATGCCGTATCCCATCTGATCGGTGTGATTAGGATAAAGGGAAGCGGTTTGCCTTAGTTTTGTTTTGATCTGATCTCTGCTCATGGTAGGAAATGCCTGAATAAGACAGGCTACACCTCCTGCAGCTACAGGAGTGGCCAGGGAAGTTCCTGTACTCGTATAAGTGGTATCGCCTAAAACAGTTGCAGTGGCAGTTCCTCTAGCACTTCCATCCGGTTTTGTGACACCAAGTGAGTTGGGACCGAAAGAAGAAAATACAGAAGAATTTCCTGAAGAGTCTACAGCGCCAATCGTAAATACTTTAGCATTGTCTGCGGGAGTAAGAAGATAGTGCCAAGGCTTATCTCCTGAATTTCCTGCTGCTGCAAGTACAAAAATTCCTTTTTCAGCAGCAATTCCTGCTCCTCTCGCAATAAATGAGGTGTTTCCGTTCATGTCAGCATAGGTGTAGCTGTATTGAGGATTATCAAAAACATTGTATCCTAGTGATGTTGTGATAATTTCTACCCCTTTTCTGTCAGCTTCTTCAGCTGCTTCAATCCAGTAAAGTTCTTCTTCAGGAATTTCGGCCGCAGGGTTTTCACTACGATACAAATAAAAGTCAGCATCCGGAGCAGAGCCTACAAATGTATTTTCCAGATAACCTCCGATAGCTCCTAGTACAACTGTACCATGTTGCATTCAGGGAGGGGTTATAAATGTCATTAGATTTGGCAACAAAGTCATAACCGCCCTTTATTTGATTGTTGTTTCGCAATCGTAGAAAAGCATTCCCGGTGTTTACTGTAGGAAATCCTGTATCAATGACTGCAATAGAAACTCCGGTTCCGGTATAGCCGGCAAGATGAAGGGGTTTTATATTCACCTGATCAATCTGTGATGTTCCTGTGCCGTATTCAAACGTAGTAAGAATTTTTTGAGTACTAGTAGGCATCTTCCATTTATTTACAGGTGTTGATTGTACGGTAGGAGTTCCATTTTTAGCAAAACTTTCTACAGACAAAACAAAAGGCTGTGTTTGTAAAAGAGTAATTTGAGCTGTGGTTGCATTGACTGCAGCTCCGTTAAGCCATTTGGAATAATCAGTCACTGTAAATCCCAAATTTTGAAGGTTTTGTATATAAGATGGTTCTATAGGAGCATCCTGATCATTAAGTGCTATCCCTAATGTAGTACGTCTGTTAAGCGACTTTTGACTCAGCTCAGAAAGAGGATTGGCAAAAAAGGCAGCTTTATTAGGCTTATCCTTAAAAAAGACAAAAACAAGCTGAGTTTGTGCAGTGGTATAGGAGTAACCCGTTAGGAAACAAAAGAGTAAAATTTTTTTCATATAAATTTTTGTATAAAGATAAAAACAAAATCAATAAAATTTTTGATAGGATTTTAAAATCCTTATTTTTACAGAAATAATTTATTTATGAAAAAAATTCAGATGGTTGACTTGCAAAGTCAGTATTACAAAATAAAGAATGATGTAGACAATGCAGTTTTAAATGTAATGGATTCCGCAGCTTTTATCAACGGTCCTGAAGTAAAGTCTTTCCAGAATGAATTGGAGTCTTATTTAGACGTAAAACATGTTATTCCATGTGCTAATGGAACTGATGCATTACAGATCGCTCTTATGGCTTTGGATCTGAAGGAGGGAGACGAAATAATTACTGCTGATTTTACTTTTGCTGCAACAGTAGAGGTGATTCATCTGCTTAAACTGAAATCTGTTTTAGTAGATGTTGATTATGATACATTTACTATTTCAACAGAAGCGTTAAGAAAGGCAATTACGCCAAAAACAAAAGCGATCATTCCTGTACATATATTCGGACAGTGTGCGAATATGGAGGAGATTCTGAAAATTGCTGAAGAACACAATTTATACGTGATTGAAGATAATGCACAGGCAATAGGTGCAGAATATACTTTCTCTGACGGAACCTCAAAATATGCCGGAACAATGGCAACTGTAGGAACAACATCTTTCTTCCCATCTAAAAATCTTGGATGCTATGGTGACGGAGGGGCAATTTTTACCAATAATGATGAATTGGCACACCGTTTAAGAGGAATTGTAAACCACGGAATGTACGAAAGATATTACCATGATGAGGTTGGAGTAAACTCTCGTCTGGATAGTATTCAGGCAGCGGTTTTAAGAAAGAAACTGCCACATTTGGATTCATATAACGAGGCAAGAAGAAAAGCCGCTGATTATTATGATGAAGCATTTGCAGGTCATGAAAATATTTTAACTCCACAGAGGTCTGAAAACTCTACCCACGTATTCCACCAGTATACATTGAGAATTCTGAACGGAAAACGTAATGAGCTTCAGAAGTTTCTTACAGAAAAAGAAATTCCGGCAATGATTTACTATCCGGTAGCATTAAGAAAGCAAAAAGCATATTTCCAGGAGAGCAATGCCGCTGATTTTGTAAATACAGATAAGCTTTTGGATCAGGTCATTTCTTTACCGATGCATACAGAATTAGATGAAGAACAGTTGAAGTATATTACAGATGCTGTCCTTGAGTTCATGAAATAGTGAAAAGAAAGATATTTACATATAAGCTGGTTTATTGCTTAGCTGTAATAACTAGTCTATTACTTTTTATAATATCAGCATTTTCAACTTTAAGAAATATAGGAAAACACGAAGATTAAAATGGCAATACTTGTTACAGGAGGACTGGGATATATTGGTTCCCACACCGTTGTAGAACTGCTTAATAATAACTTTGAAGTTGTTATTGTAGACGATTTATCCAATTCAGAGAGATTTATTTTAAATAATATTGAGGAAATTACAGGAAAAAAACCTGTATTTTATCCTTTTGACCTAAAGCGAAAAGAACTTCTTAATCAGGTTTTTGACGCTCATACCATTGAGGGGTGTATTAATTTTGCAGCTTTTAAAGCTGTGGGAGAGAGCCAGATAAAACCTATAGATTATTACGAAAATAATCTGTTTTCTCTTATTAATATTCTACAGGAATTTAAAGAAAGAGGAATATCAAACTTTATTTTTAGTTCATCATGTACTGTTTACGGACAAGCTGATGTAATGCCTATTGATGAAAGTACGCCTTTAAAAATGCCTGAAAGCGTTTATGGGAAAACCAAGCAAATGGGTGAGGAAATTCTTATCGATTTTGCTAAAGGATACAACCGTAAAATATCTTTGTTAAGATACTTTAACCCAATTGGAGCCCACCCATCTGCAAAATTGGGAGAGTTGCCAATAGGAATCCCTAATAATCTGGTTCCTTACGTAATGCAGACCGCTGCAGGAGTTCGTGAAAAGCTAAGTGTTTGGGGAGATGATTATCCAACAGAAGATGGTACGGCTGTTCGTGATTATATCTATGTTGTAGACTTAGCCAAGGCTCACGTAGCAGCCTTGAAAAAACTAATAGAAGACCAATCTGGTGAGACCGTGATTGATACCTATAACCTGGGAACAGGAAAAGGATCTTCTGTTTTAGAAGTGGTGAAAGCATTTGAAAAAGCTAATAATGTAGAGGTTCCTTATCAGATCTGTGATAGGAGAGAAGGTGATATTACGGTTGCTTATGCAAATCCTTCTAAAGCAGAAAGAGAGCTCGGCTGGAAGTCTGAAACATCTCTGGAAGAGTCTTTAAAAACCGTGTGGGAGTGGCAAAAATATCTCAAATCGAGAAACTAAACTCATAAAATACAATCATTATGGCTTGGAATCCTGAAGTATATGACCAATTTAAAGAAGAACGCTCAGCACCTTTCTTTGACCTGTTAAAGCTTGTAGAATCAAGAACAGGAATATCTGTAATAGATCTGGGATGCGGAACGGGTGAGCTCACCTCAAAAATTTTAGATTACTTAGAGGATTCAAAGGTTTTAGGAATAGATTCTTCTGAAGAAATGCTTGAAAAGGCAGCTCAGTTCAAAACAAGCCGATTAACTTTTGAAAAAAGAAGTATTGAAGAGCAGCTTCACTTGGGAGATACCTATGATCTGGTGATTTCCAATGCTGCAATCCAATGGTGCAGTAACCATAAAGAGCTTTTTCCAAGAATCATAAGCAAGATTAAGGAAGGAGGACAATTAGCTGTTCAGATCCCTTCTAACCATGAATATATAGTCCATCAGCTTCTCAGAAAAATAGCAGATACTGAACCCTATAAATCAGCTTATCATGATTGGAAAAGAGAATATACGGTGTTAACAATTGAAGAGTATGCCCGTATATTATTTGAGAATAAAGGAAGGGATATTACCGTTTATGAGAAAGTATTTCCTCATATACTGAAAGATGCAGAAGCTGTATTTATCTGGGCATCAGGAACAGCAATGCTTCCTTATATAGAAAAGCTTCCTGATGAAATGAAAGAACAATTTAAAAACGATTATAAACAACAATTACAAAACATTTTTCCTGAATCACCGGTCTTTTATCCATTTAAAAGAACATTTATTTCAGCGAAATTTTAATTTTAATATTAATATGAAGACACAAAGAATAGGTATTACATTTTCCTCGTTTGATTTATTACATGCAGGACATATTAAAATGCTTGAAGAAGCAAAAACAGTGTGCGATTATCTGATTGTCGGATTACAGATTGATCCATCCCACGACCGTCCGAATAAAAATAAGCCAAGTCAGACGATTGTTGAACGTTATATTCAATTAAAAGCGGTAAACGCTGTAGATGAAATCGTACCTTATTATACAGAAGAAGATTTACTGGATATTTTAAAATCTTTTGTAATCGATATCAGAATCATTGGTGATGATTATATAGACAGAGATTTTACAGGTAAGCAATACTGTGAGGAAAAGGGGATTGAGATCTTTTACAACAAAAGAGACCACTGGGTTTTCCACCAGTGACTTAAGAAAAAGAATCTACGAAGCTGAAAAAGAAAAGGCTTCAAAATAAAAATGACTGATAAGCCTAGAACCGAGAAATTATTCATCAATCCTGATGAATAATTTCTCGGTTCTTTTTTGATTATAAATACCTGATTTCTTTTCTAAGCTTTTTGGTTTTAATAGCTCAATATATTTCTACGGTTTTTTTAAATAAATTCTAGGATTTTATAGCAATAGTTTGTGTTATTTTTTCTAAAATTACTTGAACTATTATCAAAATTGTTCAAGACACTTTTAATAGTATCTTCCTCTTTAATTTCCTCTATATATCCCAAATAATCTTACCACATGTTCCCATTCATTACTGGGAATTATGATCTTTCCTTCTTTTCTCTGGTAATACACCTAGCTGATATCAGAATACTAGATGATATCACATTTTATAAATTCCTTTTCTTTACAGGCTTTTATTAATTTTTTTACCATAAGGCTTATTTTTTACAAGTATTAAGAATATGTATATAAGCCCAAATAAATTAACAGGTATTTATATTCATTTCTCTTCTTTTTTGGTGGAAAAATAATCACGATGGTGTGATTGAATAAAAATTGATATATTTATCTAACAAAAGAACAACACAATTATGATGAAAAAATTAGTATTTCGACTGATGCCAATTATTGCATCCGTTTTTTCTTTGCAATCCTGCATGATGAATGAAGATTATCTTTCCTCTAAGAAAGAAGTGTATTATTCTAATAAATTTCAGGTATTTTCTTCTATGGATGGAAAGCAAGTAAACTATGCAAAAGGTTTCAAAACATTATTGGAGAATTATGATGCTATTAATAAAACCTATTACACAAGGGCTTCGGTTATAAAATCAGGAAATCTGGGCAAAAGTGATAAAGAATATGTGGAATTTGGGCTGCATTCTCAGGCTATGTTTTTAGAAGAAGATGAACGCTGGATCATTTATCCCATGATACAATATGATCAAGTAAGTGGATTAATAGCTTGTATTCTGAGAAATGAAGAGACTGAAGTAGAATTTAGGAAACTAGATGCGGGGAATGATTATTATGAAGAAGTGTTTAAAATATTTAGTATTGCTTATATAAAAAATAAACTGAAAAGAGGCTTGAATAATAAGGGCGGTTGTGGATTTAGTTCAGACACTCCCTGTGATATTGATGATATTGTAATTTCTCCACCTAAATCCGGACCTAAAGGAAATGGTCCGAAAAGTGGATGTACTGGACTTAATAACTGTATCAAACCTGATATAGGTGGTGGAAGTGGCGGCGCTGGCAGTGGCTACGATCCTTATGCAGGACTAATATTACCCCCTCCACCAAAAGTGACAATTAAAGATATAAAAGACTTTTTGAGTTGCCTGAATATTACACAGTCTGCAAATTTGACGGTTTATGCAGAACAGTTAGGAAATAATTATGGAGTAGGACACGCTTTTATTTCAATTAAACAAGGTAATAATACTATGATATTCGGATTTTACCCTAAAATTAATTATGATGGAATGATAACAGGACCGGGTATTTTCGGGAATGATGAAGGACACATATATACACATTCTTGGAATGTCGGTAATATTACTCCCACGCAACTTCAACAGATCATTGCTGTTTCCATTTCATATTCTGGAGGAACTTATGATCTTGGATTCAATAATTGTGCTGATTTTACTCTGACAGTATTAAGTTATGTTGGAGTTAGTACTAATACAGCAGGTGTTGATACCCCATATACAGTTGCTAATTTAATAAAAAATAAGGGCGGAAATGTATCTAATGGAAATGCTCCCCAAACTCAAAGAAGCTGTAATTAATATGGAAAAAACAAATTATAATGTGAAAACAATTCTTAAAATTATAGCTATAATTTCATTTTTAGGAATTCAAGGTATTGGTCAGCATGCTACATTAAATATAGGGATTATATTTTTATTTTTGTATCAATTTTTCTTTAGTATGTTTAACTCTGATTATGATTTTTTTTGGAAAGGTTTATTCATAATACTCGTCATAGCTGTTTTGATAGTATACTACAGTTGTTATAGATATAAAGATAAATATTTAACTATTGCCTGTTTCTTATCTTTATTTTTATCAAATTTAGTAATGTGTGGTATTTATAATCCTCAAAATAGCGGAGATGATATTCCTTTGGGCTTTATAATACCCACAGCTGTTTTTATAACAAGTTCGATTGCTTTAATCATATTAAATTTTAAGAAAACTGATTCTTGAAAAGAAATAAAGTTATAATAATAAAGAAACACCTGTATGGTGTTTCTTTATTATCTTATTAGAGCTATTTTAACCAAAATTAAAATAGGAAATATCAGAAAAACTATTTTCTAAATTTTGCTTTTCTTACATTGGACCTTGTTGGTCATCACCTGTTGCATTGGAGTTGATATCCTTTTTCCTTTTAGGTTGCTCTATTTTCTCACCTTGTTTGAATCTATATGTTAAAGAAATAGAAAACTGTCTTGGCTGCCACTGCATATAACTGCTTCGGGTATAGTCGCTGGTGTAATTAAATACTTCCATACCTCTTGTGTTAAAGATATCCTGAATGTTGAAGGAAATTGTTCCGTCTCCTTTCCAGATTGTTTTGGAAGCTCCAAAGTTAAGAGCATACATGTCCTTTCTATCCTGGTTGACTGTTTTTTGTCCTCCTCTGTAGAAGCCTTGCAGCTGTACGCTTAGTGTTTTATCTAGTCTGAATGTCGTGTTAAGGCGTAATCTTGTAGAGAAACCGCTTCCTGTAAAGTCTAATGTTCTTGTCTGAGGTAAACCATCCTTATCTATTGTTGCGTAAGACGTAATTCCGGTTGTTTCATATCTGAATATATCCGCACTACCCATAATTTTGAACCATGCAAATGGATCGTAAGTGAAATTCAGGTCTAATCCGATACGATCGTCACTGCCTAGATTTTCAGGTTTGGTGTAGAAGACGGTTTTTCTTTCATCTGGTCTGTAAACCAGCATTTTTGTGTCTTCTGTTGCATGCCTGTAGTAAAAAGTAGGGTTTATAGTAAACTTCTTCTTGGTAAGATTATAACCTACTTCATAAGAATCAACATATGATGGATTTAAATCAATATTTCCCTCGAAAATATTCTGGTTATTGGTGTAATTCGAAAAAGGAACCATGAAGAATGATCTTGGTCTGTCTATTCTTCGTGAATAGTTAACTAAAATCTGATTGTTCTTAGCGATATCATAACTTAAGAATACACTTGGAAATAAATTATTGTAATTTTTAGTCTTATCAATCGTAGGAGCCTTCGGATTTTGGCTGATATAATTGATTTTAACATTGGAAACCTCGTCTCTTAATCCTACCTGATAACCAAAGCTTCCAATCTTACTTCTAAATTGTAAATAGAAAGCATTAAACATTTCTCTGTAGTCTGTATTGTTATTGTAGTCAGGGATCAATGGGTTGCCAGAAGTGCTGCTTACAAAATTATCATATGTATTTTTATTGATATCCAATCTGTAACCAGCTTCAAGCTTTGAATTTTCGCCTAATGGTAATTCATAATCTGCTTTTCCTATCACCGTTTTGGTTACGGAATGTCTTCTTGTAATGTCTTGTACAGAAGGAACATAATCTAAACTTTCCAGAATATCTGCATTGTTGTTGCTTCTATTCCTTTGTAAACTTAATGATAAGGATAAGTTCTGGCCTTTATCGTCAAATTTATGATCCAAACCTACATCTCCCTGAAAGGCAAGGTTGTTAAAAACCGTTTTAGAATCCCTTAATGTATATGGATTAGTAAGTTTCCACAGATTTGAAGCATCACCAGTGTATTTATAAAAAGTGTCATAAGTATTTACCAGATCATTTCCGTCACCCTCAAAAGTTCTCACCAATCCTGTTAAGTTGATAGAGGTTTTATCAGAAATATCATATACAAAACCAGCACTTGCATTATAATTTTTACTATAAGTTTTACTGGTGGAGTTTTGAAGCTGGTGAACAGGAATGGTAGGGATTTTATCTATTTCATCTTGAGTAGTAGGAATAGGTTTAATTTCTGGGAATTTAACATTGTGGTAGGTGGTTTCAGAATTGTTTTTAGTTTTGTTTT
Organism: Chryseobacterium capnotolerans; assembly: GCF_021278965.1. Taxonomy (NCBI): domain Bacteria; kingdom Pseudomonadati; phylum Bacteroidota; class Flavobacteriia; order Flavobacteriales; family Weeksellaceae; genus Chryseobacterium; species Chryseobacterium capnotolerans. The sequence continues at coordinate 2,858,084 of NZ_CP065589.1, read as the reverse complement.
CTGTATAACCGCCACCACCATTTACAAACCAGGTCCAGTTATTTTTTCTCCAGCTCAAATTAGCATTAAGGGAGGTTCTAGGATAGTACCCAAGGGTTCCTACCACACTACCGTTAAATCCTACTTTTTTACTCTTTTTAAGAATAATATTTAAAATACCGGAAGTTCCGCTTGCTTCAAATTTGGAAGAAGGGTTGGTGATCACTTCAATTCTTTCAATCTGGTCAGCAGGAATACTCTGTAAAGCATTGGCTCCATCATCAATACCTAATAGGGAAGAAGGCTTACCATTGATCAGAAACTTTACATTAGAACTTCCTCTCATAGAAACAGTTCCATCTGTATCTACTGTAACGGATGGTACATTGGTCAAAACATCCTGAAGACTTCCTCCTTTACTTACAATATCCTGGGATGGATCATATGTTTTTTTATCCAGTTCTACTTTGTAAGGTTTAGCTGCGGAAGCGGTAATAACAACCCCTTGCAGTTCCTGAGTTTTTCCATCTAATGTAGTGGCTGCTTCAGGCTCAATAGATAATGCTCCGATATTTCCGGCTCCGGTAATATTTTTGTTAAGAATACTTTTTTTGTAATCAATAGCTTCTACAGAGATATCATAATTTCCAGGGGTGAGCTGTAGTTTATACTGTCCCTTTTCATCTGTCAATACAGCATCACTCAATACTTTGTTGGCTTTGTTCGTAAAGGTTACAGAAGCATAAGGTACTGGTTGATTTTTCTTGTTGACAATGGTTCCTGAAACATCAGATTTCTCCTGAGCAAAAGCCATAGCGGCTGCTGAGAGTACTAAAGTAAGTCCTAGTGTTTTTCTAGTGAAAATATTGACAATTTCTGTCTTATTCTTCATAGGTTATTTTTTTGTATAAAATCGTGAAAGGATAACCCCTAATATTTTGAAAATTATATTGATTTAATTTTCAGAACATTATGATTTAATTATTGTTTTTTAATCTATAAAATTATGGTGTCTGCTAAAAGCTTATTTTATATTTTTTGAATTAAGCCAGTCCTGATAAGCTTTTGCATTTACAGCATGCTCTTCTGCACTGGCTGTAAACTTATGATATCCAAATCTTGCAGGATCAGCACACATAAATATATAATTGTTGTTTTCTGCATTTAAAACAGCATCTACTGAGTTCTTATCCACTACACAAATCGGTCCCGGAGGGATTCCCGCATTAGCGTAAGTATTGTATGGGGATGGAGTAGACAAATGCTTATATAAAACCCTTTTGATTGGTTCTTTAAAATTGGTCTGCTTATTAATCGCATAGATTACGGTAGGATCAGACTGAAGCTTCATTCCTTTTCTGTAGCGGTTTAAATATAAACCTGCGATGGTTTTCATTTCATCCTTTTTTCCTCCCGATTCTTTATATACAATAGATGCAAGCGCATAAATCTGTTCTCTTGAAAGCCCGGATTGCTGTTCTTTATTTTTTCTTTCACTGGTCCAGAAGTCATTGTACTGATCTTCAAATTTTGCAAAAAATTCTCTTGGACTTACGGTCCAGAAAAAATTATAAGTATCAATGAAGAAATATTTTTTTAAATCTTCAATATTTTTATATCCTTTTTCCTGTGCAACAACGTCCAGATCATTAACAAAATGAAGCGAGTCCAGTTCTGTTTTTTTAGTAACCTTCCCAATCATTTGATACATATCCCCAAAATCCCCGATTCTGAAAGAATTTGCTGTCTGGTTACCTGCTTTAATCATATTCACAAGGTCTGTATTCCCTTTTCCACTTTGGATATGATAACGCCCTGCTTTAAAATTGACAGGAAGACCTTTATCTTTAGCTACTGTTTCAAAAGATTCACGGTCTTTAATATACGGAGCAATAGAATCCATAATCTGGTTAAAGTTTGCCTTATGAGGGATCAAAATGTAACCATCCTTTTCTACATTATTTCCAAAATATTTAGTATAAAATCTCAAACCAAAAAATCCTGCTACTACAAAAACAAGCAGAATGATAATGAGAATAGCTTTTTTCATTCTATATTATTGATTAAAAGTTTTTGATTTTAAAGAAGCTCTACCTTACCTTTAAAAACTTGCTTTGCAGGACCCTCCAGCCAGATGTTAGAGAAAGAATCGCCACTCTTTTCAGCGTATACCTTAAGGTTTCCGCCTAATGTTTTCACTTTTACGGAAGTTAGATTGTCTTTTTGAAGAAAAGTTAAAGCAGAAGCTGTAACTCCAGTTCCGCAGCTATAAGTTTCGTCCTCAACACCTCGTTCATAGGTTCTTACAAAAATTTCATTATCTGAAATTTTTTCTACAAAGTTGACATTGATTCCTTTTTCTTTATAATTTTCCGAATTTCGGATGCCATGTCCTTCTGCAAAAACATTATAATTGACTAAATCTTCAACGTATTTTACATAATGTGGAGAACCGGTATCCATCACACTGCTTCCCCCATCGTCTGAAATGGTGTTTACATCAGACATTTTTAGTTTTACGATTCCGTTATGGATTTCAGCAATATGCTCTCCATCAATTGCGATGAATTTGCAGTTGTCTTCAAAGATGTCAAGGAAAAAAGCGAAAGCAACCGAACAACGAGCTCCATTCCCACAGAAACTTTTTGAGCCATCAGAATTATAATAATCAACTTCAAAATCATAACCGTCTGCGGTATTTATTTTAATAAGTCCGTCTGCACCGATTCCAAAACGACGGTCACAAAGCTTTTGTATATTTTCGATTGAAAGATCATCCCATTCTCCGGAACGATTGTCTATCATTACAAAATCGTTTCCCGTACCCTGATATTTATAAAATTCCATATTGTTTTTGTCTAAATGAAGAAACAAAATTAATATATTAAAACGAAAAACGAACAGTGTTAACTGTTCGTTTCCTTATTTATAATCGTTATTTATAATTATTTATCTAAAGCCGCCGCTACTGTTTTGCTGTCTGCTTGAGCTGGAAGTAGAACCTGAGCTTTGGGTGCTGCCTGAACTATTTCTGAAACCACCACTGTTAAATCCACTGTTGGAAGTTTCTGGTCTGCTGCTAGTGCTGCCTGAACTTCTGAACCCTCCTGAACTGGAATTGGATCCTCTATTTTCAGAGCTGCTGCTTTGGTTTCTAAATCCACCACTGCTTTGATTATTCTGATTCCCTTGGTTATTCTGATAACCATTGTTTGAATTTCTGAATCCTCCGCTGCTGTTATTTGAATTTCTGTTATAGCTTCCGTTATTATAAGAACCACTGTTATTGCTGCGGAAACCATTATTAGGCCTTTGTGAAGTAACCGTAGTTCTTCTTTCTACATATACTTTTCTTCTGGAGTTATTGTAAGTGTCATAATAGTAAGGTATACCATTATCATAGTAGTAATTAATATTGTTTCTATAATAATAGCCATCATTACCATAATACCCGCCACTGCCATAATATCCGGAAGGAGCATAATAATATCCATTATTATAGTATGGGTCACCATAACCATTACTGCCATATCCATCTGTATAGGCAAGACAAGATGTTAAAGTGCTTATAGCAAAGATACTAACTGCTATTTTAAATAAATTTTTCATGACTTTATTGTACTTTTTTTTTCTTTAAAACTTTTTTTTCCAATTGACGTATCCTAAGATAGCCATTATAGTAAATACCAAATATTGAACCGAAGTGATGCCAAGACCCTTAAAAATCATCATAGGGATGCAAATAAAATCTCCAATAATCCAGAAAATCCAGTTCTCAATGCGCTGTTTGGCCATAAACCACATTCCTACTAAAAATATTGAAGTCGTAAAAACATCCATCCAATTTGCCCAATCCAGATGATATAATCCGAGGTTGGTTCCTTCCATTGAAAAGTGATTATCAATATAAGGTTTATAATAATAAATAAGGGTAACCAATACCAGGCTCAGAATAAAAAGGATGGAGGCATAATACCATTCCTTTTTTGTGGCCCATGTAACATCCACATGAATATGATCTTCTGAATTTTTGGCCCATAATATCCAGCCATAAACACTCATTATGGTATAATAAACATTGATGAGACAGTCTCCTAAGAGCCCAAAATTAAAAAGGATATATACATAGATCAAGGTTGAAACAATACCTGTAGGGTATACCCATATATTTTTCTTAATGGAAAAATATACGCTCAGAGTTCCGAAAATGGCACCGGATGCCTCGAGCATAATTTGTAAAGAATCATAGCTTTCATAAGGCTTTACAAAAAGATCATATAAATTCATGCGATCAAAAATAAACAAAAAAATGGAGTTTTTAAAATGAATTAAATAATATGTTGCTCAGGTTTTTAAAGATTTTAATGTAAAATAAATGATGAAAGTTTAACGATAAACGTGGGGATTCCTAAATTTTTTATATTTTCGTAAATCCTTAATAAATAAAAAAACATGTCGAAAATTTGGGTTAAAAAACCACTAAGTGCCTATGAGGCAGATATGAAGAAAAGTGAGCTGAAAAAAGTCCTCGGAAAATGGAGTTTAACAGCAATAGGTGTAGGTGCTATCATTGGAGGTGGAATCTTTGTTCTTACAGGAACAGGAGCCTATTATCATGCAGGACCAGCGCTTGCAATCTCCTTTATTATTGCAGGTATTGCCTGTGTTTTTGCAGCATTATGCTATGCGGAGTTCGCCTCCATTATTCCTGTTGAGGGATCTGCGTATGCTTATGCTTATGGAACAGTAGGAGAAATTTTTGCATGGGCAATGGGATGGTGTCTCATTCTGGAGTATGCCATGGCCAGTATGGCTGTTTCCGTGAGTTGGTCCGGGTATTTTACTAAATTTTTGAAGATCTTTAATATTCACTTGCCGGCTTATCTTACTTCGGATCCTGCGAGTTATACAGGAAGCGGTTTTTCAATGAACCTGCCTGCATTTATTCTTGTTCTTTTGATTACCGCATTATTGGTAAAAGGAACGAAAGAAGCCGCAGGAGCCAATAACCTGATCGTTTTGATGAAAACTTCTGCCGTTATCTTTGTAATTATTGCAGGAGTATATATTATTTTTTCTAACACTGATCTTTATAATGCAGTAGATGGTGTTAAAAACTGGAAACCTTTTATTCCGGATCAGGTTCAGATTAAAAATTCTGAAGGAGACTTGGTCTCGGCTTATGGTATTAAAGGGATTATTTCCGGAGCAGCAGCTATTTTCTTTGCTTATATTGGTTTTGATGCTGTATCTACACAGGCTGGAGAGGCTATTAACCCTAAGAAAGATGTGCCTTTCGCAATTATCGCTTCATTATTGGTTTGTACGGCTTTATATATTTGTGTATCTCTTGTATTAACAGGGATGATGCATTATACAGACTTTAACCCGGAAGGTAAATATCCTGATGCGATCAAAGCTCCTGTAGCCTATGCTTTTGAAATTGCAGGGAAACACTGGGCTAGTAATGTAGTAACAATTGCTGCTACTGTAGGATTAATTTCAGTGGTAATGGTAATGATGATGGGACAGTCAAGAATCTTCATCGGAATGGCAAAAGACGGATTGATTCCTAAATTCTTCGGTGATCTTCATCCAAAAACAAAAACGCCTTACAAAGGAATCATTTTGTTGGGAATTGTTGTAGCATTAATCGCTGCATTTACCCCTATTTCAACACTGGCTGATATGACAAGTTTCGGAACCCTGTTTGCATTTACACTGGTTTGTATTGCCGTTTGGGTAATGAGAAAAAAAGAACCTAATTTGATCAGACCTTTCAAAGTTCCTGCTTACAAAATAGTTGTAGCACTGGGAGTATTTATCAATATTTATTTGATATTTAACTTAAGTGCTCATGCATTGGAGCTTTCGGCTGTATGGTTATTCTTAGGTGGTTTAGTATATTTCCTTTATGGAAAATCAAATAGTAAACTTAATAATCCTGAAAAATATCATAACCAAGATTAATAATAATATAAACCGCTTCGGCGGTTTTTTTTGTCTTATAATATGCATATGAAAAAGATTTTCTCCATTGCATTCCTTTCTGTAGGAATGGTTGCATTTTCCCAACAGGTGGAAAGTATTGAAACAATTCTTAACGATAAAATGAGTATCAGAGCTCTTGAGTTATATGATAACAAAGTCTGGTATAGTGGTTCGGAGTCTAAATTCGGATTTGTAGATCTTAAGGATGCTAAAAATCAAAAACAAATTAAGCTTTCTGATGAAAAACTTGAATTCAGAACCCTGGCACAGGATAAAACTTCATTCTGTGCGATCAATATCGTAAGTCCGGCTCGCTTTTTTAAAATTGATAAAAGGGATTTGAAATCACAGATTGTTTATACAGATTCTGCAAAAACGGCTTTTTATGATGCTTTGCATTTTGTGAATGATAAGCTGGCCTATACTTTTAGTGATGCAGACAGCGATCTATTGTTAAAATTGGCGGTTTATAAAGATGGTAAGTGGGGAATGTTTAAGAATAAGGTAAAGCTTAATGAAGGAGAAGCAGCTTTTGCAGCCAGTAATACGAATATTTCCTCCACCAAAAAATATCTATGGATTGCAACGGGTGGGAAAGCTTCGAGAATAATAAGAATGAATCTTAAAAATGAAAAACTGGAAGTTTTTAAAACACCTTTTATTCAGGGAGAGTCGTCACAAGGAATGTATTCCATAGATTTTAACGATGACCAATTCGGAGTTGCGGTAGGTGGGGATTATACCAAACAGACTGTAAATGTTAATAATATTGCTACTACTCATGATGGTGGTGAAACCTGGCAGATTCAGGCTTCGGGACAAAATGCCGGATATATGACCTGTGTGAAAATTAAACCGGGTTCAAAAGGAAAGGAGATGATTGCAGTAGGAGATCAGCATGTTAGTTATTCTTCAGATTTTGGAAAAACCTGGAAGAAAATTTCTGATGAAAAAGGGTTGTATGTCTGTCAATGGGTTGATGAAAATAAAGTGGTTTTTGCGGGGAAGGATAGAATTCTGTTGATGACCATAAAATAAGATGATTTTTTTATCTGAATAAAGAAAAGGTTCCGAGAGTTAATGTTTTTTAATTGATACCTGAATTCAGATCAAAAAAATAAATAAAACTGATAGAATTTATCATTATCACCATAACAGGTTCAAATAGTGTATTTAGACTCATTCTAAACTATAACCTAATATAATTCATAGGTAAAAAGTCATAACTAATGGTTAATTTTGTAGGATGGATTTTTAATAATGTTAAACTTCCTCACCTTATAAAATTTTATTTTCAAAATGAATTCTTTAATAGATAAGTATAATATTCCCGGACCTCGTTACACGTCTTATCCTACGGTTCCTTATTGGGATGAATCTACATTTTCACCGGAAAGTTGGAAGGAAACTGTAATCAGGTCTTTTCATGAAACAAATGCAGAGGAGGGAATTTCTATTTATATCCATTTGCCTTTCTGCGAGGCGTTGTGTACATTCTGTGCATGTCATAAGCGTATTACAAAACAGCATAGTGTTGAAGTTCCTTATCTGGAAAGTGTTTTAAAGGAATGGAAACTTTATCTTGAGCTTTTTAACGAGAAACCCAAACTGAAAGAATTGCACCTGGGTGGTGGAACTCCTACATTTTTCTCTCCCGAAAATTTAAAAACATTATTGGAAGGAATCTTTTCAACAGTAGAGATTGCAGAACATCCTGAGTTTTCATTTGAAGGACACCCCAATAATACTACTAAGGAACACCTTCAGACTTTATATGATCTTGGCTTTAGAAGAGTAAGCTTCGGAGTTCAGGATTATGATCCAAAAGTGCAGAAAGCGATTAATAGAATTCAGCCTTTTGAGAACGTGAAAAACGTAACGGAGTGGGCTAAGGAAATTGGCTACAGAGGAATCAGCCATGATTTAGTATTTGGGCTTCCACATCAAACCTGGGAAGCGATGGAACATACCATCAGAAAACAATGGAGCTGAAGCCGGATAGACTGGCATTTTACTCTTATGCGCACGTTCCATGGGTAAAAGGAGTAGGGCAGAGAGGTTTTGATGAAAATGACCTTCCAAGTGGAGAAGAAAAGCGCCGTTTGTATGAAGATGGTAAAAAACTCCTTCAGGATTTAGGATATATTGAGGTAGGAATGGACCACTTCTCTTTAGAGCATGATGATTTATACCAATCTCTGATTCATAAAAAGCTTCACAGAAACTTTATGGGATATACTTCAAGCAATACTCAATTGATGGTAGGGCTTGGAATGTCTGCTATTTCAGATTCATGGTATGCTTTTGCCCAGAATGTAAAAACAGTGGAAGAATATCAGACGATGGTAGAAGAAGGTAAAATTCCTGTGGTGAAAGGACACGTCTTGAATGAAGAAGATCTGATTGTAAGAAGACATATTTTAAATCTGATGTGTCAGCTTGAAACCACTTTTACGATAGATAATTCATTCCCTGAACTTGATAATGCATTAGACATGCTGAAGGAAATGGAAAATGATGGTTTGGTAGAAATTTCAGGTAAGGAAATTAAAATTACAGAATCTGGAAGAGCTTTCACTCGAAATGTAGCAATGGTGTTTGACCTCAGAATGATGAGAAATAAACCGGAAACGAGAATTTTCTCAATGACAATATAAAACAAAAGCGGTTCAAAACTGAACCGCTTTTTACTTGGTTTAAAGTTGAGTTGATCTACTTAATAACAATTTTCTGGCTGTAAGATTTATAATCTCCTGATTTCAGGTTGATAAAATAAACCCCAGCAGGAATTCCGGAAATATTAATCCCTTTTTCACCAGTGATGCGATCTGTTGCTAAAACTTTTCGCCCGTCTGCAGTGATGATTTCTGCAGTTACACTTTTATCTTTAATTCCACTAACGAAAATTTCTTTTGAAGCAGGATTAGGGTAAATCTTTATCGTTCCTGAGAGTTCATTTTCATGAGTGTTTAACGTTCCGGTTGTGATTTTAAAAATTTTTCCACTTTCTACTCCTGCTACATAAAGCTCTTTTTGAGAATCCTGTCCGAAGGTTGAGAATCCGTTTCCGCTGTAGGCAGATGTCCAGTTAATCGAATTATCAGTATTGAGAATGCCAATCTGGTTGGAGCAGTAATCAGCAAAGAAATATTTCCCCTGAAGTGAAGGGTATTGAGTGCCTCTGTAGACATAGCCGCCGGTAATGGAACATTTCCCGCCGGAATGATCATAAACAGCAACAGGAAATGTCATTGTAGATTGTGCCGCACATCCATTAGTGTTGTAGGCACTATTTCCTTCGTAACAACGCCATCCGTAATTGAGTCCTGCCTGATTAATTGGCATTTTATTGATCTCTTCAATCGCTCCCTGGCCTACATCGGCAATCATGGCATTCCCGGTGATGAGATCAAATGAGAATTTCCATGCATTTCTGAGTCCATAAGCCCAAACTTCATCGGCACCGTCAACACCAGCTCCTGCAAAAGGATTGTCAGAAGGAATATTGTATGGGGTTGGGTCTGTGGCATTCACATCAATTCTCAGCATTTTTCCCAACAATACATTTTTATTTTGAGCATTGTTATTAGGGTCACCGCCACTTCCGCCATCTCCTGTTACTACCCAAAGTTTTCCATCAGGTGCAAAATGAATGCTTCCGCCATTATGGTTGGCAAATGGCTTTGGAATATTCAAAAGTATTTTTTCAGAATTAGAATCAGCTGTATCCGGATTGGCCGGATTAACACTGTATCTTGCCAGTACAATATTTCCTGCTGTATTGTTATAATACACAAAAAAATACCCATTGGTTGAGTATTGCGGGTGGAAGGCAAGTCCTAAAAGACCTCTTTCCCCATTAAAAATAATTTTTGAGGAAATATTCAGAAAATTTGTTGGGTTAATTGTCCCATTAGACTGAATTATTTTTATCATTCCGTTCTGTTGAACCACAAATAACCGGTTGTCATTGGCGTTTGTAATCTCGACCGGACTGGTTAATCCGGTGGCAAATTCCACCAAATTAATGCTTTGAGCATTAACAATTAAGGAAGAAAAGATACTTAGGGTAAAAAGTAGATTTTTCATAATATTGTGATAGTTAAGGTGTTGATCTATGAATGAAAATTTTATACCAATTAAATTTTGAAAACTTCGCTATGATACCATGAAATAATTGTTAAATCTTAAATGGAAATCAGAATGCTGATATATCTGAAAATAAACCATTTCTGTTGTTAAAAATTCATAAAATACAAGAAAATCATTATATTTGCCGACTTAATTTAACGTAGTTATAACAAAATGCAAGGAAAAGGACTTATTACAATTGTTGCTATTGTCCTGGGGTTGATTTGCTTAAACGAGCTATTACCAACCTGGTACGCCAGCAAAATTGAATCGCAGATAGAAGCTGCGAAAGGAAACGAGAAAGAGATCAAACGAATCAAGGAAGATACTCTTAATCTTGGGTATACGAAGCTTTATTATTCAAAAGCTAAAGACAAGGAAATGAAATTGGGTCTTGACTTAAAAGGAGGGATCAATGTTCTATTGGAAATCAACCAGAGAGATTTGGTAAATGATTTAACCAATTATTCTACAAATCCTGTTCTTATTGAGGCTTTAAACAAGACTGATGAAGCTCAGAAAAACTCAACAAAATCTTACATCGACAACTTCTTTGAACAGTTCGATGCGATTAACAAAGCTAAAGGGACTAACCTAAAGCTTGCTGATCCGGAACTTTTCGGAAACACAACTTTATCTGAAATCAAGTATAATACTACTGATGAGCAGGTAAAAAGTATTGTTAAGAGAAGAATTGATCTTTCTGTAGGAACAGCTTTCGAGGTAATCAGAACGAGAATTGATAAGCTTGGAGCAATCCAGCCAAACGTTCAGAGAGTACCTGGTACGGCTAGAATTTCTGTAGAGATGCCTGGTATGAAGGACATCGATAAGGTAAAGAAAATGCTTCAGACTTCTGCAAAACTTCAGTTCTGGGAAGTACAGCAAATTCCTGAAATTGCACCTTATTTCCAGACATTAACAACTATGGTTGCTGCAAAAGGAGATTCTATGGGAGTTGCAAAGAATGTAAATTTCATGAATCTTTTACAGCTTGACAAATTAAGAACTAATGGTGTTGCCAACGTAAAATTGTCTGATACTGCTGCTGTAAACAAAATCTTGAACAGCAAGGTAGGAATGGCTTTACGTCCTGCAAACATTAAATATACACAGTTCATGTGGGGTTACAAACCTGAGGCTACAAGTCCTGATGATTTAGTATTGTATGCAATCAGAAGTAACATTAACCAAAAAGCTCCGGTTGATGGTGCAGTAGAAACTGCAAATATCAGCTACGACGAACTTGGAAGAATAGTAGTAGACATGCAGATGGATTCTAAAGGAGCTAAAGAATGGAAAACATTAACAGAGAAAAACGTTGGAAAACCAGTAGCTGTAACACTTGATAACAGAGTATACACTGCTCCAAACGTTGTAGGTGCTATTCCTAACGGGAGAACTCAAATCTCTGGTAACTTCTCTCAGGAAGAAGCTAAAGAATTGGTTGACGTGTTAGGTGCTGGTAAATTACCTGCTGGTGCTAAAGTAGTTCAGGCTACTCAGGTAGGTCCGTCATTAGGACAGGAATCTATCGACGCAGGTATGATGTCATTTGCAATTGCATTCTTAATTATCATTGTTTATATCATTTTCTATTACGGTGGTGCTGGTGTGTACGCTGTAATTGCAATGATCATTAACTTATTCTATATTTTCGGAATTATGGATTCCGGAGACTTCACTCTTACGCTTCCTGGTATCGCTGGTATCGTATTAACGATGGCTATGGCGGTAGATACGAACGTAATTATCTATGAAAGAACGAAAGAAGAATTATTTGCTGGTAAGAGTATCTTAGAAGCTTATAAAGATGGTTTCAAACACGCATTAAGCGCGATTATTGACGGTCACTCTACTACGTTATTAACAGCAGTTGTATTGTTCTTCTTTGGAACAGGACCTATTAAAGGTTTCGCATTGACTTTGATGATCGGTATTATCATGACATTGTTTACTTCTGTATTATTATCAAGAGTAATGATCTTTAGCAGGCTGAATAAAGGAAAACACCTTTCTGTTTGGACTCCTCCTACGAAGAATTTATTCAGAAATACATGGATTGACTTTATCGGAAAGAGAAAATACGCTTATATTATTTCTGCAGTACTAACGGTAATCAGCCTTGTGTCTATGTTTACCCACGGATTTAAATATGGTATTGACTTTACGGGTGGTAGAAACTATGTAGTAAGATTTGATAAAGAAGTTAATGCTAATGATGTTGAAGAAAAATTAGTGAAATTATTCAAAACTGAAGACGGTAAGAACTCTTCTGTAGAAGCTAAAACTTTCGGAAACGCGAAGCAGTTAAAAATCTCTACTGATTACCTTATTGAAGATGAATCTTTAAAAGCTGACCAGACGATTGAGCAGAAGCTATTTGAAGGGTTAAAAGCAGATCTTCCTTCTACGATTACTTTAAATGATTTCAAATCTGCAGACAAAGATCACGCAGGTATCATTTCATCTGAAAAAGTAGGACCTACGGTAGCGGATGATATCCAAACACACGGTATTCTTGCAGTAGTAGCTGCATTGGCTGGTATTTTCATCTATATCTTATTCAGATTTAGAAAGTGGCAGTTCTCTTTAGGTGCTGTTGCGGCATTATTCCACGATGCGGTTATCATTTTAGGAACGTATTCATTACTTCACAAATATATGCCGTTCAACATGGAGATCAACCAGGATTTCATCGCTGCGATCCTTACGGTATTAGGATACTCAATCAACGATACGGTAATTATCTTCGACAGAATTAGAGAATATCTGAGAGAGAAGAAATCTATAACATTGGCAGGATTATTTGATGACTCTATTTCAAGTACATTGGGTAGAACATTCAATACTTCATTCACTACGATTTTGGTGATCCTTGCAATCTTTATCTTCGGTGGTGATAACTTAAGAGGATTTATGTTTGCTCTGTTAATCGGTATTGGATTCGGTACTTACTCATCTATCTTTGTTGCATCGGCAATTGCTTATGACTTCCTTAAGAAAGGAAAAGAAGATGAAGTACACGGAAAATCGACTTCCGATAAAGAAGTACTTGCTTCAAAATAATACAAACTACAATAAATTAGTAAAAGCCTTTCGAAAGAAAGGCTTTTTTATTTCCAGTCTTTGAACCTTTCGTTTTTTAATGGTTAAAAATACTTCGCTACAGAATTGTTTGTTGTTATGGTTCTTCAGAATGAGATGGTTACGAATTTGTTCTGAGGTAATAATTATTTTTGTAGACAGCATTACTCATTGTTTATTATTTTTTCTTGTTAGTTTTCCCAATGTGTGCATTTTTCGAACATTTTTACACTTTAAAAACGACAAATTTTAGCATAAAAGAGACTTATTTCTAAATAAATCAAACTTCTGAGATTAAAAATTTCGTGGAATATCCTAATAATACGTGTTTTTTTTTGAATGTTCTATATAAACATTTGTTTTGTTGTAAAAATTCAATAAAATATTGAATTATGTAATAAATTATTATATATTTACATAAAACAAAACAAATATGAAATTCGAAAAATTATTCGTTGCTGCGGCACTGTGTGCTGGCAGCATTATTACCGCACAGATAGGAATAGGCACTGCCAATCCTGATAAAAGTTCTACTTTAGATGTTACTGGCTCCAATAAAGGAGTACTAATCCCTAGAATTTCTGATCTTACCACAGTGGCCACTCCAGCAAATGGTCTATTAGTGTATGACCTGAAAAGGCAGGCCTTAGCCCAAAACATCGGAACACCTTCCGCACCCAATTGGGTTCCTATCAGTGGAAACATTGTTAAATTCTTCTACATGCCTTCCATCAGTATTGATACTTCTACTTTAGGGACAGGGAGAACATTGGACCTGTATCAATTGTATAAAACACAATTTTCAACCCCGAAAGTCACCAGTACCGGAGCTCCTGCGGCCATTCCGTTCTTCGTGAATGCTACTGATCTGTATTATTATGTAACAGACTTTGACGGCAGTGTTTTAAAGAATGTAAGTATTGATGCTAATGGTATCCTACGTTATGATGTAGTAGGAACGGCTACGGCGTGCTCATTCGTTAATATTGTATTTGTAATCAAATAGTTTTAAGAAACTTACAGTCATTATCGTCATCATCCTTCATTGAGGATGAGTATTATTTCGTGTACAATTAAACGCTTAAAATTATTAATGATGAAAACAAATTCAATACTACGTTATGCCCTTATGGCATTATGTTTCCTGATGTCAGGTAAAATGATATCTCAGGAAATGGTTTCTTTACCTATGGGTGGTTGTGGAAGGTTATTAGATACTAATACTTCTGCCCAATATGCTAATTTTATTACTTTTCTTCCTCCTTGTTTGAAAGTAGGAGCTGTAGCGGCTAACGCCAGTAATATGACTGATATAGATGTGAATTCATATGCTTCCCTTAAACCTGGCATCGGAGCAGGGATATGTCCTATTTATATCAGTGTGGGAACTACCGGAAGTGATTTTCCTGCTAATAAACCTGTATACATAGACTTCTCTTCTGAAGGTTTTAACTTTAATGCCAGCTTCAATGATGCTAGTTTCAGGTTTTTTAATAATGGACAGGAAGTGTATTCAACTCCGGTTGGAGGACATTTTTTCTTTGATTTTGGAGACAGTCAGAGCCGAAAGATTATTAAAGTAATGCCAACTGTTGCATGGGACGAAATAAGATTATCTTATTCAGATTTTGGAATTGGCTTTACTTTCAATGAAATGAAGGTTTATAATATCCTCTCAGAATATTATATAGATCCAATGACTTATCTGTCTCAACCTTCAGACAGAACTGTTCCTGTAGGTGGATCTACCACTATGACGGCTGTTATCAGCAATACAGATATTGATGAAACACCGGCTAATGTTACTTACCAATGGCAGGTGCTGAGTGGTGGTGTATGGACGAATTTGACAAATAACAGCAACTACAGTAATGTTACCAGCTCTACACTCAATATCAATAATATTCCTGTAGGTTTTAACAATAATCAGTATAGAGTGGTTGCTAATTCAAGTTTTTACACCTGTGCATTCCAGGCTACTTCTAATGTAGGCCGGTTATTTGTAAATGCAGTGAACAGTCCCGGAACTATTGGAACAGATCAAACGGTTTGTCTGGATATTAATCCTGATCCGGCAGCGTTTACTGTTAGTGCAGCTGCGCAGGTAACCGGAAATGCAGAATA
Organism: Chryseobacterium capnotolerans; assembly: GCF_021278965.1. Taxonomy (NCBI): domain Bacteria; kingdom Pseudomonadati; phylum Bacteroidota; class Flavobacteriia; order Flavobacteriales; family Weeksellaceae; genus Chryseobacterium; species Chryseobacterium capnotolerans. The sequence goes on along the minus strand of NZ_CP065589.1, from coordinate 2,842,772 downwards.
TCAATGGCAGAGTTCAACAGATAATGTAACATTTACAAATGTCACCAATGCTACTGCTGTAACATATGATGCACCGGCTGTTGCTCAGACTACTTATTACCGCCGTGGCGTAAGATCAACCCTTAATGGAAATGTTACAGCTTATCAATACAGCAATGTGGTGAAAGTTACTTTGAAGAAAAGCTGTCTTATCACATGTATCATAACCAACCGTATGATTACTGCAAAACCTAATAGTAACTAATACGATATATTATTTAATCGTAAAAAGGCCTGTTTCATATTCATTTGAAATCAGGCCTTTTTGTTTTATGATTGCCGAATTTTTTAATCTTCTTTGGTTGGAGTTGTTGGAAATAATACAAAAACCATATGTTTTTTAATAGGATTCTGTGAGTCAGTATTATACTTCTTTAATATCTTACAATTTAGAATCATTATTTTTAAGATTTGATTAATTTTGCACCATCATGGAAAATTCAAAGAAAAAAGCAGCTATAGGCTTTATATTTATTACTTTACTGATTGATATTACAGGATGGGGAATCATTATTCCTGTTGTTCCAAAATTAATAGAAGAATTGATTCATGCAGATATCAGTGAGGCCGCAAAATATGGAGGCTGGCTGGGATTTGCCTATGCATTTACACAATTTATATTCTCTCCACTGGTCGGAAATCTGAGTGATAAATATGGACGAAGACCTGTTATTCTGATCTCGCTTTTCGGATTTGCCGTAGATTATATTTTTCTTGCATTAGCACCTAGTATTTGGTGGCTGTTTCTGGGAAGAGTTATTGCGGGTATTACCGGGGCAAGTGTTACCACAGCGAGTGCTTATATTGCAGACATTTCAACAGATGAAGACCGGGCAAAAAACTTTGGATTGATTGGTGCTGCTTTTGGTCTGGGATTCATTATAGGACCGGTTCTGGGTGGTGTTTTAGGCCATTATGGAGCAAGAGTCCCTTTCTATGCAGCGGCAGGGTTATGTCTTCTTAATTTCCTTTATGGCTACTTCATTCTTCCCGAAAGTTTGGATAAAGACAAGAGACGAGAGTTTGACTGGAAGCGTGCAAATCCCGTGGGATCTTTTAAATTTTTAGGAAAACACCCGGAAATTTCAGGGCTTATTACTGCTTTGATCCTGATTTATATTGCAGGACATGCTGTACAGAGTAACTGGAGTTTCTTTACCATGTATAAATTCAACTGGACGGAAAGAATGGTAGGGATCTCATTAGGAGTTGTAGGATTGCTTGTAGGATTGGTACAGGGGCTTTTAATCAGGTGGACTACGCCAAGACTGGGAGAGCAGAAAAGTATTTATTATGGCCTGGCTATGTACGCGGTAGGATTGCTATTATTTGCTTTTGCTTCAGAAGGCTGGATGATGTTTGCCTTTTTAGTTCCATACTGTCTAGGCGGAATTTGCGGACCTGCACTACAGTCAGTGATTACGAAAAGTGTACCTTCCAATGAGCAGGGTGAACTTCAGGGAGCGTTAACCAGTTTGATGAGTGCTACTTCAATTATTGGTCCTCCAATGATGACCAATCTGTTCTATTTCTTCACGCATGATGAAGCACCGTTTAAGTTTTCAGGAGCACCGTTTTTCCTGGCATTTATTTTAATGGCTATTAGTGTGGTTATTACTTATTCTGCTTTTAATAAAAAAGAAAGATTTAACAACACTTATTTGCTTAATGTGAATGGGCTTGGCAAGTTGTGTTGACATTTAGTTTTCAACAAAAAAGATGAATGATACTGATATAAAGCGAATCTCACGACTCACTGCAATACTAATACAGTTGCAGACCAAACGTCTTTTGACCGCTACAAGCCTTGCGGATAAATTTAATGTTAGTGTCCGGACAATTTACAGGGATATCAGAACTTTGGAACAGGCAGGAGTTCCGATTTTAACTGAAGATGGAAAGGGGTATACGCTAATGGAAGGATATAGTGTTCCTCCTGTAATGTTTACCGAAGCCCAAGCCAATGCTTTGATTATGGCGGAACAATTAGTTCTCAAAAACAAAGATACTTCCTTTATTAAAGAGTATTCAGAAGCTATTGAAAAAATAAAATCAGTTTTGAGATACCGCATAAAAGAAAATGCTAATTTGCTTTCCGAGAGAACCCGATTTGACCAAAATCTCAATAGAGAACGAAATAGCAATAACTTATCTGACTTACAATTTGCGATAACAAATTTTTGCCTCACAAAAATTGAATATATCAACGAACAAAACGAGATTACAAACCGGATTACTGAGCCGTTTGCATTATTAAGTACCGAAAATTGGTTATTAATTGCCTACTGTCATCTACGGCAAGAATTTCGCTTTTTCCGTTTAGACAGAATGCAGAAAATGGAAGTGCTTACAGACAAATTTGCCCCACATAAAATGACTTTACAAGAATATTTCGATAAATATCATTAACCCATTTTATACCCTTGACATAGGGCTGTCACAACTCCATTTTAACTTTGTCTAAGTTTAAAAAATAAGACAATTTAAAAATGGAAAAACGAGTAATTGACCCTTGGAAATGGGGCGAACAAACAAATTCAGCACAAGCTGTAGAAGTGACAAATGTAACAGGAACGTTGTATTGTTCGGGGCAAGTTGCCATTAACGAAAACGGAGCACCCAGTACAGCTGATATGCGTTCACAGCTTATCCAAACTATTCAAAATCTTGAGCAATTGATAAATGAAGCAGGTTATGAATGTAAGAACATCGTAAGACTGAATGTTTACACTACGTCAACACAGGATTTTTTTACAACTTGTATGGATATTTATGTTCCTTTCATTCAAAAGTACGGTATTAAACAGGCTGCAACATTGCTTGAAGTTAAAGGACTTTTTGCAACTTTAACTGTAGAATTAGAGGCTACGGTTGTAAAGTAACAATCAATGTAAGAGAAGTGTTTTTCTGGCAAGCCTTACAGAATGAAGCAATTGATTAATAAAAAATCATTTTATAAAAACAATCTGTATGGCTTGTTTTTTCATACAATTTATCACAGAAAAAACTATTACTTGGAGTAAAGCTGAAGGCAAATATCTAATTTTCTACCTTGGTTACATTAGAATTTAGGCCGTAATAATTTTGTATATTTACTATATGCATATTGTAAAACAAAACCGTAAGTATCTTTAATACATTGTTATGTGACTTTTTTAGTATCCTTATAAAATTTAGTATTCAACAGCTTTTTTCTGAAAATCTTAAAATAAAAAACATGGATGATTTAAAATTAGGAAAATACCTTGAAAGAATTCATTATTCAGGAGATTTGAGCACCAACATGGAGACTTTAAAAAAAATCCATCAGCTGCATCCTGAATATATCCCTTTTGAAAATATAGACTCGTATACAGGAAGCGTTCCGTCATTGGATTTGGAAAATATTTTTCAGAAGCTCGTAGTTGAATTCAGAGGTGGATATTGCTACGAACAAAACCTGCTTTTGAGTGAAGTCCTGAAATACCTTGGTTTTAAAGTAGAATTGCAGCTGGGTAGAGTGTTATGGAGAAAAGATGAAAACAGCACTGCAGCTAAAACCCATTTGTTGCTGATTGTAGAATGGGAAGGGCAGCAATATCTTGTTGACTGCGGTTTTGGAACCGCTACTTTGACCAGTCCTTTGCTCCTGAATGAAGAAGAACCGCAGGAAACTCCTAACGAACAATTTAAAATATCGCGGAAGAATGGGGACTATATACTTTGGACCTGGAGAGAAAAATGGCTGCCTGTATATCGTTTTAAGCTGGAAAGTGTAGAGCCTCTTGACCTTGAGATCTGTAATTGGTACCTGTCCACTCACCCCGAATCTAATTTTAAAAGAAATCTGGTTTTTTCAAAAGTTGATGAAAATGCAAGGTATACATTCAGTAATGATACTTTGAATATCAGAAAAAGAACTGGTGGAAAAGAATCTGTTTCTATCGAAAGTGATGCTCAGCTTTTCCAAATAGTAAAGGATGTTTTTGGATTGAAAGAAAACGCAGTGGAGCTCTTAAAACAAAAAAAGATAAAATAAATTATCATTTTATTATATCATATTAATAAAGGGAAGCTGTTACCAGACTTCCCTTTATCATTTTGAAAATTTTGTATTCTATGAAACTAAGGATAGAGTGATTTTGTGCCATTCGCTACCATATTACTTCCTAATCCGGAGAAGGATACTGAGAATTTGCTGGCATTAAAGCTTAAAGATCCGGTTGGCGTACAAAGTCCTAATGCATATTGGCATTGCCCATAAGCGCCTGTTCTTTTGGTAACCTTACTTTCACTTTTTGCTTTTCCTAAGCTGATGTTAGACCAATCATTAACATCTGTATTAGATACAGATGAACCAGTATAATATATGGTGATCTGATATCCCATTTCACCTCTTTTAGATCCCCAAAGCCACTTGGCGGTCCACCATTCTTTATACCATTTAGAAACTACTTTAGCAGCGCTTGCATTAGAATTTTCTACAGTACTTCTGGTATCCATCATGATCAATCCTCCAAGAACATTATCCCAGATAATTCCTGAATCATTATAGAAACAAAGGCTGGTGAATTTTCCATTTTTATTACTCCAGATTATTTCCATAACGTTGGTGCCTGTTTTTATGTCTTCAGTCACCATTTCTCTTAATCCGGTTTGGGCAGTGCTGAGGTCATCGCCTACATATAGGTCGCCAATTCTTCCCAATTTTACGGTAGAAAGATCCATAAGGTTTCCTATAGCAATAAATTGGTCTTTATCTGCAATAAGATTTTTTGAAATTTCAATTCCTTTTTGAGTTGAAATTTGCCCAATCACCTTCACGCCGGCAATCTGTAAATCACTTTTCAGGTATTTTTCAAGGCTTTTTTGTGATTCATCTAGCTGAGCCTGTACAGGACCTGGAACAGCTTGTGAGATAGAAGTGGTTTCTTTTTGTAAATCAGTAGTAGTGATTTTGGCTTGGACTGTTTCCTGTTTAGTAATTTCGTTATTCTCATCACTACAGCTGTTGAGTGTAAGTACCGAAAATACGGCCAGAAATTTAAAGGCAGTAACTAATTTTTTCATAATGTATTTGATTTAGGTTGTGTGTAGTAAATATAGTTAAATGATATGTAATTCTCAAAGTTTTGAATTAATTATTTGTTAATTTGGGTAAATTTGTCTTTTTCTGTGATTATATTCGGAAAAGATGAACGGTGGGGAAGATGATAGATGATAGATAATAGACGGAGAGATGATAGACAAGGGAGAATAAATTGGGAATAGAATTTATTGAAAGGGACATAACCTCAAACATTAAACCTTAAACTTTAAATTCAAAACATTCAATGAATGAGTCGTTTATGCTGTAAACCTTGAGTAATAAACCTTGAACATTAAACTGCTTCTGAGTCAAAATCTTAAAATTTGTTTAAATTTTTAGTTTACAGTAAATAAATGTATAATCTTTCGTAATTTTACAGCATGGAATTAAGCATTGGAGAAATGGCATTGATTGCAGTGGCAATCGTTGTATTATTCGGACCGGATAAACTGCCTCAGATTGCACGTGACTTGGGTGCAGGTGTTAGAAAAATGCGTGGTGCAGTGGAAGATATTAAAACGGAAATCATGAAAGAGACGGATAACCCTGTTTCTGAGATTAAGCGTGAAATTGAGAAAGTAAAAGATGCTGCCAAAGATTTTAATCCGATGAAAGATATTGAAAAAGATATTCTTACAGAACCTGCTTCTACCACTCAAGAACCTCCAAAACCAAAGCCTGCCGATGACGAAACCTACGAAGGGCCTGTAAGCAGATAATGTATGGAGGAAATTATTCAGGAAGATAAGCAGGTATTTCTATATCTTAATAATCTGGGCGATCCTGCCTTTGATCAGTTTTGGATGCTGATATCCAGTACCTGGATCTGGGTACCGCTTTATATTATATTCCTTTATTTTTTATACAAAAATTATAAACTAAAATCTTTAGTTTTTATTCTTATATTTTTAGCGCTTGGAGCAACGGTTTCAGATCAGTTGGCAAGCGTATTCAAATATGGGGTGGCAAGGTTAAGGCCCTGCCATGATCCCAGTTTAGAGCATTATATGAGAATTGTGAAATGTGGCGGACAGTTTGGATTTTATTCTGCACATGCGTCCAATACATTCTTTTTAGCCTCTTTTTTAAGTATTTTGCTTAAAAATAAACTTAGATGGTTTCCTTACGCTATATTTGTATGGGCTATAGTAGTTTCCTACAGCCGAATCTATTTAGGAGTGCATTTTCCAATTGATATTTTGGTGGGGGCGTTTGTTGGATCTTTATTGGGAGTGATATTTGGTGCACTCGCCAGAAAAGTGATCAACAAACAAAATATAACTTCATGAAAAAATCTTTATTACTTTTAGTATCCCTTAGTTTCTCTTTACATGCCTTTGCACAGGATAAAAAAATGGCTGAAGAATGTTTTAAAAAAGCAGATTATAAATGTGCTGAGGAACAATATTCTAAATTGGCAGAGAAGGAACAGATCCGGAAAATTCAAGCTGAATATTATAACTATCTGGGAACCGCTCAAAGAAGGTTAGGAAAGACCGAACTCGCTTTTAAATCTTATGATAAGGCTTTAAAAAATAATCCGTTGTCAGTTTCTATTTATGAAAATCTTGCTTCGTTATCCAGTCAGAAGGGAGATAAGAAGAAAGCGTTGGAGTATATTGAAAAAGGGCTTAAGGTAGATGAGAAAAGTGTCGATTTATATCTGACACGTTCTAAGATCTATGACAGTCAGGACAACAAAGAACTGGCAAAAGCAGACCTCAATCATATCCTGAGTTTTGAACCGGATAATATTTTTGCCAAAACCGGATTGGCCAATCTGAAAAAAAATCATGGTGAACTGGAAGATGCATTGAAAGATTACAATAAACTTCTTGCTGAAAAACCTGAATCATTGCTGTATAACGGAAGAGCAGATGTTTATTTGAAAATGAAAAAAAATAAGGAGGCGCTTGCTGACATTAGTAAAGCCATTTCTATCGACCCGAAATTTGCGCAATCTTATGTAACTAAGGCTATGGTCTTATTTAATACAGCAAAACCCAAAGAAGCCTGTGAAAACCTTGATAAAGCTGTTAGTTTAGGGTATGAGAAAGCTATATTAGCAGAATATTACACCAAATGTGTTAAAAAATAATATAAGATCCATCAAGGGCTTAACTAGATAGATGAGTCTTGTATCCATTATTAATCATCATAAAAAACAGCTGAATAGGGCTATATGCTTACCTTTGGCTGTTTTTCATTTATATAAAAAATATCCATGTTAAATGTCGTTTTAGTAGAACCTGAAATTCCTAATAATACAGGAAATATCGGACGCTTGTGTGTAGGGACTGAATGTAGATTGCACTTAGTTCATCCTTTTGGATTTGTAATTAATGATAAAAACCTGAAACGTTCCGGATTGGATTATTGGGTGCATCTTGATGTCACTGAATATGCCAATGTTGAAGAATGGATAAAAAGTATTCCTGATCCGTCACGTGTTTTTCTAATGAGTTCTCATGCTGAGAAATCATATCTGGAAAATGATTTTCAGGATGGTGACTGGCTGGTTTTCGGAAAGGAAAGTGTTGGGTTGAGTGAAGAAGTTTTAAATGAATTTGAGCACCATTTAACCATTCCGATGTCAAAATTAATCCGAAGCTTTAATATTGCCAACTCCGTTGCTTTTGTTGTAGGAGAAGCAAAAAGACAAATAGGATTAAAAAGGTAATCTGTTATTGACGGTAATTTTTATAAAAGTGACTTTTAATCATTATGATAAGGCTTTCCCTGAAGAATCTGATCTGCACGGTAAAGCTGTTCCACAATAAACAAACGGATCATCTGATGGGTAAAAGTCATTTTAGATAATGACATCTTTTCATTGGCTCTGCTATACATGTCTTCTGAAAAACCGTAAGCTCCTCCAATCAGGATATGTACTTTTTTGACGGAAGAATTCATCCATGTATCAATTTTCTGAGAAAATTCACGGCTGGTAAACTGTTTTCCCTTTTCGTCCAGGATAACCACAAGATCATTTTTATCAATATGATTAAGAAAAAGCTTGGCTTCCTCTTTTTAAGAAGATCAGATGAAAGGTTTTTGGCATTTTTCACATCGGGAATCTCAGTAATTTCAAAATTCCAGTGCTTGGGAAGGCGGTTAAGGTAATAATTAATCAAAGATGTAATTTCCTTATCGTCTGTTTTGCCGATACAAAGTAAACTGATTCGCATTGATAAAAATTTTCAGTCGGCAAAGATAGTGATTTTTTAACGGTTGAAATTTAAGAATAAATGCTTCAGATTGGCTGTTGGAAGATGATAATGATGTTATTCTTTTTCATTTTAATCAATTAAATTGCCCTTATACTTGTTTTTGTAATCAATGGGAGTAAGACCAGTCATTCGTTTAAATAAAGTTCTGAATGTTTTCAGGTCATTATAACCAATGCTGTAAGTAATATCGGCAATATTGGATTCTCCTGACTCCAGTGCTTTTTTGGCAGCCTCTACCTTCACCCGCTGAATATATTCTATAGGATTCAATGTAGTGGCATTTTTAAATCTGCGGATAAAATTCCGCTTGCTCATGTTGACTTGTTCCGCGATCTGCTCTACAGAAATATCAGTTTTAAATCCTTTTTCAATATAATTTTGAGCCTGATGAATTTCATGATCATCATGAAGGCGCTGTCCTGAGAAAATACTGAAAATATTCTGTGATGTACGGCCATAGTCTAGCGCATAATATTTGCTGAGCTCCACCGCGATTTCCTTAGTGGAATTCTTTTCTATAAAATAAAGCAGGGCATTTAAAGAGGAGAACCCGCCGCCGCCTGTAATGATGGCTTTGGAGTGGGTAACAACATGATCCGGTTTAAAGTCTATCAAGGGATATTTTTTCTGCAGGTCTTCCATAACACCCCAGTGCGAAGTGGCAGGCATACCGTTCAGGAGTCCACATTCTGCTAAAAAATATGCACCCGTGCATAAACTGATGATTTCAGCTTTTTGATGATACTTTTCTATGATCCATTCCAGAAGTGGATTGTTTTCAGCTAATAATACATCTGCCTGTTGTGATGATGTGATACTATAAGGAGGGATAATAATTACATCGGTTTTAAACTCATCCGATATGGTTTTTGAACATTGAAACTGTATGGGGTGATGGGTTTTCACTTCTTTTTCTCAGTTCCAATAAATTCTATCCGAAAAAGAGCAGACCTATGATTTCTAAGCGCAGTATCATTGGCGCTTGTAAGCAATGCAATGGTGTTGGAGACTGCTGTACACATTACATTTTCATATAATACAATGGAAATGTGTTTCATATCAGTTTATTAGTGTTTTAAAATTACATAAATTTTGGCACAAAATACACTGTTGAATGTCATTTTTGCGTAGTGAAGGTCTTTCTGAACTGTAATAATTTTACAAAAAAATTCATTATGAAAACAATATTTGATCACCCAACAAGAGAAGAACTTATCAACAGGATTGATTCACTTTCTCAAAAGAATACCGCACAATGGGGAAAAATGAACCTCTATCAAATGGTAAAACATTGTACAGCATGGAATGACTGGATCCTTGGAAACGGAAATTATGTATATAAACAGGGTTTTTTAGGAAAAATTTTTGGAAGAATGGTTTTGAGAAAAACGGTTAAAAATGATAAACCCTTAGGGAAAAATGCTCCGGCAGGTATTTTTACAATAAAAGAACAGGAAGGGAATGTTGAATATCTGAAAAATGTTTGGTTGAATCAGATTGCGGCCTATGAGAATTATTCTAACCCTGGTTTTGTTCATGATTTCTTTGGAAGGATGACCAAAGGTGAAATTGGTATTTTTGTGTATAAACATATGGATCATCATTTGAGACAATTTGATGTATAACGGCTGGGAAAAAATTTTAATTAATTTATTACTTAGCTGTTAATGGGGAAATGCCCATATCTATAAAAGGGAAATGATTAGAATTTTGAGGGTAAATGTTTATAAGTCTCAATTCTATATAATTTACAGTGAGAAGCAGGAGAGGGAAAATGTTTATATTTGTATGAGAGACAGTGAAAATATCTAAAAAGCTCATCATTGGGGAAACTGGATATTTGATCTTTTGACTAATCACAAAATTGCTGCAATAGATGAGTGTACAAGTTCCCAGATTTATCCTGAAGGTTCAGGAGTTTTTTGATAACATCCATATTCCTGTTTTGGGAATATCGCTTTGGCAGATGTTTCAGATCTATATCTCCGGGATTTTCAAAGGTAAAATTGGACGAAAAGCAGCTGCTATTTCATGGAGCTTTACTATGAGTTTGTTTCCTTTTATTCTGTTCTTACTTTCGGTATTGCCTTATATGCCGCATTATGACAAGCTGCAGTTCTATATTTTTGATGTACTGATGCATAATGTTTTCCCATCCAATATGGAAGGTGACGTGAGAGGGTATATAGAGACCAATATTATCCCGAATATGAAAGGGATCAGTAATCTGACCATTGTACTGGCACTCATTTTTGCAACCAATGGTACTTTCTCGCTGATTAACGGGTTTAATGAAAATACAGAAGAAAAACTCAGTGATGTAAAGGAATTCATCCTTTCATTCTTTATAACCATAGGTTTTATAACGATGGTGTTTTTAACGCTTTTCGGAGTGTATTATGTAGAGGTAGTAATGAAGCTTTTTACTCCTGCTTATGACGTATCCTGGCTGGTGGATAACCTTTCCAGTATCATTGGTTTTGTTTCTTTTCCCTTGTTCTATTTTATCCTTTTAACCTTATTTTATTGGTTGGGAACTGTGAAAATTACAAGATTCAGACAGGCAATTCCGGGTGCGATCCTTACCACAATCTTATTTCTGGCCACTACCTATATTTTCGCTATTTATGTAAAAGATATTGCCCGCTATAACGTTCTTTATGGCTCCATTGGAAGTATGATCCTGCTGATGGTGTGGGTGAATGTAAATGTATATCTTTTACTCTTTGGAAACGAACTGAATATGGCAATCAGAAAACTCAGAATAGAGAAACTGTTGTCAGATGAAATTCAAAAAGAAACCATTCATTATCATACTCATGTTACAGAGCCTGATCTTGAGAGTGATGAACAACACCGGAGAAATCTGGAAAACCAGAAAAAGAATTAATCTTCTTCCGGTTCCATATTTCCTTTAGAACTTATACTTAAAATTATAAATCCTAGAATGGCCGCAACAAAAGAAGCGATCAGGATGGCAAACTTAGCTTCATCCTGTATCACGATCTCTCCTTTAAATGATAAGAGAGCAATAAAAATGGACATTGTAAATCCGATTCCGGCCAATAAACCTACCCCGATCATTTGAGTCCAGTTGCTGTTTTGTGGCAGAGAGCTGAGTTTTAATTTAATGGCTAGCAAAGAGAATAAGTTAATTCCGATGAGCTTACCAAGAATCAATCCGCAGATAATTCCCAATCCTAGCGTGCTTGTAACCCCTGCTACCATTTCACTTGAAAAAGTAATATTGGTATTTGTTAAAGCAAAAACAGGCATGATTAAAAAGCTTACAGGAACGTGGAGCTGGTGTTCCAATTTTTCTAATGGTGAAATTTCTACATTGGAAGCGTTGGTAGGAATTGAAAATGCCAATAAAACTCCGGCTATGGTGGCGTGAATTCCGGAATGATGCAGGAAGTACCATAAAAATAATCCCGGAATGATATAAAATATTGTTTTGGTAACTTTTAAAAAATTTAAAATAAACAACAGAGCAGTTACTCCAAAAGAGAGTAGAAGATAGCTCCAGTGGATCTGTTCAGTATAAAAAATTGCAATGACAAGGATGGCCCCAAGATCATCTACAATGGCTAATGCAGCCAGAAATATCTTAATAGAATTAGGGATTTTCTTGCCCAGCATCGAAATAATAGCCAAAGAAAAAGCAATATCAGTAGCCATCGGAATTCCCCAGCCATTGCTGTATTCTGTTCCGGAATTGAAAATACTGTAAATAACGGCAGGTACAAGCATGCCGCCCACTGCTGCAAAAATAGGTAATGAAGCATTCTTGAAAGAAGAAAGCTCACCCTCTACAAGCTCTCGTTTAATTTCCAGACCTACCAAAAGAAAGAATACAGCCATCAAACCATCATTGATCCAGATACTGACAGGGTATTCCAGCCCAAACAGGTGAGTTCCTGCTTCTTTGTCTAAAAAGCTCTGAAAGCTTCCCGCAAGAGAAGAGTTAGCAATAAGTAATGAAATAAGCACACAGAAAATAAGAATGATTCCTGAGGCTTGACTGTTGTTGAAAAATTTTTTAAAATAAAGTGATAAATTCATGTTTATGATTATAGTCGTCTCACTCTGGAGACTCCATTAATATTCTTGAGCTTCTTGAAGGTTTCCTCCAATTGCCCCTTATTCTTGACTTCAAGATTGATGTTTCCTGTAAATACGCCATTGTTGGATTCAATAGACATACTTTTCATATCCATTCCCATACTTCCACTGATGACCGTCGTAATATCATTGATCATTCCCATTCTGTCTAGACCTTCGATCTCAATTTTTACTCGGTTTTTAAAGCTTTCCTCATTTACCCATTTGGCAGGAATAACACGATAATCATACTGGGCTCTAAGGTTGATCGCATTCGGACAGTTGTCACTGTGTACTTTGATTCCATCGGAAATAGTAATAAATCCAAAGATTTTGTCTCCAGGAATTACCGTACAGCATTTTGCATAAGTATAATTCAGTCTTTCTTCATCTTTTCCAAAGACAATCATATCAAGGTTTTGCTCTTTAGGCTCCTCATAATGAGTGTTTTTGGATGGTGATTTTCTGAATCTGGAAAGGAGATTGTTGAATACATTCTTACTTTCAATATATTTCCTTAAGCTGCTTGCATCCAATTCATTGGTTTGGAATTTAAGGAAAAGTTCCTGTGATGATTTTAAGTTAAAGAACTTTTGTAATTTATTGATCTCTTCATCATTGAAATTGATCTTTGCATGACGAAGTTTTCTTTGTAAAATTTCTTTTCCATCTTCCACCAGCTGATTTTTCTGGGAATTCAGGTAACTTTTAATCTTTGATTTAGCTTTTGAAGTGACTACAAATTCCAGCCAATCAGATTTAGGTTTCTGATTCTGAGAAGACAGAATATCTACCTGATCACCATTTTGAAGAACATAAGAAATCGGAACCAGTTTTCCATTGATTTTAGCTCCCAGACATTTCATTCCCAGATCTGAGTGAACCGAAAAGGCAAAATCCAGGGCAGTAGCATTAGTTGGTAGGATTTTAATTTCTCCTTTTGGTGTAAATACAAATACCTCTTTTGAATAAAGGTTCAGTTTGATATTATCTAAAAGTTCAGAAGTAGAGAGGTTTTGCTGCTGTTCAAGCACTTCGCGAATCTCCGTAACCCATTTTTCAAAATTACGGTCATCAGAACTTTGCTTATAGCCTTCTTTGTATTTATAATGCGCTGCAACTCCTTTTTCGGCAATTTCATCCATTCGTTCTGAACGGATCTGAACTTCAATCCATTTTTTATCAGGACCAAGAACAGTTAAGTGTAAACTTTCATATCCTGTAGAGCGGGGTTGGGTAATCCAGTCACGCATTCTCGAAGGATTACTGTGATAAACATCTGTAACGATAGAATAAATCTTCCAGGCTAAGAATTTTTCATTTTTAGCATCCGATTTATAGATAATTCTGATCGCATAGTTATCAAAAACCTCTTCAAAGGAAACTCCCTGCTTCAGCATTTTCCTGTAAATGGAAGAAATTGCTTTTGCACGGCCTTTGATGGTAAAATTTAATCCTTCTTCTTTCAATCGCTCTGAAACTTCGGTTTTAAATTCCTCAATATAGCGCTCACGGCTTTCCTTTGCCAGCTCTAATTTCTCCGTGATTTCATTATAAACCTCAGGATTATTGTATTTTAAAGAAAGATCTTCCAGCTCAGATTTTATATTATACAAACCAAGACGGTGGGCCATCGGCGCATAGATATACACCGTTTCTGATGCGATTTTTTTCTGTTTGTCCGGAGCCATGCTTTCCAGGGTTCGCATATTGTGAAGACGGTCCGCAATTTTGATCAGGATAACCCTGAAATCTTCAGACAGAGTCAACAGTAATTTTCTGTAGTTTTCTGATTGTACGGAGATATTCTGATGGTTCATGATGGATATTTTAGTCAATCCATTCACAATACTGGCAATTTTCTCCCCAAAGATTTTTTTCAAATCTTCGTAAGTATAATCCGAATCTTCAATCACATCATGCAGCAATGCACAAGCAATGGAAGTTGCTCCCAAACCGATTTCTGTCGCTACAATTTTGGCTACAGCGATAGGGTGGTAGATGTAAGGCTCTCCGGATTTTCTCCTTTGATCCTTATGAGCATCCAATGCAATATCGAATGCTTTCCGGATGAGCTTGTTGTTTTCCTCATCCAGCGTTCTGTATGTGTTAGAAATCAGATCCTTATATCTTGCAAGGATCTCTTTATTCTCTTGTTCTAAATCGTAACTCATTTGTGCAGATGCCTATATTTAGACGAAAATACGAAAATTTTTACTTTTTTCAAACATAAAAAATCCGTAGTACGCACTACGGATTTCCGGTTATTAGGTTTTATGCCGATTAAGATTTTACTTCTGAATTGATACCCTCGGTTGAGGTTTTAATTCTGATGTCCGGGCTGTTATGAATTTCTGCCCTGTTTCTGGCATCAATGTACTTTTTAATAGTATCATAATTGGCCTGATCGATGCTCATATTTTCGAATATATAAGTTTTTATGACTGCATTTTGAGTGAAAATGCTCCGGACATTCTCCGTCTGGATACTATCCTTTACCGCCACACTTGCCAGATATTGGGTGTTGCTTGTATCGTTGCTAAGGTATATGATGTAATCAGAATTAGGAATTCCTGAATTTTCCAGATCACTCTCAAGCTTCTTGTAATCGCTATGGTGCTCAAATAGCCCAGCTAATATATTTGACATAATTAATGGGTTTTAAAAGTTTGTACTTAAAGGTAATAATAATTTTTCATTTTTTTTAATATAAAGTCAATAAAATTCACATAATAATGTTTTATCTATATAGTAGTGTTAAAATATTTGAGAATATCTATTGAACAAGTGTTTGATTTTTAAAAAATATATAAATTTTAAGTGGTTCATCCGAAATGATAAGAATTTCAGCAATTACTCTGGTGTGGCACTTTATGAGTTTTTTCCTATTATTTAACTCTAATTTTCTTATGGAGATTAATTTATTTCTCACGTAGATTTAGCAGATGACACAGATTAAATATATAATGAATTATATTCCGAACTCTGTAATGTGCAATATGTGACAAATAAAAAAACTGCTTCTTCCAAAGAAAAAGAGACCACTTCATATAGAAATGATCTCTTTATTGTACTATTTGAAATTCAATTAAATTCTTTCGTTTTTAATTTCTTCTACAATTTCCGGATTCAATAGGGTACTGATGTCTCCGAAGTTGCTGAAATCTCCCTCTGCAATTTTTCTAAGGATTCTACGCATGATTTTACCGGAACGTGTCTTTGGAAGACCAGAAACAAACTGTATCTTGTCCAGTTTAGCGATAGGTCCGATCTGATCGGAAATCAACTGATTGATTTCTTTCTTAAGGTTTTCCTTATCACGGCCCTCTCCGGATTCTTTAAGCATCACATAACCGTATAATGCATTTCCTTTGATGTCATGCGGGTAACCTACAATAGCAGATTCGGCAACGGCAGGATGTTGGTTGATGCTGTCTTCAATAGGTGCGGTTCCCAGATTATGTCCGGAAACAATGATCACATCATCCACGCGGCCTGTGATTCTGTAATAACCTACTTCGTCTCTCAAAGCGCCGTCTCCTGTAAAATATTTTCCAGGGAAAGCTGTGAAATAGGTTTCTTTATATCTTTGATGGTCACCCCAGATGGTTCTTGCGATTCCCGGCCATGGAAAACGGATGCATAGGTTTCCGGTTACCTGATTCCCTGTAATTTCATTGCGTTTATCATCCATCAAAACGGGTTGAATTCCCGGTAGAGGAAGAGTAGCATAGGTAGGCTTGGTAGGAGTCACAAAAGGAAGCGGTGAAATCATGATTCCTCCGGTTTCTGTCTGCCACCAGGTGTCAACAATCGGACATTTTTTCTTTCCTACATGATCATTAAACCAATGCCATGCTTCATCATTAATAGGTTCTCCTACAGATCCGATGACTTTTAATGAACTCAAATCATGCTTATCCACCCATTCTGTACTTTCTTTAGCTAGAGAACGAATAGCAGTAGGAGCGGTATAGAATTGGGTGATCTTATGTTTTTCAATGACTTCCCAAAAACGATCCGGCTCAGGATAAGTGGGAACTCCTTCGAAAATGACTGTAGTGGCTCCATTCAATAATGGTCCGTAAAGAATATAAGAGTGACCGGTGATCCAGCCGATATCTGCGGTACACCAATAAATATCGTTTTCTTTATAATTAAACACGTTTTTAAAAGTATAGGCAGTATACACCATATATCCGGCGGAGGTGTGAAGCATTCCCTTTGGTTTTCCTGTAGAACCCGAAGTGTAAAGAATGAAAAGTGGATCCTCAGAATCCATAATAACTGTTACAAAGTCAGGAGAAGCCTTTTCATATAAGTCTGCCAGCCAAAAATCTCTTCCTTCTTTCATTTTGATCTCATTGTGAGTTCTCTTTACGACAAGGACTTTTTCAACAGTTGGTGTTTTTTCTAAAGCTTCATCCACAATACTTTTCAGGTCCAGAACTTTATTTCCTCTGTAGCTTCCATCTGAAGTGATGACCATCTTAGCTTCACAATCATTCACTCTTGAAGATACGGCGGAGGCAGAGAATCCTGCAAAAATAACAGAATGTACGGCTCCCAGCTTAGCGCAAGCCAGCATGGTAACAGCTAATTCCGGAATCATTGGAAGGTAAATACATACTCTGTCACCTTTTTCAATACCCATTTCTTTTAAAATATTGGCAGTCTTATTGACACGAGTGTACAATTCGTTGTAGGAAATATGCTGAGCTTCCTCTTTGGGATCATTCGGTTCCCAGATGATTGCTGTTTTGTCTCCTCTTATGGCAAGATGTCTGTCCAGACAGTTTTTAGTAATATTAAGTTTGGCATTTTTGAACCATTCGATTTTAGCTTCATTCATATCGTACTTAACCACCTTGCTCCATCTCTGATACCACACAAAGTTCTGATCAGCTACCTTGTCCCAGAATTTCTTTGGGTTTTTGATAGATTTTTTATAATCTTCAAAGTATTGTGGTAAATCTTCTATTAAGTAATTTCTCATATCCCTTTCGTTTTTTGAAATTTGAATTGTATTTTAAATATATGTTTAATTTTTCGCTTAAGCCCTATATTCACTGATCTTTTCCTGGATTTCCTCAATGATTTTCTCGTCATCAATCGTTGATGGAATCTGAAAATCTTTGCCGTCCAGCAACGTTCTGATGAGCTTTCTTAAGATTTTTCCGGATCGTGTTTTGGGTAATCTTTTGACAACCATTGCGTTTTTTAAAAAAGCTACAGCGCCAATCTTTTCACGAACCATCAGGATAATATCCTTTTCAATATTTTCTTCGGTAATGGTAGTGCCATTTTTTAAAACAACTGTCGCGAAAGGAACCTGGCCTTTTAAGTCATCATCAATTCCTACTACAGCACACTCTGCAACATCAGGATGTGAAGAAACGATCTCTTCCATTTCGGAGGTGGAAAGTCTGTGTCCGGCAACGTTGATAACGTCATCCACTCTCCCGGTAATGAAAATATAACCGTCCTCATCCTGTATGGCTCCGTCTCCAGAAAAATAGTATCCTTTGTATTGTGATAAATAGCTGTTTTCGAATCGGTCATAATCTTTCCAGATCCCTAGCATAGCGCCTGGTGGAAGTGGGAGCTTTATAACGAGATAGCCTTCATGATGCGGATCTAATTCTAATCCGTTTTCATCAAAAATTTTGATATCATACCCTGGAATTGGTTTTCCTGCAGAAGCTCTTTTGATTTTATAATTTTCGTCAAAAGTTAATAATCCAAGCATTGGCCATCCGGATTCTGTCTGCCACCAATGATCGATGGCTGGAACACCAATATGTTCTGCAAACCAATCCAAAGTGGCTACATCACATCGTTCACCGGCAAGGAATTGTTTCCTGAAGTGTGACAGATCGTATTTTTTTACCAACTCGCCATTGGGATCTTCTTTTTTAATTGCTCTGATAGCGGTAGGGGCTGTAAACATCACTGAAACTTTGTATTCTGAGATAATTCTCCAGAAGGTTCCTGCATCAGGAGTCATAATAGGTTTTCCTTCGAAAACAATGGTAGTGTTTCTGTTGAGCAGAGGTCCATAAACGGAGTAACTATGACCAACGGCCCAACCGAAATCGGAGGCTGCCCAATACGTTTCGCCTGGTTCAACACCATACATATATTTCATGGAAAATTTTAATGCTGTAGCATAACCGCCGGTATCACGTACAATCCCTTTAGGTTTTCCTGTGGTTCCGGAAGTATAGAGCAGATAAAGTGGATGAGTAGATTCTACAGGAACACAATCAACAGGAGCAGATTTTTGAACCAATTCTTCATAATCTATAAGGCCATCAAACATTTCATCCTGATTATCTACTAATTTTCTGTTGTAAACAATAATATTATCTACTTTATCCTGTGCCAATTCAATGGCTTTTTCTACCAGTGGGAGATAAGGGATTCTTTTAGCTATTTCTATTCCTGCAGTGGCTGTGATTAAAACCTTAGGTTTACAGTCATCAATTCTTACCACCAGCTCATGAGGGGCAAAACCTCCAAAAACGACATTGTGAATCACCCCAATTCTTGCACAGGCAAGCATCGCAAAAAGAGTTTGCGGAATCATAGGCATGTAAATAACCGCTGTATCTCCTTTTTTAACCCTAAAGAAGCCAATCCGCCTGCCAATTTTGATATTTCTTCTTTGGCCTGATTAAAGGTGTAGATTTTCTTCTGACCTGTTACCGGAGAATCATAAACAATAGCATTCTGATCTCCGAAACCGTCTTCAATATGTTTGTCAATGCACAAATAACACATGTTCAGTTTTCCGTCAGCAAACCATTGTGGATAATCGTTGGTATCTTTTGAAAGAATCTGTTGCGGGAATTCAAACCATTGTATGGCTGAAGCCTGCTCTTTCCAGAACTTTTCTTTGTCTTCTATACTTTGTTTAAATAGAGTATCTGCATTCATAGTAATGTCGTATTAGTGTTTTTTTATTTTGCTCCTGCTATTGCGAGCCGAAGGCGAAGCAATCTCTTGCTGTTCTTAATTTCTCAATCAAGTTTAATGGTTAAGTTATTAAAACATTTCTTCAATCTGCTGCATCAGTTTTTTAATAGAGTAGGGTTTTGTGATGTAGGCATCAGCTCCCATTTCAAGGCCTTTTTCAATATCTCTCGGATTGTTTTTTGCACTTAGAAAGATGACTTTTGTATTCTTCAGGTTTTCATCCTGCTTAATAATATCCAATGTACTGTAGCCGTCAAGATTAGGCATCATGATATCGAGAAGAATTACATCCGGAACCATTGTTTTGAGAAATTCCAGAACTTCTGTTCCGTCTCTGGCAATGTAGACATCATAACCGTTCTTTTTAAAGCTGTATTCCAGCGACATTAATATTTTGTGTTCGTCATCTGCAATGATTATCTTTTTCATAATGGCTTTTTAAAGGTGTTCAACTTCATTTTTAATCTCGTTTATTATGCTGTCAGGAAGGCTGATCGTAAAAGTTACCCCAAGGCCGCTGTTTTCAGCTTTTATACTTCCGTTGTGAGCTTGTATTATTTTCTTTGAAATGGCAAGGCCAAGTCCGCTTCCTGTAGGTTTTAAAATGTTTTGATTTTTGGATTGATAAAACTTGTCAAAAATCATTTCCAGATCCTCTTCCGGGATGTGTTTCCCCGTATTGAAAATGGTAATGATCAATTGATTTTCCCTTTCAAATAGTTTAGTTTGTATCGTTCCCTGTTCATCCGTAAATTTTAAGGCATTTCCCCATATGTTTTGAAGCAATTGAATCATTCTGGCTTCATCATACTCAAATATAACCCGATTCAGAAGATTCACCTCGCTTAAATGGATATTTTTCTGGTGTATCAGATGGAGGAGAGGGTTTAATGCTTTTTTATAGGTTTCAAGAATGTTGTTTTGTAGGATGCTTAATGAGATCTCTCCATGTTGAAGCTTGTCGAGATAAAGAATGTCATTGATAATTTCGCTTAATCGGTCAGACTCTGTAATGATATTATTTAGAAACTCTTGTTTGATTTCAAAAGGAATGTCATCATCATCAGCCAGAATTTCCCCAGCTGAACGGATCGCCGTAATTGGAGTTCTCAACTCATGAGCAACAGAATCCAGGAAGTCATCTTTTTGACGGTCTTTCACAATCAGGCTTTCATTAGCGGTTCTGAGGTCATCTGAAAGCTTCTGTAATTCTTCAGATTGTTCCGTAAGCTTTTTGTTTAAACTGATGTTTTCTTTAGATTCTTCAAGGATATTCAAAACTTCTTTCAAAGATATTTTATCCTCTTTGGTAACGCCTTCAATTAGAATTTTAGCTGAAGCTGTTCCTATTCTTCCTGCGAGAAGGTTTTCGGAAAATTTGATAAATCTAGAATCTGCAGTTTCTGTTTTAGAGTCAATATTATATTTTAAATTAAAAATCCTTAAAGCCTGTTCAGTTTTATTTTTGCCCAAAAATCTTTCCAGGATATTTTGAATATCAGAAATATAGGCAGTTCCTCTCCAGATGAAAGCATTTTCATGATTCTGAATGTATTTGTCGATGTCTACGTAGAGTTCAGCAAAATTTCTTTCACGATAATTTCCTTTGGTGCTTACCGAAATAATAGTAAATAGGCCTGTATTCACCAAGATTGACCAGAAAAAGATTTGAGGAATTCTTGCCAGATAAGGAATGGTGAAGAAGTTGAAAGAATTATACATGTCTCTTAAAACCCCTTTGAATTCCTGGTTGTAGGAGAAGTAATACTGCGGAATAATAAGCCCGAAATAACAGATCGCTAATCCGGCAGTAAGGCCAATTACGGCTCCTTTGTAACTTCCTCTTCTCCAGAATATGGCTCCAAAAAATGCCGGGGCTAATTGTGCAATAATTACAAATGAAATCAATCCTACAGAATCCAGTGAAGTTTTTAAAATAAAATATTTGTAAAAAACAAAAGCCATAATAATCAGAGCAAAAATGCTGAACTTTCTGATATTGGTGATGCTTCTTGTATTTTGTTCTTCATTTTCAGATTTCAATTTCCCAAGCAATCCATAAGGGATAATAAGGTTATTAGAAAGCATGATGGATAAAGTGATGGCAGAAATAATAATCATGGAAATGCATGAGCTTAATCCACCAAGGAAAACCAAAACTGTGATTAAAGTATTGCCAAAATGCTGTGGAATTAAAATAGAGTAAAACTCAGGATTTACTTTCTCACCCTCAAATATTAACCTTCCGCCCCAGGCAATCGGGAAAATAAATACGGTGAAAATCAATAAATAAAGCGGAAAAAACCAGATGGCAGTTCTGATGTGCTTTTCCTGTCTGTTTTCAACGATTGCCGTGTGAAACTGTCGGGGTAATATGCAGATGGCGGTTGCTGAGATCATGCATAAAACCATCCAGTTCATCGCCCCTTCAATACCATTGAATGTGTTTTTTTCTTTAAAATCTTTAAAAAGACAGGCTTTCTGGTAGATATCTGTAAATCCATCGAAGACATAATAGATTACAAAAAAGCCTAGAATAATGATAAAAAATAATTTTAAAAAACTCTCCAGAGCAATGGCTGAAATAATTCCCAGTCGCTTTTCTGAAGCATCTACATATCGGGTTCCATAATACGAAGAAAATAAAGCGATTAAAACGACAACAAATGTCGCATTATCAGTCAGTATATTTTTTGACATCGGCGTTTCTGTTACCAGATGAAAGGTTTCGGATATGGCTTTGATCTGCAGCCCGATATAGGGGACAATAGCAAAAAGGCAGACAATGGTGATAATAGCACTCAGGCTTCTGCTGTTTCCATAGCGTAATGAGATAAAATCTGCAAGACTGCTTATTTTATTAACCCTGGCAATTCTTACAATCCTTGTGTTGATGTAGATCCAGGCAGGAATAATCATGGCAGGACCAATGTAAATCGGTAGATAGTTAAGGCCGCTTGTAGCAGCTACTCCAATGCTTCCATAGTAAGTCCATGCAGTACAATATACGGCCAAAGACAATGCATAAATGTAAGGGTTATTGATCCAGAACTTGCTTCTTTTCTTCTCTGCCAGATGGGCAACTAAGAACAGAAGGGCCAGATAAAACATAACCACAGAAAATAATGCGAAACTATTCATTGTATTTTTTTACAATTACAAAGGAAACTATGATGGAGACCATCCAGACAGCAAACAGGTAAATCAGGATCATAGGATAACCGAAAACAACCTTTTCACTGTTGAAAAGAAGTGAAATAGGGATGCTGAAAGCGATCATTAGTCCGATGCTCAGAATAACCAGTTTTTGTTCGTGTCTCTTTTTCATAAATAATGATGGATAAAAGATAATTGATGAACATTAATCATTCATCAATTATCATTCATCTCTTATTAACTATATTTTGTCGTCAGAATATTCTCCTGTTAAAGCATAATAGCCAAAAACCGCCATTCCGCCTGAGATAATCGGCATCAGCACAAACATAATGATGATTCCGAAAACCAGATCTTCCTGTTTTCCTGAGGTAATCTTTGGAATTCCCATTACCGTAATTCCAAAATATCCCACGATCACTGCAATGGCGATCCAGAGTATGCCTAATATTTTTTTTAGTCCGTTCATTTTAGTAGTTTTAAAATTAATAAAAATTTGAGTGATTCAGTGCCTAATCGTGAAGATTATTGTTCTTATTTTTAAGATAAATTAATCCGATAATCAGACAGACTGCTGCGACTCCAATCGGATACCATAATCCTTCAAGATACCATGTGGCATGGCCGGCTTCTTTTCCCGTAGTTACAAGATAAGTAGCCACTGCAGGAAGAAGCCCTCCAAATACACCATTTCCGATATGGTAAGGTAAAGACATCGATGTATAGCGGATTCTCACCGGGAACATTTCAACAAGGAATGCTGCAATAGGTCCGTAAACCATCGTCACGAATATAACCTGAATGAATACTAGGAAGACCAGATACCATTTTGTACTGTCACTTACTTTTACAGATTGTGAAACTTTAGCTTCTTCAGCTTTGCCGTCTTTCATTACCGGGCCAGTCGGTGACCAGTGAACAATACTGTCTTTTTTGATTAATGTTCCATCTGTGAAAAGTGTTTCTTTATGGAAGGTTACAAGGCTGTCTGTAGCGATATCATTGTGGATTTTAGCGGTTCTTTTTTCTGTGATTCCGCTGGAGGCTACAGTTTTATTTTCAAGACTGACGCTTTTGAACATACTGTCGTAAATAGGTCTGTAAGCTAAAATAGCCACCAGCATTCCTGTCATCATCACCGCTTTTCTTCCTATTTTATCTGATAACCAGCCGAAAAATACAAAGAAAGGAGTTCCTAAGAATAGGGCGGTAGCCATTAAATAATCTACCTGAGTAGAATCAATGTTCATTACTTTCTGCATGAAGCTCATGGCGTAGAACTGTCCTGTGTACCAGATTACCCCTTGTCCCATGGCAGCTCCAAAAAGGGCAAGAAGAACGAATTTAAAGTTGAATTTATTACCAAAGCTCTCTTTTAAAGGATTTTTAGATGTTTTTCCTTCACTTTTCGCTTTTGCAAAAAGAGGAGATTCCTTCATGTTTTTTCTGATGATATAAGAAACTCCTACCATTAGAATTGAGATCCAGAAAGGAACTCTCCAGCCCCAGCCATCAAATTCTTCAGGAGAAAGTGTGCTTTTGGTAATTAAAATAACGATCAGTGAAATGAAAAGTCCTGCTGTGGCAGTGGTTTGAATCCAGGAAGTCCAATAGCCTCTTCGATGAGGTTGTGCGTATTCGGCCACATAGGTTGCCGCGCCTCCGTATTCACCTCCAAGAGCAAGACCCTGTAATAATCTCAGGATTAAAACCAAAACCGGAGCAAGGAACCCGATGGTTTCATAACTCGGGATGCATCCGATAAGGAAAGTGGAGAATCCCATGATGAGTAACGTGACAAGGAAGGTGTATTTTCTTCCGATAATATCACCTAATCTTCCGAAGAATAAAGCTCCAAAAGGTCTTACCACAAATCCTGCTGCAAAAGTAGCTAAAGTAGATAAAAACGCGGCTGTAGGATTGTCCGCCGGGAAAAATTTAGTGGCCAAAACGATGGCCAGGCTTCCAAAAATGTAGAAGTCGTACCATTCTATCAATGTTCCGAGAGATGAGGCTGTGATCACGCTCCAAATGGTGCGGTTCTTCTGCCTGTCGGTCATATTTTCGTAGCTTTCGTGATGATTGTCGCTCATATTGATTAGTTTTTGATGTTAATGGAAAATGGAATAATGAGGCGTTTTATTCTTAATAGAACTTAACTTAACTCATCTTATAATTTTTATAACCTTAGTGTATTCAGATTATAAATAAATCTGGAATTGTACAATGAATTCTCCTTTTGAAGAAGGTTTTTCGGTAGGATTGGTGTAAACAGGTCTTGTTGAGTATTGTGTTGTGATTTTGGCGTGATGCCCATCTATGAACCAGTTGGCTCCAACATCAAATTGATTGGATGATTTATCGAAGGCTTCAAAATTTTTGTGAGTATAAGCTGCAAACGGTTGTATTCTGATTTTTGGCTTTTCTGCCTGACTTGGCAATAGTAAACCGGCTTGGGCATAGATAATATTACCTGTTCCGATGGTTGGCTGTAAATTTCCTGGCCCTGCAATAGCTTTATTGCCTGTGAAATTAGGATCAGATGCCGCAATATTCATGGTTCCCAGGTTTCTTACATAGTTTGGGCCGAAATTGTAATTATAATATCCGGCATAAGCAGAAACTGCCATTTTGTTTTTTGCTTCCCCTAATGGAATATCGGCGAAAGCATCTACTGCAAAAAGAGTAATATCATGTTTTTCTACATTTGAATTCACGGAAGTTCTTGTTCCATCTGCCTGATGGTAAAATCCGGCGCCTACATTGAATACTTTTTTCGTTCCCAAATAAGATCCTACTTTGAAAGGCAGGGTGTTGGATTCCTCATCAAGGAATTGATATTCAACATATCCTGCTTTTGAAAAACTTGGATTTCCGTTATTGTCTACCGCTACAGCTCTTGAAGGATCAGTTACATTAGCTGGAGCAAGATCTGTAGCGAAAGGCTTGTTTAAACTGAAACGATATTCTAGTTTACCGTATTTACCTTTAGCAAACATTCCGATTTGTCTTCCAAACTGATCAGAATTATCAATCAGTGGCCAGGAAAAGACCGGAGAATCTACCGTAAGGAAGTTTAGGGTAGAAGCCATGGTCATACGGGAAAGTCCCATGTAGTAATGAAGTCCGGCCCCTAAAGATAAACTGAATTTTCCTGCTTCTCCAGGTAAAATAACTGCATATTCATTCCATGCATCATGAAAAAACATTTGGGTTTTCTTTTCCATTTCCGTAACCTCCTGTTCCTGAGGTTCCTGAAGCACCGCCGTTGATGAAGGTTTGATTATTAATTCCAAAATGAAGAAGGATCATATATCTCTTAGAGATCTGTGCGTAGGTTAAAGCACGTAATCGCCTGTTTCCCAGGTTCCATGTATTGTCTGTTGGTTCATTTCCAACCATACTTCCAGGGTTCATTTGGCTGTTCCTTAGCCAAAGCTGGTCCCATAAAATAAATCTGATGAATTTGTCTCCTTCAGGATTGAGGTTTATTTTTAACCCACTGCCGTAATCAGGAGAACCCTGCGAATACATAGAACCGCTAATTAAGGCCACTCCAATGAATGTAAGTAATTTCTTCATAAATTATCAATTTTTGGTGTTGTTTTTTGTGAAAGCCAAATTGTAATTAATAATTTATTTACGAAAATTTAATATATATTAGTGGTAATAGTATAGGTATAATTTGTTACGAGATACGAATTTCGAGTTTTGTAATCCGGATTTTTGAATTTGTTTTATTTATAAAACGCTGATAATTAATTGTTTTTTATTGCGCCTCGCATCTCGAACCCCGAACCCCGAACCTTGCATCTACTTCTTAAATCTTTCCCATTTAATCAACATGTACTTGTCCGCAAACTGAGTAATAATAATCCCGGAGTTCTTAATATTCTCTTCCTGTGCTATGTATTCAATTAATTCATTTTGTTTCAGTATTTTATAAACAGGATGAAATTCCGAATGTGGAGGTCTTGTAATATTGTATTTTTTGATCCATGAGCTTATGGTAACATGGGAAACACCAATAATTCTTTCAATTTCACGGTAGCTTAAACCTTCAAGATAAAGCTGTAATGCTTTGGTGACATAATAATCGTCAATCTGTTTTCCTAGTTTTTTAACCGTAAAATAATAGTTGCAGCTTTTGCAGTGAAATCTCTGTTTTTCGTTGATTATACCGCTTTTAACTACCTTGTTTCCTTTGCACTTAGGACATGTGTTTTCCATAACTATATTATTTTAGCAAATATATAATAAATAAGCAAATATATATATTTGAATAAAGATAATTTTACCTGTGTAAATTTTTAAAACAAAAAAAATATCTTTTTAATTTGGTTTTTAAAGAAATTATATTTTAAATTTGCCAAAAAATTTAGATAAATAAATGGAAATAGAAATTTCCTCATGCGAACATCTAATGTATGTGAGTGAAATACAGCAGGAAATGTATGATTCTGCACAGCGTAGAGGAACGGGAATCGCAAAACGTTCCATCGAATATTTGAGTAAGAAGATTTCAGAAGGCAATGCTGTGGTTGCTACTGAAAACGGTGAGTGGGTAGGCTTCTGTTATATAGAGACCTGGTCACATGGGAAATTTGTTGCCAATTCGGGGCTGATTGTATCTCCCAAATTCAGGCATGGTGGAGTAGCTACTCAGATTAAGCATAAAGTTTTCCAGTTATCTAGAGAAAAATATCCTGAAGCAAAGGTATTCGGATTAACAACAGGACTTGCGGTAATGAAAATCAATAGTGATTTAGGATACAAGCCGGTCATTTATTCTGAACTTACTCAGGATGAAGAATTCTGGAGCGGTTGTAAGAACTGTGTGAATTATGAGATTCTAATGAAAAAGGAACGTAAAAACTGCTTATGTACAGCAATGTTATTTGTTCCTGAAAATATAAAAAATAATGAGGCTGTAAATAATCAGCCTGATCATAATAAAGTAAACAGTGTTGTGAATGCACAACCAGAAATTAAATATAGCAATGAACAAGAAAGTCATCTTAGCGTTTAGTGGAGGTTTAGATACTTCCTACTGTGCAAAATATCTTAGTGAAACACTGGGGTATGACGTATATGCAGTTACTGTAAATACCGGAGGTTTTTCCAAAGAAGAAGAAAAAGAGCTGGAGAAAAAAGCTTTAAACCTTGGGGTAAAAGAATACAGGTGCGTAGATGCTCAGGAAGATTATTATAATTCTTGTGTAAAGTATCTGATTTTTGGAAATGTATTGAAAAACAACACATATCCTCTTTCTGTAAGTGCAGAACGTACCATTCAGGCGCAGGAAATTGCAAAATATGCGATTGAAGTAGGAGCAGATGCTATCGCGCATGGAAGTACAGGGGCTGGAAACGACCAGGTTCGTTTTGATCTGATTTTCCAGGTAATGTGCCCGAATATTGAAATCATTACGCCGATCCGTGATATGGCTTTATCCCGTGAAGAAGAAATCGAGTTTTTGAAAAGTCATGGGTATGAAATGGAATTCCATAAAGCACAATATTCAGTGAATAAAGGACTTTGGGGGACTTCTGTAGGTGGAAAAGAGACTTTAACATCAAGAAATTATCTACCGGAAGAAGCCTTTCCATCTCAGGTTCAGGAAACTCAGTCTTCAGAATTGGAAATTGAGTTTAAAAATGGAGAAGTAGTAGCGGTAAATGGAGAAAGCTTTGCTCATTCTGTGTATGCTATTCAAAAAATAGAGCAACTGGCTTCTGCTTACGGAATTGGTCGTGATATCCATGTTGGCGATACCATCGTAGGAATTAAAGGAAGAGTAGGGTTTGAAGCGGCAGCGGCTTCTGTGATTATCAAAGCGCACCATTTATTGGAGAAACATACGCTTTCAAAATATCAGCAAATGATGAAATCCCAGTTGTCTGACTGGTATGGAAACTGGCTTCACGAAGCACTTTTCTTAGATCCGGTAATGAGAAATATTGAATCTTTCTTAACCGATTCTCAGAAAACAGTAAGTGGAAAAGTATTTGTAACGCTTCATCCATATAGATTTATCCTAAATGGAATAGAATCCGATCATGATTTAATGTCTGATAAATTCGGAAGCTATGGAGAAGCTAACAGAGCATGGACGGGAGATGATGTAAAAGGATACACAAAAATTGTAAGCAATTCCTTAAATATATATCACCAGATTAACCAAAATATCAACTAAAGTTCCGAAGGAACGATTTAACAAAAGATAGGATGAAATCCTATCAGCTTGAAAATGAAGAAAACAATAGGAATAGTAGGAGCCAACGGTTATACAGGAAGCGAGTTGATACGTTTGCTGGCTTTCCATCCCCATGTGACATTGAGTTTTTTATATAGTCGTTCGAATTCGGGAACAAGAATTTCGGATCTGTACCCGGATTTAACGACGGTTTGTGAGCAGGTGCTGACAGATCAACCTGAAGAAGTAGATATTCTTTTTCTGTGTCTTCCACATAAGGAAAGCCAGAATTGGTTAACTCAAAATCCGGTTAAAGAAGACACATTAGTTATTGATTTAGGAAATGACTTCCGTTTGGATGGGAATTTTGAAAACAGAAATTTTATCTACGGATTACCGGAAATCAATAAAAAACAACTGTTGAATTCAAAAAGCATTGCGAATCCTGGGTGTTTTGCTACAGCAATTCAGTTGGCATTATTACCATTGGCTGGAAAAGAGGTTTTAGATGAAGTTTTTACAACGGGAATTACAGGTTCTACAGGTGCTGGACAGTCTTTACAGGCAACAACACACTTCACCTGGAGAAATGATAATGTTTCAGCTTACAAAACATTGACTCATCAGCATGTAGATGAAATTTTACAACAGATAGTTTTGTTTAATCATAAAGAAGTCAGCCTGAATTTTGTTCCATGGAGAGGGGATTTTGCAAGAGGGATTTTTACAAGTTCTACAGTGAAAACAGATTTGGGACTTTCTGACATCTATCAATTGTACCAGGATTTTTATGCAGAAGCACCGTTTGTTACGGTAAGTGAAAAAGCAATTGATTTAAAGCAGGTTGTCAATACCAATCGCTGTGTGATCCAGATTGAAAAGAGTGGAAATGTTGCCGTTATTCACTCAGCGATTGACAATTTGTTGAAAGGAGCTTCAGGACAGGCGGTACAAAATATGAATATCGCGATGGGTTGGGAAGAAAATACAGGCTTGAATCTGAAACCGATAGCATTTTAATGCACCCACTGATATTTATGGGAATTCGAAACTCGAATCCCGTATCATTAATCAATTATCATTTATAAAAGACATGAATTTATTCAACGTATATCCATTATTCAACATACATCCAGTTAAAGCTCAGGGATCTTTCCTTTGGGATGATAAAGGCGAAAAATATCTTGACTTCTACGGAGGGCACGCTGTAATCTCTATTGGTCATAATCATCCGCATTATCAGAATAAACTGAAGGAACAGTTAGAGAAGATTTCTTTCTATTCTAACTCGGTTCAAAATGAGTTGCAGGTGGAACTGGCTGATAAACTGGGAAAACTTTCAGGATATGAAGACTACAATCTTTTCCTTTGTAATTCTGGTGCTGAAGCGAATGAAAATGCATTGAAGCTAGCTTCTTTTCATAATGGAAAAAGCAAAGTGCTTTACTTCTCCGGATCGTTTCACGGAAGAACTTCTGCTGCGGTTTCTGTAACAGATAATCCTAAGATTGTTGCTCCGGTAAATTTTTCGGAACGATTCATTAAATCCGAATGGAATGATGTTAAGCAGCTTGAAGAAACTTTTGCAGTACACGGAAATGAAATTTCTTCTGTTATTATTGAAGGAATTCAGGGTGTAGGAGGGATTATGATCCCAACGGCGGAGTTTTTATCTAAAATTAAAGAATTGTGTGATCAATATGATACGGTTTTGATTTTAGATGAAGTACAGTCAGGATATGGAAGAAGCGGATACTTCTTTGCACACCAGGAATTTGGAATTGAGGCAGATATTATCACAACAGCGAAAGGAATGGGAAATGGATTTCCGGTTGGCGGAGTTTTGATTAGTCCTAAATTCCAGGCTAGCAATGGCCTATTGGGAACAACATTTGGTGGGAATCACTTAGCGTGTGTAGCTTCCATTGCTGTTCTTGATGTAATGAAAGATGAAAATCTTATCGAAAATACTCAGCAAATGGGCGAGTATATTGAAAATGAAATTAAAGGTTTACCACATATTAAATCCATCCGAAGGAAAGGGTTGATGATCGGAATAGAACTCGATAGAGACTGTTCCGAAGTAAGGAAAAAGCTTACTGTTCAATCATCACATTTTTACCGGAAACTCAAACGATAAAAGTGTTTTAAGGATTCTTCCGGCACTGAATATCAAAAAAGAGGAAACGGATCTTTTTATCAACGCTCTGAAAGAGGTGTTGGAAAATATGTAAGAGGTATTAAAATCTTTAAAATCAATTCAAATGAAAAAATTCACAGCTGTAAGTGATGTAGAAAACTTACAGGAAATCATAAAAAAAGCTTTAGAAATTAAGGCGAACCCACTTTCAGAAACAAAAAAAGGAAAGGGGAAAACTATAGGACTTGTATTTTTAAACTCAAGCTTAAGAACCCGTTTAAGCAGCCAGATTGCAGCACAAAATCTAGGTTTAAATGTATTAACGTTAAACGCAGCACAGGAAGCATGGAATCTTGAATTCGCAGATGGAGCTGTAATGAATGGAGATACTGTAGAGCATATCAAAGATGCTATTGAGGTTTTAAATCAATATTGTGACATCATTGCGGTACGTTGTTTCGCAGGCATGAAGAGCAAAGAAGACGATGTAAATGAAAGCATTCTAAGCCAGTTTGAGAAGCATGCAAAAGTTCCTGTTATCTCTTTAGAATCAGCAACACGTCATCCTTTGCAAAGTTTGGCAGACTGTATTACGATTACAGAAAACTGGAAAGAAGACCGTAAGCCGAAAGTGGTTTTAACCTGGGCACCACATATCAAGCCAATTGCTCATGCAGTAGGAAATTCCTTTGCAGAATGGATGCAGGAAATGGATGTTGAACTGGTAATTACTAATCCGGAAGGGTATGATTTGGATCCGGCTTTTACAAAAGATACAAAAGTGATTCACAATCAGGAGGAAGCTTTGAAAGATGCAGATTTTATCTATGTGAAAAACTGGTCTTCGTTTAATGATTATGCGGCAATGCCTGAAGTAAAAGATGATTGGATGCTTACCAATGAAAAACTGGCGAATACCAATCAGGCAAAAGTAATGCACTGCCTTCCGGTTCGTCGTAATGTAGAATTAAGCGATGAAGTAATGGATGGAGAAAATTCAATCATCTACCAACAGGCAAAGAACCGTATTTTCTCAGCACAGGCAGTCTTTAGCGAAATTCTAGACAATATAAAATAACATCCAATGAGTCCCAAAGGGACGATTTAACCCAAGATAGGAATAGATTCCTATCAATTCTAAATGTAAAAAAATGAAACAGAAAATATACATCATAAAAATAGGCGGAGCGCTCATTGATGATGAACGATTGCTGGATCAGTTTTTAGATCAGTTTTCCGAAATTAAAGAAAAGAAGATCCTTGTGCACGGCGGAGGGAAGTTAGCGAATACGCTGGCAGATAAACTCGGCATAGAGCAGAAAATGGTGAACGGAAGGCGGATTACGGATAAAGATACATTGGATATTGTAACGATGGTGTATGCGGGGGAATCAATAAAAATATTGTTGAAAAATTACAGCAGAAAAGATGTAATGCCATTGGATTTTCCGGAGCAGATGGAAATCTTATAAAAGCTAAGAAAAGAGAACATCCTGAAATAGACTTTGGGTTTGTGGGAGATATCACAAAGAAAAGTGTGAATAAAAAGCTGGTTTCAAAATTGATTAAGCTGAATCTTATTCCTGTTTTTTCTGCCATTACTCACGATAGAAAAGGAAATCTGTTCAATACCAATGCAGATACTATTGCTTCTGCGATTGCTCAGGCTTTATCTGAAAAATATGAAGTAGAGCTGCTGTACTGTTTTGACAAACAAGGAGTGTTGGAAAATGTAGATGACCCGGAATCTCTGATCAAAAGTATTTCTGAAGAGGATTTTACAACATTGAAAGAAGAAGGAAAGCTTCATAAAGGGATTTTACCCAAACTAGAGAACGCTCTTGGAGCGATAAAGAATAATGTAAATAAAGTGTTTCTCATTAAAGAAACAGAACTTAAAAACCATATAGAGAATCATCATGCAGGAACTGAAATCTGTTTATAATAAAGAAGAATTGCTGAAAAATGCGGTTGAATTGCTTAAAAATTTGATTGAAATTCCTTCATTCAGTAAAGATGAATTCAATACATCGGTGGAAATTGAAAACTTTTTCAAAAAGCATCAGATTCCTACAAAACGTTTTAAGAATAATATCTGGGCGGTAAACAAAAACTTTGATGTATTTAAACCATCAGTTTTGCTGAATACGCATCATGATACGGTAAAGCCCAATAAAGCCTATACGCTTGATCCGTTTGTGCCCATTGAGAAAGAAGGAAAGCTTTTCGGATTGGGAAGCAATGATGCCGGAGCTTCTCTGGTTTCTATGGCGCAGGTTTTTTTACATTTTTATGATAAAGAAGATTTAGAATATAATTTAGTGATTGCGTTGACAGCAGAGGAGGAGATTTCAGGTTTTGACGGAATCGAGGCTCTGTTTCCACAACTACCTAATATAGAACTTGCCATTGTAGGAGAACCCACGCAGATGAACCTGGCAATTGCTGAAAAAGGATTGTTGGTGATTGATGGAGAAATGAAAGGAACTCCTTCTCATGCTGCTCATCCGAATGACGATAACTCCATTATCAAATGTATGGAGGACCTGCAGGGAATTTTAAATTTTAAATTTCCGAAGGTTTCAGATTATTTAGGAGAAGTAAAAGTAACGCTTTCAGGGATTCATGCTGGCGTGCAGCATAACGTAGTACCGGAATCTTGTCATTTTACATTGGATGTAAGGGTAACGGATGAATATTCCAATAAAGAAGCCTTTGAAATCATCCAGTCTCAGATGAAATCAACACTTACGGCGAGGTCTTTCAGGTTGAATTCATCCAAAATTGAAATGGATCACCCGTTCGTAAAAGCAGGATTGGAAATAGGAAGGACAACGTATGGTTCGCCAACCTCTTCAGATCAGGCCATTATACCATGTACCTCTGTAAAAATGGGTCCTGGAGACAGTAGGCGCTCTCATACAGCGGATGAATTTATCTATATCAATGAAATCGAAGAAGGAATTGAGATCTATATCCAGATTTTGGAAAAAGTGTTATAAAAAGCGGGGAGCAGAAAGATGGAAGAAAGGAAGTTGTTATCGTTTGTTATTAACTTCCAGCCTCTAGCTTCAGCCTTCCAGCTTAACATATATTTTGACTACGCTCAGCAGGCAATAAAGTTTACGTTTTAATAAGGATTTATGCAAACAATACCATTAAAAAGTGACTTTACATATTAAGGAAATGTTTTTTTATAGTTAATAGTAATAATAAGGATAGTCTTGCTGGGCTTGTCAAAATCAATCAAATATTTTAAATCAGACTGTGATGAAATCAGTAGATGATCATCTGCAGTCTTAGAAAAATCAATCATACTTATGAAAAAAATATGGCAAAAGGATGACCTGGCCACCAATATATTAGTCAATAACTTTACCGTAGGAAAAGACCTTGACTTTGATGAACGTTTAGCGAAATATGATGTTAAAGGTTCTATGGCACATTGTAAAATGCTTGCAGAAACCGGAATTATTTCTCAGGAAGAATCGGAACAGATGCTGGCGGTATTAAACGATATTTTACAGGAAATTGAAAATGGTAATTTTGAAATTGATAAAGAAGCTGAGGATATCCATTCTCAGGTAGAGGCAATCCTGATTACAGAATTAGGAGACACCGGAAAGAAAATTCACACGGCAAGATCAAGAAATGATCAGGTTTTATTGGATATCAAACTGTATTTATTAGATGAAATTCGTGAAATTACGGCACTTACCGATGAGTTTTTCCAGATTTTGATCCAACTGGCAGATCAGCATAAAAATGTACTGCTTCCGGGATATACTCATTTGCAGATTGCGATGCCTTCCTCTTTCGGATTGTGGTTTGGAGCTTATTCAGAAGCACTTTTAGATGATGTTGAAATGCTATTTTCAACTAAAAATATCATCAATAAAAATCCACTGGGCTCAGCAGCAGGATATGGTTCCTCTTTCCCGATCAAT
Source organism: Chryseobacterium capnotolerans (assembly GCF_021278965.1). Lineage (NCBI taxonomy): Bacteria > Pseudomonadati > Bacteroidota > Flavobacteriia > Flavobacteriales > Weeksellaceae > Chryseobacterium > Chryseobacterium capnotolerans. The sequence continues at coordinate 2,807,913 of NZ_CP065589.1, read as the reverse complement.
CGTGAAAGTACGACTTATAATCTAGGATTTCAGTCCATGAATTATAATTCGGTGTATGCTCAAATGACCCGTGGAAAATCAGAGAAGTTATTGGCAATGGCGATGGCAACTTTAGCAGGAACCCTTGGGAAGTTTGCTTATGATGTATGTCTATATCTGAATCAGAATTTCAATTTCATTAGCTTTCCCAAAGAATTTACAACAGGAAGCAGTATTATGCCTCATAAAAAGAACCCGGATATTTTCGAGTTGGTTCGTGCGCGATGCAACAGAATTCAGGCGCTACCCAATGAGCTGATTCTGTTAACGAATAATCTTCCTTCAGGATATCACCGAGATGTTCAGTTAACCAAGGAAATTCTTTTCCCGGCGATTGATTCACTAAAAGAATGTCTAGAGATCTTAAGTTATACCTTACCCAATATCGAGGTAAAAGACGGAATTCTGGAAGATGAAAAATATAAATACCTGTTCAGCGTAGAGAAGATCAATGAAGAAGTGAAAAGCGGAAGTTCTTTCCGTGATGCTTACGTGAAAGTTGGACAGGAGATTGAAAATAATGAGTTTGAATTTGAACCAGGAGCTTTAGATCATACTCACCAGGGAAGTATAGGAAATCTGTGCCTGGATAAAATAGAATACCAGTTCAATAAACTGAAGAATAAATTATTAGGTTAAAATCTAAACCATTAAGATATATAAAGGCTTAAGTTGACATAAAAAATCTAAAATTACTTTAGAATCGCCTTATGTTTATCGTTGTGAAATCCTTAAATCTTAATTGCTTAAGCCGGTCTTAATGGTTGGATTTTATTTTGATCTTTGAAATTGATGATTGTCATAAGAGCCATGAAAGCTCACAAAAGAATTTTAAGATAGGAAGAGTTAAGTAAAGTTTGAAATTTTACAGATTGCTTTTACCATTCGCTTGGAATGCTATTAGTTACTCTTCACCACTTAAAATTCCTTAATGGTTTAAAATGGAAAACTATTCAAGGTCTATCTTGAATTTGGTGGATTTTTTTCACCTCATGAAGAACGATAGAGCTATGGTACTGCCCGATGTTAGGAATGTTTGAAATTACATTGACTGCAAACTCATTATAAGAGTTGATGTCTTTGGCAATAATTTTCAACATATAATCATACTCCCCGGAAAGACTTATGATTTCCTGTACTTCATCGTACTTTCCAATATGCTTCTCAAAAGTTTCCAAAACTTTCTTGGATTGCTCTTTAAGACGTACATTACAGTAGACTACAATGTTCAAACCCAGTTTTTCACGGTTTAAAAGACCTACATACTTCTGAATGATCCCCTGCTTCTCCAGTTGTTTGATTCTTTCATACGTTGGAGTAAAGGTTAGACCAATCTTTTCTGAAATTTCTTTCACTGATAAAGTAGAGTCTTCCTGTATAATGCTGAGAATCATTTTGTCTTTTAAATCCATAGAATAATGTTGTGTTGCAACAAAAATATTAATTTTAAATGAGAATAAGGAAATACTCAAGGTTTTAATTTATTTTAAACTTTGTTTTTGTAGGTTCATAAAATTGTTATATCTTTGCACCTAATGAATAAAAAAGCATTTATATCATTAGATTTACCGGGCGAAAGCGCCCTTTACGATATTTATTGTTATTAGCGAAGATTGTTGTCTTCGCTTTTTTTATGCTCAAAAATTAAGATTATGTTTACGATTACAGAACTAAGTACCGAGAAAATCAACAGTATACTGACAGAAGCACTGGCTTTTAGAAATGGAAAAACTGCTAAAATTGAAGGCGAAGTTTTTTGTTCCAATCTTTTCTTCGAAGACAGCACAAGAACAAAAACCAGCTTTGATATTGCAGAAAGAAAATTAGGATTGCAGGTAGTTCATTTTGATGCTTCACACAGTTCTGTAAATAAAGGGGAGAGTCTTTATGATACAGTGAAGACAATTGAGAGTCTTGGGGTAAATCTGGTAGTGATCCGCGATAAGAAAGACAGATATTTTGAAGAACTGAAAAATATTAAAATTCCTGTAATCAATGGTGGAGACGGAACAGGAAACCATCCTTCACAATGTATGCTGGATCTGATGACCATCTATCAGGAGTTCGGAAAGTTTGAAGGATTAAAAATAGGAATTGTAGGAGATGTAAAACACAGCCGTGTGGCGAACTCAAACGCTGAAGCTTTAAGAAGATTAGGAGCTAAAGTATATTTCTCAGGACCTGAGCAATGGTTTGATGAAGGAGCACTAATCAACGGAACTTACCTTTCAGTTGATGAACTGATCGCTGAAGTAGATGTTCTGATGTTATTGAGAATCCAACACGAAAGACACGATGCAGCCATGAGTTTCACAGCATCAGACTATCATAAAAGATATGGCCTGACTAAAGAAAGAGAGCAAGCCATGAAAAAAGAAGCAATCATCATGCACCCGGCACCTATCAACAGAGGTGTAGAAATAGACTCAGATCTGGTAGAATGCGACCGTTCAAGAGTCTTCAGACAAATGGAAAATGGTGTTTTTGCCAGAATGGCCATCTTAAAGGATGCTCTGGAAGAAAAAGGGTTTACTTTTAAGTAAAAAGAGCCAAGGTAAAAGTAAAAAGTATAGCGAGCTCCGTAGGAGCGACCTGTTAATAGCCATGGGGTGAAACCTCTGGAAGATAATAAAGATAACAATGATGCAAGCCTGTAATGGCGGCCTGTTATAACCACGGGTGCAACCCTTGGAAAATAAAGAAGACAAAGATTATGTGAGCTCCGTAGGAGCGACCTGTTAATAGCCATGGGGTGAAACCCCTGGAAAAATAAGAAAGACAATAATAATATGATCCCTGTAGGGCGACCTATTAATAACCATGGGTGCAACCCTTGGAAAATAAAGAAGACAAAGATTATGTGAGCTCCGTAGGAGCGATCTGTTAATAGCCATGGGGTGAAACCCCTGGAAAAATAAGAAAGACAATAATAATATGAGCCCTGTAGGGGCGACCTATTAATAACCATGGGTGCAACCCTTGGAAAATAAAGAAGACAAAGATTATGTGAGCTCCGTAGGAGCGATCTGTTAATAGCCATGGGGTGAAACCCCTGGAAAAATAAGAAAGACAATAATAATACGAGCCCTGTAGGGGCGACCTATTAATAACCTTGGGTGAAACCCTTGGGATATAAAAAAAAAAGCCTCTTAGAGGCAACCTGTTAATAAAAAAGAAAATCTAAATAGAAAAAATGAAGAAAAAATTAATACTGGAGTCCGGTGAAGTGTTTCATGGAGAAGGTTTCGGAGCAGAATTGGAAACTGCAGGTGAAGTAGTTTTCAATACCGGAATGACAGGGTATCAGGAATTGATCTCTGACCCATCATACTGTGGTCAGATAGTTTGTATGACCTATCCGCTTATCGGGAATTATGGTATTAACCGTGATGATTATGAAAGTATTGAGCCGGCTATTAAAGGACTTATCGTAAAAGAACTTTGCGATCTTCCTTCTAACTTCCGTACTCAGATTACTTTAGATGAATTATTTAAGAAAAAAAACCTTTCAGGAATTTCAGGAATTGATACAAGAAGACTGACAAGAATTCTTCGTAACTCCGGAGTAGTGAAAGGTAAAATTGTGAATGCAGATGCAGACGAAGCAGCAACAGCTGCAGAGTTAAAAGCAACTACATTCCCAATTAATCAGGTAGAAGAAGTTTCTACAAAGACACCTTATGCAAACCCTAACAGAGGTTTCAAGGTAGTATTGGTAGATTTCGGTGCTAAATTGGGAATCATCAGAGAATTATCTCAAAGAAACTGTGACATTATCGTAGTTTCTCAGGATACAACAGCAGAAGATATCCTATTAATGAATCCAGACGGAATTATGCTTTCCAACGGTCCTGGTGACCCGGAAGATGTACCGCATGCATTAGATATGATCCGTGGATTATTAGGAAAAGTTCCCATCTTCGGAATCTGTTTAGGACACCAATTGATCGGATTGGCTTGTGGAGCAAAAACATTCAAACTGAAGTTTGGGCACAGAGGAGGAAACCACCCTGTACTGGATTTAGCGAAAAATACAGTAGCCATCACTTCTCAGAATCACGGATATGCAGTAGATCAGGAAAGTTTAAAAGGAACTGACCTTATTGAAACTCACATCGCTCTGAACGACAGAACCAACGAAGGTTTGAAACACAAAATCCACCCTTGTTTCTCTGTTCAGTATCACCCTGAAGCAAGCCCAGGCCCTGAAGATGCAAACTACTTATTTGATGAGTTTATCCAATTAATGGAAGACTTTAAGAAGTAATAAGATTTCAGATATTAGACATCAGATAACAGACTTTATCATGCATAATTTTGAAAAACTAGTTTTTTGGCAGAAATCTATAGAACTTGCAAAACAGGTTTATATTATTTGTGCTGAGTTGCCTAAAGATGAAAAGTTTGGTTTGATTTCTCAAATTAAAAGGTCTGTAATCTCTATTTCTTCTAATATAGCCGAAGGAGCAGGGAGAAATAATGATAGAGAATTTTATCATTTTCTTGGAATAGCAAATGCATCCTCTTTTGAACTACAGACACAGTTAATTTTAACAAAAGAATTGAATTTACTTGATGCGGAAAAAGTAGATCGTTTAATATCGAATCTGAGCGAAATTCAAAGAATGATTTATACATTCAAATCTAATTTAAAAAAGTAAAACATCCTGTTAGAAGTCTGAAATCTGACATCTAACATCTTGTATCTAAAAAAAGAAAAATGGCAAAACGTACAGATATAAAAACAATTTTAGTAATCGGTTCAGGACCTATCATCATCGGGCAGGCAGCTGAATTTGATTACGCAGGAACGCAGGCTTGTCTGTCTTTAAAAGAAGAAGGCTACAAGGTAATTTTGATCAACTCAAACCCTGCAACAATCATGACCGATGTAGAAATCGCTGATAAAGTGTATATCGAGCCGATTTCATTACAGTTTGTAAGCCACATCATCAGAAAAGAACGTCCGGATGCATTATTACCAACGCTTGGAGGACAAACAGGTCTTAATATGGCGGTAGAACTTGAAAAATCTGGAATTCTTGAAGAATGCAAAGTGGAAGTATTGGGAACTAAACTTTCTGCCATCAACAGAGCAGAAGACAGAGACCTTTTCCGTGAGCTGATGAGAGAATTAAATGAACCGGTTCCGGAATCTGATATCGTAAACACGGTAGAAGGAGCCCTTGCGTTTGCAGATAATATCGGTTATCCTGTTATTGTTCGTCCTGCCTTTACGATGGGGGAACAGGTGGAGGTATTGCTTCCACTGAAGCAGAATTAAAAGAGATTGCTGAACTGGGATTAAAACACAGCCCGGTTACACAGTGTCTTATCGAGAAATCAATCGCTGGTTTCAAAGAAATTGAGTACGAAGTAATGCGTGATGCAAACGACAACGCGATTGTGGTTTGTAACATGGAAAATATTGACCCGGTAGGAGTTCACACAGGAGACTCTATCGTAGTAGCTCCTTCTCAGACCCTTTCAGACAGGGAGTATCAGTTACTGAGAAATGCTTCCCTAAAAATCATCAGAGCTTTAGGAATTGAAGGAGGATGTAACGTACAGTTAGCATTAGATCCACATTCATTCGATTACTATATCATCGAGGTAAACCCTAGAGTATCCCGTTCATCAGCTTTAGCAAGTAAGGCAACAGGATATCCGATTGCAAAGATCGCTGCGAAAATTGCAGTAGGATTAACGCTGGATGAAATCATGAATCCGGTAACAGGAAAAACATACGCATGTTTCGAGCCTGCTCTGGATTATGTGGTGACTAAATTCCCAAGATTCCCATTCGATAAATTCGAAACTGCAGACAGAAGACTTTCTACTCAGATGAAAGCGACTGGAGAAGTAATGGCGATCGGAAGAAACCTTGAAGAATCTTTACAGAAAGCGATCCGTTCATTAGAAACAGGAATCAAACATTTAGGATTAAAAACTAAACAAGCTCAGGCTCTTACAGCTGAAGAAATCGAAAGAAGAATCAGAGTGTGTGATGATGAGAGACTATTCATCATTGGAGATGCTTTAAGAAGAGGATACGATTGGGAACAAATTGTAGAATGGAGTAAAATTGATAAATTCTTCATCTGGAAACTTAAAAAGCTAGTTGATTTCGAAAAAGTAATCGCAGCCAACAAGTTTGATAAAGAAATATTAATTGAAGCTAAGAGATTAGGTTTTGCAGATATCAATATCGCGGTTCTTTGGGATGTAAAAGAGCGTGAGGTATTCAACTTCAGAAAAGAAAATGAGGTAATGCCAGTTTACAAAATGGTAGACACTTGTGCTGCTGAGTTTGAAAGTGAAACTCCTTACTTCTATGGAACTTACGAAGAAGAAAATGAAAGTGTAGTTTCTGATAAAGAAAAGATTATCGTTCTAGGATCAGGACCTATCAGAATCGGACAGGGAGTTGAATTCGACTACGCAACCGTTCACTCAGTTTGGGCAATCAAAGAAATGGGGTACGAGGCGATCATTATTAACAATAACCCTGAGACCGTTTCTACAGACTTCTCTATCTCAGATAAATTATATTTCGAGCCGCTTACTGAAGAAGATGTAATGAACATCATCGAGCTTGAAAAACCTAAAGGAGTAGTAGTACAGTTCGGTGGACAGACTGCCATCAACCTTGCAGATAAATTAGCTTCTCACGGAGTACAGATCTTAGGAACTTCATTAGAAGACCTTGACAGAGCTGAAAACAGAGATAAATTCGAAAAAGCACTTCAGGAGATGGGAATTCCTCAGCCAAAAGGAAGAACTTCCACTTCAAAAGAAGAAGCCATCAAAATTGCTAACGAAATTGGTTACCCGGTATTGGTTCGTCCAAGCTACGTTTTAGGAGGTAGAGCAATGGAAATTGTATACGCAGAAGCTGAATTGGCTCACTACATGGAGCACGCAGTAGACGCAAGCCCTGAGCACCCTGTTTTGGTTGACAAATACATGGTAGGAAAAGAAATTGAAGTAGATGCCATCTGCGACGGTGAAACAGTAGTGATTCCAGGGATTATGGAGCACATCGAAAGAGCAGGAGTTCACTCTGGAGACTCTATCGCAGTATATCCGCCACAGAATATTTCTCAAAGTGAAATTGATACTTTAGTAGATTATACCCAAAGACTGGCAAAAGGACTGAAGGTAATCGGGTTAATGAACATTCAGTACGTTCTTTTCGAAGGAAATGTGTATGTAATCGAAGTAAACCCACGTTCATCAAGAACCGTTCCTTTCTTATCTAAAATCACTGAGGTTCCAATGGCTAACCTTGCAACAAAAGCGATTTTAGGACAGAAATTGGCAGATCTTGGATACAAAAACGGATTGGTTCCAAATAAAGAAGGAGTGTTTGTAAAAGTACCGGTATTCTCTTTCTCAAAACTGACAAAAGTTGATATCTCTTTAGGCCCTGAAATGAAGTCTACAGGAGAGGTTATGGGGAAAGATACTACTTTAGAAAAAGCTCTTTACAAAGGATTGGTTGCCGCTGGAAGAAAAGTTCCTATGCACGGTTCTATCTTATTCACAGTAGCGGATAAGCATAAGGAAGAAGCAGCTGATTTGGCCGCAAGATTCCATGAAGTAGGATTCAGAATCTGGGCTACGGAAGGAACAGCGAAATTCTTCGAAGGAAAAGGAATTCCTTGCAAAATAGGATACAAAATCGGAGAAGAAAACGTAAACCTTATTGACCTTATCCAGAAAGGAAAAGTTCAGTATGTGGTAAACACGACTACAAAAGGAAAACAAGCAGAAAGAGACGGATTCCAGATCAGAAGAATGAGTGTGGAAAACGGAGTTCCTTGTTTAACTTCAATGGATACAGTAGAAGCCATTCTAAAAGTAATCGAAAGCATGAGCTTCAAAATGGAGACGATGTAATTTCGGAAAAATAGATATGATAAGCCCCGCAAGTTTTCTTGTGGGGCTTTTATTGAGCTTAAATTGCTCTGAAGTGTTATTGTTTGATTTTAAAAGCACTTAATAATAGACCCCATCTGAGTCAATTTATTGTTTGTGCCTGATAATTTCAGATCATTTTACGATAATAAACTGAAATTAAGCTCTTTAATAAATTTAAAATGTAAGGTGAATTTTAAATTTAGAATTTTTTATATTTGATATTACTTAATAAAAGCACCAAATATGAAAAAAGTATTATTAGCATCATGCGTGCTGCTGTCATTAGTTTCAATTGCCTGTAAAGAAAGTGGAAAAAAGCAGTTGAAACAGAGAATCCAGACCAAAAAATACAGAAATTAGAATTGAAAGATTTTGTTGGAAAAACATTTGAATTCAATTATAAAGAAAAATTTGTTTATCAAATTAAATTTGAATCGGATTCGATGGTCAAGTGGAAATTAGTAAGAGGAGATTTTCCTGGACCTAAAGAAGAAACTGATCCATATATTTACAGCCAGATTAGTGATCATGTAGTTTTTATTTCATGGGTTGAAAAAAGCGGATTAGGGTTTTCAAATATACTTGACTTTAGTACAGGGAAATTAACAACTCATGCCAGACAGGAAAATTCTGTGCATATTAATCCTGGAAAATTTAAAGTAATTGAATAAAGTACTTCCGTTATTTTGGTAAGATAAAAAACTGATCAAACAAAAGGTTTTGTACTCAATCTTAACGGGTGCTGTAGAGATAATGCGTATGATGTTGAAAATGAATTTTGTGTAATTTATAAAAACAAATATTTAAGATTCCACAAGAAAAACTTGTGGAATTTTTTATGGTATAAATTTATCAATTAAAATTTTCTATTTATTTTTAGTGAAACAGATTAAACTAAAATAATATGAGCATAAATGCAATTACCAAAGGATTATTAGGTATTATTTTCATTTTGGTGTTTTCAGGATGTTCTTATTTGACTGACTTTTATATTCAAAACCTAACTGCAACTAAAAAAATATTAAAGATCAATTATAACTATCCGATCTCAAAAGTGATCAATAATGATTCTACTAACTTCGGATTTAATTATGAAAACGGAATATTATCTCCCAAAGCTTTTAGAAAAATCAAAAATCTGAAGTCTCTTCAAAAGATAGAAGTAAAAGATTCAGCTGTTGTTTTGGAAATTCCACCAAATTCTACAACAAGAATTGACAAAAGCCATAACGGAAGATGGAGGTATATGATTAAAAGTGTTCAGGTTGATGGAAAAGCTTTTAGTACTGCGGAGCTGCAAAATAAAACGAAGTTTATTAGTAATGATTATGTCTATAAAATTGAGTAATAAAAAAAGGATTAAATGAGAAATGTAAAATATGTTTTTTTATTATTTAATTGGATTCTTTTATATTCTTGTGTAGCAAAAATTAATTATGAAAATAATTCAGAAAGTATGAATTAGCCTATAATTTGATTGCTAATAAGTTTAATTTAGATAAACCTTTTCTCAAAGACTATAATTCAGATGCTTCCGGAGTGAAAATAATTCCCAAATTCTATGAGATTAAAAATTATTCAATATATGGAAGTGAGAATTTTAAGAATGAAAATTCATTTTCAAACGAAATAATTAAGAAGTTATCTGAAAAATATATCCAACCAAATTGGAGAAAAGATAAGAAATATAAAGTAGTAAAACTTGAGGAGTTAAAAGACTTTCATGGGCCTTTACATTATATCTATTTCTCAGAAATAAGAAATGATTCTCTTAGAGCTGAAATTTTGGGAAATCCTTTTGCTGAATATTCAATGACAACAGGGGAACATTATTTAATTGTATTTGAAAACAATCATATAAAATCTGTTCAAAAGAATGTTGGACATTATGATTAAAAATGATGAAATAATTTTATAAAAATTACCTGAATTCCTCGTTAGGCCGTATATTCGCATATAGATCTACAGCACCATGAAATACAAATATTTAGTTTACATTCCGTTTTTGACGATTATTTCCTGTAATAAATCGGATCAAAAAGTTGAAGCTTCTAGTTCTGTAACCCCAAAAAGATCAGTTACCATAGCATCAGTAAAACCGCAGGTCAGTACAGAAATATCCTGGAAAGGATTTCTGAATGGGAAAACTCCGGTATTTATGCACTACCAGATTGATGGCAATATACTTGTTGGTGAAATTACCTATCTGAATACTAAAAATAAATTACCAATAACGCTTTTAGGAAGTATTGACAGCGATAATAATTACAGGATCTTAGAATTTGAAAAATCAGGAAATATAACGGGGGTCATTACCGGAAAACCAACGACTGGTGATTTTAAAGGAAGTTGGTTTTCACCAAAAACGAGAAAAGAACTTGCTCTCAATTTAGTAAAAAAAGATACTGTTCTTACCTCAAAGAAAATAGAAACAAAAATAGAAGATCTGTTTGGGCGTTATCATTACCAATATAGTGAGGCAGGATATCAGGGAGATTTTGAAATTAAAAAAATGCCAAATTCAAAAGCTGTTTTTGGAATAACTTCAGTAACGGGAGATCCGGGAAGAAACCTTGCGCAAATAGATGATGATACAATAAGTCTTACAACAACAGATTTTACTTATAAATTAGCAGATACGGATGATTGTGAATTTAAAGTGAAATTCTATAAAGGATTTGCTGTGGTTCAGTATAACCAAGGAGTATGCAGCGGACAATTCGGAATGAATGCCACCCTAGAAGGAATATATCTGAAGACAAAATAATAAATAGTATATGGCTGTTTCCTGCCCGAAGAGTAAACAAAAAATATAAAGTTATTATCAATAATAGATGGACGAAAAAGCAATAAAAATCTTACTCAAAACCATAAAGAAATCTCAGGATGAAAGCTTAAGCGATTGGTTTGAATGGGATACTTATATGCAATATCTTAGCAAAGAAGATTTCGAGTATGCAAAGAAATATGCTGTAATGTATGAGCAGGAAACCATCAGTCATGATGAGATTTGCAGAAGAATTAAAACTGCCATAGTTGAGATTGAAGAACGGGATGTTATAAACGCTTTTTTGTATAGTTTAAGTACAAGACAATTAGAATACCGCTCATTTTTATCAAGTTACTGTATTGCAAAATCATTGTCGGAACATAGCTTTATAGCCAGTCCAAAACCTAATGAAGAAATTTGTGCAGTCTGCGGGCTTCATACTTTTGAATTTGAAGAACCTATTGACTTTAATACCATCAATTACTTTAAATATAAAGACGGGGCTTGTTTTGATAGCTTAATCCAGGTGTTGTTTGATGTAGAACAATTTCCCAAACTGCCTGTTGTAAAGCCTGGGGAGAATGATAATAAGATATTAAATGAACTCAAAGAAATCATTGAAACCTCTGAACCTAATGACAGAGTTGCTCAACTTAAAAAGAAGATTTCTAAAACCTTCAAATCCAATGATGGTGAACGGGTAGCATTGCTGGAAATTCTAGGGGTTATTGGTATTTTACATGATGGTAAACATTTTGGGTATGCTGAACAGTATATTACCTATCCTGAAAGATCGCACAGGCCTATCAGAAATGATGATGTTGGCTATCCGGCAAGATGGTGGCAAGGCAAATTTGGAATTGATACTGAAAAATGGGAATATTGGTTCGGAACCAAATAATATGTTTGTTGTATTTCCAGTTTTTAAAAGAAGTGTATTGTAATCTTGTTTAAATCTTATAACGATATGAAAACCTATATTTTGTGGTCTATCTTAATTTTTAGTGCAAATCCAATCTTTGCTCAAAAAAAAGAATTTCGGGATGACAAAGTGGATACCTTGATGTTTGTCAACAATCGAAAAATAGTAAATGACCTTAATGCCAAACTTTTCCAGAAAAAGATATTCTCACAAGATAATTTACAAATCCCTTACAGGCTTTTAACTCCAAAAAATAATTCGGCTAAGAAAAAACTTCCACTGGTGATTACTTTTCATAATTCAACCAGAATTGGAACGGATAATGAGAATCAACTGGAACCATTGGCCAGAATCTGGCTGAGAGAAGATATTTACAGTAAATATCCATGCTACGTCATAGCACCACAATTCAGCAAACGTTCTTCCAATTATGAAAGCGCTGCAGGAGATATTCAAATGGCGAAACCGTCAGATGAAGCTAATGCAGTGCTTGAATTGATCAAAAATGTAGAAAAAGAATATCCCAATATTGACAAAGACAGAATTTACCTGATAGGCTATTCCATGGGAGCTTCAACAGCACAGAACCTTTTAAGTCTTAAACCTGATGTGTTTGCTACGATGGTATCTATAGCCGCTGTTCCGGACTTTTCAAACATATCAAAAATAAACAGGAAAAATATCTGGCTGATCCATGGACAAAAGGACAACGAGAACCCTTATAATGGGAGTGTTGAATTATTCAAGAAAATGCCTTCAAATCCAAACTTAACTTTCACTACCTTCACCCAGCTCAATCATAATAATATTGTTATTCCTTTCTTATTAACGGAAGAAATACCCAAATGGTTATTTGGAAAACATAAGTAAAAGAGAATAGAGAAAAGTCATCTCAAGAGTATGAATCTCCAGCAGCAAATAGAAAATAGCATTACCAATCATTAAATTTGGGCTTTAATTTTTATCAAAGAATTTAAATGATCTGGTTAATCCCCGGATGCGACCTCTACCTTCAGACTCTTGGCATAAGCACTGGGAGAGATACCTGTGATTTTTTTAAAATTTCGGTTAAAACTGGTTTTAGAATTGAATCCACACTCAAAAGCCAGAGCTAAAAGGGTATATTGCCGGCTTTCCGGCTCCAATAGTAATTGTTTGAAAGCTTCTACCCTGAGAGTATTAACGTAATCATAAAAATTTTTCTCTTCCTTTGAATTGATAACCTGGGAAATAACTCCCGGTGCAATATTCAACATCCCGGCTAGGTCTCCTAAAGTGAGTTCAGGGTCTTTATAACACTCCTCTTCTTTCATTAAAACCTGCAATTTAGCTTGAATTTCAGAGGCTTTGTTTTCATCCACTTTTGTTTTTTCATACTTTATATGATCAGTCGTTTCTGTAATAAGATCAGCTTCTTCTGACTGAGCAGGTGTTTCAAGCGTTGCCGGAAGAAGTATTTCATGGGGTGAGAATGAATTTGAAAAAATACCAGTCTGACGGATGCCAAAATACCCAATAAAGAAGATGAATAATGCAACTGCAATATACAGAGCTTGTGCCGATTGTATAAAAATCACTACAATCCAGATCACCCCTATTCCAGAGATAAGATACCGCATCCAGTTAAGGGTAATCTTGTCTGTATTAGAGAATTGTCCTACAATATTCCGCTGATGCCTGCTAAGGAGTATCAGTGATAGTATTACATAAACAACACCTGAAATCATAATACTGATAACCATTCCATGAAATAGAGGAGTAAAAGCTGATAATACTGAGGTACTTGAATGTACTTCCGGAAGAACAAACGCCAATATTGCAGCCACCAATACAGCAGGAATAAAATGAAGTAAATACAATCCCTTATAGCGCTGCTGGCCGCTCAGAAACAAAATATACAGATATAAAAAAGGACCATGAAGGAATGGCAGCGGTAATTCCCATCCCACAAGAGCCGGAATTTTATAAGCCAATTCTGAAGCATACCAAGCAATAAAGATCAAATGTACCAGGGCAAAAAAGAACCAGATGCTCAGAATCTTGTCGGCACTGGTTTTTTTCCGCTTACTAATCAACATGATGAAAAGAAAAAGCGATATCGAAATCCCAGCTACGTAAATAAGTTGCCAGCCTGTTGCCATTATTATAACAAATCAAAAAGTAAAAATAGCAAATAAAAGGTTGTCATCATCTTTTTTTGATATATGGCTCATTGGAGTTCATTTCCGGAGATTGTCATTGATCTGTTTTCTATCGGTACAGTTTAATACCTATCCCTATTTCAAAATACACCAGATTTGTTAAAGTTCCCTGAGGATAATATTGAATGGGGCTCAATGGACAGTAAAGTCTTGTATCAAATGTATATCTTTTTTTTCCCAATGAAAACTCATACATCAGACCATAATCTGCGACTGTACTGCGGGTACTTACTGTTATTTTATCCAGATCAGGGTTGTCCATGGTTTCTTTAAAGGCAATATGCCTGATACCTCCCAGAGCAAACAAAGTATGTCTTGCTTTTCCCCTTTTTCCATACAGAGAATATCCTATACCCAATTTTTGTGATAATGAGTAATTATAATTGGTTTTGATATATTCAGGAGTATTTTCGAATAGCAAAACACTGAGCAGGGAGTGTGAGGCAATTGAAAATCTATGATCAAGAGAATGGAGAACCATTACCGATAGAGTAGGTTTTATTGGTGTTCCTGTCACTCCGATAGCAGGTTTTATTTCAAGAGCCGCTTTTTGTTGTACAGAATCCTGAGCCTGTACAGATGAGGCCATACTCAAAAGAAAAATAAATAGCAAACGCATAAAAAGTATTAAAATTGTTTAAAATAAAAAGAGACAGCCTTTTGGATATTGGGCTTTTTAGAACCTAAGTGATCCAGTCCCTTAGCCATGTTGTATTCTTGAGCGAAGCCTTTATAATGTTGGGAAAGGATCTGTCGGAGTGCTTCTATAGGAGGCCTCATTCCAGATTCTTCAAGTTCACCCACGGCTAGAAAGAATCTGCCATTTCGGGTTTGATTCGCGATTCTGTTTTGTTTTTCATGGCTCATAACAACCTGATCTCCTATCCAAAGCGAAGGGCTCAAACAAAGATAGTTGCCAAAAATGTCAGGATAATTGGTAAAACAATATACTCCGAATAAGCCCCCAGCAGAATGTCCCAGAATTACCCGTTCTTCTCTGGAATCAGCAGCATGAAAATCCTTTTCTAACTTTGGGATCAATTCATCATTAATAACCTTTGCAAATTCATCAGCTTGGCCTTTTCCGTTTTTAAAAGGAACAGGAAGGTAATCATCCAGCCGGTCATTACCCCATCCGATTCCTACAACAAGAACATCATCACGATGAAAATTCTCAGATTGTTTTTGTACCTCCCTTGCTACAAAATCAAAATCCCATTTTGAATCCAGAACATAAATGGTTTTATATTCCGAAGCAGAAGGATAGTTTTTAGGAACTGCGACTTTTATATGATAATTACTTCCGTTAATTGCTGAGCTGAGCATAAAATCTCTTACATATTCTTTATTAAATTCGTCCTCCCGGCAAGCCGTTAAAAACAATAATAGGCTTAAATAAGCAATACAATATTTGTTCATATGTTTTAATTTTGATGGATTAATTCTTCAAGGTTAATGAGACAAAAATACAAGTGATATTTGACTCTTGTGCTCCATCTTATAAGGTGGTCGATGTTTTAAATATCTGTAAATCAGATAAGTGTATTCTTTTTAATGAGGCTGCTTATAAAAATGTTTAGATAAGAATCTTTTCATTTTTCTTTATTGAAATTTTGATGAAAAAGAAGCGGGAGCTATCAGAATTTTTCTGAATCTTATCTTATTTCTTTAAAAGAGGGCCGGAAAAAACGGGTTTTAAATTTAGATTCCTTTTTTGCCAATTTATTTATAAATTAGAGCGTTAAAATTCAAGCTGTTAATGCGATTTAAAAACTAATAAAATTTCCACCAAACAAAATAGAACCATGGCAGAATATCTTGCAAAATCAAACAGTTCTTTATCTTTTGAAATCATAAAAGACAATCAATTGACGGGAAAACTTATTTATAAAAGTTGGTTTACATTTAATGCCGAAATTGAAACTGCAGATCATCAGCACTATCAGATTGAGCCAAAAGGTTTTTGGGGAACTACCATTGAGTTGAAAGATAATGAAAAGGTCCTTTTAAAATTCAGAATGAATTGGAATGGTGAAATCATAGTACAGACTTATTTTGATGGGGAAAAAGAAAGTTTTGTATGTAAGCACAGGGGCGTATTTAAAGATTCATTTGTGCTTACTGATAAAATGGGAACTGAGCTCTTAGTCATGAAACCTCAATTTAAGTGGAACCTTCTGAATTATGAATATCAGATCACTACTTCCAATGATTTTGAGAAATATTCCAATAAAGACATCTTATTATTGACTTCGATACACTGCGCCAATTATTATATGTCTATGATGGTTGTTGTATAGAGCATAGCTATCCGTATCTATTATTTTACGATGAGATTATCACAAACTAATTTTTTTAATACCCAAAGTATTGAGCTTTATGAATCTAAAATTAATATAAAACAACAGCATAACAACTATCTATGGCTAAAAAATAGGGAAGTTATAGACGAAATTGAGCTTGAAGATAAAGTAAAAAAACTAGACTTTGAATTGGGTAAGCAAAACAATAAGATTAGTTTAAATTAAAATAAAATACAGGATGAAAATATCATCCGAAAATATGGTAAGGGTTTCTGGATTGTCAGGAACCCTTTATTTATGGTCTTTTACAAAAGATTAATTTTATGATTTCCATCATGTTTTTATTTAGAATTAATAAAAATAAAGTAATTTAGCGCGACTAAGCTTAATTATAAAAATGAAAAAAATTATTATTTCTGCATCATTATTAGCAGTGACCATGCTGAGTGCACAGGAAAGTGATACGCTTAAAGTAGCTGAGATCCAATCAGTATCCCTTCAGGGAACCCAGAATTACAGGACCAAAAAATCAGAATCAGTAGCAAGGCTACCGTTAGAAAACCTTGAAAATCCCACAGTTTACAATCTTGTTCCAAAAGAGATTATCAGTGAAATGAATGCCACAGATTTCAATACGGCAATGGCGTCAGTTCCTGGAGTTGTCGTGAGTAATAGTGTCAACGATAGCGGGAATGATATTTTCCTGAGAGGATTCAGTTCCAACGCCAGTTTCAGAAACGGATTGATCCAAAATCCAAGAGTACAATCGGAAATTGCTAATATTGAAAGAGTAGAAGTCATCAAAGGGCCATCAGGAACATTGTTCGGTGGTACTTTGGCTAATTATGGGGGAGTGGTGAATGTTGTGACGAAAAAGCCGCAGGAAAACTTTGGAGGAATCATTAATTATACTACCGGAAGCTGGGGAATGAACAGGATCACCGCAGATGTAAATACTCCGTTGAATAAAGAAAAAACAGCATTGGCAAGATTCAATGTAGCCGCTTATTCTCAGGATTCTTTCCAGGATGCTGGATATAGCAAAGGAGTGTTTTTCTCAGGAAGTATTCTTTATAAAGTAAGTGACAAAACTACAGTAACCTTAGATACAGAATTCCATGCACCGGAAAAAACACTGAATGCCTATGTGAGACAGTCTGAAAAATTGACCTATCACTCTATGAAAGACCTTGAAGCCATTCATGGCAGGTCATTTACCAGTAATGATGTTGGATCGAAGAGAACCAATTTTGTAACGATGGCCGAAGTTACCCATAAATTCAATGACCAATGGACTTCCAGAACATCCTATCAAAGAGGTGAAGCCAATGAAAAAGAATCTATATTTCTGGTATTAAACTATATGGATAACAATAGGGTAAGCCGAAGTATCCGTCCTTTTGATAATTATAAAATCACAACAGACAATATTCAGCAGAATTTTATCGGAGATTTTAAAATCGGAAATCTTAGAAACCGATTAGTCGTTGGTTTGGATTATTTCCAACAGAGCAGTAAAAACCAATATCCTGTTTTTACTGTGGGTAAAAACACAAATTCAGCATTTGCTCCTTATCCTTTAAATGGAGTAATCGGGGAAAATTATGGAACTGAAAAAGGAAATGATATTGTTACATTAAATGACACTTCCGATTGGACTCCTATATCACGTGATGTTGTTAAAAAGCTTCCAAGAACCGCTACAAAATATGAGATTGCTCAATACAGTACATACAGTGCTTATGTTTCCAATGTATTAAATGTTACCGATAACCTTCTTGTAATGGCAAGTTTAAGAATGGACCATTACAAAAATGAAGATATTAAAAGAAATGGAGTATCCGGAACAGAAGGATACAGCCAGACTCAATTCTCTCCAAAATTTGGCTTGGTATATGAAATTAAAAAAGATGAAATTTCATTCTTTGCCAACTATGTGAACGGGTTTAAAAATATTGCTCCGGGACCTAATCAGGATGGTGTTCTTACCAAATGGGACCCTGAGCAAGGAAACCAGTTTGAGGCCGGGTTCAAATTAGATCTGTTTGGTAAAAAACTATTATCTACCATTTCTTATTATAATATGAGGGTTAAGAATAGAGTAATTGCTGATCCGGGAGGCCTGGGAAGCAGACAGGATGGTAATATTAAAAATCAGGGATTTGAAATGGATATCGTGATCAACCCGGTAAAAGGATGGAATATCGTAGGAGGATATGGGTTCAATGATAACCGCTATGATGACAGAAGTAAAGATGCCGGAAAGAGAGTGGCATGGGCGCCTAAACACGTAGCCAATTTATGGACGAGTTACAAAATCATGGATGGAACTTATGAAGGACTTGGTTTCGGAGCTGGATTCAATTTTGTAGATAAAACCTACATCAATATTACAAACCATTTCCTGGCGCCATCTTATACCACAGTAGGAGCAACGGTTTTCTATGACAAGAAAAAGTATAGAATAGGAGTGAAGATGAATAATGCATTGAATCAAACCTATTGGAATTTCTACGGACAGCCACAAAAACCAAGAGAGTTCCTGGCCAATTTCGCATTTAAATTCTAATAACCTTTTAAAAACAAAAACAAGTTGTCTCAAACTTAAAGTTGATTGGAATAGCGCAACGGCGCCAGAAAATCAAAGATTTTCAACAGCAAATAGCCCATCGGTATATTGATTTTTACAAATTTTATAGAGGATACCATTTGTTTTTCAAACAGCTGTATAATCTGTGAAACCTGCGAGAAATAAAATAATGCCTAGAATTTTATCGAAGATAGAAATCCTTGCGCCTTATCGCACAAACCTGTTGAAGAATCTTGGAGCCTTTGCGCTTTCCATCAAAAAACAAACTAAAGACAATCCTTTCAGATATGGAGAATAAAAAAACGAACCCCAAGAAAAAGCAGGGGAAATCCCTAACCAAAAGAATTACAGGATGGCTGCATCTCTGGCTCGGACTTGTTTCCGGGATTATTGTACTTACCGTTACGCTTTCCGGAACGGTTTTCGTGTTTTGTGACGAGATTGTAGATCTTTGTGCCGGAAGTGCAAAATATGTTCAGGCTTCGGCTCATGCCAAAAAAATGACTCCTGAAGAATTATTGGTGAAGTTTCATCAGCAGGTTCCGGACAGAAAAGCCTTTTACTTTGATACTTACAGGGAGGCAGACAGAACTTTCCGTGTAGCTTCAGCTACCAAGCCGCCCAAAGATAAAAACGCTGAAAAAGCAGAAAAACCTAAAAGCAAGGGAAGAGGTCCAAGAGGCGTTTTTGCCTATCATTATCTTGATCCTTATACCGGAAAAGTAATAGGCTCTACAAAAAGCTATGAATTTTTCTATGTGGTAGCTCACATTCATGCTCAACTACTGGCAGGTAAATTCGGGAAAACGGTAGTAGGAGTTGCCTCTATTATATTTTTCATTCAGTTAATCGGTGGTCTTATTCTCTGGTGGCCCAAAAAATGGAACAAAACAACAAGAACCACAGCATTTAAGATTAAATCAGGAACCAAATGGCGAAGAAAGAATTACGATTTTCATAATGTTTTCGGGTTTTATTCATTGTTGCCAGCTGTATTTATTACCATTACTGGATTGATTATGGCTTACAAGATTTTGACTGATCTTACCCAAATTGCTTTTGGAGGAGCTCCTGATGCCCATAAGATTGCAGAACAATATGATCCGAAGTATGATCCTGATAAAAAAGCATTGTCTTTTACGGATTTTATAGACAGAAGTTTTAAAGAACTTCCACAGGCTCAACAGGTAAGAATGAGTGTGCCACGTAAAGACTCCACAACGGTTTACAATGTGATGGCAGCCAAATTTATTGGCTTAAAAAGTATTGTTGATGGGAAAAGTAAAGAAGTCAATAAATATACAGGAGATGAAATTAATTATCCGGAAGAAGTTTTGATGCATGAAGTGATTGAACATATGAACTTTGATCTGCATGTAGGATATTGGGGCGGAATGTTTGGAAAAATATTCACATTCGTTATTGGAATTATTTGTACCAGTCTTCCGGTGACAGGATTTCTGATCTGGTGGGGAAGAAGGAATAAATCAGGAAAAAAAGGAAAAGAAGTTAAAAATATTCATCAACATAGAAAAGAATCACATCATGAACAATTGGTTTAAAATTTTATATCTCTCTCTATTTTCAGTCTTCACATTCGGGAAAGCTCAGGAAAAAATTACGATAGGAGAGAAGCAAACTCTATTTTCAAAGGTTTTGAATGAAAACAGAGAAGTTTGGGTTCATCTCCCTAAAACATACAATGATACAGCTATTAATCCCGCTAAATATCCGGTCATCTATCTTTTAGATGGTGAAATCAATTTTGAATATTATACAGGTCTAACGGATTTTATCGCCAGAACTCCTTACGCTGACATTCCGGAATGTATTGTTGTTGGAGTTAAAAATACAGAACGCACAAGAGATCTTACTCCTACAAAATCACAAAAGAAAAGCCCTGTAAATCCTGCGGTAACTCTTTTTGCAGATAGTGGCGGAAGTGAGAATTTTGTGAAATTCCTGCAAGAGGAACTGAAGCCTTTTATCAGTAAAAATTATAGAACTCAGGACTATTCTGTTTTGGTGGGACATTCATTTGGTGGTCTTTTTGCCATCAATACTTTTTTGTCTCACCCGGAATATTTTAATGCTTATGTGGCCAACGATCCGAGTTTGTGGTGGGATCATGAAGTAACGATCTCAAGAACAAATGATTATCTGGAAAAGAATAAAAAGTTTCCTGCTCACAAATCTTTATACGTTTCTCAGGCTGACAATGAAGAACAACAGAAAAACTGGAACTCTGACATGACTCAGGCTATTGAAAAGTTTAAAGAAATTGTAGAAAAAAATGGAACCTTAAATTATCAACATCGTTTTTTTGAAGAGGAAACCCATGGAACGGTTTCTTATCCTGGAAATTATGAGGGCTTGAAATTCATATTCAAAGGTTTTAGAACAGATATTAAGCAGCTTGCAAAGAATCCGGGATTGCTGGATACAGAATATAAAAAGTTTTCTGAAAAAATGGGCTCAGAATTTATCCCTTCAGAATCTTATCTGAATGTAGTTCTTAAATTTATGAAAACCAACAATTTCAAAGAATCTGAAAATTATTTTATCAATCTGAAAAATAAACTTTATCCTAAGGTTAAATAATTGAATATGCTATAAATAGGATGATGGGGTATGTTGAACAAATTCAATGTACCCCATTTTTAATGGTTATGTTTTGTTCAGGACTCCTTTCTCATGAAATAAATACAGACGAAATTAAAAAATGCCAAAGGGATCCAGAAAGGAGATGCAAGAACGATCGCAAAAATAAACATGGGAATAACTCCTTTTAATCCGGCGGTTATGATGGTGTCCGTCGGTAACCGGTTGCTTATTGAAGTAAAAATACAGGCAGTTAAAAGAGCAGAAAGGCTTAATGCAGCAGAGATTCCGATAAGTTTCCAGGTTGTTAATTTCTTTGGGATTAAGTTTAATTGATAAAACACTATTCCATAAATGATGAATACAAATAGTGAAATAAGAATGTTGTAAAAAGAGGGTAAGTCAGGAAATATAATGACTAATATAATGTTGCCAATCAATAAGTTGATGAAAATGCAAAGAGCAAACAGGAGTATATTTTGTTTCATAGTTGTGTTTTTTGTGTGGCATTAAATGTACATTATTTTTTCATTCCGGAAACTTTTTGAACAAAAAAAACAAACCTGTAGATGTACAGGTTTGCTTTTGAGGTATCTCATTAAAAAATCGTTACTTATTAAATAGACTTTGCATAAGATTTTCTACAGGTACATAATAGATATATGATAAAATACTTGCAGAATTATTATTTAAGCCTTTTTTTATTAATGTCTGTTATCACAATTAATAGTAAGCTCAGTCTTTTCTTTATCCAAAAATGTGATGGCAGGGCATCCGAAAGAAGGAGAGGTAAAGTTAAATACCACTGGTGCTTTTCCTTTAAAAAGTCTACCTGTCCATTGAGCATAATAATGGTTTTCTGCATTTTCCATTTTTTCCAGAGGGTTGAATTCCGCTCCGTCACTTATGGTAAATGTCTTCTCAAATATTTTTTCATTCTTATCGTTGATCACTACCAGTCTGCGTTCCTGAGTTCCATATTCTTCAAGAAGATCCTGTACATAATACGTAAGGTTTTCATACTTAGATTGGTAAGTACTTCCATATTTAAGATTGGAACCTGAGAAATATTTTTTCTGAATATCAGCTCCTGCTTTTTCCCATTTAATCATTTTCATCTGATTTTCTACAAATGGATTTTTGCTTCCGAAATAGGCGATTACATTCATGTACTTATCAAAAATATCAGTACCTTTTTGAGTGTCAATCTGGAATCCAAGCATATAAGATTCCGAGTCAACCTCGTCTCCTTCAACGATATAAGGAGAAAGGTAGGCGGTGGCTTTCAGCTTATTAACCGGGATTTTTTGGAGGTTATTGGTCTCATAATTATAGAGATACAGTGAGTCATTTTCCGTGATATGAATGGCATCCAGCATTTTTTTTCTGTAAGAACCATCCAATTCAATATAGGACACCTTTTCAAAAGGAAGCTCCTTTTGCTTTTTAAGAAGATCTGCCGGAACAGCATTCTTATCATTATAAATATCAGAGACCGAAATAAAGGTATCCATAAGGTCTTTACGCTGCATGGTGGAAACATTGTAAATATTAAAATTCTTAAAATCTATTTCCTCCTCTGCAGCTGCCGTTTTTACAGAATCTTTTACAATAGCTGGCTGATTCTGAACTGTGGTGTTGTCCTCCTTTTTACAGCTGACAATCATAAGCTGTGAACATAAAAGCACTAAGGCTGTATTAATCTTCATTATTAAGAATGTTTTGAATTTATTTTGTAATAAGGCGCAGAATAAACTCTGCTCAAGTATTTTTACAATATCATCACTATATTCTGCATCCTGAAAAGGAATGATTTGCTTATTTTTTTGAGCATTATTCGCAGTTGGTGTTTAAACCTCTAAAAATACCCATTATCTTTGGAACTCCAAATACTAAAATGAAATGGTTGAAAAATTACTTCAAAGCGGGATTCATTGGGAACATAAGGAATTTAAACGGAATGAGTTTTTGAAAATCTCAGGAAGTACAGATACCCAGATTTATTTTATTGAAAAAGGAAGTGTAAGGATCTTTATGACGGATGATCATGAAGAAAGAATTATCCGTTTCGGGTATACCGGGAATATTATTGTTTCTCTGGATTCTTTTCTTTCCGGGAAGCCATCAGACCTTTATATTCAGGCGATCAAGAAAACGGCGGTAAAAGTAGCCTCAAAAAATGATTTCTACCAGTTTATTCAATCCGATGAGACCCATATGAAGTTTTGGATCAATGTTTTGGAAGACCTTGTATTGCAGCAGTTAGAAAGAGAAAAAGACCTATTGATTAATGCCCCGGCAGAACGTTTTGAAAGAGTCTTAAAACGCAGTCCGAAACTATTTCAGGAAGTTCCGAATAAATATATTGCCAATTATCTAAGAATGTCTCCGGAAACTTTATCCAGGCTTAAAAAATCTTGAGTTCAATCAAGATTTAAGAAGAAACGGATCCGGAACTTTGTAAAAAAACAGTAATGAAAATTTCAACCACAGCATTGTTAGAGGAATTAAAAAACAGAACCAGACAACATCTGCAGTATGCTGAAAGCCTTTTATTAGTACCGGAAGATGAACTGAATTTCAGAACTACGACCGATAGCTGGAGTGCATTGGAATGTCTGGAACATCTTAACCGCTACGGAAACTTTTATATCCCTGAAATCTCTCAAAGAATTTCTTCTTCCAAAACTACTTCAAAACCAGATTTTAAACCGGGGATTCTAGGGAATTATTTTGCTCAAACTATGCTTCCCAAAGATAAACTGAATAAGATGAAAACGCTCAAAGTTATGAATCCCATTCACAGCCAGCTGAACAAAGAGGTTGTGAATGAATTTATAAAGCAGCAGAAACAATTACTTGATCTATTGGAAAAAGCAAGACCTATCAATCTGGAAAAAACAAAAACAGCCATCAGTATTTCAAAACTGATCACCTTAAAGCTGGGAGATACTTTCCGTTTTGTGATTTATCATAATGCAAGACATATCGCTCAGGCAGAAAGAGTGGTAAAGAAAAGGTAAAAGATAAGGGATGAATCCATGAAAAATAGTAATTTTAAACTAATGGAATTCATACATCAAAAAACAATAGAGACTCCACTGGGAGAAATGATAGCCTGTGCAACAGATCAGGGCATCTGTCTGCTGGAATTTACAGACAGGAAAAATTTTGAAAAGCAGCTGAGGGCCCTATCAAAAATACTGAAGACAGAAATTGTAGAAAAAGATCACATTCATTTTCAGCAATTGGAAAAAGAATTAAAAGAATATTTTGAAGGAAACAGATCTGAATTTGAAGTTCCTTTATTTACAACCGGCACTGAATTTCAGGAAAAAGTATGGCAGCTGCTTCGTGAAATTCCGATGGGAGAGATCAGGACTTATAAACAACAGTCAGAATTGTTGGGAAATCCCAAAGCCATTCGTGCCGTAGGAACAGCCAATGGAATCAATAAAATTGCTATTTTAATTCCATGTCATCGTGTGATCGGTTCCAACGGCGAATTAGTAGGGTATGCAGGCGGAATCTGGAGAAAACAAAAATTATTGGAGCTAGAGAAAGCAATTTTATTTTGATTTTTGTAATTTTAAACAAAAATTTACACGTGAAAAAGTTATTAATAGCAGTTTGTATTTCAGTTTCAGGATTTGCTTTAGCACAGGATTATTCTGTACCAGCAGCAAGTCCGCGTCAGAAGGTAGAGCAGCAGTTTTCAATGTCCAAAATCTCAGTGGATTACGGAAGACCTGGAGTGAAAGGGCGTAAGATTTTTGGAGAATTGGTTCCTTACGGCCAGGTTTGGAGAGCAGGAGCTAACTCATCTACGAAGATCACTTTCGGACAGACCATTAATTTTGGCGGAAAGACCGTTCCGGCAGGAACTTACGGACTATTCATCATTCCTACTGAAAAAGAATGGAAAGTAATTTTGAATAAAGACTTCCAGCAGTGGGGGGGCTTATACTTATGATCCTAAACAGGATGTAGTAGATGTTACAGTGCCGGTAAATAAATTGGCAGACAAACAGGAATGGTTTGAAATTACCCTGAACCCAACAGATGAAAACTCTGGAAACCTGGTGATCAAATGGGATATGAATCAGGCAGAAATCCCATTGAAACCATCAAAATTAGACACTGTAATCAAGATTTCTGATAAGTTGAAAGAAATCCAAAGAATAGAATCAGACTCTAACAAAAAAGGCTAAGCATGAATTTTTCTGTTCAACCTGTTTTAGAGAATGAAGAATTTCAATTAATCCCCTTAGAACAAGGGGATTTTGAATCTTTATATGAAGTAGCATCTGATCCTAAAGTATGGGAACAACACCCTAATAAAGATCGTTATCAGAGAGAAGTTTTTGAAAATTTCTTTAGAGGAGCTATAGAAAGTAAGGGGGCTTTTAAAATTATTGAAAAAATAACCGGAGATGTGCTGGGAAGCAGCCGTTACTATAATTTTGATGAAAATGATAACCATATTTTCATCGGTTATACTTTCTATGGAACAAAATCCTGGGGGAAAGGGATTAATCCCAAAGTGAAAAAACTGATGCTGGATTATATTTTCCAATATGTAGATAAAGTTCATTTCCATATTGGAAAAGAAAATTTCCGCTCACAGAAAGCATTGGAAAGGCTTGGAGGAATCAAAATAGCGGAAGAAGAAGTGGCTTATTTTGCTGAACCTACGAGAACCAATTTTGTATACGAGATCAAAAAAGAAGCTTGGGTATGAAAAAATACAAAATCCAGCAATCTCCATTTGTAGTGCCTACTACAGACGGAAAACTGATTGAAGAGCATTGGGGGAATTCTACAGGAAACGCTAATGTTTCCATCGCTCATATGGTTGCTCCGCCAGATTGGAGTGAGCCCCATCAGACTCCGGAATTTGACGAATTCACTTATATTATTTCCGGTAAAAAACAATTTGAAATTGATGGGGAAATTGTAGTCCTTGAAAAAGGAAGCAGTATTCTGATTGAAAAAGGAGCGAGAATTCGCTACAGTAATCCATTCTCAGAACCTTGTGAATATCTTGCCATCTGTCTGCCTGCATTTTCTATGGAATTGGTGAACAGGGAAGGAGAAGATTAATATAATTATGGCTACGCAGATCTGTCCAGAATGTAAGGCAAATGCTTTTACATGGTATATTGATGATGAGCCTGAAGTGACCCATTGGATATGCTCTTCCTGTAGCTACCATGCCTTAGAAGATGAAAAAGATGAATGCATCTGTAATGATTGTGGTAAGAAAACAAAAACTAAGCTGAAAGACCCTTCAAAAGAATATTGGTGGTGCTCAAGCTGCAATAGAATAAGCGATAATAAATAAAAGCTGTCTCAAAAAGAGATGGCTTTTTTGTGTTATAGATACTTACTTTTTTGATTAAGAATATCTAAAAAAACCGATTTAGCTATCAATAAGTTATCTTTTTAATCAGGATATTACTGCCTGTTGATGCGGGTTGTCATGAATTATTTTGTAAGTTCGCGCGCCGAAAAATAATCCGGCAATGTTAACTTTTAATAAAATATATGAAAAACAATCTACCTATTGTATTGTTGTTAGGCATCGCACTTTCTACGACTTCTTGTGCAACCATTTTTACAGGAACCAGTGATAAAATTACGTTCAACTCCAGTCCAGAAGGAGCGAAGGTAATGCATAAAGGCGAAGAAAAGTGTGTGACTCCTTGTACAGCGCCTATTTCAAGATCATTGAGTAAGCAAATCGTTACGATTGAAAAAGAAGGTTTTCAACCTCAGGAAGTAAAGTTGGATAAGAATTTTAATGCGGTAACGCTTCTCAATATTCTTTTTGGAGGTGCATTAGGGGTAGGGATTGATGCGGCAACCGGCTCGCTTACAAAATATTCTACCAAGAAATATGATGTTGAATTGGAAGCAAAGCAACCATAAAATAAGGATTTAAAAATAGCCATGTACCAATGAATGTTCTTACATCAAAGCATTGGTACATGACTACACTTACATTGTTATTTTGAAATTACTTCAGGAGTTCTTTCAAAAACACCAATGTATGATTCCAGGCTCTTTTGGCCATGGTTTCATTATAGTCCGGTGACTTTGGATCAGTAAATGTATGTTTGGAATGAGCATAAGTAATAATCTGCCAGTCTGCATCTCCGTCATTCATTTCTTTGATGAGGTTGTTATAATCTTCAGGGGTCACTCCTTTGTCATCTGCCGGATTTTCAACCAGAATTTTAGCATTTAATTTTTCATTTTTTCTGCTTTGGTCTCTTCCGAGACTTCCATGAATAGAAACTACTCCTGCAACAGGTAGGTTTCCTCTGGCGGATTCCAATGCACCTGTTCCTCCAAAACAATATCCTATAACTGCCGTTTTATCAGCAATAGCTCCGTTTTTTTTCAGCTGTTCCAACGCCAGTGAAATCCTTTTTGATATTCAGCATAATTCTTTTTGTAGTATCCGGAACTTTTAGCAGCTTCATCGCTGTTGGCAGGGATTTTTCCTTCCCCATAGATATCAGCAATAAAAGCAATATATCCTTGCTTTTCCAATTCAATGGCTGCTGTTTTGGCTTCTTCATCAATTCCTTTCCATGCGGGAAGGATCAGTACTCCGGGAAGTTTTTTTCCTGCATTGGAAGTGATTAAACCATTCAGTTTCTGTGATCCATCCTGATAGGAAACTGTTTTAAGATTTTGACTGAAAAGAGTCCCTGAGGCGATCATTGATGCAGTTAATAAAATTGAACGTATCATATTTTTTATTTTGAGGTGGATTAAACATTTATATTCTGAGCCTGAAAATAAGTTCCGGCAAATATCAGGAAAAACACCATTTTTCTTATATCCATTGAATAGTTATCAAGATGAATGAAATTATTTTTCTACATGATACAGCCTTTTATGACTGGAGGAGGACATCCGTTATGGTTCTGAACACCTTTTACGGTGGGACAGGCATCATCTTTATCCAGAACGCCATCACCATCAGTATCAGGCCATGGGCATCCCTGGTTTTCTCTTGGGCCAGCTATAGCAAGGCATTGATCATCTTTATCGGGAACCTCGTCTTTGTCTGCATCAGGCCATGGGCAACCGTTATTTTCAATAGGACCTCCTTGTTTAGGGCATTTGTCCAGATAAAATAGAATATCGTCCTGGTCTTCATCCGAAAGACAGATCTTTTTGTTGAATTCCTTTCGGCATTTCTTGAATGCTTCCGGGTTTTCAATATTTTGTGCATGAAAGCTTGTAATAACAAATAAAAATAAAAATAAAAGTAAAATTTTTCTCATATTCATAAAAAATCCTCAGCCAAATTAATAAAAATAACTTAACTGAGGATTTTTTTACTATTTATAATAAAATTACTGAATTTCAACACCCAAATGAGATAGTTCCTGTTTCAGATCTGTATCCGGCAGAACGTGAATGGTATTGAATCCCAGCGATTTTGCCATTTCAATATTCTTTGGATTATCATCAATAAAAACAGACTCTGCTGCCTGAATGTTATATCTTTCCAGTAAAACATGCCAGATTTTAGGATCAGGCTTAATCAGTTTTTCTGTTCCGGAAACCACAATTTTCCCATCAAAAAGCTGGAAGAAGTCATAATTTTCCAATGCATAAGGAAAGGTTTCTGCAGACCAGTTGGTTAATCCAAATAGCTGATAATCTGTATTTTTTAATTTTCTTAAAATATCAACATTTTGAGGAATATCGCTTTTCAGCATTACGGTCCAGTTGTCATAAAAAGCCCTGATCTCCTTTTCCCATTCCGGAAATTTTTTTACCTGAATTTCTGTACCCTCTGAAAGGCTTCTTCCTCTGTCTTGTTCAATATTCCACTCATCCTGAGCAATATTTTCCAGGAAGTATTCCATTTTTTCATCATCATTGAAATAATCTTTAAAGAAATATCTAGGATCCCAATCCATGAGTACACCTCCGAAATCGAATACTATATTTTTAATTTTCATATTGATATTTGTTGTTTAATTTTTACCTGAGATTTAGTCTGGCCTATAAAATACATACTGCTCATTTTCATAATAAGCATTAATATGCTGTAATCCATTGGTTAAAATAATTTCCTTAGCTCCGATAATGGAGTTGTACCGGGCAGTCTGCTCAAATGTTTTTTCTGTTAGCTTGATTTGCGGGGCCTTACATTCGATAAGAATGATGGGTTCTGTTTTTTCGGTAACTAAAAGATCAATTCTTTTGGTTAAACCATTGAGAACAATCTTTTTTTCAGTAATTAAAGCCGATGCAGAGTAGGATTTTACAGTAAGATAATAGTGGATCCAGTGCTGCCTTACCCATTCCTCAGGAGTGAGCAGAAGATAAGTTTTACGAACCAAATCATAAATAAAAAACTTATCTTTGTCTTTCTTGAATTTAAAATCAAAAGTTTCCTGAAAATTCAGTTTTGGAAGTTCCATTAGTAAGATGAAAGAATTAGATTTAATCCTCAAAAATATTAAAAATAAAGAAGTTTTACCTATTTATTTTTTCCACGGAGAAGAAGCCTACTTTATTGATGTTGCCGTAAAAGCCCTTGAACACAATTTTTTGGAAGAGGATGAAAAGGCCTTTAACCAAACCGTTACTTACGGAAAAGATACTTCTTATCAGGAAGTGCTTTCTCTGGCAAGACAGTTTCCTATGATGGGAGATAAACAGGTAATTATTGTAAAAGAAGCTCAGGATTTGAAATTTAATGAAGAAGAAAACAGAATTCTGGATGCGTATGTTGAAAACCCTGTTCCTTCTACAGTATTGGTTTTTGCTCATAAACATAAAAAACTGGACAGCAGAAAAAGGCGGCTAAAGCTTTGGATAAAGCCAATGCCCTTTTTCTCAGCGAATCTGTAAGAGAAAACAACCTTCCGAAATGGATTTCTGATGAATGTGTAAAACTTAAGATCAAAACAGCTCCTAATATTTCTCATCTTTTAGCAGAATATCTTGGAAATGACCTTTCAAGAATTGCCAACGAACTGAACAAGCTGAAGATCATCCTTAAAGAAGGAGAAGTCCTGGATGGAAACATTGTTGAAAACCATATCGGAATCAGCAAAGAATACAATATTTTTGAACTTCAGAAGGCATTGGGGACAAAAAATGCCAATGCAGCCTTTAAAATAGCCCATTTTATGGGCAAAAATCCAAAGAACAATCCTTTCGTGATGATGCTGGCCAGTCTGTATAACTATTTTTCCAATGTGATTATTTATCAGACGATGGCAGGACAGTCCCCACAAACTATAGCCTCTCAAATGGGAGTGAATCCTTATTTTGTGAAAGATTATGCAGAAAGTGCAAGATTGTACCCTTTAAAGCATGCCACAAGAGTCATTTCTATCCTGAGAGAGTTTGATATGAAAGGAAAAGGATTAGGGGCAGTGAATATGGGAGAAGCAGAGCTAATTAAGGAATTGGTGTATAAGATTATAAATGTGGACAAGATTAAAATGAAGGTTTGATTTTATGTTTGAGAGTAGGAGCGTTTTAGAGTGAAAGGGTAAAGTGAATGCTAGATTTAAGACAAGTAGATAATAGACGGATAGATGATAGACAAAGAATATTAGGTCTTAAATATAAAGTACCAGATCTAAACCTAAACCCGCATCCCGTACCCTCATTGACAATCCGCATATCTCTTATTGACAACTATCATTAAAATAACTTTAAAAAGACAACAAAAATTACGAAATTAGCGGTCTTAATTTAATTATATCTTTTTTCGAACAAGTAAATTATGGAGCAAAACATTTTAGATTGTGTGATCGTTGGATCTGGGCCTTCTGGTTTCACAGCTGCTATTTATGCAGCAAGAGCAGACTTAAAACCTGAATTGTATACAGGTTTGGAGCCGGGCGGACAATTAACTACAACTACTGAGGTTGATAACTTTCCAGGATATCCAGCAGGAATTACAGGTCCTGAAATGATGATGGATCTGCAAAAGCAGGCCGAGAGATTTGAAACCAAAGTACATTACGAAATGATCACTAAAGCTGAATTCTCAACAGAAGTAGGCGGTGTTCACAAATTATACGCTGGAAATAAAGAGATTTTAGCAAAATCAGTAATCATTTCTACAGGAGCTACAGCAAAATATTTAGGTCTTGATGATGAAAAAAAATATGCAGGCGGCGGGGTTTCCGCTTGTGCTACATGTGACGGATTTTTCTACAGAGGAAAAGATGTAGTAGTGGTAGGAGCAGGAGATACAGCGGCTGAAGAAGCTACTTATCTTGCTAAACTTTGTAAAAAAGTAACATTATTAGTAAGAAAAGATGTTTTCAGAGCTTCAAAAGCAATGGTTCATAGAGTAGAAAGTACTCCGAATATTGAAGTGAAATTTCACCATGAGCTGATTGGAATTGAAGGTGAGAACAGCTTGGTAGAAAGAGCGGTCATTATCAATAACCAGACTCAGGAAACTTCTAAGGTAGATGTTGAGGGAATCTTCATCGCCATCGGTCACAAACCGAATACGGATATCTTCGTAGGTCAGGTAGATCTTGATGAAAACGGATATATTGTAACAGAAAAAGGATCTACAAGAACAAATCTTCCTGGAGTTTTTGCTGCGGGTGATGTTCAGGATCATATCTACAGACAGGCTATTACAGCTGCAGGAAGCGGATGTATGGCTGCCATGGATGCAGAAAAATATCTAGCTGAATTACACTAGTTATTTAGCTTTTAATGATACAAAGCGTACCCACTGGGTGCGCTTTTTTTGTTGTTAATGTTAATAACGAAATTTTTTGTTGGAAACGCGAAGGCGCAAAGAAATTAATATACAGACTGTTTTTAAGGCGCAAGAGAATCAAAGATTCTCAGCAAGGGAATATTTTATTTTTTGCCAAGGATGCACGAATGCTTTTGTATTACGAGCTGAATCAGATCTTCTTATATAATTAAAATCCCGCATGTAGTTTGTTATTCCGGTAGGAATGTAGCCCCCTAATATTTTAATTATAAGGTTGAAATTCCTACCGGAATGACAATACCCATAAATAACATTTGTAACGATTATAAAAGCAAATTTTAGCAACATACAATTTTATAGGAGATAAAATCTTTGCGCTTTAAAACATTACGTTTTTACTTTATTTTGTGTCTTTGCGATTTCCAACGTTGTACACTTATTGATCCTTCAAATAAATTAGAGTATTGTAACAGAAACATTGATATATTTGTGAAGTTTCAAATTGATTTAATAAAAAACTTAATAAAGAACAGGCATGAAAAAAGTAACAGCAATAGGAGGTATTTTCTTTAAATGCAAAGATCCGGAGCAGGTAAACGATTGGTATAAGACCCATCTTGGAGTGGAAACCAGTCCATATGGAGCGAAATTCGATTGGAGAGAAACAGATTCTGATAAAAAAGGATATACATTATGGAGCCCGTTTAAAGCATCTACTCAGTATTTTGAACCTTCAGAAAAAGAGTTTATGATTAACTACCATGTGGCGGATATTGAAGCATTGGTAGAAGAATTAAAAAAAGAAGGGATCACCATTCTGGATGAAATTGCAACCTATGAATACGGGAAGTTTGTTCATATTATGGATCCTGAAGGCAATAAAATTGAATTATTTGAGCCGGCAGGAGAGTAGCCCATTGAATGATAAAAGATAAAAACTGTTTCTGTGTGAAGCAGTTTTTTG
Source organism: Chryseobacterium capnotolerans (assembly GCF_021278965.1). NCBI lineage: Bacteria > Pseudomonadati > Bacteroidota > Flavobacteriia > Flavobacteriales > Weeksellaceae > Chryseobacterium > Chryseobacterium capnotolerans. The sequence continues at coordinate 2,774,865 of NZ_CP065589.1, read as the reverse complement.
TTTTTCCGGATTTCAAACTGTTGTGAAGTAATACAGCATTCCGTATATTTGATGGTAAGCTATATTCTATGAAAACACAGGTGTAAAAAGATGCAGGAAATTTTTAAAACATTCAAGCCTCAAAACTCCATTGTCAGCAAGTATGTTGACTATTATTATCTGGATGTTAAAAATAATAATATCATTAATGAGTTTCAATGTTTTCCGCACTTCAATAACTCCATTTCACTTTATAAATCTCATATCCGGTTAGAAACTAAAGAGGTGATTTATGATGAAAAAGCACCGCCGTGTCAAATTTTTACACCTATCCGGGAAAAAGTTCTTCATGTGAAACAATCCGGGAAAGTTTATAGAATTGTAGTGGTGTTTCCCCCTTTGGGAATCCATCAGTTTTATGAAAATCTTGATTTTACGAAATATATTACAGATTATGACTTTTTTACCCATGATGAATTAAATGAAGTTTTCGCCGCTGCAGAAACTGAAGTTCAGGGGAGCTTATTGGACCGTTTTCTTGAGAAAAGATTCAAGAGATTTGAGCATACAATTCTTGAAAAATCTATTGATTATATTTTCAACCATTACGAAGACTTTTCAGTTGAAGAAATTTCAAGGAAAATTGGTTTCAGCAGACAGCATCTAAACCGGATTTTTCAGGCACATTTGGGTGTTTCTGTTAAAAAATTCAATGAAATTGTCCTTTTCAGGCAGACCATCAATCAGAAACTTTTTGAAAATCCTGACCGTAACTTTACGGAACTGGCCCATGAGTTTAATTTTAATGACCAGTCTCATTTCAATAAAACGTATAAAAACCTCACACAAAATTCTCCAAAATCTTTTTTTTCGAAAGGAACTGTATTAGGTCAGGAAGATACCTTCTGGCATTTGCTGCCTTCAGTAATAATGTTCCATTTTTACAATTTTTTCTGATTTACTGTGATTAGTTTTGCTGCATAAATGGTATTGATGAAATATGGTATAGCAATGCTGATGATTCTGTTTGGTTTTTTTGTGGAAGCTCAGGAAAATTATTCTACATTAACAGAAAGGGCCTCAGAAGTAATGGATGAAGCTAAAGATGAAGCAGGGTATAGAAAAGCGCTTGATTTATATGAAGAGGCATTCAGAAGCTATCCACAAAATAAGGATAGTGACGGATTATATAATGCCTCCATTCTGGCTTCAAAGCTGAAAAGTAATGATAAAGCATTTCAATATCTGATACCACTTTCTTCAGTAAAAGGAAGCGGGAATAGTTTTCCCGGCTGGAATTATATTCTTGAAGATGATGCAGAAAATGAATATAAAAATTTACTATCAGATCCAAGATGGGCTTCATTGAAGGAGCAGGCAGTAAAGTACAAGACTCAGTTTTATGATGAGCTAAAAGAAAAAGAGAATGAATTTTATAGTGTTAAAGAAAATAGATTAAAGGAAATTAAAGATTCTGAGGCTTTGTACAAAGAGATCAGAAATCTTAATCCTTATCTACCGAAAAAGGATCGTGATTATTCTATTGCATTTAAAATAAACAATTCTGCTAACACTTCATTTTTTATTCATTTTCCTCAAAATTATAATCCTCAAAAGAAATATACTGTGCTGTTTTTTCTTCATGGGGCAGTAAGAAATAATGAGTTGATAGATTATCAGCTGGCGGATTGGAATTTAGGAGGCTGGAACAGATATTATAAGAAGTATGCGGACCAGAATGATGTTATTATGGTTTTTCCGAGGGCTGACAAAAAATATAACTGGATGCTGTCTGATGATGGATTCTTTATGATTCCTGAAATGCTTAAACAGATTAAAAAGACGATTAATATTGATGATAACAAAGTTTTTATAGCGGGACACTCGAATGGAGCAACAGGTTCTTTTTCTTATCTGATGAAAGAATCCACACCATTCGCTGGTTTTTATGGATTTAATACCTATCCTAAAGTTTTTACAGGCGGAACGTTTGTAGAAAATATTAAAAACCGTTCGTTTATAAGCTTTTCAACAGATAAGGATTATTATTATCCACCAAACGCAAATGATGATTTTTCAAAGCTGATGAATGGGATTCAGGCTGATTACAAAGAGTATCGTTACAATGGATTTCCACACTGGTTTCCTCAGTTTAACGAATCGGAGCCAGCTTATCAGATCCTTTTTAAAGATCTGAAGAGTAGAAACAGAAATCCATTTCCAAAGGAGATCTCATGGGAGTTTGATGATGAAAGATATGGAAATATAGATTGGATCTCCAACATCAAATTGGATACATTAAGTAAAAAGGCCAACTGGCACAAAGAACTGAACTTTAAAATCAATAAGTGGCTGGCCTATGATGATAATGATAGTTTGAAGATGCAGAGCGTAGATAAAAAAGCATTTGATTTTCCTAGGAAATCAGGTAAAATAAAAGCAAAGTATGAGAATAATACTTTCCGGATTGAGATCTCTGGTATTAAATCCTTTTCGATTAATATTTCACCTGAAGTAGTGAATCTGAAGGAAAAAGTAAAAGTATATGTCAACGGAAAGCTTTATTTCAATGAAAAAGTAAAACATAACCATGAATACTTACTTGAGAATTTTTTTAAAACTCAGGACCGGGAGCAAGTCTGGATCAATTGTATTGATATAAAAGTATAAGATGCTGCAGATTTCCGGGAAATTTACCTGTCTCCTAAAGAGGCAGGTTTTTTTATGAGTGAATCTTGCCATAGGACAACCTTTCTGAAAAATCATTTTGATAGCTTTATACAACAAAATGAAAATAAAAAATTAACTATGAGTATCCAATTTGAAGCAGGAATCAATATCGCCATTAAAATTCCGAAAAATAAATATGAGAAGACCGTTGCTTTTTACAGAGACATTTTAAAATTACCTGTGGAGGAGAAGAAAATTGAGAATCCAACGGTTTCCCGGACTCATGAAGTAAAATTCGGGAACATTATCATTTGGTTAGACTGTGTAGATAATTATACGCATTCAGAAACCTGGTTGCAGCTTACCGTTCCCAATGTTGAAGAAGCCACAAAATATCTGCAATCAAATGGGGTAGAGACTTGTGATGAAATCGAAGAGCTCCCGGAAAATATGCACTGGATTACAGATCCGGCGGGCACGGTTTTTAACTTACAGCAGACTTCATCATAAGTTCAATACAAATACCTTAAATTGATCAAAAAAAGGAACTTGAATCAAGTATTATAGGGTTTTTATCGCTCACCTAAAGGAATATCAATTAATCTCTCCTGTTTAATTTTGAACTTAGCTTCGTTAATGGGTTGATATACCACTTCTGAACTTACGGGATATTTTGCAAGAAGACTTTTGGGCCTGATGGGGCGTTTTTCCAGTCCGCCGCCACAGTTGGGGCAGACATTTTTGAAAATATGGTCAACATAATCTTTACAAAATGTGCACTCAAATGTACATATCATGGCTTCAGGCGAATCATAGGGTAAGGGTTTCTGACAATTTTCGCAGCTGGTTCTGATCTCTAACATTTATTGAGTAAATATGATTATTTGAGATACTAAGTTAATCTAAATTTGATACTATTCTCATGATTATTTACTGAATTCTACGGGGTGAAAAATGTTATTTGTAGAAAATGTATAAATTAAATAATGTGTCATGCTGGTTAATAGTGACTTGTTTTTTTTTGTACCTTTTATTAAATTATATATAATTCTTTTTTAGAAAATTAGATTCGGTATTAATAGAAATTATACGAATTTTATTCAAATGATTTTCATTGATTTTTTTTCTGTGTTCATAAGGTTTTGTTTGAATATATTTATATTTTTAATTTGTTTTTATAATATATTCGCAAAAATATTAACATTTTGTCTATTGTTTGATATTGGATAATTCTTTAATATTGGAATTGAATACAGCCTAAAAAATTAAGGCATCTTATTGAAAGCAGGCTTATATGTGAATCTTATTTATAGTTCATGTCCTGTTGCAAAGATGTTTATAGGTTGTAATGAAAAAAAACTTAATACCATGATCGAACCTAACTTTCATAAAGTTATGCTTTTTGCATTGCTTTTCAGTTCTCAGCATCTTTTTTCGCAATTGATAACCACAACAGAAACTCAACTGTGGGAAAGAGTCATTCCTAATTCCCGTGAGGCTCTAAAATGTAAAGAAGAAAGCCTTCTTAACTTTCATTGCGGTATAAGAGATAAGCTTCTTAAAAAATATATCCGGCATAGTAGAGATAAAAGCCATACATTAAGTTTAGTTCATTCTTCCAAGGAAGACGAAATGATTTGGCAGGACACGGAGAAAACCTTGTCATTATCCAATAATAATTATCATAAAGGGGGAAAAAATGATATAGAACTTAGAAAACGCCCCAGTTTGTTTACATTTATTGGTAATGCAGATACTCAAAAAGGAAATTCTGATAGTTTAAAAATACGATTTGCAGATCAGAATCTTTATGAAATGATCTTTCTGACGAGAATGGCTACTTCCGACGAGCTTAACAAAATCCATTCATACCTATCTCTAAAATATGGAATTTCACTGGAAAAAGGAAAATACTTTAGCAGTGAAGGAACTGAGTTATGGGATCCTCAGAAGCATGGAGAATATAAATACCGGCCAACAGGGTTGGGGCGGGATGATGGCAATGAGCTCTATCAGAAACAGTCTACAAATACCCAGGATCAGATTGTAACCATTGGTAAAAATGACATTAAACGGACAAATGCAGAAAATGCTGCAACATTTAATAATCAGGAGTTTGTAATCTGGTCTGATGATAACAGGGAACTGCAACTTGTTCAGGATGGAAACTTTAGCACTGTAAAGAGAAATTGGGAAATTAACTTTATAGGTTCTGTCATACAAAAGAAAGACTATAAAGTAAGAATTGAAAAAGCGCTGCTTAATCCCAAATCTCAGTCTATCTCTTATTGGTTATTTCTTAAAAATTCACTCGGGGAAATCAGAAAAATACAGGGCGTTGAAAATGAGAAATATATTTTTTTCAATAAGGTAGATTTTATTACAGAAAAAGAAGGTGGAAACACTACAAAGTTCACTTTTGCAATAAGTCCTTTAAAGGATCCAAGATCCCAAAATTCAGAATCGGGAAGCACTATAGGGGCAGATCATCTTTCCTTAGATTATGGAAAAATTGAACTTTATCCAAATCCCGTTAAATCAAGTCAAACATTTACCCTTCGTTTTCCAGCTATGGAAAATCTATCCGTCTCCATATATGATGCTGGAGGAAGATTAGTCTCATTAGAAAAAATTGATGAAAAATCAACCAGCTATATAAGCCATTTAAAAACTCAAAGCGGGTATCTGATTAATCTTACTCAGAATGGGAAAATTATAAAGACCTTCAAACTAATAGTAGAATAAAACATCACACCATGAAAATTAATTTAAACAAACTCCCTATTACCAGGAAGTCATGCATTTTTGCGCTCTTCTTTGCTTGTATGTTTGTTTTTGCGAGCTTTAACAAGGAAGACAGATACAAAGTGCGTTTATTCAAAAAAGATCTTATGCGGCAAATGAACTTTGGGAATGAGCTTGCCATTACAGATACTAAAGATCTTCCTGAAATAGCTGAATCTAAAGACCATTTATTATCAGAGGTTACCAATAAAGATATGAATCCGAAAGTTTCTCAAGAAATTGCAGAAACATCAACTCATGAAGTTAGGTATAAAAGAAATCCGAAATTTATCAAAGAGTTTGAAGCAAAGGAAAAACAGGGGGTTATTGGTATATTTTCCAATAAAGAAGAAGATCTGATAAGTGATAACTTTTTTACTATTGAGATTCCTGAAAAAATTATAAACAGTAGAGTATATCTGGAATATGATTTATTTGGACTTGAGTCTTATCAATGTGTTTCAAGATCTTTGAATCACAATGTTGCTTTGGGAGGAAATATTATTGTTCCCAGCGCTAAATGGAACCATCAGAGAGAAGAAATTAATGCTGATCTTTTGAAAAATGGTGCCAATACGGTTCTATTTACATCACCTTTGGCAGGAGTGAAATATAAGATCAAAAATGTAAAAGTAGTTTTCGATTACAGCCAAAATCAAAACCAGCATGTTATTCTGAATTCTATTTTGTCTGAAAACAAGCTTTATATTACAGGATTTGCTCATAACTCTGATAATGTATCAATCAACAATGAATCTGTTACAGTTAAGGATGGAGAATTTGAAAAGCTTATCGAACTTACAGATCGGGAAAAGCAGTCAGGGCAGTTTTCTGTTTCGTTGGGTGGTATTGTTCAGACCTATAAAATTCCTGCGGCTACAAAATCTTTTAAAATAGTTGATAAAGGAAATTTTATTCCTCAAAAAATTGAAATTTCTAAGGACAGAGAATTTAAATATCAATATGAAGGGCTTGAAATAAATATCGATAAGGAAACCTCAGAGTCTGCCTCTGTTGAAGTTCTTAAGTTACGTGAGAAAGATTTTCCCACGACCTCTCAGGGACTTAAAAATGTTACGCTGAGTAATAATGCTTACAGGTTTTCTGTGACTTCCGGAAAACTGAATAAAAAAGTGAAAATTTCCATTCCTTATGATGAGAAATTATTGGGTCTCACTTCACCTCAGGATATCAAAGCTTTTTATTTTGATTATGAAAAGAAGCAGTGGCGTATAGAATCATCATCCTTTGTTGATGAAAAATCAAAGGTTGTCATTATAGAAAGCGACAATGACAATGACTATATTAATGGTATTATTTCCGTTCCGGAGTCTCCAACGGTGAATTCATTTGCGCCTACAAGCATCAGTGGTTTAAAGGCCGGAGATCCTATGGCACGTGTTCAGCTGCTTTCTCCACCTGGTGCAAGCCAAAAAGGAGATGCTTCCATGTCTTATCCAATTGATATTCCCAGGGGCGTCAATGGAATGCAGCCTAAGCTGGCTGTAACCTATAGTAGCAGCAAAGGCAATGGCTGGATGGGAGAAGGCTGGGATATTTCAGGCGTTTCAGGAATTACTCTGGATACCCGATGGGGAACACCTGCATTTGATGAAGGTTTTGAATCGGAAATTTACTTATTGGATGGTGAAATGCTTATGTATGAAGGGGATTATCTTCCTCATAGACATGTTGACGTTCCTGGATCAATGGATATTTCAAGGCAATCCAGAAACAGATCAGGTTCAAAAAGATTCTATCTGAGAAAGAATAATAATTTTATAAAAATTGAAAGATTTGGTGCTTATCCGTCTGATTATACCTGGGTGGTAACAACAACAGACGGAACAAAGAAATATTACGGCGGAACAGAAACAACGGTGAGTGATAATGCTGTAGTAAAGAAAGATGACGGTAATATTGTACAATGGGGTATTACAAAAGAAATTGATGTTCATAATAATAATATTAAATACAACTATTTGAACAGGATCTTGCAGACAAATTCATATCCTGTTAATTCTGGCAATATTAATCTGGCAAAAGGGCGGGTATTTCATATTGCAACCATTAAGTACTCGGGAGTTGGGGATGCCGATGGTCCATATACTGTTAGCTTTGCTCCTACAGATATAAACCGGCCAGACTATTCTATTAACACCAGAGAAGGGGTAAAAAGGGTTGTAATTGATAAACTGAGTACTGTTAACGTTTATTATGATAATATGCATGCTGAAATAAAGTATTCATTTGATTATGATACAGGGCAATATTATAAAACAGTTCTTAAAGGTCTCCAAGGACCGGGGGTTAATTATCAATTCGAATATTATAATGATATTTCTAAAGGGGATTTTGGACCTGCCAAGGTTGTTAATGCTCCTAAGCCGGAGGCTTTTTCAGGTGCGGTAAATGGTGCCCTTTCACCATCAAGGATAAGTGCTGATAACAATTTTGAATGGGGTTGGTCGCTAAGAATAGGAGTGGGGCTTGGATTATTCACTCCGCATACTTCGGGAGACAAGAATTTTATGGTAAGTGGATTTGTTGGAGAATCATATCCTGATATTAAGAGAGGACAGGAGCTGCTGGATTTTAATGGCGATGGTATTGCTGATATTCTCTATCGCAAGAGAAATGGAGATAATGGGATTAGATTGATTCCTGGTTCTTTAGATGGTGCCGGAAACCTTTCGTTTGATACCCCTGAAACCAATGTACTTAACCTGAATAGTAACTTCAATAAAACTACCGGAAGTACATTAAGTACAGGAGCAACAATTCTTTTCAACTGGTGGAAGATGGGATTTGATTTTACAAAAAGCTGGTCTGAAAGTAAAACCAATACACCTGTTTATCTGATAGATGCTAACTCAGATGGCTTGCCTGATGTTGTTAAGGATGATAAAGTCTGGTTTAATAGAATAAACGACAATGGGCAGCCGGAAATGGTTACAACAAGTGATATGACGGAGAATATGGTGATGAAAGGGAGTATTCCTGTTCCTTATACAGAGCCGGAGGATATTGATAGGGATGAGGCAGAAGAGCCGGTAAAGGCTAAAAATGATGTTGTAAGAGTATGGATTGCTCCAAAACCCGGATATGTTACCATTACAGATAATATTTCCATTACGGATATGCAGGAGACGAAGGCAAGAGCTGTGTATTCAATTGAAATGCTGGATCCTCGTTATCAGCCAAAAAATGGAAGACTGTTTCTAACCACACTCATTGGAGGAAATCCTAGTCAGCCTATTTCTATTGAACATTATAATGACTATCAGGGTACGCCTCTTGGTATTGACAGTTCTAGTCGTATTTATGTAGAATCAGGAGAAAAAATTTACTTTAGGCTGCATAAAAAAGCGGGGGTTAATTATGAAGTGAACTCAGCGCCATCCGTTCAATATGTAAATGCTCAGGGAGTGGCAATTCCAGATACTGCCCAGGAAGAATTGGACGGTTTTCAGCCTAATAACCTGAGGTATGAAGATAAATATTTCCTGAATAATCTTACAAAAACATTAAAATGTGATGTGCTTGGCTCAGGTTCAATCAGTATTCCAGGATTTACTGTTCCCCGTTTGAATGATAATGTTACTTTTAAGATAACCCTTTCAAAAGTGGTAACTTCAGGTCCTTCCAATATTATCGTGCTTTATACAAAAACCTATAGTGAGTCTGCCGGTCCTGTAGATATTGATGCTGTAGATATGAATTACTCAACGCCAATGGGAGAGTATCATCTGAAATTCTCTGTGGAATCGGATTCATATATGCATAAGGATCTTGAATGGAAAAATATTCTGGTAACACAATATGGGGCTAAAGCTTATGATGTTGCAAGTTATCCTTCTTACTATGTTAGGGATTTTAAAAAGAAATTTCATGTAGCTGATTTGGGAAATATGCCAGGAGGAATTAATGATTATTATATTTCACTTAATCAAAATTTTGGTTTCTCACCTGCATTATTGGGAAGCTTTTTTTATGTAATCAAGAAAAATGGGCATGTCTTAGGGAAAAGATGGGTGAAAATTTCTTACACAGGTCTTACAGAAACTTCATTAAATGGTACTGGTCCCATTCCATTCTACACAGGTAACCCATATCAGGCGGTTAAACTGGAAGATAAAATTGATATTGTAGTATACTGTAATACCCGAAAGGATAGAGATGCATATGAAGCTTTAAAATCCCAGCTTCAAAAAAATATGTTTAATATCCATTATGGATCTAATACTTATTTAGGGTCTACTGAAGAGACTGCATTAAATACTGCTGAATTCAATAGTATAAGTGCAGTATACCATAACTGGGGACAATTTATTTACAACGAAAGCAAAGATGTTAAGAGAACACAAAACCAACTGAATCCACCTACCGGCCCAAGAGATATTCCAACTCAGCCATCTGGTGTAACCACTCCGGATTATGTAGTAAATTCCGATACTCCAAGAGACTCGTATGGGGCTTTGATTAATAGTGAATTCCTGGATTCCCCATTCGGACAGTTCAATTATGATTTTGGATCATGTGATGGAATAACAGATCAAAATGAGTATGGAGAATGTATTGGAGATATTGTTCAGGCAGATTTTCAGAGTATGGCGAATACCAACATACTTGCAGGATTTAATCCTATTGTTCCTATGACAACCTATAAAGCAAAAGAAAATAATGTATTGGTTGAGAAGTGGATTAATAATGGTTTTACAGAGCAGTTTTCAAAACCTGCTTCATTCAGGGATGAAGAAACAATGGCTCCGTTTTTTGTAGATGATGATCCGGATGAAGCGGATGTTGAGGTGGCAGGAAATGCAAGTACAAGTATGTATGCTATAGAGAAAAAGCAAAAAAGTAAAGCAAAGACAACTAACTGGGGAATTGGTATTCCAGTGATCTCAAAATCTACTTCAGAATTAAGAGGGTATGGAAATATCAATACACAGGACTTTTTTGATGTCAACGGAGATGGTTATCCTGATATGCTGTACAGAACAGAGTCTCAGCTTACCAACTCGTTAGGCGGGCTTAATGGATCACAAGGCAGAAACCTGGAGAATAATGCAGATTCTGTTATTTCTAATAGTGATAGCTTTCAAAGCACTAATACAATTGCGTTTAGTGTTTCAGCAGTGAAGACCGTTGGAAGAAATACAAATAATACAGATTCAGATTCAAAACCGGATACTTCACCTTCTTGGTCAGGTGGAACAAGCTTTTCTGATTTTACCAATTCTTATGATAAGGCACAGAAATACTGGATGGATATTAATGGTGATGGGCTTCCAGATAGAGTTGAAGTTGTTGATGGACAAGTGCAATATAAACTGAATTATGGTAATGGAAGAATTGACAATGCCTTCGAGCCATTTCCTGATTTAGCTATGTCTTCTTCAGCTCCTGTAGGGGCAACATCTGTTAGTATAGGAGGTGGCCTTTCGGGAATGCTTGCGGCTACTTCTACATTCAGTGCCGGCTGGGGAGTTTCTGGAAGTCTTACCGGCTCATCTTCAACAGGAAGTAGTAAAGTTTCTCTTCAGGACGTGAATGGAGATGGATTAGTGGATCTTTTATCAACAGACAAAATGGGTTATACATCTGTGAGTTATAACTCAGGAAACAGGTTTGAGTCACCACAAAGTTTATCAAGAGCTGACGGCTCTGTTAATCTTGGTAATGACAGTGCAACATACAATGGAGCTTTAACTCTAAATGGTGGGTTTTATCTGAATATTCCAATTGTTTGGCTATTTGGGGTTACCATCCTTTATTTTAGAGCAGGAGCAGATATGAGTGCTAATATTGGGGTATCTATGTCTGAAATCAATAAAGGCCTTAGGGATATCAATGGAGATGGTTTCCCGGATCTTGTGATAAATCATGATAATGGTTTGCAGGTAAATTATTCTAATGTTGGGCGTACCAATAAGCTTGCTAAAGTGACGGAAGTTGCCACGAACGGAAGCTTTGTTATTGACTATGAGTTTACAACGCCTACTTATAACGATCCGAATGCAAGGTTGGTGATGAAGGAGGTTACAATATTGAATCCTAATGTAGATTCAAATACTTATACACAGCCAACCCTGGAAAAGGATATGGTAGCCCGTTTCACCTACCTGAACTCCAGATACGACAGAAGGGAAAGAAGTCATTATGGATTTAGTGAAGTCATTACTGAAAATATGAAGGGAACGAATGTGTATAGTAAAACAGCCCAAAGTTTTTATAACAGTACTTATTATAATAATGGACTGCCTAGAAAAACGGATTCCTATATGGGCCCTGCTACATTAAAAGGGATTACAATAAATCAGTATAAACAGTATAAATACGTAAACAATTATACTCAGCTGGCAGAACTCCCTGAGCAGGATTTTGAAAGCTATGACACGGGTGGAACTAAGGGAAATAAAATGACTGTTATTCTTCCTACAGTTACAGTGAATTCAAAGTTAGAAAGTGGAGGGACGCTAACTACGAGTTCTACAATGACCTATAATGATAAAGGGCAGCTTACTGCTTTTAGATATGCCAGCAATGATCCGTTAGGTAGCTACTTTACTACAATGATGTATCATGATATTGCTACTCTAACAGCAAAAAATATTCTTAATATTCCTTCAGAGATTAAAGTATTTAATAACAGCAATACGATGATGAGGCAGCGTAATTCACAAATAGATCCTAATACGGGAGTCTTAATGAAAGTTATGGTAAAACTAAACAATACTGAAACTGCTGAAACCAATTATACTTACGATTCCTTTGGAAATATAAAGTCAGTCAAAAATCCAGTGGGATATATTTTAAATTATGACTATGATATATTGAATAAATATGTAATAAAAGTAACAGATAGTTTTGGAGTATTTTCCTCGTCAATATATGATCCGATCTGGGATAGCCTTATAGAATCTACGGATGCTGCAGGTCATAAAATCAAGTATACCTATGATGACTATGGAAGGCTTACCACCATACTGGGACCAAAAGAAAATGGTATTTCTCCTTATACCGTAAAGTATAACTATTCCATGAATCCTTTCTCAGCAAATAACAATCAGATAAATCTTTATACTTCTACTACACAAAATTATGATCCGGATCATCCGAATAATCCAATAGAAACGATAACATTTGCGGATTGTATGGGGAGAACCGTTCAGGTTAAAAAAGATATTCAGATTGGAGCAGACGAGAAAATGTCTGTTTCAGGTATGACAGAATATGATGTGTTTGGAAGACCTGTTAAGCAATATCAATCAACATTTGAAGCCAAGGATGCGGTGTTAAACAAAAAACTGAAAACAAGCCTTTCACCCTATTTCAGTACCGTTGAGTATGATGCTCTTGGAAGGGTTGTAAAAGAATGGGATGAAGAAGGTCGTATATCCATCAGTTCTTATGATATTGAGGGAGCTTTATTCAAGAAAACAATAACAAAAGAACAGAATCTAAGCACTAATCTTAAATCAGAGAACCTTAGCAATGCTGAAGGGAAGGTGATAGTGTCTAGAAATTATTTAGGGACCCAGCCTCTTGTTACAACATTTAAATACGATGCTGTAGGGCAACTATTAACAAGCACGGATCCTGAGAATAAGACTACAACCTATACTTATGACCTTGGCGGAAGAAGAACACAGGAGCTACATCCTGATCGAGGATTAACAAATATAGGATATGATAAGGCAGGTCAAATCAAAGGTAAATCAACAGCTAATCTTCTCAATACAGGGATGGGAATAAGGTATCGGTATAATGTTAATAGATTGACAGAGATCATCTATACTGATTTGCCTAACGGAGCTGTAAATCCTGCCAATGTTAAATATACTTATGGAACTACAGGTAATGGAATAGGAAAGGTAGTTACTAAGAAAGACGGTACAGGAGATGTGAACTATACTTATGGTGATATGGGTGAAGTAAGTACAGAGAGAAGGAGGGTAATGGGGGTATATATTTCAGCACCATCAACCTTTACTACAAAGTACATCTATGACAGCTGGAATCGTATAAAAAATATTACGTATGCAGATGGGGAATCAGTAGAATATAATTATGACTTAGGAGGAAATGTTAAATCTGTAAAAAGTAATCTAGGAGACTATGTAAAGGATATTCAGTATGATGAATTTGAGCAGAGAACAAAAATACTCAATGGAAATAATACCTATTCAACATTTACCTATACCCCTAAAAAAAGACAATTAAGAGTTCATTCCCTTATAAAGGATAACTATACCACATTTTTACAGAATGCATATGATTATGATTTTGTAGGGAATATCATCAGCAATACCAATTCAGGAAATATTACGCCTAATCAATTAGGAGGGAACTATTATCTTGGCTACGCATATGACAGTTTAAATCGCCTTACTTATTCAGTGGGTGCTATGCTAAAGAATATAAAAGAACCAATGGATCCGAGTAATATGAATGCAAGCTATGAAACTTTCCTTACTTATACATCAGCAGGTGGAATCAATACAAAAAGGCAAACGCATTCCGTATCAGGGGTTACTAATACATTGAATACTTATAATAACTCTTATACCTACAAAAATGGAACACATCAGGCGATTACAGTATCCAATCTGAATAATTCTACCTCCGAAAGTCTTACATATGATCTCAATGGAAATCCTGTAGAAAATATATCCTCAGGTAAGCGTAGACAGATGTTTTGGGATGAAGAAGATAATATGAAGGCCTATTTTTCTAAAGATGAAGATGTATTTCAGTATCATGCTTATGATGATAATGGGGATAGGATTATTAAATATAACCTGAAAAGTGGACCAAAGCTCTATCAAAATGGAGTATTGGTAGATGGTAAATTGGAACTGAAAGGATATACTCTTTATCCAAGTCCATATCTTGTAGTAAGTTCTGAGGGTGCTTATACTAATCATTATTATATTGGAAGCCAGAGAATTGCTAGTCGTGTGTCTAAAAACGCCAGCGGCGTTCTTTCAAGAATGGCTCCTGATGCAATGAAAGATATCTCAAAAGATGAAGCACCTGATCTGGAAGGAGATTTCAAGACTTATCTTGACAAAGCAGGTATTGATAATACCAGTATTGAAGCAGCGTTGACTATATCACCGGCTCAGGCAGGTTTGTTCTATCTTCATGGGGACCAGCTTGGCACAGCAAATTTTGTGACTGATGATAATGGGGTTGCAAGCCAATTTTTCTTAAATTTACCATTCGGAGAAACATTTGTAGAGCAAAAGGTTACTGGAAAATATGATAACCCTTATAAATTCAATGCAAAAGAACTGGATTCCGAAACAGGATTGTATTATTATGGGGCAAGATATTTTAATCCGAGATTAAGTTTTTGGTATGGAGTGGATCCTTTGGCAGGGAAAATGCCTAACTGGAATCCGTATGTTTATACTTTTGATAACCCAGTTAGATTTACTGATCCTGATGGTATGGCTCCTAAAGATATCATTTATTTAAATAATGATGGTAGTATTAATAGAGTTGTCAATAATGGATCTAAATATATTACTTTGGTTCATAAGAATAAATCTTTATTATTAGGAAATCTTCCAATGGCTAAAAATTATGAATTTAATATGAAGGCAAGTAAAAATGTTATTGCCTATTATGGCTCAAAAATTGGGGCAACAAATATTAGTACAACTTCGGAAAGAAGTAATAACTCTACTGCATACTATAATAATGAAGGAGGTATTGTTTTTAATGCACAAAAGAATGGCTATTTGCATCCTATGGTGAATAATAAATATGATTTAATGAATATTGCATATCATGAAAATATGCACAAATATGATGATAATCATAATATTGAAGCTTCTACTTTTTATTCTCATGCGGTGGTTGCTAATAAAGCTGTTAATCATTGGACTTTTAAAGAATCATCAACAACCCATCAAGAAGGTGAAGTAGCATATTTTTCACAATTAATAATGAATTCATATTATCAAGAGGGGAATCCAGAACAGGCACTTGATTTAATAAATAATTTTAATACTAACAAATCTGGTTATTCATTATTATTTGATAAATCAACCGGAAAAATGTATATAAACACTCCAAGTAGTGGAACTAAATCTGTAACATATGAAAAATCTAATAGCGCTCCTAATCTTAAATAGTTTTTTATCAAGCTGTGCTAAAAGTTCATTAGAGCAAAAATTAACAGAAGAGAATAGTTTTTGGTATATTTTTACATATACTAAAGAAGAAAATATTTATAAAAATATTAATTATGGATACGTATTTTATAATAATGGAAATATTGATTATAAAGGATTTGATTTTTTCAAGCAATACTTTAAGGAGCTTTAGAATGAATGATGTGAAACCTATTATGAAATGGGACTACCAACAAAAAACTAATATTTTAAAAATAGAAAATAAAACATATGACATATTAGAATTAAAAAAAGATACTTTAGTGTTGCAGTATTCTAATGATAAAAAGAAAAGGATTCTAGTAAATCTTAGAGCTAAGAATCCTATTATACTTAAATCAATTAAATTAAGATAATAAAATAAGACCCCTTGTATTTTTTATTATGTAAAAATGTAAATAACTAAATCATAAAATAAATTTTATAATAATTTTATAAAATATTTTAATTTACATTAATGAAAATTGATTAATTTAGACTTCCATTAAATCTAAATATTATGAAAAATTTACAAAAAATCGACAGACAGGAAATGAAATCAATTAAAGGAGGTATCAACTGCCCAGGTGGCCAAATATGTTTGATTGGCGGAAAATGGCAATGCATGCCCTATGATGGATGCGGCGGTGGAAATCAGCCCTAAATGGTAACCTAATCTGACTTGATTATGAAAAATCGTGAAAAAATTTCAAGAGATCAGCTGAAGAGCATCAATGGAGGTGCAGTAAGCTGCTCAGAAGCGTGTTGCCCAGCTCCGGGAATAAAAAGATGTCCTTGGGTCTATTGTGTAGCACCCTGTGAGATATTAAGCTAATAGCTTTGTAGTATAAGTAAACAAAAGCCTTAAATTGATTGATTTAAGGCTTTTTGCAATAAAAAGGAAATCTTTATATGATCCTAACTCTATTTTATTTCTTTTATTTGCAATTTATTTCACACCATTTACCTCCCAAGTGCTATTGTTTATGGAAGACAACCTGAACTGTGTTTATAAAGTCATCAATTTCATTGAGGAAAATTATGACCAGCAGATTTCTGTAAAAGATTTAGAGGAAGTATCTAATTATTCTTACAGAAATATTCAGCGTATCTTTAAGTAGAACTGCGGGGAAACCATAGGAGCTTTCCAGCAAAGACTTAAAGTGCAAAATGCTTATAAACGAATACTTTATACTCAGGAAAGTCTTGCGTCTATAGCTGTTGAAGTTGGTTTTTCCACTATAGAATCTTTTTCAAAAGCTTTCAAACAACATTTTGGGATGTCTCCTAAAGAAGCCAAACTGACTAAGTAGCAGCTGCTCTATGGACCGGATCTCATTCCAATAACATCGGACATCTTGCTGGAACCTGAAATTGTATATCTTAAATCCATACATGTATATTATCAGAGTATCCAAACCTATTACAATAATAATGAAATTGAGGGACTTCCGGAAAATATGCACTGGATTACAGATCCGGCGGGTACGGTTTTTAACTTACAGCAGACTTCATCATAAGATCAATACAAATACCTTAAATTGATCAAAAAAAGGAACTTGAATCAAGTATTATAGGGTTTTTATCGCTCACCTAAAGGAATATCAATTAATCTCTCCTGTTTAATTTTGAACTCAGCTTCGTTAATGGGTTGATATACCACTTCTGAACTTACGGGATATTTTGCAAGAAGACTTTTGGGCCTGATGGGGCGTTTTTCCAGTCCACCACCACAGTTGGGGCAGACATTTTTGAAAATATGGTCAACACAATCTTTACAAAATGTGCACTCAAATGTACATATCATGGCTTCAGGCGAATCATAGGGTAAGGGTTTCTGACAATTTTCGCAGCTGGTTCTGATCTCTAACATGGATTTGTTATTATGATTATTGGTGGTACGAAGTTAATTTAAATTTGCGATAAACAGTGGGTTTGGGGGATTATTCGTTTTATTTTTAATTGAAAAAGATTATAGAGCTGGTGAAGTAAGATGAAACCTCCATGAAGATTGTTTGGATAAGAATATCAGAGTGCTTTTTCATACAACAGCAAAGCTTTATAGAATATAGTAAGATTGATTTTATATTCAAAAGCGTATATTTAAAAAATAAGATTAACCAAAAAACAAAATATTATGTCATTTCAAACCTATATTAAAAACATTGAAGAAAAAACAGGAAAAGATCGTTCTGATTTTGAAGTTTTAGCGGCTGAAAAAGGATTTACAGAAGAAGGGAAAATAAAAAAAGGAATAAAAGCCACGGAAATAATCAATTGGTTAAAAGAAGATTTTGAATTGGGACACGGACATGCCACAGCGATGTATGCGTATATTAATGGAAAACGGGACTAAAAAAATAGCGCGTCTTTTGTAAAGAGATGTTCTTCTATATCTCCGTTACAAGCTGAAAAATTGCTTATTTACATGAAAAGCGGCTGTCTCAAAAATGGTATTCTGAACGAAATAAGATGAAGTGAAGAATCTTATATGCCTAATTGCCAAGCAGATTCTTCCTTCCTCAGAAATTGAGGATTATCTCCTTTCAATTAATGAATTCTATTTAGACACATAGTCAATAACAAAAGCCAAATAATTTGGCTTTTGAGACTGCTTCTTAGAGAACAGTGATGGATATGAATTTACTCTTTTAAAGCATTGAAAATGGGTATTACATATTATAGGTATTTGTAATTAATTAGAAAAAGAAAGCTTTGTTATAGGAATTATTTTTTTTTAACTCCTGTCAAATGTTTTAGGAATTTTATTCTCATCGGTTTCTCCACAAAATGTCCAGGAGATAATATACCAGCGGTTATTTTCAAAAACTAGCTGAATACTGTTGATTCCTCTTCTTTCAACTTTTCCATCCTTTTTTAACCTTGTTTCATAAGTACTCCAAACATTTGCAATATTGCCAAAGATTCTGACTTCTCTATTCACTTCGTTTTCATAAAAAGCCGTATGAAAGACCATATCATCTGTTTCTTTATGAAATTCTTCCAACGTCATCGTGGCCTGTTTTTTCTTCTCTCTGTCAAAATACGAATAGACTGCTTTGGGATGATGCAGATAATGATCCCTTTCCCATTGTCTTTTTGTTCCCTTTTCTCCGGAAACAACTTCATAACTGGCTTTCATTAATGCATCGATTGTTTTAGCATCATTTTCAAATGTTTTGTTCTGCGCTTTTAAATTTCCTGTTGTCATACATGTGATCGTTATTAAGTAAAATAAGAACTGTTTCATAATTTTTTTACAAAGCAAGTCTGATAATTGTGATCAGAAAAATAAATTATTTGATTCGTTTCAGTTTTTATGCAGTTTGCCGAGTTTCTTATTCGCAGTACAGATTCCATAATAAATAGAACGCTTACACAAAAGAATAAAAATAGGTGACTATTTTGACCACCTATTTTATTGTTTCAAAATGCCAATAGGCTTTTGTTTCAATGATTCCGGAGGGATTATTTCAGAACCTTTTCATAAATCTCATTCAACAGGTTTTGTCTCATTTTTGAGTTTCTTTGATTTAAAAGGATGATGATTCCCCAATTTTTGGCTCTATTATAACAAATGATAGAAGATTGTCCCATAGAATCACCGGATTTCAGATAGATGGTATTCTGATCATCAGTGCTGATGTTAAATCCTAGTCCCATTTCTCTTTTTTCATCTTTATAATATATTTTTTCGGTCATCAAGGCGGCTTCGGATATTGGATTTCCGCTGGTTAAAACTACTTTCAGGTAGGTAACCATATCAGAAGCACTTGATTTCACCAAACCGGCTGAGGCCGTAACATTCCATTTGAAGAATTCCTGAGTACCGCCATTAGGATTATACCCTGTAGTGATGTTCTTTACATTGAAATCAGTTGTAAGGGTATTGGTCATGTGTAAAGGCTTGATCATTTTTTCATGAATGATTGCATCATAAGTTTTACCATACACCTTTTCCAATATTTGCCCCAATAAAGTATATCCGATGGTGGAATAACGATATTTTCCATAGTCAATAAGCTCACTGCAATTATTAATGATAGAGGTTAATGATTCTTCAGTAACATTGCTTACCGGCTGCTGTGGATTAAGTTCTATCAATTTAGCAAAATCTATGTCAGGCAAGCCCGATTGATGAGAAGCCAGATCTGAAATCTTGATTTTGTTTTTAAGGTTTTTCTGTAGGATATATTCTTTTGGTAAATAAGCATCAATATAGTCGTCTACTTTTAGCTTTTTTTTCAAGACTAGCCTGGGCAATTAAATTAGAAGTCAGAATTTTAGTGATAGAAGCAATTTCAAATATAGAATTCTTGTTGACATCCACCAGGCTTTCTTTACTTAGTTTTCCATACGTCGTATAATATTTTTTATCATTATGTATGAAGCCTACACTTATAGATATGTTTGGATTTTTTTGATAATTATCTTTGATGATGGAGTCTATCTTTTGAGAAATATCTTGTCCAAAAGAAAAGCTGCTGATAAATAATAATACTGCGAAGAAGGTGAATGAAGTTTTCATTGTATCGTTGTTTTAAGGTTAAAAATTTATTTCGATACAAAGATGTGGAACAACTTAAACCTGGGCGACCGAATGCAGGTATTCGGCCTTATTTATCCATGAAAATAGGTTCGATTGATATAAAAAATAAGTATGAGTAATTACAAGATTTTGGTTTTCAATTGTTTGTGAATTTATATTGGAATGCTTTTCATATATTTTTTAAACACAGTATTGAATGAAGATTTTGAATTAAAACCTACTTCATACGGAATTTCAAGACTAGCCAGATTGTTTTTTCAGAGCTTTATGTGAATTTTATATATTTTGCTTAATCCATTTTCTCCGGATGAAATATACTTTTGAAAATCATTTGTCTTTTGAAACTTTTGAGGAATCAGGCTGTTTCTTTTGCTGGTAAAATAAAGTATACCTGTTTTGCTGTTGTAAAAAGGACAGTATTCCATGTACTTAGTGTTGATTTCGTTACCCATATGCTGTGCAGGCTGCCATTCACCATGTTTATCTTTTCTTGACAGATAGAGATCACCGCTTCCCAGGCCGTCTTTTGCATTGTATTTCGTATAGATGAGCATCTGCTCATCGGGTGCAATGAAAGCATTGAACTCATAGCCTTCACTATTGACATTATTATTTAGCAGCATAGGTTTTGAATATTCTTTGCCATTCCATTGACTGTAGTAAATGTCATCCTTCCCAAGACCTGATTTTGCATCCATGGTGAAATAGAGGTTGTTATGATTGGATAACGTTGGATAGAATTCATTGTTTTCACTATTAACTGTACTTCCCATATTGATGGGTTTTGACCATTGATCTTTAAGACTCTTTCTTTCAACAAACCAGATATCAAAATCACTTTTCTTTGTTTCGGATTCTGATTTGGGTCTGTCCGAAGCGAAATAAAGCTTTAGCCCATCTTGGGATAAGAAAGGTTCCAGATAAGAGTACCCGTCACAGAATGGCAGCAATATTGGATTTTTCCACTTTTTATTTTTAATACATACGATCTGAGATAAATCCTGCCCTGGGCTCTGAATGGTAAAATAGGCTTCTTTTTCATCATCAGTAATGTAAAAATCCCTTACATTCTGAAATTGATCCAAATAAGGGCTTACAGTTTCAATTTTTTGAGCTGATAAAGTTCCGGAGATAAGAATTAATGCAGTTAGAAATTGTTTTGCTTTCATGGTTTTAGGGTATGGTAAAGTTTTAAGTTGATTATATATCCAGCGGCGTTCTTTCATAATTGATTGGCCCTAAATGATAATCAAGATGGGCCATGTAATGAATCGGAAAATGAACCGTTGGTATTTCATCAAATATAGGTAATAACATGATTTATTTAGGTTTTATAAAATAGTTGTTTATTATGGGTACTTGTTACAGATGATTACGAAACAATGTGAAATTAAATATTTTTATTCTGAAAGTGAATCGTTGATTCAGTAAAATTTACTGAACGACATTTTCTCTAGGTTAAAATATTTTAATCCTAATATCTTCATGAAACTTGCAGTGTTATTTTTCAATAATTACATTTACTTTCTGAACATAAATAATTTAAAAAAACATGATTGTAAGAAAAACGATTGGATTAAGAGGAATTATACAATTTGCCGGGCATCATATCTGGTGGCTTACAGCCTATATGATTTTGGTGTCTCTGCTCTATAAAGTGGCAGGCTGGCACTGGATTTCTATTCCGTGGCTTCCGGTTTCTTTAGTAGGGACTGCATTAGCTTTTTATATCGGTTTCAAAAATAACCAATCTTATGACAGAGTTTGGGAAGCCAGAAAAATATGGGGAGCCATAGTCAACAGCAGTCGCAGCTGGGCGGTAATGGTTAATTCCTTTGTAAAAAACAGCGACAATACACAGTATAGCCCAGAGGAACTCATGCAAATTAAGGAACGTCTAATTTATCGTCATATAGCCTGGCTCTATACTTTCAGAGAGCAATTGCTGGTTCCTACACAATGGGAGCATGTAAGCTTAAAAAAGCACTTCGGGAAAATCGCCCAAAAGAGACAGGAATCTGAAGGAGTAGGTTTGTTTAAGGATTTTCTGAGTGAAAAACAGAAAACAGATTACTTTTTTGATGAGTCTGTACTGGTACATGCTTCTAATAAAGCAACCCAGATCATCAATTTACAGTCTCTGGATCTTGCAGACCTTGAAGATAAGGAAATCATCCATATGCGAAGACAGCTGGATATGCAGAAAGTACTTTCCGATTTTTATGATCATCAGGGAAGGGCTGAACGGATTAAAAAATTTCCTATCCCGCGTCAATATGCTAATCTGAGTTTTATATTCAACTGCATCTTTATTTTCCTTTTACCATTGGGAATTGTAGCAGAATTTGCAAAGTTAGGTGAAGCCGGAGTATGGTTGATGATCCCATTTGGGGCCATCGTTGGCTGGATCTATGTTTTGATGGAACTGATAGGCGATTACTCCGAAAACCCTTTTGAAGGATTAGGTACTGATATTCCTATGTTATCTATCTGCCGTACCATAGAGATTGATCTCTTACAGATATTAGGGAAAACAGAGCTTCCCCAACCCATTCAGCCTGTAAATGATATATTGATGTAATATAAAAGCCTGCGAAATGTGAGTTTTACTTGGTTTTTAGAAGGTGTATCATAAAATATCACACAAATAAATGGATAGCAAATAATATTTTTTAAGAATAATTTATTTGAATTGATGAAAATTAATTAATTTAGATTTCCATTAAATCTAAATATTATGAAAAATTTACAAAAAATCCAAAGACAGGAAATGAAATCAATTAAAGGAGGTATCAACTGCCCTGGTGGTCAAATATGTTTGATCGGTGGCAAGTGGCAATGTATGCCATACGATGGATGTGGCGGTGGAAATCAGCCTTAAATTGTAAACGTAACCCAACTTGACTATGAAAAATTGTAAAAAAATTTCAAGAGATCAGCTGAAGAGCATCCATGGAGGTGCTGTAAGCTGTTCAGAAGCATGCTGCCCGCCTCCGGGAATAAAAAGATGTCCTTGGGTCTATTGTGTAGCACCCTGTGAGATATTGAGCTAATAAATTGAATGTTAAAGTAAATAAAGCCTTAAATTGATTGATTTAAGGCTTTATATTGTAAAAGAAGAATCTCTTTCCATTTTTTCTTTATACCATTCTAACACTATTTTATTCCCTTTATTTGCAATTTATTTCACACCAGTTACCTCTCAAAATGTCATTGTTTATGGAAGACAACCTGAACTGTATTTATAAAGTCATCAATTTCATCGAGAAAAATTATGATCAGCAGATTTCTGTAAAAGATTTGGAGGAAATATCCCATTACTCTTACAGAAATATTCAGCGTATCTTTAAATATAGCTGTGGAGAAACAATTGGAGCTTTTCAACAAAGGCTGAAAGTGGAAAATGCATATAAACGAATACTTTACACTCAGGAAAGTCTTACATCTATAGGTGTTGAAGTGGGGTTTTCCTCTATAGCTTCTTTTTCAAAAGCTTTTAAACAGCATTTTGGGATATCTCCTAAAGAAGCGAAACAAAGTAAGCAGCAGTTACTTTGTGAACAGGATCTGATTCCGGTTACCTCTGACATTTTGCTGGAGCCTGAAATTGTATATCTTAAACCGATACAGGTGTACTATCAGAGTATTCAAACCTATTACAATAATGAAGAAATTGAATGGCTTTGGGATAGCTTTATGCATAATGAATTTCCCGATTCTGACGCAGGATATTTTGGAGTCATAGCAGATGAACCTTTAATTAAGACTGAAATAAACTGCCGGTATGATGCCTGTTCAACCATCCAGGCTCAGAATAAAAAATTGCCCTCAAAACCTATATTGGGGGGTAAATATGCACGTTTTATCCATTCCGGAACCTATGAAACAATAGAGGATACTTATACTAAAATCTATTCCCGATGGATTTTTAATTCCGGACTTGAGTTTTCACATAGTCCTATTATCGAAAAATATGAAAGGTATGCAGAGGATATGAAGGGCCAGGAGAAACAACTGACTTATATTTTACTGCCTTTGAAATAGGTTGTCAATTTTGGACAACTTTGGCACTCTTTATCGATCTAATTTTGCCTTATCAAAAAAAGATCACTTATGCAAAAAAAGAAAATCATGCTCTTATTATTATCTGCTATTATGTTTTCATGTTCTCAGGATGAGATAACGGCTTCTCCCGGTTCAGGTATACCTGACCCAGCATCTGTTGTTTACAAAATGCCTGAGGAATCAGCTCCACACGAAGGAACCTGGCTTCAATGGCCTCACAAATATCAATATGGCATTACCTACCAGAATCGGCTGGATCCTACCTGGGTAGCAATGACTAAAGCGCTTGTAGAAAGTGAAAAAGTGCATATTGTTGTGTATGATGCTATAGAAAAAAATCGAATTATGGGGTTGTTAACCAATGCCGGAGTGTCACTCGCCAATATCGATTTTAAATTATATCCAACCAATGATGTTTGGGTAAGAGATAATGGCCCTATCTATGTGAAAGATAAAAACGGCAAGCTGTTTATTCAGGACTGGGGATTTAACGGTTGGGGAAATAAAGCCCAATCTGGTAACTGTAATACAATCCCTGCTAAAATTGCAGCCGATAGTGGAATTCCAAAAATAGATCTCAATTCCGTAATGATCAATGAAGGGGGAAGTGTTGAAATTGATGGAAATGGAGTATTAATGGCTTGCAAAAGTTCTATTCTTAATGAGAACAGAAATCCTGGAATGACCCAGCAGCAGGCAGAAGCTATTTTTACGAAGAACCTAGGAGTCACAAAATTTATCTGGCTGGACGGAAAAGCCAATCTTGATATCACAGATATGCATATTGACGGATTTGCCAGATTTGCAAACTCTACTACTATTATCACTATGAACACTGATGATCTGGCCTACTGGCAAGTTCCAGACAGTGATATGACTAAACTTTACAATGCTACTCAAAAAAATGGTACAGCCTATCAGTTTGTGAAAGTTCCTTTAACAAAGTATGATGTGATAACCACCTACGGGAAAAATGTAGGTAAAGCATCTTATATTAATTATTATATTG
The DNA here is from genome assembly GCF_021278965.1 of Chryseobacterium capnotolerans. Classification (NCBI taxonomy): domain Bacteria; kingdom Pseudomonadati; phylum Bacteroidota; class Flavobacteriia; order Flavobacteriales; family Weeksellaceae; genus Chryseobacterium; species Chryseobacterium capnotolerans. The sequence continues at coordinate 2,749,640 of NZ_CP065589.1, read as the reverse complement.
CGAATAACAGAGTACTGGTGCCTAATTATAATGATCCTAATGATACTGTTGCTAACCGTATGATACAACAATTATATCCTGATAAAAAAGTGATTGGAATTGACTGTCGTAACCTGTTTGCTAATGGCGGAATGGTGCATTGTGTGACACAGCAGCAGCCCAAATAGAGTATTTTACAAAAAAGATAAAAACCTGCTGGTATTCAGTAGGTTTTTTGTGTTTTCGTTTACACTCCATAGAAAACTAATTAAAATTTGATAGGTCAGCAGGATAGGGTGTGACAACACTAATGATTTTTATTCGGGTTCGTACTAAGAACAAACTTTAGGTTGGCAAAATCTGTATTAGCTTCAACCAAGGTGCAAATTCCGCTGCTGTATGTATAAGTAGTAGTGTTTCCATTGGGGAGATTGATCCTGTATCTTTTGGAATCAATCTTCTGAATAGGAACCATTTTCTGGAATTTTTCCGAAAAAACAGATTTTAGATTTCCAGGCTCATTAAAATAAAGGCTTGCGGTAGAGCAGAAAATAGATTGTTGCAGAAAGCCATTGGCGCCATCCTTATCCGAAAGATTATAAAAACTTCCGTTCCAGGTAGCTGTATTGTTTACTTTTAGTTTCCCGTTCATTGTTCGATAAAGTTTTGCATGCTGTAGAATATTTTGTTTAAAGGTAACACCCATTTTGTCATAAATCTCAATGCTGTAGAGAATCTTTACTTTAGCTCGTGATTCAAAAAGATATTCAGTGATGTCGTCTTTTAAAGAACGTTCTACACGGATATTACCAATGGTTTTATCATCTTTTATGATAGAATAATTCAGATATTCTTTGGTGATTAGCGTTGCCATATTGGGTTGAAAATAACCGGGCAGTAATATTGAAAAAATCAGGAATGCTTTCATTGTATTTATTCTTTAAATTAATTATTGATGTATGTTGCAGGTTCGAAATGGATTTTGACAGATATTCCTTTTCTGAATTTGTAATAGAATAGAAATATCTATAATGCAAAATTAGGCATGAGAAAAGCCTGAAATGTTCTGTATGATAAGTGCGAACCTATTAAATCAATATTGTTTAATGTTTTGGAAATGAATCAATTAAAATAATATTGTGGGATCAGGTACAAAAGTTGGGGGGCTAAGCAAAAAGTTTGGTTAATCTGAAAAGAAAGAAAGTTTTGTCTTTCACACCCCTAAGCTGTAATCTAAAGTTTTTGATCTTCGCATTAAAAGATTCAGCAGAAGCATTAGTGCTTCTTTTATCAAAGAAGTTTAAAATATCTCTGTAATGATTCATTACTGTTTTTCTTAAGATAGAAAACGATTTAAATCCAGCTTCTTCAACGTTTTTGAACCAATGCGCCAGCTTAGTCATCGCAATAGATTTTGAAATATTCTGATTATAAATTTTTCTAAGTTTATCCGTTAACTGATAAGCTTGTTCCAGATCAGGATATTCAGCAAAAAGGATACAAGCTCTCTGCCTTTGGGATAAAGTCCATTTTTCCCGGCTTTTATAAAGCAGGTATTTGCTTCTTGCCAGAAGTTGTTTCCGGGTATCTCCGTTTTCAAAGACTTGCCTTTCAGGATATTGCTCTTCAAAAGAATTTTCCATTTCAATAGCTTCCCAACGATATTTGATCCTGATTTCCTGCAGAGCTTCTATCGCTAGCTTTTGAACATGAAAACGGTCTACCACCAGGCAGGCATTGGGAAAGCATCTTTTCGCAATACGCTTCATTGAACCGGCCATATCCAAAGTAATCTCTTTTACCATCATCCGAAGCCTTCTGTTGATTTTCAAAAGATGCTCTATGATAAAATCACTCTGAGTACCTTTTATAATAGCCACAATACTACCTTTTTGTCCTTTTGCTTTCTTAGAGGTAAGGACTGTATAAAGTTCTCCATCAGATAAAGCCACTTCATCTAAAGATAAAGAATCTGAAAGATTGTCAGGATAAACAACCCACTGATCTGCATGATCTCTGTATTTCCAGTCTTTGTATTGGCTGAGTGTATTTTTATATTGTCTTTGAAAAGTCTTTGCCTTAACTCCAAAGAACTCTGCGATGACCTTCAGGGGAAGAGCTTTAGTATCGGCTAATTTTTTTTAAGAAACCCGCAAAGTCTTTAGTCATGCGGGTGCCTTTCGATACAAGCTGCCAATCTCTTTGAAGGATTTCTCCTGATGACCTATCGGTCCATCTTCTTCTTTTCACATGGAGTTTTACGATTTTACCCCTTAATGGATAATCATCAACAATAATCTCAGCGAGAAAACCCTTTGATTCCAACTGCCTTTCTTTAAATTCTTGTGGAATACTGTTTTTTTCTTCAAAATAGATATGAAGTTCACCATTATGTTCTTCTGCTTTGAGGATATCAAAGTTTTCAACTAAAAATTCTGGAAGTAGTAATTTAAGAAGTTCCTGATCGCTTAACATAATTCAAAGATACACCAACTTAACATTCCCCCCAACTTTTGAGACTGATCCATATTGTGTTCCGATTTATAATCCTGAACGTCTTTTATACGAGGAAGATATGAAACGGTAATTTTTTAAGAAGAAATAATAATGAATGTGGGGTAAAGTCTAATAAAAAAAACCTACTGGTATTCAGTAGGTTTTTATTTGTTTTTGCGGAGAGTGAGGGATTCGAACCCCCGGACCTGTTACAGTCAACAGTTTTCAAGACTGCCGCAATCGACCACTCTGCCAACTCTCCTTAAACTCCGATAGTATCGTTGTTTTCAGTGGTGCAAATATAGAACGATTTTTAATTCCTGCAAAACTTTTTCTTTACAAATTTTAACAAAACTTAATAAGCAACTAAAAATCAGATGGATTATTTTTGTTGATTCCTTGCTAAATGATTAAAAGTCCCCCTTTTTTTTCTCCTGTTTGTCACACTTTTGAGTGAAAAGGTTATGTGTTTTTAGAGAAAAAAGTGATGATAAATAGAAATTGATCCCCCCAATTTTTATTTGGTGTATTTTTTGCAATGTCTGTGAGATTAAAAAAATTAATTATTTATGAAATTATCTTATCTGGGAGCTGGTATTTTAGGGGCTGCCTTAACATTCACTTTGGGATCACATGTTGTTTTTGCTCATCAGCCTTTGGTAACTACTATAGAAACTCTGCAGAATGATTCTGACTCAATAAAAGTTGAGAATCTTGCTAAAGAGCTAAAGAAACTGAAACCTATTAGCTCAAATGATTTTAAAAGTAAATTTAAAAAAGAAATTAACGGATTTAAACTTACGGATGTCAACGCTTTTGAAGATAAAGAAACAGGATCGTATGCTACTGCAAACTATGCAAAAGGATCTCAGAATGTTTATTTAATGGTAACAGATGGCGCTGGTGCAGGAGCTGAGGCCGTTAAAGGGAGCCTTTTAAGCTATCTGGAATTAAGAGCGGTGGAGGAACCGGGAGATAAAACAAATATTAAAAGCTATAAAGGCTGGTTCGTTTACTTTGATCACAGTATGTATGAAAGTGATAAAATGACCAGTATTCAGTATCTGGAAGGCAACAGATATGGGGTAGTGGCTTCAGGAAATAATATTTCACTTGATGAATTAAAAAAACTTATAGATAATGTAAGTTTGTAAATTCATTCTACAGTAAAATTGAGCTCTGATTTATAAAAATAAGTCAGAGTTTTTTATTGGTAATACTCCGTAAATTATTTATTCCCCGAATTCCTTTATTCATTTCTTGATTTCCTTAATTGATTGTTTTTTTCATTGAACAGATAATGCTGTTGTAATAGCTTTGATCCACCAAAACAAAAACAATTGGTAATATAACAATCATGAACCGGGAATTTTTTTAAGAACATTTGCTTTACAGCAGCCATTGGAGTGATTTTCTTAATTGCTTCTGCATCCAAAAACGACAGGCTCAACTGTATTGAACTTGTACAGAAACATCATATTGAAAGAGTTGAATGATATAATTAAGAATACACGGACTATTTTTCTGAAATGGATTGAGGAATAATAGAAACCGATAAGAACTGTTTTCCAAGCTTGGATTAGGCGGAAAAGTGGTGGTCTAAAGTTTATAATTTGTTGCAAATAATTAATTATAAATAATCCTGTCAGAAATTTATACATCCCAATCCCTATAAAAACAGATATTAAAATATTTTTGATAGGGACCATTTTTTTACAGCTATTCTAAAAAAAGAGATTTACATTAGTGAAAAGCTTAGGTTTTATAGGCTTTTTAATGTAAATTAGATTTGAATTTATGTGCTTTTATCAGAAAATTTATATTATTAAGTAGACAAAAATTAATTTAACTTTGCCAATTGAATAATATATGGGTGATTATTGATTTTTTATTAATAATATTATATTGTTTAAGACTAATAAAAGAGACTTAGGAAAAACAGAAGATTAATTTACCTGGCAGTAGATATGAAATATAAATTCTTAAATTTTAAATTGAGGAAGGTTGTTCATTACTCGTTGATTATATGTATCTTGTTGATACAGGTAATTATAGGTGTATTTTTTTACAATGAGTTTGTGAATGAGAAAAAACTGCAGTTTATTAAAACGCAGCTGGAGGAAAGCAGAGCGCTGGGAGGACTGACGGATAATTCAAGAAAGGATTTTCTGGATGCACAGGAACACCTTCAAAGATACATGGTAAGCCAGGATAATAAGGATCTACAGCTTTATTTTGAGTCCTTGAGAAAACTGAAAAAGAATTTTGATAAGATTGGGGAGTATGAAAATACAAGCCCAAGGTTAAGAAATACCCTGGCTCAGAAAAAAATGGATACCATGAAAGTATCCAAATTGAAAAACCTGATAGATTCCGTATATGAAACCTCTTTGAAGCCGCCTACGAAGATTGAAGATCAGACTTATGAGCCTGCAAAGTATAAGAATGACTTTGAGAACTTCAATGTACAGACCCGTACTTATGCTGATACGATCAAGAAGAAAGGGTTCATGGGACGTTTGAAGGATGCCATCACAGGAAAGGTGAATGTTCAGAAAGAAAGCACAGTCATTACTTTAACAAATAATAAGACCATAGACATTTCCAATGTAAAGACTGAAATGAATAAAGCTTTGAAGTCTATGGATAAGCATTATGCTGCTGAAGTAAAGAAAGCACAGCAGTTTGCAATCAAAAATCAGCGTGAGAACATGCAGTTTTACAGCAATTTTAGTAAACTGTTGGTATACAGTAACGGATTGATTGATGTATACGAAAATGCTATTAAAGATTTCAAATCTGAACTTGAAAAAGAATACAACAAACAAAGTTCTGACAATAATAAAATAAGAAGATATCTTGTCCTTGGGCTGATGGTATTAATGTTCATTGTGTCTATCTTGATTATGTACTTTACAAGAGTGGCTTTCATCTACGAAAGAAAACTGAATGCTGCGAATAAAGAAATTAAGAATAACCTGAATTTCAAGAACAGGATTTTGGGAATGCTGAGCCACGATTTAAGATCTCCGTTGAAGATTATTAATATTTTTATTGATAAAATTTATAGAACCACAGGTGATGAGACGATTAAAGACTATCTGAAATCAATTAAATTTACCAACAGCACCCTGCTTCTACAATCTAACCAGATTCTGGAATATACCAAGAATCAGGATGCTGAAAAGAAACTGATAAAATCTGTCTTTAATCTTAAAGAAGAAATCGGTTCTATTGTAAAAGTGATTTCCCCTTATCTGGAGACCCGAAACAATAAGTTTGCGGTCACAGACAGAATTCCTGAAGGAGTGGTAGTATTTTCTGACAACATCAGAATTAACCAGATTTTTATGAATATTCTGGGGAATGCCAACAAGTATACGGAAAATGGGAAGATTGATCTTGTCATGGCAACAGAGCCGTTAGGAAATGATAAAATCACTCTGATTACAACAGTAGGAGATACTGGAGTTGGAATTTCGGAATCGGATCTGAAAAAGATTTTTGACCCTTATTATCAGGGAACCGTTTCAGATGAGGTAGATAATCTTGGAGTAGGATTGGGATTAAATCTTGTGAAGGAAATTGTAGAATTATTTGATGGCGAAATTTCAGTTTCCAGTAAGCTGCATAAAGGTACTCAGGTGACGTTCAGAATCAACTTAAATATCAATAATAAATAATGGAAATGCCAATTGAAAACAGAGAGATTGTATTCCTCTTAGCTGATGATCACAGTATTGTAAGACAAGGAATGGAGATCGTTATTAGTGATATTGCTCCCAATGCTAAAGTATATCATACATCATCCTTACAACAGGCAATAGAACTTATAGAGACTAAAGGAGTTGAAATGGCTATTATTGATGCCCATTTTCCTGAAGGAAACAGCCTGCACATTTTACCACAAATGAAAAGCATAAACCCGGATATCAAGATTCTTATTTTTACAGGACTTGAAGAAGATCTGTATGCACTTAAATTTATAAAAGCCGGAGCCAACGGGTATCTGAGCAAACTGAGTGAAGAAGAAGAGGTGAGAGATGCAGTAACTCATTTTATCGAAAAAGGAGAATACTTTTCTGATCTTACAAGGAATTTATTAGTCCAGTTTATTTACGATCCTAAGGTAATAAGTCCGCTGAGCAGTTTAACTAAAAGAGAACTGCAGATTGCAGAGCTGTACGCAGATGGATTTGGAAACCTGGAAATTGCGAATAATTTAAATATAAAGCAAAATACAGTAAGTACAATCAAAAAAAATATCTTTGAAAAACTGAAAATAGAAAATATTGTAGAATTGATTGATCTGATCAAGACCCATCATAAAATATAGATTTTCCTAGTGCTATTCTACACTTCTTCAATGCTCACCTTGTTTTATCGATAAATATCTATACCCCATCTGATATGTATCGATGGGGTTTATAGATGATATTATCCTGCGATGTCGTTACTTTGTAGTATAAAATTTACCAAATGAAATGCAATTGCTTTTTTTAGTTTTTTTCACTTCATAACAAACAGGTAAATGAGATAACTGTAAAAATAATAAACTATAGTTATATAAAACACAAGTGATGAGAAGGAATTAACAAGTGATGAGATTAATATAGAAGCGTATGAATGACCTTAAACGTGGATTTCTTGAAAAAACCAAATGATAAGAAAAAAACACAAATTACTATAAAGAAATCCAAGGTGTGGTTACTAGTACAAGAGAAAAGGGAGGCAATGAAAGCCTCCTTTTTTTATGATGATATATGATCTGTTTTCAACTTAAAACCAGTATCAATTCTTTTGCTTTTTATATAGCGTAAGCTTAGTATTAGTATTACGGTTAGGATTATAATGATCGTAATTATATGACAATTCAACCATTTGTGTTTCTGTTTCCCATATAACTTTGGACGGTTTTTCAGAAACAGGTTCTCCCAATTTTTGTTTTAAGAAGGTGTGTAGCCATTCAAATTTAGGGGCAAAAATTTTGTGGGTATTCAGACTTTGCCAGGCCTCAAAATTATCCTTGTTATGAATGGTTGCTCTGGATTGGGTCTTCCATAGGAATTCAATAAGTTTCAGTGATTGATTCTCCGGAGAATAAAAATAGGAGGTTATCAAATGGATGTACTTGCGTTCTATTTTCTGATACACTCTTGGAATTTCATCACATGACGTACTACAGCAATCACTACAACAATCATCACATATAGAATATTGAGTAAGGTTCAATGCATTTTCTTTTTTTTTTTCAATGCGATCAATCTGCTGGAGAGATAAAGTATTAAAATGGTGATAGAAATCCATGAAGTTCTTTTCAACCCATAATTTTGTGTACGGTTCACCAAGAATAGGTTCGCGGTATTTATTTTTGAAAGTAATCAGATTGAGCTTGTTTTTGTCAATCTCAATAATTCCTGAGCGATTAGGATCACCAGTAGAGAACCTGATGGTCTAATATTCGTTACCGGGGAAATAGTTCATCTTTGCGTAGTGTGAGCGGTAAGAGCCAAACTCATCTTGATATCCAATATATGGAGAATAGTCATTTTTGTCATAAAGGGGTTGGGAAGGGCGGATATCATCTTTAAGATCAAAAATATTGATCAAATTATCATCTTTTAAAACAACTATTTTAGTGGAGCCACCCTCCGAATACAGGTGATAGAGATTTTGCTTCACTACAAAAGATGTTGCCAGGGAAGATTGAAACATAAACATACCAGAAAATTTATTTTGGTATAAAACTTCGGTTCCCTTTTGTGGGTCATCATTAGAAGTTGGATGGTGATCAGCATTAAACCTTCCACTGGCCTCCAGTTTCTTTGGATCTTGGAGTTTGAGAATCATAGTAGGTGTACTGAGGTAATAAACATTATTAAGTTTATTGACTATCGCATTTTCTGTAAAGACTTCATATTGCTGTCCGGTCTTATTATCCTTAAACCACGTTTTAGAGCAGCAATCGTCTAAACTACGATTGAATACCGTATAATTTTGATCTTTGAAAATAATATTTGATGTACTTAAATCTCTTATCCATTTCTTTTTTTTCTCATCAAGATAGAAAGAAGCATAGCTCTTGTAATTGGTGGTGAAAATAGTATCATTCCTTACCGTTAGATTGTAATCCGAAAACTTAATAGGGGGTGGTGGAATGGTAGCCTGAACTTTTCCACTCTCATCCAGAATGTAGAAGTCTACAATGGTATATTTGCCCAATGGATTATCTTTTTCAAAATAACAGTAATATTTTGATTTATGCTTTAAAGACGGTCCTAAAGTTCCCGGAATATTGATTTCTATTGTTTTAAAGCTTACTTTTAACTCATCTGACTGGCAGGATTGCAGTAATAAAAGGGCTATAAAGGCCTGAAGAATATATTTCATGGATTGGTTTGAAGCCCTAACTTACGAAAAATTGTATAACCAGAAAAGTAAAACCAGTGAGAATATATCCTTTAAGGGGGAAGAAAACCGGAAAATATTAAACAATACTAACTTGCCAAGTAAGTATTACAATAGACAGTGATCCATTAGGTGACTAAAAGTAGCTTCCATCCTCCATCTTCCGGCTTCCATCTTTAACTAAACTTTTGAATCGCTTCCGGGCTTACCGGACTAAAAAAGTTAATCATATTTCCATCCGGATCACAGAACAGGAGAGAGCGGTTGCCCCATGGCATTGTGGTAGGTTCCTGTATAATATGATCTGTAAGGGCCTTTATTTTTTCATATTCCGTATCCACATCAGCGACTAAAAATTCGATAATCGTACGGGTAGGACCTTTGGATTCTGTAAGATGTGTACCTCCAAACATTTTCATGGTAAGTGTGCTTCCAATAGCTATGGTAATGGAACTGGTAGTAAGCTCAGCAAAATCTTCAGTGTACCATTGGGCTGCCAGTCCCATTGCTTTTTCATAGAACTGAACCGATTGCTTGATGTCTTTTGTGATGATTCTTAACGATGTTAATTTCATATAATCTTGTATTTAATATAATTTGATACAAAATTAAGAGCAGGCTATGACAACAGGATGTCAGTAGGATTTTAAAACCGGAAAACTATTTTTTCAAGGTTGATAGCGGAATTGGTTGATTAATAAAAATTAGCAATATGTATTAATTGTTTACAGTCAAGGATTTGTATTTTTCTTCCTTCTGATCTGATCAGTTTCTCCTGCTTGAAATCATTGAGAATGCGGGCAAGAGTTTCTCTGGCAGTTCCTACCATATTGGCAAGGTCTACCCGTGAAAGGGAAATCAGTACTTCTTCTCCAGGAATATCATTGGATTTATACTTATCGTGAAGGATGAGTAAGCTTAAGGCAGCCCGCTCTCTGACGGTTCGGTGAGATAAAATGGCAATAAGATTTGCCATAACACTGAATTCATGGCTTAAAGATTTTAATAAAAGCCTCGAAAAAACAGGGGATTGGTCTAAAATTTCGAGAAAACTGTCTTTCGAAATAAAAGAGATCACAGAATTTTCAAGAGTGGAAGTGGTATCTCCATAAGATTCATGGCTCAAAATGGCCGAATATCCGAAAAACTCCCCGGAACTGTAGATATAGATGATCTGTTCCCTGCCATCATTATCTACTTTATATTTTTTTATTTTCCCTTCATTGAGATAGTAAATACCGTTAGGCTTTGTACCATCTGTAAATATAGCCTCATTTTTACGATAGTTTTTAGTTTTCATGGCCTTTAGAAGCAAATCCTTATCATATTCAGGAAGTTCATCAAAAAGATACTGATTGTTGAAAATAAATTTTGAGATCATAATTTTTCTACGCAGGCTAGTGAATAAACGCTCAGTTTGTAACTTAAATCACATTTTAAACCGATATAAATCACCAGATTTTCTGCCCGAACGAATTAATTTTACAAAAGTAATAAAATAGATTTTGAATAAGGATATCTATCTGTTTAGCTAGGTAAATATCAGCCATTAATCTTATACATAAAGAGAGAAAGGAGTGTATTTGAGTGTACTAATCCTTGTCTAAAACGATATTAAGAACACTGGGTAAAAATTTAAGTCGACATGTTTTTCACAGCGGTTGCTGACATTCTAAATTATTTTTTTTACTTATTTATTTTATCCAGTTGTTTTTAGGATGAGTGTTTTTAAAACTTATCATACAATGCATTTAAATCACTCAATACAATGAAAAGCGGTTATTCCAGTATCTTGGAATAACCGCTTTTTATTGTATAATATATAAGATAGTTTATTGAATCTGTGTAACCATTGTTCTTACTGTATGTGCAGAGAAATATCCCAACGCTCCATTGCTGATATTACTTGGCGGATTGGCAGGGGTAACACTGCCGCCATATCCTTCCGAGATCTTAAGAAGGGCACTGTAATAGGTGAATATATTAGTGTCGATGGACTGCATCTCAACATGAATAACATCACCAACCACTACTTCATGATCTCTTCCTTTATTATCGTCATTCGGAAGTCCCAAAGTCCATTGATTGGGTAATCCATTGTTTAAGTTGTCAGAAAGCACACTGATGTACTTTTTAGACAAATTATTGACAGTAAAACTTAATAGATAGCGGTTACCCAATTCTGCAGGGTCTGTAAAAACAGGCAGAAGAGTGTATGTTTTTTTACTCCCAAACATAAAAGTATCCTGTACAAGACCTTCCAGTTCTACAGCTTCAGGCATAGTACTTTGAGCGGTGTATTGTTTTCCTTCTGCCAAAACCTTAAGAGTATAAGTTCTCCCGGGTACACCAAGAAAAGTACTTGTTTTATATTCTCCTCCTCCTGAATATTCCAGTGTTTCTGTTTGTCCGGTATTATCACTTAAAATAACTTGGGCATCAGTAACAGCCGGATATTGATTAGGTTGGGCAAAACCAACAGATTTGGTTATTTTTACGATATATGCATCGTTTTTATCTGTAACATTTCCTTCAATGACAATATTTCCACTTTGGTCGGTTAGATCCAGGTCTATCTCTTTTTCACAAGACGTTAATGCAAATGCAGATAATATGATAAAGAATGCTTTTTTCATGATTTAAAATTTGAAATTGTAAGTGATGTTAGGAACCCAGCGAAATAGGGAAGTCTGCATGGCGCGGGTTGTTCCCGGATTGTTCGGGTTGTCCTCGAAATTGATAGTATAGGCATTTTCACGGCCATACAGGTTGTAAATTCCGAACGTCCATGATCCGCGGAAACGCTTGTTTGATTCCGGTTCGTAAGTGGCACTAAGATCCATTCTGTGATAAGCAGGCATTCTGTCAGCATTTCTGCTGTTGTATTGGAATATCGTTTGTCCGTTCAGTTCATATTTTCCAACAGGGAAAGTTACTGCATTTCCTGTACTGTAAAGGAAGAGTCCGGAAAGGGTCCATTTTGAATTAAGCTGGTAGGTAGCCACTACAGAAAGATCATGGGTTTTGTCCATTCTGGCGTTGTACCATTGATTATCATTGATTCCATCAATCTTTCTCTCAGTTTTAGATAGAGTATAGGAAATCCAGCCTGTCAGCTTTCCGCTTTTCTTTTTGGCAATAAGTTCCAGCCCGTAAGCTCTTCCTTTCCCAAATAGCAGTTCGCTTTCTACATCCGCAGCAGTACTGAAGCCAATCTGAGCCCCATTTTTGAAGTCGATCTGGTTTTGCATAGATTTGTAATAGATTTCAGCATTCACCTCATAATTGTTGTTATTGAAATTTCTGCTGTAGCCCGCACTGATCTGATCTGCAATTTCAGGTTTTACTGAATAGCTGCTTCCAATCCATTGGTCTGTTGGATTTCCGCTGCTGCTGTTGCTTAAAAGGTGAAGGTTCTGGGTATTTCTGGAATAACCTCCTTTCACACTGCTCACTTCATTAATTCGGTAATTTGCAGTAATACGAGGTTCAAGGTTGGTATATGTTTTTCCGAATTTTCCTTTTTCTAAATACTGGCTTCCAGTAAGCATGCCATTTTCATAAGAGTTGAAAGTATCTCCGCCCAATACACTGAATAGGGAAAGTCTCATCCCATAATTGATGGTCAGCTTTTCAGTTGCTTTAAAATCATCATTAATATACACTGCGTTTTCCCATGAATACCTTGGATTTCTTGAGAAAGAGTTCACAATGGTTCCTGATGCGCTACTGGGTGTCAGCGTATGATAAATAGATTGCAGGCCAAAACGTACAGAATGCTTGTTTCCTGCAAACCAGGTAAAGTCCTGTTTAAGATTCCAGTCCTGTATCTTTGAATTTAAATTAAACTCACTTTCATTATTTTTCAGACTGATTTTATAATCATAATTGCTGTAGATAAGGGAAGTATTGGAGAACAATTTGCTGTTGATAATACTGTTCCATCGTAATGTTGCAGTGGTATTTCCCCAATCGGTATTGAATGTATCTCCTAACCCTAATACATCTCTTCCGAAATATCCCGAAATATAGAGTCGGTTATTTTCATTGATCTGATAATTAGCTTTCAGGTTAAGATCATAAAAATATAATTTGTTGTCTTTATAATCTTTAGAAGATTTGAGGAATAAATCAGCATATGTTCTTCTTCCTGATACGATGAAAGAAGACTTTTCCTTCTGAAGCGGTCCTTCTACACTCAGCCTGCTGCTAATCAGTCCGATTCCACCGTTGATATTATAATTTTTGTTGTTTCCGTCTTTCATTTTCACGTCCATTACGGAAGAAAGACGTCCACCATACTGAGCCGGACTATTTCCTTTGATAATGCTGGCATCCTTCAGAGCGTCACTATTGAATGTACTGAAAAAACCAAGCAAATGCGAAGCATTATACACCGGAGCTTCATCCAGAAGAATCAGGTTTTGATCCGTGGCACCTCCTCGTACACTGAATCCGCTGCTTCCTTCACCGTTGCTTTTAATCCCCGGCAGAAGCTGTATGGTTTTCATAACATCTTTTTCCCCAAATAGTACAGGAAGTTTCTCTATGTTTTTGATATTCAATGTTTCAGTTCCCATCTGGGCACTTGAAAGATTTTTATCCTTTTTAACACCGGAAACAACCACTTCATCTATTGTATTGGATTTTTGCTCTTCCGGATTGAGAAGAAGATCCAGCTTCATGTTCTGATCAACTTTAATCTGTTGTTCAAAATCTGTATAGCCTGGATAAGAAATTATAATGGTGTGATCTCCTTCAGGAAGCGATAGAGAATAGAAACCATATTCATTGGCTACAACGTTAATCGAAGGATTATCGCTTACTTTTACTGTTACACCAATCAGCAATTCGCCGTTTTTTTTATCCTTTACTGTTCCGCTTATGGAGTGGGTTTGCTGTTGGGCCATCATCACAGTGCTGAAACAGAGCGCAGCAGTGGCTGCGGTAATTTTTAAAAAAGATGTTTGCATTAGTTTTTTTTAAAATAGTAGACCTTTTCTATAGTAACTTATTTATCGTTTCCTGATGATTAGTTGACAGAATAAGGAATTAGTTACATGCAAAAGGCCTCTATTCTTGGAAAAAAGATGTTTTTTCTATTGTTAATCAGTGTTTCTGGAAATGTTAATACTAAAGATTATGAGAATTTGCTATTGGAAATTGATTGATCTTTAAGTTGTTGTGTTTTTATTGAATGAAAAACGAATTATGATGGGGAAAACTGTAAGTGAATGAATTGATGGTTTTTTATTTCTTTATTTAATTTTTTATTAAAAAATAGTTTTAATTGTTTAATATTTTAACTTTGAATGGTTCAAATGTTGGGTCTGAAGTATAATTTTTTTCCTTTTTTAAACCTTCTTAATCCAAATTTTAAACTTATCTTGCCTGTGAAGAATGATTAAAGAGTATGGGAAATCTTAAAAAGTGGATCATGGGTAACCTTTCCACTATATTATTAACAGGGGTGTTCATAATCATATTGATTAACCCGGATGCGAAGGCTTGGCTGATGAGACAGGTAGCATCCACAGGAATTCTCAATTCCAGAATTTCCGAATCTAAGGAGAGACCGGGAAATACAGTGGCCTATACAGGTTTGATGCTGAAGAATGAAGATGGAACTCTTATTGATCCCTCTCATCTGAAAGATAAAGTAGTTTTTATCAACTTCTGGGCTTCATGGTGTCCTCCGTGCCGTGCCGAATTTCCATCGGTTGAAGAGCTATACGGAAAATATAAAAACCATTCTGATATGGTATTCCTTACCGTAAATCTTGATGATAATCCGAATTTGGGAAAAACCTATTTAAAAGAAAAAGGGTTTACAGTTCCTTTTATAACTCCTGCGGGCAGCATTCCTGGAGAACTTTATAACGGTTCACTGCCTACTACTGTTGTACTGGATAAAAAGGAGTAATCCGGCTTCATCATACCGGAGTTGCTGATTATAGTAAAGCTTCTTTTTATGAACAAATTGATGGATTACTGAAATAAAATAAGACAATAAGCACTTTGAGAAATTAGAGATATGAATTTGTACACCTTGCTTTCCTTTCATCCTAAGGAAGATTATTATTTCTCAGTAATAGACAAACAGGGAAATATTTTTGACAAATTTCAGCTTCCTGAATGCCGGGAAGTTCCCATCAAAAATAATGTTATTCCTATCAAAGAAGAATTTGAAATTAATATGCAGACACCTTCTTGGAGGCAGTAATGATCCGATAGGTTTTCACGAATATGAGCAGGAAGGTATGGCTTGGGGCAATAAATGTGAACAAAAACTTAGCAAAACCAGGACAGATGAAGAACAGGATCAATGGTCTTTGGATTGCGATTACAAAATTGTATGTGCGATATGTTGGGATAATATAAAAGAATCAAATCAAATTATAAAAAAAAACAATGAATTTAGCAGAATTAGAACAAAAATATACTATTCAGTACCCTGAAATCTATAGGCGATTAGCTGAAAATAATATGCTGGATTGGGGCGTATCCGGATCCAACTGGTATTATGATACTTTTCCGAAGCTAAAAGAAAATCCGCCCTTACTTTTATTTGGATTTGATATTGAAATCTGGAATGACCAGGAACTTGTTGAAACCTCTATTGATGAAATGTCTGATGAAGAAGATTACAGAAATATCCATTCAGATTATCAGTTCATTCCATTTGCACAGAATGGAGCCGGAGATCTGTATGTTTTTCAGTTTGATTTGCAGAAGAATGGGGAAGTTCCTGTGACACTTATTCCTCACGATGATGAAGAAGCTGAGGTATTAGCCGGAAATTTTCAGGATTTTATTTTTCGTCAGCTCCTCGAATCGGTAGCAGAGATCAATGAAGATTCTATGTTTTATGAAGAGGAAGAAAAAGATCTGAAGCAAAACCTCTTCAATCAGTTAAAAACACATGAGGCTTATCTTACGGCAAGACAGGTAGAAATCCTGAATACCATTTATCAACGTGATATTTTTGAATATACCTATAATGTTCCTAATGGTGGCTCATTTGAAACAGAAGGGTTGGTGACATTTGATGAAGTAGAAGAGATTTTAAATAAGGAGATCGCCTCTGAATACTTGAACAGAAGTTTTAATTATACAGAATTTTCGGAGTCATAAACAATAGAATATGCCGGATCAGTTAAGAACCCATATCGAAAAAATACTTCCTCTTAGTGATGAAGAGTTTGAATATATATCCTCCTGTTTTATCTATAAAAAATACAAAAAACACCAGTTCTTAGTACAGGAAGGAGAGCTTGTGCCCTACAATTACTTTGTCCTGAAAGGTCTTCTGAAATTAATTTATACTGATGGTGCAGGAAAAGAGCATATTGTAGGATTTGCAATGGAAGACTGGTGGGAAACCGATTTTCCCGCTTATTATCACAGTAAAAAGGCAACCATGTCACTGATATGCCTGGAAGATACAGAAGTACTATGTCTTACGCTTGAGGATTATAGAAAAATCTGCAGTATTCACCCTAAAATGGAGCATTTCTTTCTGGAAAAAGCCTATATGGGATTTATTTCAGCACAACAACGAATTATTTCTACCATGACAACCGGAATAAAAGAACGCTACGAGCAATTATTGAAAAAATATCCGTCTCTGGTACAGCGTGTCCCAAAATCATTACTGGCATCTTATCTGGGAGTTTCGCGGGAAACCCTGAGCCGTTTATCCATATAGAACTGTGATCTCCCTCACTCCATAATCGTGAGGACGGTCACGGAGTTTTGTTATCCTATTCTGCAATTTTGCATAGTAACATTTAACAAAATTCAACAATGGAAAAAAGAATCGTAAACCCTTGGAAATGGCAGAATGAAAGAAGCTATGCACAGGCTGTAGAAGTAAAGAATGCAGAAAGTACTTTATACTGCTCAGGACAGGCAGCCATTGACCCGGATGGTACTTCCAGTAATAAAGATATGAAAAGTCAGCTGGAGCAGGCGATAGCCAATCTTGAAGAAGTCATTACAACAGCTGGGTATGAGTGCAGGGGAATTGTCAGATTAAATATCTATACTACTTCAACCCAGGAACTATGGCCTCATTTTCCTATTCTTCAGGAATGGATTGCTGCTCATCACATTGAACAGGCAGTCACGATGCTTGAAGTCAGTGGCTTATTTGAGACCTTGACAGTAGAATTAGAAGCTACAGTTGTTAAGTAGCCCTATGATCCGTTTTAAAACTTAGCCTCCAATGTATTTGGAGGTTTTTTTATTACCTTTATGTAAGCTAATTTATAATCAAATAATGGGTATGAATATTCAACTTTTTTCAAAAATGCATTGGTAGGAGGTGCTACACAGGGAATCGGAGCAGGAATTGCCATTGAACTGGCAAAATGTGGGGCTAATGTAACCCTAATGGCTCGTAACGAAGAGAAACTTAAGAATTGTATAGCTTCAATGCCAATAGTCAATTCAGAACAGAAACATCAGTATCTGGTGGTTGATTTTTCTGATTTTGAGCACTATAAGAACATTGTTGCAGAATATTTTAGTACCCATTCCATAGATATTTTGGTAAATAATACCAATGGTCCGGAACCAGGACTTGCCATTGAAAAAAGTGTTGGTGATTATCAAATAGCTTTTGATCTTCTTTTTAAAACCGTTTGTGAAACTACTATGTTGGCTTTACCATATATGATTGAAAATAAAAATGGCCGAATTATTAATGTTTCTTCACTCTCTGTAAAAGAACCCATCGGGAATCTGGCACTTTCCAATTCCATACGTTCTGCAGTGGCAGCATGGGCAAAAACCTTATCTAATGAAGTAGCGCAGCATAATATTACCGTCAATAATATTTTAACCGGATATTTTGATACAGAACGAATTCAGAAATTAGTGAATCATGAGGCTCAAAATACAAATGCCTCTCCCGATGAGATTAAGAAAGCCCGTGAAAACAAAATTCCAATGAAAAGATTCGGAAAACCTGAAGAATATGGTCATCTGGTAGCTTTTCTCGCTTCAGAATATGCTTCTTATCTTACCGGAGCGAGTGTTCCTTTGGATGGTGGGTTGAATAATTCGTATTAAATTATAAGAAAGGAAGCTGGAAGCTGGGAGTGGGAAATCGTTGAAGTACAAACCATAGTTTATCTATTGAAATTTTCTAAAGATAATCTCCATGAATATTTAGTCTGATAGTAACTTCCAGCCTCCCTCTTCAAGCTTCCAGCCAATTTTAAAAAAATATCACAGTCTGATGTAATAGTTCTTTTCCGCCAGTTGTCATCTTAGTATTGGAAAATATGATATGAAAAACTGGTCTTTTAAAAAATGGAACACCGTACTGGGATGGTTCCTGTTTTCTATTGCATTGATTACCTATTTCTCTACCATGGAACATTTCCTGAGTTTCTGGGATTGTGGAGAATATATCGCTTCCGCGGCTAAGCTTGAAGTTACCCACGCACCGGGAGCTGCTTTATTCCAGATTGTAGGAGCTGTGGCCAGCATATTAGCATTAGGGAACAGCAGCAATTATTCTATTGTGATTAATGCCATGTCGGCGCTTTTCAGTGCATTGACGATTTTGTTTCTGTTTTGGACTATCACTCATTTTTTAAGAAGGCTTTTACGTAAGAATATTGAAGATATTACCAGGCATCAGGAGATTTCCATTTTGTTTGCCGGAGCTATAGGAGCGTTATGTTTTACATTTTCAGATACCTTTTGGTTTTCTGCGGTAGAAGGAGAAGTATATTCAATGGCATCTCTGTTTATCGCACTTTTAGTCTGGCTGGTTACCCAGTGGGAAAATGAATATAAAGCGATAGACAGTGAACGGTGGATTATTCTTATTTTCTTTATTTTTGGACTTTCTGTGGGAGTTCATATGATGTGTATGCTGGCTATTCCGGCAGTATGTCTGGTGTATTATGCCAGAAAATATACATTTACCTGGAAGAGTTTTATCATTGCTAATCTTATCACACTGGGTGTTCTTGCATTTGTCTTTAAAATTATTTTCCCATTGATAATGACGATGTTTGGGCAGCTGGAGATCTTTTTTGTAAACGGGTTGAGGCTTCCTTTTCATTCCGGGACGGTTGTCGCTTTTATTTTGATGGCAGTCATCTGTTATTTGATGATTAAATATGCCAGAAAAACAAAAAGAAACATTTATCAGACGATTGTTTTATCTGTAGTGTATATGATAATAGGTTTTTCGTGCTGGCTGGTGATTCCGATCAGGGCAAACGCTAATCCGCCTATGAACCTTAATGATCCTGATACAGCCATTGGGATGAAGGATTATTATAACAGAGTGCAGTATGGAGATTGGCCAACTGTTTACGGGCAGAATTATACTGCTGCTCTGGACAGAAAAGGCTTGGAAAAAAATGAAGATGGAAGTTATAAAAGGGAAATTACAGGAATAATCTATGAAAAGGATGAAAAAACTAAAACCTACAGAAAAACAGGAGAGCGGTTTAATTATGTGTATAATAAATCCCATATAAGCTTTATGCCCAGGATGTTCAGCGAGGACAAAGAAGTAATGGCCAATTATATTGCTATGTATGGCGCTCCCGATTTTACTTTCAATTATGATAACGAGGATGTAGCAGAGAATCCGCAGGCTAAGCAGATCTTTGATGAACTAAGGGCAAAATATGAAGATGATTCCATCACGGTTGAAGATTATATGAAGGTAAAACCTTATGATCTTATTAATGTACAGAGGCCTTCTTTTGCCCAGAATATGGATTATTTTATCTCCTTTCAGAACGGATATTATTTTGTAAGATACCTGATGTGGAATTTTGTTGGAAGGCAGAATGATTTTCAGGGACATATGGAAAATACCCACGGAAATTGGATCTCAGGATTTTCTTTCATTGATAATGCTTTATTGGGTAATCAGGATAATATCCCGGCTCAATTTAAAAATG
The DNA here is from genome assembly GCF_021278965.1 of Chryseobacterium capnotolerans. Lineage (NCBI taxonomy): Bacteria > Pseudomonadati > Bacteroidota > Flavobacteriia > Flavobacteriales > Weeksellaceae > Chryseobacterium > Chryseobacterium capnotolerans. The sequence continues at coordinate 2,729,820 of NZ_CP065589.1, read as the reverse complement.
AAAGTACTGTAAAGTTCTTTTTCTGCCGCTTATACTGGGACTCATTGGTTTCTTTTTTCAGCTGAACAGAGATTTTGGACGATTTTATGCACTTTTTTCGTTGTTTATTCTGACCAGTATCGGAATTGTTTTCTATACAGGAGTAAAGCCATTTGAACCAAGAGAAAGAGATTATGCAATGGTAGGGTCATTCTATGCTTTTGCCATCTGGATTGGTTTAGGTGCCGGAGCTGTTCTGTGGTTTATTCAATCCAGGATAAAATCTAATGCTGCTCATATTGGGTTAGGAATGATCTTGCTAGGAATTCCTTTTATGATGGGCTTCCAGAATTATGTTCCGCACGATCGTAGCAAGAAATCCGCAGCTTATGATTCAGCTTATTCTTTCCTGGCTTCATTGCCTAAAAACGGTATTGTTTTTACCTATGCAGATAATGATACCTATCCGGTTTGGGGAATTCAGGAGACGGAAAGGTTTCGGGATGATGTGAAAACCGTGAATTTCACGTTGTTGGCGACTCCGTGGAATATTGATCAGGTAAAAGAAAGACCTACCATGCGATGGGAGTGCCTGGTGAACTAAAACATGAGGATTACAGAGATGGAGTAAACGACCAGGTGTATCTGATGAAAAAGAAGATTGGGAAAGACTTTTTGCTATGTTAAAAGAGCAAGGAGCGCCTGAAACTGAATTTCAGGAATTTAAAAAATTCCTGACTCAGGATTCAATGACATTAAAAGAGGCCATTAAGTTTCTGAAATATAAATCTCCGGCAAAAGATGAGTTACTGAAAATGTATTTTGGAGAAGAAGAATATGAGAAATATAATATTATTCCGGTACACAACTTTATTCTTCCTGTGAATAAGGAAAATGCTGTACAATCAGGGATTATTAATCAGGCTGACCTTCCGAATGCAGTGGATCAGATTACGATTAATTATGAAGCGAATACTCTTTATAAAAGTCATCTTATCATGCTTGATATTCTGGCTCATTTCGATTGGAAACGCCCTATAAATTTCTCCTCCGGAGGAATGTATGACAGTGAGAATATCTTTTACCTTGATAATTACCTGCAGTTTGACGGTTTTAGTTATAGATTGATTCCTATCCATACACCTCAGAGTCAGGATGGTGATAAAGGAAGGGTAGATGCTCATTCACTTTATAATGTAGTGAAAAATTACAGATGGGGTAACTTTAAAGATCTGAGTATTTATTATGATGAGAGTGCAACATCCAATATTATGGGCTATAGAATGTCGGTGAGCAGAGCCGTTTCTGCATTGGCTGCGGTTGGTGAAAAGACAAAAGCTTTAGAGCTGCTGGACCTTGTCGCAAAGGAAATTCCAGCTGAAAGATATAATGATCCGCGTTCATTAAGTTTGATTATTACGGCTTATATTATTGCTGGTGAAGAACAGAGAGGTCTTCAGTTGGCTGAGAGTCTTAAAAAAGAAATCTTTAATGAATATGATTATTATCTAAGTCTTTCTCCTGGGTTCCGGGCTGCTTCCAGAAAGCAGATGAGGTCCAAACCTATGGAATATGCTGTTGTTGTTTCTGCTGTGATGGAAGCCTACAGAACATTGGATCAAAATGATAAAGCACAACATTATCTTTTGAAATCTATAGAACCTATTGATAAAAAGTTCAATGTTTTTATACAGGGACTTCAGAAAATGGAGAAAGAAAAAGCAATGAAAGAATCTGAAAACGTTCAGCAAATTACCCCTTTTTATCAATATTTATTTAATGTAATGGAATCTTTTGACTCTACTTATGCCAAGAAAAAGAAATAGAAATCACTACAGCAATCGTGAAAGCAACACAATAACAGAAAATATAACCATTAAGAAAGGCTTTCAGAACAAAGGATTTTTGTTTTTATAGTTTCGTTTCAAAATCTTTGATTTTACCTTGTACATTCTGAATTTTATCTGCTTAATGGTTTTTTTAATACGGCCTTTGAATTTAATATTTAAAGGCTTTTTTTTATTTTTAAAAATGAGAACTAATTGAAAGCAGAACAGAGCACATTAAAAGCTAAAGAGTTGAAATTCAAATAAAGGACCGGTTTTATCAATAAATGATCAAAAAGCCTTACTGCTTTTCCTAAGATCCGAAGGCCTGGATTGTGTAAACTCATGAAAGGTATCGCTGAAAGCACTGATCGAACTATAGCCCACATCATCGGCAATTTCGTTAATGGGTTTATCCGTATTGAGGAGCAGCTCAATAGCTTTGATGATCCTTAATGTTTTCAGATACTGGAGAAAGGATATATCCATATCGGCTTTAAACAATCGGGACATAGAACGTTCACTCAATCCGAATCTTGTGCTTACATTGGAAAGAGTGAGCTTTTCACCCATATTCCATTCCAGATAAGAGACTATTTTCATCATTTGTTTATTGTGGGTAGCAGGAAGGATAATAGGTAAGGGCTGCTTATGGGTTTTAGGCAGAATCTTTTTTAAAGCAACCAGGAACTCAAAATTTTCATCTTTTTCGGTAACATGTTTTTCGTCCCACATCTCCGTGTATTTTATCATCTGGATCAGAAGTTCTGATGCCGGATAAATGCCCAATCGACTGTAAAATGGATCTGAAATATCATCATGAGCATAAAAATAAAGCGAACGCAAGACAGTTGCATTGTGGCCAATTTCCAGGATATGCTCCATTCCTTGTGGGATCCAGAAGAAATGTCTGGCAGGTACTACATAGGTTCGGTTATCGATGGTAATATAAGCAATACCGCCTTCTACATAGCTTAATTGACCTTTGGTATGTTTATGAAACGGAATTAGTTTTTCTGATTTTTCGTGCATGACGAAGACACTTTTATCATGTTTGTCAATGTCCGGAAGTGCTGCAATTAATCCCATATCAAAACGAAAATATTGTTGAAAATACAAATATAATCATTTGGCCGGAATCATGTAAAACTTGACTATTTTAGGTAAATAAAATTTCCAGATTGCCAATAAATTTGCAGTGCAATAATTCGAAAAATTCAAATGAAAATCTATGTCACCGGACTGCTGATGTTGGGAGCTTTCTACACTTTATCAGCTCAGACAGGCAGTCCACGAAATGATACCATCCGGATCTCCCTAAAAGACGCATGGCAAAGAGCTGAAGAAAACAGCCGTCATATTAAAATCAAAACCATCAATGTAGACATTGCCGAAGCCGAAGTAAAAGATGCCAAAAGAGAAAGACTTCCGGAAATAGAAGTTAAAGGAACGGCAGAAAAAGCGTCCAATATTCCTATCTATGAAAACGGAATTTTTTCCAAACCTACCCAACACGAGGTGATCCACACCCTTTACAGAGCCGGAGCCGATTTTTATCTGAACATTTATAACGGAAATAAACTCAATCTTAAAATCAAGGAGAATCAGACCCTTCAAAAGATCAAGAATATTCAAAAAGATCAATCCATTTCCGACATTCATTACAAGACAGCTGCCCTTTATCTTGAATTACAGAAAACATTAATCTTCAGAGATCTGATTAAACAGGATATTGAAGACCAAAAGACACAGCTTAAAGAAATACAATCTTTATATAAGAATGGAGTGGTTTTGAAAAGTGATGTTTTAAGAATAGAATTAGAGCTTTCCAAACGTAAAATGACTTTGGTTACCATTGAAAATGATATTCTTATTGCAACTCAGAAGCTGAATATCATCCTTGGAATTCCGGACGAACAAGTAGTTATTCCCGAAGTCCCACTTAATCAATGGAATGAAAGTGCAACCTATGCTGATTATTTGAAACTGGCGCTGGATCACTCGTTCGATTACCATGTTTCTGAACAGCAAACAGAATTGAGTATCCTTAAACTAAAACAGATAAAGGCGAATGTAAGACCTAAAATCGGAATGTATGGTGAATTCTACTATGCGAATCCGCAGATTTTCCTTTATCCTTACAATCCGTATTGGTACTCGCTGGGAATTGTAGGTATTAAGGCTTCATTTTCAATATCCTCACTCTATCATAATACTCAAAAGGTAAAAGCGGCCGAATTGGAATTTGAAAAAGAGGAAGTAGCACACAAAGACACGGAGGATAAAGTAAGACAGCAGGTGAAAGAAGCATATTTACGTTACCAGGAAGCATTGGAGCAGATCAAAGTTGCTGAAATCAATGTTGTTCAGGCCAAAGAAAATGCACGTATCATCAAAAATACCTATTTCAACCAAACTTCTCTTATCACAGAGCTTTTAGATGCAGACATACAGCTTCTTCAGACAAAATTTGAGCTGGAAGCTGCGAAAATCATGGCACAAAACAATTATTATTTACTACAAAATATCACAGGCGTTTTATAATACAATGAAAAAAAAATATACCCCAACCGACAGGCTGATCACAAAGATCACAGGATGGATTTCCGTTTTAATCGTTGCCGCACTTGCTGTCTGGGGCGGTTTTACCTTAAAAAATTACTACAGATATGAACAAACTAATGATGCCCAGGTTCAGGAATATGTAAACCCTGTGATCTCAAGAGCAGGCGGATTCATTGTAGCGGTGAAATTTGAAGAAAATCAGGAAGTTAAAAAAGGAGATACTCTTTTATTGATCGATAATCGTGAATATGTGCTTCAACAAAAACAAACACAGGCAGCTCTTCAGAAGGCCCGTGCAGAATTAAAAGTTTTACAGAGTACTACCGGAACTACAGAAAAAGAAGCCGCCGCTGCACAGGCACAAGTAGATGCAAATAAAGCAAAAGTCTGGAAACAACAGCTTGATTACAATCGCTATAAAAAACTTTATGATGAAGAATCTGCTACGAAACAGAGGCTTGAAGATGTAAAAGCCACCTTGGATGTGAATGAAAGTGATTATAAATCTTCCCAGGATAATTACGCTGCTTCTGTATCTAAAATTAATGATATTCAGACTGAAAAGGCTGTAGTGCAGGCAGAAATTGTAAGATTGGAAGCCTTATTAGACCGTCATAAATTAGACGTAAGCTATACGGCAGTAGTGGCTTCGTATGATGGAAGAATGGGACGAAGAACCGTTGAAGTCGGGCAAATGATTGATGCCGGAGAAACGCTTGCCTTTATCGTGAATAACGAAACGGATAAATGGGTGGTGGCCAATTATAAAGAAACCCAGATTAAGGATATGAAAATCGGAGATCATGTGAAAATCATTGCAGATTCCTATCCTGACAAAGAATTTCAGGGTACCATCATTTCATTATCACCGGCAACGGGTTCAAGTTTTTCATTACTGCCTCCTGATAACTCTACAGGAAACTATGTGAAAATTGTACAGCGTATTCCTGTAAGAATCAGAGTAGATGGAAAAAGAAAAGATATTGATATTCTCAAAATGGGAATGAACGTCAACGTATATGCCCATAAAAAGCATTCCTAATGGCTAAAAGACAAATGCCCTTTTTTAAAAGATGGGCACCGGAATGGCTGGTGAAAATTATCCTTTTTTCCATGACCTTACCAGGAATTATCATATTTTTTCCTGCCGTTGACCAACATCAATGCGGCAGCAGGATATTATGGAAGTGAACCTGCTGATATTCAGTTTTCAGTAGCATTATTTTACGCCGGATATGTGGGATTTTACAGCCTGGAAAGAAGATTTTTCAGCTTTCTGGCCGCAAAAGAATATTTTCTGTTATTTACTACTTTGCAGATTGCCGCCTGTTTGATCTGTTATTTTACCCGGGAGGTTTATGTCCTGTTTCCCGTTCGTTTCATTCAGGGAATGTTATTTGCTGGAAATGTCAACCTTTCACTCACTCTGATCTTTACACGGCTGAGTAGTGAAAGAGGAAGGGAAATAAGTTTTTCCGTATTCTTTGGAATTCTGATCTGTGCATTGCCTTTTAATAATCTGATTACAGCAGATCTTATAGATTCCTATAATTTTAATATTGTTTATAAAACTGCTATTTTTTCGTATCTGCCGGGTCTTATTTTCCTTACGCTGGCCATGACGAATTACAGGCCTAATGTGAGATTTCATTTGTATAAACTGGATTGGCAGAGCTTTGCTGTTTTCAGTACAATTTTGGTACTGATAGGATATATAGCCATTTTCGGACAGGAATATTATTGGCAGGAAGATACCAGAATTCTAGGAAGTGTTATTGCTATTTTGGCGTTGGTTGGGATATCAGTCTTTCGTCAGAATTCGATTAAAAGACCTTATATAGACCTTAGGGTTTTCAGATATAGAAATTTTAAAGTAGGGTTATTAATTCTTTTTGTGATGTATATCTGCCGTTTTGCTTCAGGAATTACCAATAGTTATTTTGCGACAGAACTGCATCTTGACCCATTTTATATTTCCTATATCAATATTTTCAATCTTTCCGGGTTAGTGATAGGGGTTATCATTGCCTGTTGTATGGTTTTGCAGAAGAGAAAGATTCAGTATATCTGGGTTCCCGGATTTTTAATGTTGCTTCTGTTTCATGCATTGATGTATTATTCTTTTGATGTACAGGCTGATGAATTCAATTATTATATTCCTTTATTTCTTCAGGGATTAGGAGTTGGATTGATCATGGTTCCAACGATTATTTTCATTATATCTTCAGTCCCAGCTTCGATCGGACCTTCTGCTGCAGCAACGGCCCTGGCTATACGTTATTTAGGTTTCTGTGCCAGTATTGCTTTGATTAATTTTTTTGAACTCTTTGAAAAAAGCCGCCATTATAATGCATTTCAGGACCATATAACAAAGATTGACCCTTTTGTAAAAGATTTTCTTCATAAGCAGACTGCCAAACTTACTGCTAAAGGAATGCTGGAAGATCATGCTGTAAAAGCATCTAATAAATTATTGATGGGAAGGCTGAATGTTCAGGATCATGTACGTTTTGCGATGGATTATTATGAAATGATGGTATGGCTTCTTGCTGGAGCTCTGCTATTAATTCTTCTTTTTCCATATCTGAACCGTACGGCTCTTTATTTGAAATCCCGCAGGTTATCGCCTGCCTAATTATTTAGTTTAAAAGTATAGCTTATTAGCTAATTTTATAGTGAGAGTGCTGAGGCTGCCTTTTAAGGCAGTCTCTTTTTGTTTCAGGGATAAAAATAAGAGATGGCCGAAATTGTCTGTTTTTTGTCATTGCAGCCACATTACATTCTCAGTACATTTGCATCATACAGAATGGAGACATGGAAAATGCATTACAGCACACTGGAATAAAAAATATAGCACTCTTGATCTTGCCACAGGTTCAGTTATTGGATGTTGCCGGTCCGTGTGATGTATTCACCGCAGCTAATCTCTTTTTACCAGATGATAATACAGGGTTAAAATATAAGGTTCATCTTATATCCGGAACCTCAGACAAAATAATATATTCCGGATCTGGAATCCCTTTGACATGCAGCCATACGATTTATGATATAGATTTTCCGATAGATACTTTGTTGGTTGCCGGTACGGACCTTAGAACATTAGATGAAATCAATCCTGATCTTTATGACTATCTGCAAAATACTACAGGAAATGTAAGACGTTTAGGTTCAGTCTGTGTAGGTGCTTTTGTTTTAGCAGCAGCAGGTCTCTTGACTGGAAAGCAGGTAACTACGCATTGGAAATATGCTGATATTCTGCAACGAACTTATCCTGATCTGGATGTGAACATCAATCCGTTTTTTATTTGCGATCAGGGAACATACACTTCAGGAGGTGTTTCCTCCGGAATAGACCTGGCATTGGCACTTTTGGAAGAAGATTTGGGAAAACCATTAGCATCGGAAGTAGCCAAGCATATTGTCCTGCATTTAAAAAGATCCGGAGTACAATCTCAATTTGGAAATGCGATTTCTGATTATGAAATGTTATCACCCTTCACAAAGGGAATCAGAGATTTACTGAAAGATAAGCTGGGGCAAGCCATCAGTGTAGAATTTATGGCTGAATCTGTGCATATGAGTGTCCGTAATTTCTCAAGGGTATTTCTGAGGGAATCGGGAATGACACCTGGCCGGTTTCTTGAAAAAATGAGGCTGGATCAGGCCAAAAATATGCTGGAATATACAGATATGAGTATCGAAGTGATTGCTGAAAAGTCAGGTTTCAATAATGTTATCTCTCTTCGCCGTTTATTTTTGAAATACCTCTCCATTTCTCCGTCACAATACCGGAAAAGCTATAAAGGAACAGAATAATTTTTTTTACTTTTTTAATGATTAAAGCTGATAGTCAACCGTCAGAGGGAGAACTGTGTTTTAATATAAACTATTAATTTTTTAGAATATCATGATGAAGCAAGAGCAAAATGAAAAAACAATGAATGTGGCATTTTTAATTTACGATCAGGTAGAAGCACTTGATTTAAATGGCCCATTAGACGTCTTTATTAAGGCCAATGTTATAGCTGAAGGAAGCTATAATTGTTATACGGTAGGAAAAACCAAAGATGCTGTATTTATGGAAGCTAATACAATGGCCGTCATTCCGACGTATGATGTACAAACGGTTCCTCAGCCGGATATGATTGTAATTCCGGGAGCAAATCCGGATTATGTGATGGCATATCTGCAGGATGATGATTTTCAGAATACTGTAATGAGTTGGGTAAAAGAACAATATGATAAAGGAACTACTGTTTTTACAGTGTGCACAGGAAGTATGCATTTATCTAAAACAGGAATATTGAATCATTATGAAATTACAACCCATTCTATGCTGCTGGATGCTCTGGAAGAGTATAATCCTCAGAGTATTGTGAAAAGAGATGCTCGGTTTGTAGATCAGGGACAGCTGATTACTACAGCAGGAATAACAGCAGGAATAGATGCTGCATTATATCTGGTTGAAAAGCATCATGGAAAAAAATTATCAGATACTATTGTAACTCTTTTTGAATACCAGCAAAAGGAATTTAAACACTAATCACCAGACTATATTCACAAATATCACAAATTATATTTAATTATAAAGATTACAGATTGGCGTAATCGCAAAATCTGCGAGAGAATATGGGATGGAGTAGTTGTAGTGACTCGGCGGGCCTTTGGCCCGCCGAGTCTCTTTTTATACAATTACAAAACTCCGCTTTCCAGAATAGAAAACGTTTTGTCTATACAGTTAATCTCTGCTAATCTTCCATAAGGAATGGTGAAAGTAGGGCAGGTATGTCCAAAATCCATCTGTGTAATCACCGGAAGATCATCTAAGCCCTCTTCGTCCAGAACTTTCAACAGCTCAGTTTCATATTCCTGAGCATAAAGATTGTCGTAAGGACGTCCGAAAATAATTCCTCTGGCATTTTTTCAGAATTCCCATTGCTGCGTAATTCCGAAGCCAATATCTTACATAACCAGGGACTTTATCACCATCGGATAATCTTTTGGGTTATTAACTTCATAAATATCGAATGATAAACAGAAAACTGAGATGATGTTGATGAATCCATTGAAAGATAAATCATGTAAAGATTTGTTATCTCATTTCCTTCAAAAATAAAACATCTCGATAAGAAATACAAGCTAAGTTGTTAAAATATTGATAGATAGATGTTTTCATTTATTCCGTTTAGAACTTACTTATTTTATGACTTTAAATTCAATACTTTGATACACAGTGGGATTAAACCTATGGAAACGGCAATGAAAATAGCAACACGTACATAATTAAGTGTTTGCCAGGCTGAAGTCCTGGAACTTAGATCTTCTGGAATAATAGAAGTCTCTGCCATTCTTTGAAAATCGATGATATGGGGAGCGAAAAAGATGAGTGTCCAGGATCTTACTGCAATATGTATAATAAATAAGATTAAAAGCCAGTTTCTTACAGGATCTATTTTCCAGCAAAAAAGAGGGCAAGAATGAAGGCAATTTCGTGTATTGAATGAAATAGAATCCAAAATAGCTTTAGACTTATTCCATTCCCATTCAGAAGCAATTTGAAATTTTCCGGTGGTGAGGAAACCCACTTGGGAACAAATAAGAATGTTTCAAAGAGCTGGGCTCCATTCATCATGAAATAGAGCAGGGTAGTAATGCAGAGCCATATTTCTGCACGTATTACTTCGGGTGTCGTTAAGCTTTCCATGGGATGTATTATTTGTTGTCTAAGTCAGTTGTAGTTTCTTGCATGATTGCTGTAGCTCCTTTAAAATAGCGCTCTATGGTTTTAATTTCTGCTTCCGAAAAAGTCGAAATCAGTTGAGTTGTCTTTTGTTGTAATTCTTCAAAAACAGATCCTAGCAATTTCATGCTGTTTTTAAGATTGGGGATGATCAGAACTTTTCTTCGATCCTCTTTAGTGAATTGCCTTTCAAGAAGTTCTTTTTTTTCAAACGGTCTATTAATCCTGTTACTGCACCGGTTGTAAGTCCAGTGAGTTTTGAAATATCTCCCGCTGTAATAGAATCATATTGTAAAATAAGTCCCAGATACTTATGATCGGCACTGGACAGTCCTGCTTTTCTTGCAATTGCTTCATGCATAAAAAGGGAAGCGTCTGAATATTGCCGGCTTGCTACCCGAAATTGGTGGAGAATATCTTTGATCATATTTATTTTATTTACTAATTATCTTAGTAACTAAGATATGTTTTATTTTTAAGATGAGCAAATAATTTTCATGCAAAGAATTTAGATTGGTAAGACGGTAATTGTGTTTTGATAAAATTTTATTAAAAAAATCATTTGCATAATTAATTTATAAACAGATATTTGCTGATTTGGGGTGAAATTTCATGATAAAAAAGCCTAAAAAAACTTGGGTCTAAAGGATATTTTACTATCTTTGCAGTCCCTTAAACAAAGGGATTTACTTAAAAAAGTAAGTGGCCGACTCGGTAGCTCAGCTGGTAGAGCAATACACTTTTAATGTATGGGTCCTGGGTTCGAATCCCAGCCGGGTCACAAACAAAAAAAACTGCTGTTTAGGTAGTTTTCCTCTAAAAAATATTTACTTGAAAGAGTAAGTGGCCGACTCGGTAGCTCAGCTGGTAGAGCAATACACTTTTAATGTATGGGTCCTGGGTTCGAATCCCAGCCGGGTCACAATCAAAAAACTGCTGTTTAGGTAGTTTTTCTCTAAAAAAATTACTTGAAAGAGTAAATGGCCGACTCGGTAGCTCAGCTGGTAGAGCAATACACTTTTAATGTATGGGTCCTGGGTTCGAATCCCAGCCGGGTCACTTAAAAAGACAACTTTTAATAGGTTGTCTTTTTTTATGTTGATAATGTATGTGCTTAGTATCCTCAAGATATAAAAATAAAAAAGGGATCAGGTACAAAAGTTGGGGGCTAAGCAAAAAGTTTGGTTAATCTGAAAAGAAAGAAAGTTTTGTCTTTTACACCCCTAAGCTGTAATCTAAAGTTTTTGATCTTCGCATTAAAAGATTCAGCAGAAGCATTAGTGCTTCTTTTATCAAAGAAGTTTAAAATATCTCTGTAATGATTCATTACTGTTTTTCTTAAGATAGAAAACGATTTAAATCCGGCTTCTTCAACGTTTTTGAACCAATGCGCCAGCTTAGTCATCGCAATAGATTTTGAAATATTCTGATTATAAATTTTTCTAAGTTTATCCGTTAACTGATAAGCTTGTTCCAGATCAGGATATTCAGCAAAAAGGATACAGGCTCTCTGCCTTTGGGATAAAGTCCATTTTTCCCGGCTTTTATAAAGCAGGTATCTGCTTCTTGCCAGAAGTTGTTTCCGGGTATCTCCGTTTTCAAAGACTTGCCTTTCAGGATATTGCTCTTCAAAAGAATTTTCCATTTCAATAGCTTCCCAACGATATTTGATCCTGATTTCCTGCAGAGCTTCTATCGCTAGCTTTTGAACATGAAAACGGTCTACCACCAGGCAGGCATTGGGAAAGCATCTTTTCGCAATACGCTTCATTGAACCGGCCATATCCAAAGTAATCTCTTTTACCATCATCCGAAGCCTTCTGTTGATTTTCAAAAGATGCTCTATGATAAAATCACTCTGAGTACCTTTTATAATAGCCACAATACTACCTTTTTGTCCTTTTGCTTTCTTAGAGGTAAGGACTGTATAAAGTTCTCCATCAGATAAAGCCACTTCATCTAAAGATAAAGAATCTGAAAGATTGTCAGGATAAACAACCCACTGATCTGCATGATCTCTGTATTTCCAGTCTTTGTATTGGCTGAGTGTATTTTTATATTGTCTTTGAAAAGTCTTTGCCTTAACTCCAAAGAACTCTGCGATGACCTTCAGGGGAAGAGCTTTAGTATCTGCTAATTTTTTTTAAGAAACCCGCAAAGTCTTTAGTCATGCGGGTGCCTTTCGATACAAGCTGCCAATCTCTTTGAAGGATTTCTCCTGATGACTTATCGGTCCATCTTCTTCTTTTCACATGGAGTTTTACGATTTTACCCCGTAATGGATAATCATCAACAATAATCTCAGCGAGAAAACCCTTTGATTCCAACTGCCGTTCTTTAAATTCTTGTGGAATACTGTTTTTTTCTTCAAAATAGATATGAAGTTCACCATTATGTTCTTCTGCTTTGAGGATATCAAAGTTTTCAACTAAAAATTCTGGAAGTAGTAATTTAAGAAGTTCGTGATCGCTTAACATAATTCAAAGATACACCAACTTAACATTCCCCCCAACTTTTGAGACTGATCCTAAAAAAGCCTGTAAAAGAAATGATTTACAGGCTTTTTTATAGGCTTAGCTATAACTTTCAAAAAAACTATAAAAGATTGTGATAGAGTAATTGTTAATTCTGATTAAACTGACCAATTTTAATAGATGATTATGATCAGATTGTCGAGTTTCTACACTTGATCTCAAATTCCTTTTCTTTTTATAAATAGTTTTTTGGGATTTTACTCGTTCAATTGCGATTAAAGGTCAGGAATATTCTTTATTCTTCATTTTTTGGTTTGAAGTTTCTCCCAGCTCCCTGACGGAGAAATTTTATTTTTCCTTGTACTTTCTTTGCTTGTTCTAGAACCTCTAATGCTTTTGTTCTTTCGTTAATTTTGCCAGCATGTGTTATATTGTCCTGACGTTCATTTTTTTCATCCATCAATATAATGAATTTATTTGAAAAAAACAAATATTGATTTTAAGGCTAATAAGAAGTCTGGAGAAGAAGTATTTGAAAAAATAAAAGGTAAGTTTCTTCACCTGTTAAATGATAACTTGAACCAGTTGTTGATGGACTTTAATCGCTTTCTCAACTTTCTTCTGATATTTATGAACATCTTCAGAAGGAATTTTTATACAAGTTTACACTTGTTTTATTCATGAAAAATAAACGTTATGAATATTAGAAGTATTTCCGGAATGCAGAGTCTAAGGAATGCCTATTCATATTTACATTAATACGAGTATATTTATATCCATAAAATTACTGGAAGTCCATGAGAATAAGTTTGTGCTTAATTGTTAAAAATGAGGGAAAATTTTTAAGCAGATGTCTGGAAAGTGCGGCAAAATTTGCTGATGAAATCATTATAGTAGATACAGGATCTACTGATAAAACTAAACAGATTGCTGGAGAATTTACAGATAAAGTTTTTGATTTTGAATGGATTAATGATTTTTCTGCTGCGCGTAATTTTGCATTTTCTAAAGCTACTATGGACTATCAGATGTGGTTGGATGCTGATGATGTTGTACCAGAAAAATCAGTCAAAGATATTAATGAACTAAAAAATAAATTGAATGATGATGTTGAGATTGTCACGATGAAATACGTTTTGTCATTTGATCAAAATAATAATCCGGCTTTTTATTCAACTCGTGAAAGATTATTCAAAAAGAGCAAAAATTATCAATGGATTGAGCCTGTTCATGAATGTATTCCTTTGGTAGGCAATATACATTATACTGATATTGAAATCTGGCATAAAAAAGAAGGATCTGAAGTGATTTCGACAAGAAATATTGATATATATAGAGCCTTAGAAGAGAGTGGAAAAGAATTTTCTGCAAGACAGCTGTATTATTATGCAAGAGAATTGAAAGATCACAATGAAACAGATAAAGCAATAACTTTTTTTTGAAAAATTTTTAGCATCAGGATCAGGCTGGATAGAGGATATAATTACCTGCTGCCAACAATTGGCTGTAGAATATAAAAGAAATGGTGCTAAAGAAAAAATCTTACCTACTTTACTGAAAAGTTTCGAATATGATATTCCCAGACCGGAAATCTGTTGTGAATTAGGATATTATTATAAAGATAAGCAAGACTATAATCAGGCTTTTAAATGGTTTGATCTGGCAACAAGACTGCCAAAATCTCATTCAGTAGGCTTTGTATTTTTGGATTACTTTGAATATATCCCTAATATTGAAGCTTGTGTCTGCCTGTCTTTCTTAGGCGATTATAAAAAAGCTAATGAGTATAATGAAAAAGCAGCTCTTTCAAGACCGGGCTGCTCTTCTGTAAAACAAAATAGAAAGTTTTTAAGAGAACTTATTTAGTTTTCAGGAACTAAAATAAAGAGGTGGAAGCTATATCAATAACAGGATATTTATATTTTAACGATGTGTTAATCTATTTATCATAATATAATTATATATTTGATGAATAATTGAAAAACTAATAAATATATACATCAATATGATATGAAAACTACATTTTTACACTTTCCTTATTTCTTGTTAGTTTCTCTATCCAGATTTCTGCACAGGAGACTTTAAATACCAGTGGCGATAATATGTCAGGTGTTACAGGCAGTGTGGCTGCTTCTGTTGGCCAAAGTTTTTATGAAAATATAACTTCTTCAGTAGGAAGTGTTACAGCTGGTGTCCAGCAGTCTTATGAAATCATACCAACATTAGGAGTTGATATTACTGAAATCAATCTTAGTCTTGCTGTTTTCCCCAATCCCACAACAGATATTCTTAATCTGAAAGTCGGATTTAAAGACTACAATAAATATCGCTATGATCTTTTTGACAGCAGTGGCAAGTTACTGACAAGTCAACCGATAACTCAGGCACAAACTCAAATTACAATGACCTCTTATCCTGCTTCAATCTATCTATTAAAAATATCAAAAGAGGGGGCAACGATCAAAATTTTTAAGGTTCTTAAAAACAAATAAAATATAAAAACTAATTACCTATGAAAAAACTTTCCATTCTAGCAGCCTCTTTTGCTTCTGCTCTCATGTTTTCACAAGTACAGGATGCAATGAGCTATCAGGCTATTATTAGAAATTCAAGTAATCAATTGGTAAGTAACCAGAATGTGGGGATGAGATTTTCTATATTGAAAGGCTCAACAACAGGAACTGTAGTATACTCGGAAACTCAAACTCAAACTACTAATATTAATGGTTTAGTAACAGTAAAAATTGGTGCCGGTACCTTAGTGAGTGGTTCTTATTCTACCATCAACTGGGGATCAGATATTTACTTTATAAAAATAGAAACAGATCCTAATGGAGGTAATAATTATACGATAACAGGAATATCACAGTTACTAAGTGTTCCTTATGCTTTATATGCGAAAACTTCAGGAAGTTCTATTCCGGGTCCTCAAGGAGCTACTGGCCCCCAAGGTCTTCCGGGAGTTACTGGTCCAACAGGCCCGGTAGGCGCTCAGGGATTAACTGGAGCTACTGGTATGACCGGTGCTCAAGGTCTTCCGGGAGTTACTGGTCCAACAGGCCCGGTAGGCGCTCAGGGATTAACTGGAGCCACTGGTGTGACTGGTGCTCAAGGTATCCAGGGTCTTCCGGGAGTTACTGGTCCAACAGGCCCGGTAGGCGCTCAGGGATTAACTGGAGCTACTGGTATGACTGGTCCTCAAGGTCTTCCGGGAATTACCGGTCCAACCGGTCCAGCGGGAGCTCAAGGTCCTCAGGGTAATGGTTTTTCTAACGGAACAGCTGGAGGACAAATTATTTTAACTAATTCAACATCACCTTTTACACCTGGAACTCCTGTAAATATGAGTGGAGATGCTACCATAAATGCTTCCGGGGTAGTAACCATTGGAGCTAATAAAATAACTACAACTAAGATTGCAGATGCTTCTGTTACAGTAGCAAAAATATCTACATCTTCAGGTACTGCAAGTTCATCTACTTATCTTAGAGGTGATGGAACCTGGTCTGCACCAAGCAGTAGTGGCGCACAACTGTTAACAGGAACTGCTAGTGCAACTATGCCGGCAGTGGGTATATCTGGTTCATTTACAATTACAGTGAATGGAGCTGCGGTAGGGGATGCGGTTATTGTAAATCCCGCTGGTAACGTTCCAACAGGAGATTACCCGCCCATCTATACCTCTAAAGTAACATCTGCAAATACGGTAACGGTTTACATCTATGATGCCGGTTCTGTTTCCGGTTCATCCTTTTCTTTTAAAGCCACAGTAATCAAATGATATTAAATTCTATATAAAATTGTACCTCTGTGCAATCATCAATCAAAAGAACTACTGTCTCAGTGGTTCTTTTTTTGTTTTATTTCCATTCTGTAGTCTCGTATATTTGTATAACATTACAAATTGAGCACGGAATATGAAATTTATTCATCAGATTGATTCTACGAAATTTACCTTTTTTGACTTTCGAAATTATCCGGCTAGATATATGGAAAATACCCAACGGGTCCACCTTTTTGAAATGATATGGTTCAACGAAATGAATGGCATAGATGAAGATCATTGCGTTTATTTGATTCCCTTATATCGTTCTGAAAAAATAAATTTTGAAGAAAGGGAAGGATGTGTAATTGCTTTTAAGAGAGAGTATCTTGAAGAAGATGATAAGGAATTTGCGCTGGATGTTTTCAATCTCTTCAATATGCAAGGGCAGTACACCTGTCTCCATCTGAATGATGATGTGGTGGAAACACTTCAATACCTCAGGATATTGATTGAGAAAGAATATCAGAACTCAATGGGGAGCTATTTGGTTCTAAAGTCATTACTGAAAGTCTTTCTTCTCAACTTAATCCGTGCTTCCCAACATTATTTTTTAAATCAGGATATTGATCAGAAAAGAGTCTATCAGTTCATTATGCTGATGGACGACCATTACAAAACTGAGCGCAAGGCCGATTTTTATGCTTCAAAAATGGGGCTTAGTGAAAAACGGATCAATCAGATTTTAAAGGAAAAAATGCATAAAACCCTTACCCAGCTGCTGCATGAAAGACTTATTGTAGAGGCAGAAAGGATGTTGCTTTCAGGTGAACTCACAATAAAAGAAATTGCATTTGATCTTAATTTTGACGATCCCGCTTATTTTTCCCGGTTTTATAAAAAACAAGCCGGGCATACCCCTGAAGAGTTTAGGAAATTGAATGACTGTTTGTAATGGGTGAGAGTTTCATTTTTTACTTTTAATTCCGATCTGATTTCACGACAATAAATTTCCAAATTGTACAGGTCGATTAGAAAATTGTGCAGTATCCTGAGAATCCGGATGATTTACATTTGTATAACAATTGATACTTCAAGAAGTAAGTAGGGATAAGCCAGTCTAAGTCTTACCCTGCTTCATAGTTCATCAATTGCAAGTTCAAATAATGTAATTAAAATATCAAGTATGAAACCTACAAAGGAAATCGAAGAAGTAATGTTCAGGGATATCAATGCACTTTTATCTCCTAAACCCATAGCCCTTGAAGCAGGAATAAGGAGATTGGAAAACGGAATGCTGCATATTGCCATGAGGAATGTTCTGCATCATTGTAAAGGGAAAATGCTGGATTGGTGGTTCAAATATTTTGAAACCACAGAAGATCTTAAGCTCTGGCATCCTCATGATCATGTAAAACACGGCGGCTGGGACAGCCAATGGATTAAAAATGAGAACTATATAGGAGCTACTATACATGCTACAGAATCTCTCGGCGATATTCCGCCTGTATCTGCTACGATAAAGTTCCATGATCCTGCAGAAATTTTTGATGCCGATATCCTAAAGAAAGCCTATGCCGAAGGATCTGTGAGTGCCGTTATTTATGCCAGAATAGGTTTTGGTGAAAATACCCCTGTAGATAGTAATGGAGATCCTATTGATGGTTATATGTTCCACGTAGTCAGAGATACATTGCAAGGAAGTACATTGAGAAGTCATTTTTATCTTGGAGCATTAATGGCAGATACTGAAAATCATTTGCCAGATGAAGTCGGGTTTGGATTGATGGAGCATTGTTACAGTGAATTTACCTATTTAGCCCACGTACTTCCTTCACTTTATTATGCTAAAAATAAAGAGGGAGACAAAGCTCCACTTCCTTGGTAGCCTTAATTACATACAATATACATCTGATGCTAAATAATAATTTTTTCAAAAAATAATTTAAGCGACATAGGAGCTGCTCATGTCGCATTTCTTATGATAAATATTTATTGATCAGTATTTTGTATGGTAGCTTTTTTAATCAGAAAATACTATCACAGATCCGAGCTGAATTTTTTAAATGAAAAAAGCTCTGGAAAGCTTGGATTTAAAGGATATTTTACTATCTTTGCAGTCCCTTAAACAAAGGGGTTTACTTAAAAAAGTAAGTGGCCGACTCGGTAGCTCAGCTGGTAGAGCAATACACTTTTAATGTATGGGTCCTGGGTTCGAATCCCAGCCGGGTCACTGATAAAAAAGAACTACAATTTTGTGGTTCTTTTTTGTTTTATAGATGTCTAGTCCTGAAATAGCGATACACAAAAACAAATCGTTATGGAAGAACAATTAAAATCAGAGTACATCAAACGTACACAGAAAGATTACAGTTTATGTTTAAAACTTCAAATAGTAAAAGAAGTTGAATCCGGTGAATCCACCATTAGTACTTGTCGCAAGAAATATGGTATACAATCCCACGGGACTATTTTAAATTGGCTCAGAAAATATGGTAACTTTGATTGGGAAAACCAAAGACCTTATACCATGGAAAAGACACCTGAACAACGTATTATGGAATTAGAGCTAAGTTAAGCTTCTTGAAAAGCAGAAAGCCTTCTTGGAAAAACCGGCTTATACTATCTGCATAGGGATCATTTGGGAACAGCTAATTTTTGTTACCAATTCTCACGGAGATGCAACACAATTTTTGTTAAATTTACCATTCGGAGAAACCATGCTGGAGCAGATGGATGGATCATATAATAATCCATACAAGTTTAACGGAAAAGAATTAGATGAGGATACAGGTTTGTATTATTATAGTGCAAGGTATTATAATCCGAGATTGAGTGTTTGGTATGGTGTGGATCCGTTGGCAATTTATAACCCTGTAACAGAAACTCAGTTCTATGGTGATGGGCAGCATAATGGAGGGGTTTATTTTTGGGGAACCTGAATCCTTATATTTACACTTATCAAAATCCTATCAATTTGATTGATCCGAATGGTAAGCAAGCTGCTTCTAAAGCTCATCGAGGAGGAGGTTATAGAGGTATTGGAATACCTATTCCAATGTTTGAGAGAGGGAACATCAGAACACCTTTTCCTGTTCATACCCAGGAAGAAAATAGGGAAGGTTTTAATAAGTTAGGAGATGATCTTAAAGCTGCTACGGTAATGGGGCTTACTGCGATTGCTGTATCCACATCTGATGTATGGGTACCTTTAGTTGATAAGTATAAGCAGGTGGCTGATTGGCCCAATAGAGTTTTAAATGCTGATAATTCCTCAGGAAGAGAAAGGAAAGTTCCTATTCCTGGTATTTCTGGAAAGGACGGATCTAAAGATGCTCCTGGATGGGCAAAGGCATCAGGAGAGAGACCTTATGTTGATGAAAATGGTAAAGAATTTGCTACACGATTAATGGATGAACAATATGGAAAAGGAGAGTGGAATAAATCAAAAGCAGATACGGGCCCAAGATCAGAGTATCAAGGTATAAAGAAGTGGGGAGATAGATCATTTCAAAATCCACCAAAAAAAAATAAATAATATGAATTATTTTGTATATGCACTTGAGCATATTTATACAGATGAAGCTCACTCAGCTTGTAAATTTCTAGGATATTTTGATGATACAGAACTGCTCGAAAAAGCAAAAGAAAAAGCGTTAACTTTACCTGGATTTAGAACTTATCCTGATGGACTTACTATTAGAAAATATGAATTAAATAAAATTCATTGGCAAAATGGCTTTAATAGCGTTGTCGGAGAAATTGGACGGGATTATTTAAATGAAGAAGATATGATTAATGAAGAGAGTAAATCAATAAAAGAATTAAATTTACAATATATTTTTCAAGTTAGCCATACTTATACTATCAATACTTTTTTAGATGATGAGAGGATTATTGGTGTTTTTTTAGATGAAAACCACGCAAATGATGCTGTTAATAATTGTAAAAAGAAAGATGGATTTAAAAATTATCCGAATGATTTTATAGTGGGACGGTTTACTTTAAACAATTTGTTATGGACTTCTGGATTTTAAATTTATAAAATATTAAGAGGAGTCTAATTAGTTTTAGTTTTTCCCCTCGCTGGCGCGAGCTTCTAGCTCGTGCGTTACAAATAATATAAAGATCATTGTAATTACAATGATCTTTATTATTAATATATGAAAGCTGTTACATTTACCAATACAAGAATTATTTAGGAAATAGCAAAGTAAGTTTTGCAAAAAAACAACGTAGATGTTCTTGAAATTACTACAATTTTATAGTTCTTTTTATACAGTATATTTCATCACAATAACCTTCGATATTTCCTCTTTGTCATTTTGATGCTCTACTTCATGAAACCCATTCTTTTTATAGAGATGATAAGCAGTTTCATTTTGATGAGCAACCTCTAAATAAACTTCAACTACATTCAATTTTTCCCTGGCTTCACGAATGACTGCCTGCAACAATCCAGAACCTATATTTTTCCCTTGGAAGTTTTTATTGACATACATCTGATAAATAGTACCGGAATGATCTTCATTTTTAACAAAAACACAAAGTCCAATCAATTTCTGATCTGCAAAAGCACCTAAGACCCATTTTTCAGGAGTTTGTTTTTCAATATCAGTTTCCATTCTGAGTTTCTCAATATTCAATGCTTCCTGATAATTGACCTCAAAAGCATCGGGGAATTGTTCAAGGCTTTCCAGGCGAAGAGTCCGATAGATTTTGCTTTCATGAGGCAAAAGTTTCCTGTATTCAATATTCATGATTATTTTTATGATGATAAAATTAGAGTAATTTTCTTTAAACAGAAGAATTTAGAGAAATTGATTTGATCTCAGAGAAAAATAAAAAGAACTATATTAAGTAAGAGAAAAAAATGTAACAAATTTAGTTTTAGATAGTCTTATTATCACAAATAAAGCTGTTTTTTTAATCATGTATCTAAAGGAAATTGTGATTTTATATTAAAATTGATGGTATAAATTATGTATATTTATAACATGGATTGGTGAAAATATTAGTTTGAAAACAGTTTTATCAATGCGTTAAAAGTGAGTAGGTAGGTATAGGAAAATACGGCAGGTATAGAGAATTTTAAAAATTGAAAAGTATTAAAAATAATAAAATATATACAAGAACCTTAGAAAAAATGATGATTTGTGCTTTAGGCATAAGTCTGTTATTGTATGTGATTTCCTGTAGTTCCGGTTCCCGGGATAAAGACAAAGAAGATTTTGATACGGCCCTTATCAATAAGAGTTCAGACCTGCAGCTTTCCGGAGAATATGAAGCGCTTATTAAGCTTAATGTTGAATATTTGAGAAAAGCAGCTAAAATGGGATATAATGAAGGAATAGCTCTTTGTTATCTTAATATGGCTGAGGTTAATATATCTGCAGGAAACTATGAGAAAGCCTTGTTTTTTTCAATAAGGCTGAAAAAGATTTGAAAAATTCAGAAAACGGTTTCCATAAAGCCGCGTTTTATGATGATTACAGTCAGTATTATTCTCATCTTAAATTATATGATAAAGCAATAGAATGCAATACAAAAGCATTTTTATTTCTCAAACAAGCCAAAGATTCAGAACTTAAAAAGAAACTTCTTCCCAGACTTTATATCAATAAAGGAATTCATTCTGTTTTTAAAGGATGGTACGGAACATCGTTGAAATGTTTTTTAAAAGGGAATGAATTGGAAGATTCAGCATACAGCAATTGTATGGTAGCCCAGTATTATCTTTTCAGACATCAGCCTGATTCTGCAGGAATTTATATTGCAAAGTCTGAAGAAAAGATGTTCAGCCAAAAAACAAGTGATGCAGAATCTCTTTGGGTATATTATACCATGGGATATTACTATAACGAAATTAATAATAATGACCAGGCGGAAAAAGCCCTTAAAAAAGCCCTTGAAATTAATATAAAAACAAGACGTACCTATTCATCTCATATCAATAATGTATACAAGTCCCTTGCAGAACTTTATAAAAAGAAAGATGATGGCGGCAAGGCATATCATTACCTGAAAAAATACATGGAAGAGGAGGGAAGACTGGATGTGGCCAGATTAAATACCATGAATAAAGCAACAGAGAATTTTATCTCTGAACTGAAACCCGAATCGGACTGGCATAGAAACGATCTGCCTTTGACCATTGCATTATCGATCACTGTGCTTACCATCTCAGGTATATATGTTAAGAAGACTATTCAAACACAAAGGTTAAAAAAGAAAGTTTTAAAGGAAGAAACAGAGGAATTGAAAAATCATGTTAAAATAAAAATGCTGAAGGAAGTTATTGAACTTGCCCAAAAGAATGATTCCTCCTTTCTGATGAAATTTAAAGAATTGTATCCGGATTTTATAAGTACTCTGTTAAAGATCAATCCGGATCTTGAGAATTCTGAGCTGGCTTTTTGTGCAATGTTGAAACTGAATTTTTCATCCAAAGAAATTGCAGATTATACTTTTGTGCAGCACAGATCTGTTCAGCAAAAAAAATACAGGATCAGGAAAAGACTTAATATTCCAGGAGAAGAAGATATTTATGATTTTTTTGGTAGAATAAGTCAGTAAAAAGCCAAAATGGAAAGATGATTTAAAAAAAATGTAACATCACAAACTTCGGAAAGTCAGTTTTAAATCTTAATTTATACAAAAATTCAGTTAAAGGGAAAAAAGCATGGTGGTACGCATTCTTCTTTTTGTTTTATTTATTCTTGTGATTTCCTGCAGTCCTGATTCTGGGAAATATGAGAAAAGTTTTGATATTCCCCTGATGACGGAGAATGAACAATTCAGGCTTGCCGGTGAATATGACTCGTTGGTTAATCTCAATAAAAAATATTACCGAAAAGCACAGAAATTAGGGTATGATGGTGGTAAGGCATTATGTTATATTAACTTAGCCAGAGTCAATATGTCACTGGAGAATTATCAGAAAGCCAATATTCTTTTTAATAATGCAGAAGAGATTCTAAAAGATTCTGATAATCCTTTACATAAAGCTATATTTTATAACATTTATGGCAGACTTAATTCTGAAATGAGAAGGGTTGATAAAGCATTTGAATACAATAATGAAGCACTGAAAAATATTGAGAAAAGTAGGAATTCCGAATTAAAAACAAGAGTTCTCTTTTATATCTATTTGCAGCAGGGAGATTATTATACCCAAAAAAGAAGCCTATGGAAGCTCTGGAATATTTTCAGAAAGCCAGAAGGCTTGATCATACTGGGGTTGCAGATTGTACGATAAGCGATTATATATACAATTATAAAAATAAAGACTCTGCCTATAAGTATATAACGAGAGCTTATCATACAATGAACATGAATCAAAAGGAGGATGCCATAGCACTTAATATTCATACGGTTATGGGAGAATATTATGCTGCTTATGGAGAATATGATAAAGCGGAAAAAGAATTTTTGAAAGCCCTGGAAATCGATAAAAAAACCAGACGTATTTTCGCGCAATACACTAAGTATATTTATAATGATCTCAGATCTTTATATGCCTCTACAGGAGATAAAGAAAAAGCTTATTTTTATCTTAAGGCCTATACAGAAGCTAAGAACAGAACTAATACAGCTTTGCTGGCAACCATCAATCAGGATATGGAGTCCTTTATCTCAGAAGCAAAAACTGACTCTGAAAAACATAAAAGTAAAATGCAGTGGGTTGTTTTTCTATCTTTTGCCGGACTCTCACTGCTTGCTATATATACCTGGAGAATCATTAATACCTTAAGAATAAGAAAAGCAGATCTGAAGTCAGAAGCAGAAAATCTGAAAAACAGGATTAATGATAACAGGCAGGAGGAAATCATAGAGATGGCCAAAAGAAATGACCCTGAGTTTCTCAGTTCCTTTAAAGAGGCATATCCTGAGTTTATCAATAAACTTTTAGGTATTAATTCTAATCTGGAAGATTCTGAGCTTTCATTTTGTGCCATGTTGAAGCTGCATTTTACCTCTAAGGAAATTGCTGGCTATACTCTTATTCAGCATAGGACCGTTCAGCAAAAAAAATATCGGATCCGGAAACGACTTAGTATTCCAACAGAAACCGATATTTACCAATTTTTTGATGATTTGTAAAAAAAACTGTCTGATTGATCAATCAGACAGTGTTTCGAAATGTTTTTTTTCGCCACTCGAATTTCTTTGTGGTTTCTTTGGTCAAATTTGAAAAAAAATCTTCAAATAAGAAAAAATAGGTCTACTACACGAGTACTACAGCTGATTAAATAGGTTTTAATTATCTGATAATCATTTGTTTGTGTTTTTGTTCGCTTTTGCGTGTTAATTTATTCAAAAAGGATGATAGAGGTATGAAAATAAGGTTGCGGGGATCAGAGATGAGTAGGATATAAGAAAATTTATGGGTAGATTTTTCTATGATTTTACCAATATATTTTTTGTTTCTGTATTTTTCTAAGCATTCTTGCTTATGGTTATTATTTTGTTTAAATTTTGATATTCAGTGTTTTAATTTAATGCTGTATGAGTGTAGTAGGTTATTTTTTTTCTCTTTTCGATTTAAAATATAGATTTGTACATGTATTTAAGTAAAAACGATTCAGAAAAACTGTTTAGCAGAAAAGTTTATCATCAATTTTTTGATAACAAAGAATGCAAAGGACCTGAAAAAATGGCTTAGTTATAATAAAACTAAAGAAAAAACACAAAATACATGAATCCAAAAAACATAAATGAATCTCCGAAATCAGGATCTTAAGGAGAGAGAAACGATTTATTTTAAGAAAAAATGGCTGTCTTGAGGGAGACAGCCTTTTTTCGTAAACACAAATATCATAAAGTAAAGACACTGAAAGCAGGATAGAACCCTATTGAAAAACTATATTAAGATCATATAATAATCCTTTAAGCATTACCTCATTTTTTTAATGACCGCTAAAGAATTCCAGCATCGTTGCTAAAGCTGTTTTAGAATGCATCCGTTCTCCGTTTTCAAGAGACTCTTTTGTGGCAGTGGCAGCTCGTTTTCGCATCGTAATCTCATATTGTGAAATAGCTTCCTGTAAAGTACTGTAATGACTGCTTGTTAAATATTCACTGAGCTCAAGAGCATCAAGCATAGCCATGTTGGCTCCTTCTCCTGCAAACGGAGGCATAACATGGGCGGCATCACCTATTAATGTTATATTGGATCTTGCTTCCCAGGTCTGATCTAAAGGCATAAAATAAATAGGACGGGGAATAAAAGGAATAGCAGCTTTTTCAAACAATTCGTGCCATATTTCACTCCATTCCGGATATTCTGTTTTAAACCATTGCAGGATTGCGGTATTATCAGAAAAATCCAGTCCACTGCTAACCGCCCAGTTTTCATCGGCTTTAAAGCTTGCATAGAAGCCAAGATCGCCGTTTCCTTTCTGTCCCATCAGTATATTTTTAGCATCTCCAAAGGCCATTATCTTTCCACCATTAATCAATGCATTAATGTTAGGAGCATGGTCTTTTGAAACAATACCTTCCAGCATAATCACTCCTGAATAAATAGGTTGGTTATCTGTGAGATAAGGACGGATTTTAGAATGAGCTCCATCAGATGCAATCACCAGATCCGCATAAGCCGAAGTTCCGTTTTTGAAATGAAGTACCCATCCTTTATTCTGAGGCTCCATGGATATAAAATGGCTGTCCCATACCACTGTGTCAGGTTGCAGAGACTCCAGCAGCATATTTCTCAAAGGACCACGATCTATTTCAGGACGGAAATGTTCAGCTCCAAAATCTTCCTCAGGCTTGTTCTCATGATCACTGAACAGAATTTCAGCCTGTTCATTCATGATGAGCGTTTTATCTGCTCCCGGTCGGAATGTCTTTTTAAATTCTTCCAGTAAACCAGCTTTACGTATGGCTGCCAGCCCCGAATCTTCATGCATGTCGAGAGGAGAGCCCTGAACACGGGCTTCTTTATTAAAATCTCTTTCATATACTTTTACATGGGCATTTTTCAGCTGTAAAAGTCTTGCCAGTGTAAGTCCGGCAGGGCCGTCGCCAATGATGGCGATTGATATATTGTCTATCAGCATTGTATTTAAATTTTACAGGACAAAATTACTGTCCCTTCAACACTGATAATAGTATAAATCGGTCGTTTTTATTTTTTGATAATTCTTTGGGTGCAACACCTGAAAATTTTTCACTTCTTTAATGAAATGATTCTGATCTGTATAATTAAGCTCCGGGAATAACTTGCCTTGTGCAATATGTTCCAAAGAGGCTCTGAAGCGCAGAATAGTAGAGTAGGCCTTTAATGATAATCCCAGATATTTTGTGAAATAACGGTTGATCTGTCTACTGCTCCAGCCCACTTTTTCCGAAAGTTCATTCACGCTCATTTCTCCTTTTGATGTATAGATGAGTTCAAAAAGTCTATGTTTTCTCACATCTGTTTTTAGGGGAATCAGCTCCTGTATTTTTTTTGTTGCTTTTGTGCAGCAAAGTTCAAAATCTTGTAAATCATCAGCTTTAAAATTCCAGAAATCTTTAGAAAGCTCTTTGGCAGCATTTAATACATCAGCAATGGTGGTGTGTAAAATGTATTCCACTGCAATAGGTTTAAAGCTCACCACAAAAGCCTGAGTTTTCGGTGGGATTTGTCTTTGTTCGGGATAGGTTTCCAATCCAATAAGAGTGATTTGAAAAGGCCCTGAAGATGATTGCATGAAAAATAAATCAACCCTTCCATCAGGAATAATCACCACTTCTTTTGCTTCATCTGATCGGTTATGGAAAGTACCCAGGTTTTCTACAAAATCTGCAATATTTTGATCCGGTTCGATGAAATGAAAATGGAAATCATTATCCATACAAAGCAGTGTGTTTTTTAAGAGATTGAAAAAACAAAAATAGACTAATAATTAATTTATTAATGATTTTTTTTAGCGGATAATACACGAATAAATAATTTATGTATAATTCAAAAATCTATATCCCTATATGGTTTAATTTTTTTTAGCCACATAGTAATATAACTTGAAATTTATTTGTGAATTCGTGGTAGATAAAGATAAAGCAGTATTCAATTTTATTAGAGATAAAATCTTCGCACCTTAAAAAGTTATACCATTTACATTCTTTTGCGCCCTAACATTTTCCAACAAAAAAGCCCGGACTGTAAACAAACAGCCCAGGCTCTATCAAGATTAAAAATAAGTTTAAAAAGAATATCCCAAAGAAAACGTTACATTTCTGGGAGCTCCGGGAAAGGCTCGTGTATAGTCGAACCCGCCAAGGAAATAATATTTATCGAAAATATTGTTGACATTCACTGCCATTTTCATTTTTCCGATATGGTAATAAACGGCAGCATTGACGGTAGTATAAGAGGGCCATTCCCCCCCAAAGAGCATTACCATTGCTGTCTTTTCCAATGCTGTTATCCATACGTCTGGTATCTACATAATACATTCCCGCACCAAAGCCAAGTCCTTTTAAAGCTGAGGTTGAGAAGACGTATTTTAACCATATGCTTGCCATGTTTTTAGGAGCTCCGGGCAAAGCCTGTCCCACTTCAGAGGCGATGGAAGAAGATTTCACTTCTGTATGGTTAAAAGTATAATTTCCCATGATCTGAAATTCTTTGGTCAGCTGCCCGCGGATGTCCAGTTCCACGCCTTTTGATACTGCTTCTCCGGATTGTCTGTACACTGGAAATCCTGATGTACCGATTTCTCCTGTTGCAATCAGCATATTTTGACGTTCAATCTGGAAGAGAGATAGGTCCATTTGCAATTGATTCTTAAAAAATCCGGTTTTAAGTCCGGTTTCAATCTGAAAGCTATGCTCAGCAGTGAAAGGTTTATCGGCACCATAATCCTGGTAATTTTGGATAAAGTTAGCCCCAACAGGAGCAAATCCCTGTGAATAACTTGCGAAATAATTGATCTGATCGTTGATCTGATAGGTAAGTCCAATACGAGGCAGCCATACGTTCTGAGTCGCACTAAAGCGGTCTTTACCATTTACAGTTTCAGAATAATAATGCTCATGACGCAGTCCAACGATAAGTTTTAATCTATCTGCAAATGAAATCTGATCCTGTACATAGATTCCGGTGGTTTTGTATGGGCTTAGAAAAGGATAATTTCCTTGAGATAACCATACATAATTACTCAGATCATGAGTGGTATAGGTAGGATTATTAAGGTCAAATGTTAATGGAACAATTTTACCATCTACTTTTTGTTGTCTTGCTTCTCTTTGCTGATTATTGCTGTCTCCTTCATATTGGGCATAATCTACTCCTGCAACAATATGATTCTCTATTGTATGACCGGTAAGATCCCATTTTAAATACACTACAGAGTTATCCGTATAATCTTTTCCGTGACGGTCAAAGAAACGCATATTCATGATGGTATTGGTAGGTGCGTCTGCATAACTGTTCAGGGTGCGGTGTTCATTTACCTCTTCCTGATAGATGGATTTCATATAACTTGCATTCAATGAAAGGTTATGAGTAAGGCGCTGGCTTAATCTTGCACTGAATGATAACATTTTGGTATTATAAAAATCCGATGGCTGACTTAAAGTAAAGGAGCGGTCCAGGGCGTAAAAATCATTATTTCTCAATCCCATTCCACGATCAAGATATCCATGGAACTGATCATATACAAGATCAATATCTACCTGAGTTCCATCAAATGGTTTAAAAGTAAAAGATGGAGCCATCATAAAGTTTTTCTGCTGATTGACATTTCGGAATGTTTTGCTGTCCTCATAGCCTGCATTCAGACGATACAGAATTTTCTTTTCCTTATCCAACGGTCCTGTCAAGTCAATGCTGGTACGGATAGTCTGAAAACTCCCAACGGAGAAGTTGATAGAACCTTTTTGTCTATCCAATGGCTTTTTAGTCACCATGTTGATCGTTCCGCCGGGAGTTACATCTCCAAATAATGACGCACCAGGCCCTTTTAAAACAGATACGCTTTCCAGATTGATCGTTAAGGGTGAACGGTAATAGCTGTTTCCATAACTATATCCCGAACGCAGTCCATTCACAAGACGGATTCCTGTTTCGTAGCCGCTTTTAAATCCCCGAATGATAAGATCATCATAAGAAGAAGCTGTGGTTACCCCTGCCAGATCTTGTACAACATCACGGGTAGTGTAGGCCTGCTTATCTTCCATAAACTCACTGCTGACAATAGAAACTGATTGTGGCAGATCTTTTAGATTCCCTGAAAATTTTCCTCCAAGCTCCAGAGTATTAGTAAGATAAGAGTTGTTTCTTCGAGCAGTAATTAAAACCTCCTGGAGATCCGTTTGATTTTCTGTCATACGAATTGTAATTCCGTTTTTATCATCATAAGAAAGGGAATCTAGTGTGATATTGGATCTGGAATAGCCTTTGGCATCAATCATGAGATGTGCTGGATATTGAACCTGGGTTTCAAACTGAAATTTTCCGTCTTTACTTGTTGTTGTCGAACTTCCTTGGTTGATAAAAACGGTGGCATTAGAAATTATTTTTCCTTCCTGATTCAGGATTTTTCCAAAAATAGGATGGGTCTCCTGTGCTGATAGCGCAAAAGGAACTAGGAGCATGATACCATTGATGTACAATACTTTTTTAGAGATATGTTTCATTGTATATTTCTACGCTGTTGTAGTATTTATTGTTCTGTGGGAATCATTAATTCCATGTGTAGAGTTGGATAAGTACCTTCATAGCATGATTTCAGAAGTTTAAAATTCTGTTTAAGCCAATAATCATAAGCTCCTTGTAGAAAAGGATGAGTATGCAGGTATAATCTTTTTATTTTTTTCTTTTGAGCTGTTTTTACCAATTCCTGAAACAGACGGGTGGCAATTCCTGCTCTCCGGTATTCGGGGTTAACGAATAACCTAGCGACTTCTACGGTTGTGTTTTGGTCAATGTCCAGATGAGGAAAACGGTAATCAAAAGGCATCATTCCAATAACACCTATCAGTTTTCCGTCTTCAGTCCGGGCCTGTAAGAATGCTCCGGTGGGAGATTGAAGGTAATTCTGCTCAAAGTTGACAAGGTCTTTAGGAACAATCAAAGGATCCAGCAGCGGATACAATTGACGTCTGAATTCCATGACATAAGGAAGGACTTCAAATACCTGATAATCTTGTACCAGTGAAATCGTTATTTCTTTATGATTTTTCATATTTTTTATTTTAGTTGTGGGGCGAATATTGGAGTTCCCTGATTATCCAGGGCGAGTAAAGGAACCTGATATGTTTCTTCAAGAAGCTGCTTCAATTCATCTGTTTCCAATGATTGAACAGCCACTAGTTCATGATGACGCATCACAAAAAAATCATCACCAAACAGAAAAGCAAGGTTGGGATCATGCATGACACATAAAACCGTAGTTCCTTCCTTCACGAACTGGCGGATGACTTCCAATACAGCAACCTGATAATGCAGATCCAGATGGTTGGTAGGCTCATCCAGCATCAGGATATCCGGTTGCTGAACCAATACCCGGCATAAGAGAACCAACTGGCGCTCGCCGCCGGAAAGAGAGGTGTAAGGTTTATCTTTTAAGTGGATTAAATTAAATTTTTGAAGAATGGCCTCTACTGTTTGATAATCCGCCTGTTTGGGGGAGAATCTGGAAAAAGAGGCACGACCTGTTAAGATCACATCAAAAACTTTAAATGGAAAAGTGGTTTGATGAAACTGGGTTAAAAACCCGAGGCGGACAGGAGAGGTTGTTCCTATTTTTATTTTTCGGCGATTCTTATCGGCGATCCATACTTTTCCTTTGTAGTTCTTTTCCAGCCCTGCAATGATCTTAAATAAAGTCGATTTACCACTTCCGTTTCTTCCCAGAATGACAGAAAGCTTTCCTTTTGAAAATTTCGCATTGATATTGTTCAGCACCTGATCTTTTCCGTAATCAAAAGAAAGCTGTTCTATACTGATGATACTGTTCATGAGTTCCAGTTTATGGCGTTTTTACGCATTAAATAAATGAAAATAGGGGCTCCGATAATCATAGTAAAGACTCCTATCGGAATTTCAAAGGGCATTACCGTACGCGAAAAATCATCGATCAATAATAAAAATGCACCTCCGATACTGATATTCGCCCAAACAGTAATATTATTATTGGGTCCAAAAATCATTCTGCTGATATGAGGAACGATCAATCCAAAGAGGCTGATGACTCCAACAGCAGCAACGGATGATGCTGTAATCATGGTAGCTACTGCCATAACGATCAGTTTTAAGACTGTTGGGTTTACTCCAACCGCCATCGCTTCGTGATCTCCCAAAGCTAAAAGATTGAGCTTCCACCGAAGGACAACAATCACAGTTAAACCAATAACAATCGGAAATACGGCTGTATGAACTTTCTGCCATGAAGCTGTATGCAGATTCCCCATGGTCCATTGTACGATAGCCTGTAGTTTATAAGGATCACTCAGATATTGTAAGACCGTAAGGAAAGCAGTAAATACCCCTGATACGATCATTCCGGCAAGAACCATACTGACAATAGAGGTTTTTTCTCCGGCATACGAGACAAGATAAGTAATGACTACTGCTGCAACTCCAAAAATAAATGCTGAAATATTAACGGCCATTACAGGAAATAGCATGGCTAATGCAGCTCCAAATGCAGAACCTGAAGAAATTCCCAACGTAAAAGGATCAACGATCGGATTTCTGAAAACAGACTGTAATACTCCTCCTGCAGAGGCTAGAGAAGCGCCTACGAGAAATGTAAGAACAATTCTTGGTAAACGAACCTGCCATAAAATCGTATGCAGACTTCCCTGAAGAACCGCTTCGTCTTTAGAAATTCCAAATTCCAAAGCGATATGATGAAACAATGTTCCTATACCAATATTCTGGCTGGAACCTATAATCAGTGAAACAAACACTAAAAATAAAGGAAGCAGAATAAGCAGGGAAATTGTTTGAATGTTTTTTATCATCAGATCAGTCCTTTTTTACCATACATTACTTCAAAAGCTTTTTTTACATCCTGATCAAGTTGTTCCTGAGTATATTCTGGCATACACCAATGACGAAGCTGCTTAGCAAACAACATAAATTTCACCGTATGCGGATCGTATGGGAAAGATGGTGACATCACAAATACCTGCTTGTTTTTTACAGCAGGAAGAGCATCTAATTCTTTAAGGCTGTAAACATCAGATAATTTTGAATTCCAAAGAATGATAAGATCAGGATTCCATTTGTACATGGTTTCTGCACTGATATTGGGTGCTTCTACCGGAACAGGACATACATTTTGAGCCCCTGAAAGGGTTATAGCCATATCAATAAGGCTTCCTTTTCCTGAAGTAGACATTATACGTCCTTTTGACCATGCATAGTATATCTTTTTAGGAGAACTAATCTGGGAAGCTCTCATTTTCTTTACTTCTTCAGCCACATATCCTGTAACTTCCTCAGCACGTTTCTGTTTTCCAAGCAGTTTTCCGACATTTTTTAATTCGTCAAGAATCTTTTCATCATTTAAAGAAGAAAAAGTAAATACCGGAATTCCAAGGTTTTCAAGTTGGTTAATATTATCCTCATCTGTATTAAAGGTCAGGACCAGATCAGGATTTAGTCCCACAATACTTTCCGCATTACTGGACTGTCCTCCAAAAGTAGGAGTGGCAATGCTTTTATTTTTAATTCGGTCATCAAGCTTAGAGAGAAAGCTGTAAGTATCTTCCATTTCATAAATCTGTTGGGGAATTCCCACAATTTTTTCACCTGACTGAAGCATGTAAACATCATCCACCAATGCATTGTATAGAACAACAACCCGCATGGCTTCATGAGGAAGAATGATTTTTTCCTTCCTCCCTCTGCTGTCAGTTCCGGATACTTCTGTATTCGCTGAGATTTCTTTAGTACCGGTATTTTTCGAATTATTACAGCTTTGCAATGCCAGCAGCAGAGCGGAAACACTTATAATAAACAAATTTTTAATTTTCATAAGTTCTATTTTTTGCCAGATAACGTAATGATTGATGAGACAAAAGCTGAGCGTCCATTAGCTCAATACGTTTACCATATCTTAAAGAAAGCTGCTCATACAGACGTCCGTCATAAGGTACAGTGAACCGTTGAGCTGAGGTGATAAATATTGGCAGATGTTGATTTCCGATAAAGTAGCAGAAGTCTGCGGCATCGGCGTCGTTTTCTGCGGGGAAGCTTATGGTAAGACAGGTTTTGAAATCAATGGTGGCCATCAACTGTCCATTACTGTATAAACCGTCTCCCTGCTGCCATTCCTTGCTGTTTCCTAACCGCAGTTCCAAAACAAGCCCGGATCTGGTAGTCCGGGTTAGTTTTTGCTTTTTATTTTCAAACCATTCGAGTTCCAGGACGTCGGGATTGCTGTCATTGAGATGCATCCCTGTTTTTACCTCATCAATTACGACTGGTTGTACTATACTCATATTAAGCTTCTTTAGCGCTTTCTTTTTTTAGCTTTACCTTTTCTTTCAGCCAGTTGCACCATTCGTCAATTCCATCACCGTTGAGTGTGCTGATCGTCATTACTTCAAGATTAGGATTTACTTCATGAGCATCTTTGGTTACTGCTTCTACAGAGAATGGAACGTAGGGAAGCAAATCAGCTTTAGAAACGAGCATCAGTTCACTGGTTAAAAACATGCGGGGATATTTTTTAGGTTTATCATCGCCTTCGGTAGAAGCCAGAAGGGTTACACGATAATCTTCCCCAAGGTCAAAAGCAGATGGGCAAAGAAGATTTCCTACATTTTCGATGAATAATAAATCTACCCCTTCTAAATCGATATGATCTAAAGCCTGTAAAATCATCTGAGCCTCAATGTGACACATTCCTCCGGTTACGATTTGTAAAGCATTGATTCCTGCTTCACGCATCCTGATCGCATCACGTTCTGTTTCCGGGTCACCCACAAGGATTGAAATGTTAAGATCCTGAGCCAGTCGTTTTCCGGTTTCCTGCATTAATGTAGTTTTCCCTGATCCCGGAGAAGAACACACATTGATCACACAAACATCTTTTAAACGGTCTCTGATGGCTTTGGCTACAAAATCATTAGCCTTTAATAAATGAAGCGTGGTATTATCACATTGAACCGATCCTACGCGGTTTCCTAAACTTTTTGGATTAGCTGTTGACATATTAATGGTCTTTTTGTTTAAAAATTACTTTTGAAATAAAGAGTTCGTTTCCCTGAACGATATTAGAGGAAGGGGTTGCACAGTCTTCGCAGACAAATTTGTGGTACCTGACCTGGAAGTCTTTACCGCACTGGTCACAATGGGCAATAATGTCATTGACGAGCACTTCAAGTTCCATTTCCTGATAGAGCGGGTGGTCAGTAATGAAGGCGTCAAAAGCATTCTGAATCAGAACAGGCTGAACATTGGAAAGCAATCCTGCTGTTACCTGAACCTGTTGGATATCTTCTACTTTAGCATCGTAATGCTCTTCCAAAGTGTCAAAAATATCCTTTACTATACTCAATTCATGCATAGCTTATATTTTTATAGATGAGACGGATTACCTGAATTTTTCGGATAATCTTAGTGAGGAAAGTAGATGTAAAACCCAATGTTTATGGGTGTTTACAAATATGAAATTAAAACCTAAAGTTTATATTCTGATCTTTAAATTATGGAATAAAAGATACTTGGGAAGATGATAATGATGTACGAACTCGGTTTCAGAATTCATTACTGCATTAATATCTATAGTAGATCCCCATGAAAACATTTCTTTTTCAAAAAGGATAAAGGGCAGTTCAAAAAAAGTTTTGTCAACATCCAAGTCATTTTCAGCAATAGAGGCTATGAACAGAAGGTCATGCTGCTGAACAGAGTTTGATATTTTAAAACTGATCTGATCTGGTGAAGAATAAACAGAAATATTACTTCTCTTGTGGCTGGCAAATCCCAGTAGTAATGTAAAAAACAGGACAAGCGTGAAAGTAATTGATATGTAAAGAGACTTCTTCATTGAGTATAGCAAATTTACATCATTTCAGAGCCTCCATTCTTACCAAAAACCTTTTAAAAATGTTCAAAATCAGGACGGAATGTCTATCTTGGAATTTTACATATTTCATAATTTACAAATGTTGTTTTTTGTGTATTTACTTGTTTTTTAGAATGTTAATTGTTGTTTTGGAGAGTTGGTTTAGACTGTAATACTTTATAAGAATGTTGAAAAAAATGACTTTTCCAATTTGAATAAAAAAAGTAATTTTGAGAAGAGTACTTCTACGAGGTACCGGTTTTAAATTTTAAAAAATTATAAAATGACTATATCCCGATACCAAATTATTTTTTTATTGATGCTAGTCTCTGGGGCTGTATCAGCTCAAAAAAGAAAAGTAAGGAAGGCGCTCCGCCGCCACCGAAAAAAGTAGAATATGCTCCGCCCGCTCCCAAAAAGCCAGAGAGCTTTACTCCTGAAATAGACGGTAATACAGCATTCAGATGGAAAAATGAACCTGAAACATTAACTACTTTTACTCCTGATGACCTTGTAGAAAGGATTTATGATTTTAGTGGAATGTATGCTGTACGTATTATTTCTCATTATCCACTTGAGACTATCCAGTATAAAAAACCGGATAAAGGAGATGATCGTGTGGTTCTTCTTGGGTATACCGTAAAATATGATGATTATGATACCATCGAACTGAAAGGCAATAAAATGACGATTTCTGATAAAAAAGATCCTAAAAAGAAAAAATAACCTTTGATGTCATAAAAAAAGGGAATAAAATTATCAGGATCAAAGAAATAAAGACGGGAAGAGTATTTAATCAATCTGAGTATTCACCATCACCATCGATATAAAGGTTATATTCCAGTGGAAGAGATGTGCAGTATACTGCTTCCTTACTGGAAAAAGGAATTATAAAACCTTATATCATGAGATTGCAATAGCTCACGAACAGATTGAAACCGACCGTACGATAGAAAATTAGTGGTTGAGTTATAATGCTAAACAAAAGATTATAATTTTGTAAAATAGTCTTCCTCAAGAATAGCATATTCATAATTATCACTCCATCCGCTTTTTAAGGGAAGTAATTTTCTGCGATGGGCTTCCCTTATCATTCCACATTTTTCCATGACTTTATAAGAGGCAATATTATCAACGGCACAGCCTGCTTCAATTCTATGAAGCTTCAAATCTTCAAAACCAAACCGGATGATTCTTTCCAATGCTTCTGTTGCATAGCCTTTTCCCCAAATTTCAGGGCTGAGCTTATACCACGTTTCAGCATTCTTGTAATGAAGTTTAATAAGATCAATAGCGATAATGCCTACAAAGATACAGTCAATTGTTGTTTCTATTAAAAACGTAAACTTTTTGCGGCTTTGCCTGCTTTCTGCTTCTGACCTCCAGATATTGACCAACTTTTGAGTTTCTTTTTTATCTTCAGAGTAAGAACTGGGATTAAATAATGTACTTTCAGGTTGTAAGAGCATATGATGAACATTTGAAACATCACTTACTTTGAATGTACGTAAGGTTAAACGTTGAGATTTCAATATAAGGTCATTCATTAAATAATCTTTTTTGATCGATATAAAGGTAAATAAAATTAGGGATTAGAAAACATTTTCAACCTTGAATAAGAAACGAAAATACATTTTGAAATAGAGTTTTAAGATAAATATTTAAAGGCTTTTTATGTAATAAAACAATCAAATACAGCCAGCATATAATTGTTTGGCAGTCTTTTTCGTGAAAATAGACAGCCTTTTCACCATGGACAGGCTGTAAAGTCTCTATATTTGAATACTGTAATGCATTGTAAATGTTTTATAATGCCAATGAAAAAGATAATACTATGCAAGAAGAAAAAATTGACTTTTTACATCATAATGAGTCAGCCTGGAACAAACAGGCATTAGAACAGAACGAATGGTCTCAGGCTGTAAGTGCAGAGCTGATCAATAATGCAAAAGAAGGGAATTGGGAGGTACATCTCACTCCAAAACCCTTATCTAAGGAATGGCTGGGAGATGTAAAAGGAAAGAAAATCCTATGTCTGGCATCTGCAGGTGGGCAGCAGGCTCCGGTACTGGCCGCAGTGGGAGCGGATGTGGTAGTTTTTGATATCTCAGAAGAGCAGTTGAAGCAGGATGAGCGGGTTGCAGAGCGTGACGGATTATCATTGAAAACAGTTCAGGGAGATATGAGAGATCTCAGGGCTTTTGAAGATGAGTCTTTCGATATTGTTTTTCATCCCATATCCAATCATTATGTAGAAGATGTACATCCTGTCTGGAAAGAAGCTTATAGAGTTTTGAAAAAAGGCGGTTCTTTATTGGCCAGCTTTTTCAATCCGGTTGTTTTTGTAGCAGATCGTAATCCACAGGATATCGCAGATGGAATTATAAGGCCCAAATATACTTTGCCTTATGCAGATATCAGAGACCTGAATCAGGAAGAAATTGCAAGAAAAATAGAGAATCAGGAAGCGCTGGTTTTTGGACATACACTTTCTGATCTGATTGGCGGTCAAATGAAAGCGGGCTTTGTGATTGCAGATTTCACAGAAGAAATGCAGCCCCATCCAAGGTTTTTAATTGATCAATATCTACCAACCTTTATTGCCACTAAGGCTGTTAAGTTAGGTTAAGTGGTATCGCGGAAAATGTAATTGAACAGTTGCTGATATTACAGTGGAAGACGTAATCATTCCCTTCCATCGGAGGGGTGTCAAATCGTAGATTTGACGGGGTGGTCCTTATTTACTCAATTGCTCTCTGAATTCAAAGATTTATCCCTATTTTAGACGCCAAAATAGATAGTATTGTAATTTCCAATGGATAAATCATCGATCAATAATTATTTCCATTCCCTGTTCAGTATTCAAGATGAGGTGGTGGAGAAGATCACAGAAAAATTCAACCAGTTTGAGTTAAAAGCCAATGCTGTCCTGTTGGATCAGAATACCATCAGTACTAAAACCTATTTCCTTGAAAAAGGGTATGTACGGTCCTATCTCCTGAATGAAGATAATGAAGAAATTACCACTAACATTTACGCTGCGCCCTGTTTTGTGAATGATTTTTTATCTTTTTTCAGGCAGCAGCCTACCAAAGAAATCTATCAGGTGGTAACAGACTGTACATTCTGGGAAACCGGTTTGGAAAATGTTCAGTATAACTTTCATAATATTCCTGAATTCCGGGAGTTCAGCAGGCTTCTTTTTGTTCTGAATTACCACAATATTCATGACCGGCTTATCGAAATGGCAAGCCAGAAAGCTTCCACCCGGTATTTCAACCTGATGAAGAAAGACCCGGACATTTTTCAGCATGTTCCGCTAAAGGTGATTGCTTCGTACTTAGGAATTAAAGACAGCTCATTAAGCAGAATCAGAAGGGATATTCGTAAGTAAAGGCGGGAAGCGGGAAGTTGGAGGATGGGAGTTATTGCAGACGGATTATTTATGATGATTTTTTATTTAATGGAGTATTTATAAAGGCGGGAAGCGGGAAGTTGGAAGATGGGAGTTATTGCAGACGGATTATTTATGATGATTTTTTATTTAATGGAGTATTTATAAAGGCGGGAAGCGGGAAGTTGGATGATGGGAGTTATTGCAGACGGATTATTCATGATGTTTTTTATTTAATTAAGCATTTGTCAAATCTGCAGTACAATTTTATCGCAGATAAAATCCTCGCGCCTTAAATAATCTCATCTTTTTATATCCTCTTGCGCCTTCGCGATTTCCAACAAACTCATTCATATAATAAAAAGGCAATCCGTAGAAATAGATTAAAAACTCATTTTGGGACCTCCATAACTTCCAGCTTCCAGCCTCCCTCTTCCAATATTGTCTTTCAAATTATTATTTCTTTTCATTTGTCAAGTGATCAATTAAAATTTGTCATTCATCTTTGCTGAAAATAATTTCATGAACAAAAAACATATTGTAGTTGTAGGATTAGGTGGCGTAGGCGGATATTTTGGTTTTAAAATCAACCAGGTTAATGAAACATCCGGGAAATATAAAGTCTCCTTTGTTGCCAGAGGAGAAACTTACCAGAAAGTCAAAGAAAATGGGCTGGTTTTGCTTTCTCCGGAGCATCCCAATGATCGTACTCATCCCAATGCCATTGAGCAGAATATCAGTGATATCAAGAATCCTGATCTGGTGCTGATTTGTGTAAAAGAATATGATCTGGAGAATGTTTGCAGACAACTTAAAGAAGTTATTACTAAAGATACAATACTGCTTCCCATGATGAATGGAGCAGATATCTATGACAGAATCAGAAAAATAATTCCGGATCATACTATTCTGCCAACCTGTATTTATGTAGCTTCCCATATTAAAGAAAGAGGAACGGTAGAGCATAAAGGAAAAGCAGGAAAAATGATTGTAGGAAGAGATCCTGAGCATTTTTCAACTGATGTTATATGGGTAACAGATCTGCTTCAGGAAAGCAACATCGATTTTGATTTTAAAGACAATTCTTTAACAGATATCTGGACTAAATTTATTTTCATCGCAAGTTTTGGATTGGTAACCGCTAAACATAATTCATCCATAGGAACCGTTTGTACTGATGAAGAACAGAAGCACGAGGCATCGGAAATTATGAAGGAAATCAAACAGATTGCAGATCAAAAAGAAATTTACCTCTCTGAAGGTATTATAGAAGAAACCTTTGAAAAAGCGTGTACATTTCCTTTTGAAACGCCAACTTCTTTACAGTTAGACATTCATTCCGGGAAAAAAGATAATGAACTGGAATTATTTGCCGGAGCGGTTTTAAAGTATGGGAGAGAACTAAAGATTAATACTCCTTTTACTCAGAAAATCTATAACGAGATCAAAGCAAAATAGGTAAGCAGAATAAAAAATAGTAACCACATAGATTTCTATGTGGTTAATTTAATTTAGAAAGACAGAATAACTATAATAATTCATAGTTTTGAATCAAACTCCGTGCATGAAATGCTGCCGGTCTAATAGTACTTCTTCAGTCTCCCTATGATCCGGATCATCAATACAGCAGTCTACCGGACAAACAGCCTTACACTGAGGTTCTTCATGAAACCCTTTACATTCCGTGCATTTTCCGGATACAATATAATAGACGTCATCCGAAACGGCCTGATTGTAAGCACCTGCATCGGCTTCCGTTCCATCCGGGAACGTGATATGCCCTGAGAGTTTGGTTTTATCCTGCCAACGCCAATCGATAGCACCTTCATAAATGGCTGAATTAGGGCATTCAGGCTCACAGGCTCCGCAATTGATACAGTCATCTGTTATTTTAATAGCCATATTTTTTATTTTTGAAATATTGTAAAAAAGGGATTTCTTTAACATACTGTTTTAGAAATCCCTACTAAACTTAATTAAAACAGTTCTAACAATTTATTACATCATAAACTGTGCAAACTTGTATTTTAAACCTGTTAATTTGCTGCAATCTCTACTGAGAGCCCGTCCATTTGAGCGGTCAGGTAGATCTGACAGGCTAATCTGCTGGTTTCTTTGGTGGTGAAAAGTTCTGAAAGAAGGGCATCTTCCACATCATTTTTTTCAGACAATGATGCCGCTCCGTTCAGAATATAACAGTGACAGGTAGCACACATGGCCATTCCGCCACACATCGCTTCCATAGGTAATTCATAGGCCTTACAGATATCTTTTAAGGTAAGTCCCATCTCCAGCGGGCAGATCAGGATATGCTGAATACCGGTCTGATCTGTCACTGTGATTGTTATTTCGTCTTTCATGGTTATTAGTCAATCGTTGCTACTACTTGCTTTTCTGCTTGTTTTTTGGTTCCGTCGAAACCTTCGATACCGCTTACGGTAGTATATTTCAACACAAATTTTTTATTAGGGTTCAGCCGTTGGTAAATGCTTTGGCAGGCAATGGCCGCTTCATGGAATCCGCATAAAATAAGCTTCATTTTAAAAGGATAGGTATTGATATCTCCCACAGCATAAACGCCGCCAATATTGGTCTGGAAATCGGTACTGTTATCCACTTTTATTGCATTTTTTTCAAGTTCCAGCCCCCAGTCGGCTAATGGCCCCAGTTTAGGAACCAATCCGAATAAAGGGATGAAATAATCAGTTTCAATAGTTTGAATAGCGCCTTCTTTTTCCACTACAATTTCCTGTAGAGAATCTCTGCCTTTAAGGGCAATAACCTCTGCCGGAGTAATCAGATTGATTTTTCCTGCATGCTTTAATTTCTTCACTTTTTCCACAGAATCCAAAGCACCTCTGAATTCATTTCGTCTGTGGATTAAGGTTATTGATGATGCTATTTCTGCCAGATGGATGGTCCAATCCAAAGCAGAATCTCCACCGCCGGCAATCACAACACGTTTTCCGACATAATCCTCCGGTCGTTTGATGAAATAATTAACCCCGCGGTCTTCATACAAGGAAATGTCTTCAATAGGTGGTTTTTTAGGCTCAAAACTTCCAAGTCCGCCGGCAATCACAACTGCCTTGGCTCTATGTTTAGTCCCTTTATCTGTAATGACTTCAAACAGGTTTTCCTCCAGTTTTAGAAGATGTACAGCCGTTTCATTGAGCGTAAATCCAGGTTCAAACTGCTTAATCTGTTCATAAAGATTATCAATCAGGTCCCCTGCCAATACACTTGGGAATCCCGGAATATCAAAGATGGGTTTCTTGGGATATAATTCTGATAACTGGCCTCCCATCTGTGGCAATGCATCAATAATATGGCATCGCATTTTAAGAAGACCGGCTTCAAAAACTGTAAATAACCCTGCAGGGCCGGCTCCAATAATCAGTATATCTGTCTCTATCATGCTATGATTGATTTATGATTGTTTTTTCTATTTTCTTTGTGGCTGCTATGCTGATAAGTTTATCAAGTTTGCCGGAATAAAATGCTGAGATCTGCTTTGGATTCTCACTGTCAAATAAAGATGTTCTGAGAATCGGAACACTGAAGGGAAGCGGCCATGCCCGTAATGATTTAGCAATGGCATCCATTGCATTGATTCCCTGCATTGCCTGCAGACCATCTGCCCAGCATACCAATCCTATGGTTTTGTCGGTAAGATAAGGCTCATAAGAATGAGCTGTCACTTCCAGCCAATCCAGGCAGTTCTTCATCACTCCCGGAATACTTCCATGATAAAGGGGAGCCAGCCAGAAATGAATATCGGCATCCTGAAACATCTGAGTCATTCTTTCTACAGCCAGAGGAGTTTTGTTGAGGGTGACATCAAATAAAGGAATTCCGGAATCTGCGAGCGTAAAAATATCAGTACGGATCCCAATTGCTTCCAGCTGCTGCGAGATATAAGCGGAGATCAATCCGGAAGTGGATTCTGTTCTTCTTTCCAGAGATCCGTTGAATATGATTGCTTTCATTTTGTTTTATTTTTTAAAAATTACTTTGGGTAATCCTATTTCTCCGTACATCAGACTTTTGACTAATGGTTTTAAAAGTTCAGTAGCTAATAAATA
The DNA here is from genome assembly GCF_021278965.1 of Chryseobacterium capnotolerans. Lineage (NCBI taxonomy): Bacteria > Pseudomonadati > Bacteroidota > Flavobacteriia > Flavobacteriales > Weeksellaceae > Chryseobacterium > Chryseobacterium capnotolerans. The sequence goes on along the minus strand of NZ_CP065589.1, from coordinate 2,686,978 downwards.
AAGAGCTGGATCATGAGAGGTATTGGCTCGAACGACTACTTTCTGATCCTTAAAACATTTTAAGTCTGCGTAGATGAGACGGCGTTTCCAAAGATCGAGCAGGACGGTTTCAGCACTGTTTAGATCTACATAATCAGCATAGGGAGATAATTTTTCCATGAGGAACATATAGGCCCAAGGCGGAATAATAGCATCTGTTGAACAAATAATCCCAACCGCTTTATTTTTATACACAGAATAATCTACTGCTGCAATTGATTCTTTAAACTCTTTTTCTTTGACTATCATTCCCATAAAAAGGTGATCCTTGATATCTAATTCCACAATTTCAGTAGTGGGTTTATAATCTAAAAAGTCAAAAGCAATAATGCCGGAAGCGGTTGCTTTATTCACGAAAGTCTGAGTATCCATTGTTAGCAATATTTGTATGTTCCTATCTTATTTTTAAAAGCGCTTCTTCATATTTTTTTTCCACTGATGCCCAATCCAATACCGACCAGAATGAATCCAGATAATCTGCTCTTTTATTCTGATAAGCAAGATAATAAGCATGTTCCCAGACATCAATTCCAAGAATTGGGAAGCCTCTGTTCACCGGAAGAATATCCATCATAGGATTATCTTGGTTTGGAGTAGCGCTTACGGCAATAGACCCGTTGAATTTTACATACAACCAAACCCATCCGGATCCGAATTGTCCAAGCCCTGCCTTCTTCATTTCTGCCTTAAGATCTTCAAGGCTTCCAAAAGTGGAGATGATGGCTTCATTCAGTTTTCCTTCCGGTTTTAATTTAGGTTGTGGAGAAAGAATTTCCCAGAATAAAGAATGATTGAAGTGGCCACCGCCATTATTTCTTACCGCTGGACTGTATTCGCTGATTCTTTGTAATAAAGAATCAAGATCCGGGTTGGTTTCATTGGTCTGTTCTAATGCTGCATTCAGATTATCTACATAAGCCTGATGGTGCTTCTGGTGATGAATAGTCATTGTATTTTTATCGATAAATGGCTCCAGAGCATCATAAGCATAAGATAATTGAGGTAGTGTAAATGGTTTCATTGCATTTATTTTTTAATAATGTGTGACAAAGGTAATAATATATTTGAATAAAACAACTTTTAGGTTGTTTTATTGATTGAGAGATTTTGATTTGTAAGGTGTTGTTTTGTAGTGTTTTGTGTTTTTAATTTGAAGGTTATAGAAAATGACTATCTTTGTTGTTGAAAAATAAAACAACCTAAATATTGTCAAATGAAGAAACCGGCAGCAGATCGCATTCTGATGTTTTTAAAGATGAGAGGGGAAGCTACTTCACTTCTGATTGCTAAAGAACTATCCATCACGAAAGAGGGAGCAAGAAAGCATTTGCTGAACCTTGCAGAAGCGGGATTGATTGAACCGACAATGAAAAGTGAAGGAGTAGGACGCCCATCTACCTATTATACTCTTACCGATAAAGGGTTGGCTCAGTTTCCGGATACCCATGCAGAGGTAACGGTTCAGCTTTTGAAATCTGTAAAGAATCTTCTGGGAGAGAATGCTCTGGATCTATTAATTACAGATCGTGAAAAGAATACCTATGAACGCTATGAGAAGGCTATTTCAAAGACTAAAAATCTAGAACAGAGACTGGAAGTGCTGGCTGAAGCCCGAAGTAAAGAAGGATATATGGCGGAATGGAAAAAAGAAGGGAAAGAATATTTCCTGATTGAAAACCATTGCCCGATCTGTGCTGCGGCTACAGAATGTCAGGGATTCTGCAGAGCCGAACTTACCAATTTCCAGTCATTGATTGGGAATGAATATACAGTGGAAAGGGTAGATCATATTATTTCAGGAGGACAGCGATGTGTGTATAAAATCAGTCAGTAATCTATTTTTCATGATCTAAATTTATTTATAAATATGACTTTTAAGGCGGTAATCTTTGATATGGATGGGGTTCTTGTAGACTCTGAAGGCTTCTGGGCAAAAGCGGAACGTGAAGTATTTTCATCTTATGGTGCTCTAGTGACGGATGAACTGGCTGCACAGACGAAATATATGACCACAAAAGAGGTTACTGAATTCTGGTATGGAAAATTTCCCTGGGAAAATCTTAATGTATCTTCTGTAGAGCAGGAAGTTGTCTCTAAAGTCATCGAGCTGATTCAGACTGAAAATTGCACCATGTCCGGTGTACAGGAGTTTATTAAAGACCTTAAGAGCAAAAATTATAAAATAGGATTGGCTACCAATGCCCCGTTGCGCGTTGCCGATGCTGTCCTTGAAAAACTTCAGGTGAGAGATTTTTTTGATACCGTACACTCTTCCGAATTTGAAGAGCAAGGAAAACCTCATCCTGCAGTTTATCTTAGTTCAGCTCAACAGCTGGGAATATCACCTGAATACTGCATAGCGATTGAAGACAGCCATTCCGGGTTGAAAGCGGCCAAAGCGGCCGGTATGAAGACCATTGTTTTTACCAATAATGATGAAGCTATAGATTTTGAACATGCTGATTTTAAAATCCGGAATTTTACCTCTGCTCAATTGCCCGTGTTTTAATTTGTTGAATGTTTTTGTGGTCACTATCATTCATTAAAACAGTATTTACTTCAGCTTCTTCTGGGCTAGAATCAGTATTTTGTGAGGAGCTCCATCAACATCAAAATGGAGATTAATTTTTTAGAAGATTGATAATCCGGATTGAGCTGCTCGCGGATCTCTCCCAAAGCTTTACTGAGCTTGTTGCTTACAGTCTTGTTACTTATACCTAGAGCTTCTGCCGTCTCATTCACAGACATATTTCTTCGGATTCTCATATCATACACCTGCTGTTCCGTTGAAGGAAGTTGTGAAACAACCTCATCGATCATGGATAATAAAACACTTATTTCATTTTCTTCAAGCATTTCAAAATACTCAGAATCTGAAATGTCTATTTCCACTGGAATATCAAATTCATCAATACTCAGTGTAGGAGGGGCTTTTTTAAAGCTATTGTAATAATCCAGGATACGATAATGCAGATGGCGGAGCAGATAACCTTTCGCGCTTTCTGATTCATCTGTTTGTATCATGTCTGTATTCTCAAGGATCTTTATCCATAAATTCTGAAGCAGTTCTTCAGAAACTTCTTTATCCTTTGTCCGTACAAAAACGAAACGATACAGGTTATCCCAATACCGGTCATACAACAGCATAAATGCAGGGCGGTCGCCTGATTTTATTTTCTTTAATAAAGTAGAGTCTGTTAGGTTCATATTACTGCAACAAAATTACCTAAAGGAAAATGAACTTTTTGTGAACTTTAATTATGGAAAAGTTAAATATTTATGGAGATTATCCCTTGATTGTGAATTTAATGTTTAGTAAATGTGAAATAGGTTGAAAAACATCCGGGTTTTTGAATTAGTGTGAACAGAACGTTAAAAACAGGCTGGGGAAGTTTCTCATTTTCATAGTCTTATTGATAGAAGTATCTGTGAATACTATGAAATATTGTATGAAACGTTTTAATTATAAAAATATAGAAGCCTTTGTTTTCAGGCTTTGGACCCGTGAAATTTCAAAAGAAAAGATCTCTGAAAAGGAAGATGAACTTTTAAATACATGGAGGTCTCATGCAGAGAAAAATTTGGATGAAACCCATATGCAGGAATCTAAAAAAGAGTCTTGGCCGGTTTGGAGTATTATTTTGCTCCTTATGAAAAAATAGGCTATAGAAATCGTTTTCAAAAGAACATCTATAAAATTGCGGCGGTCATTATTTTACTTTTGACATTGAGCGGATTCTTCACTTATCATACATTCATTAAGCCGGATGTGTATCTGGCGGTATCAGAAAACCGAATTATTCATCTTGAAGACGGATCTGTAGTGACTTTATTACCGGGGGCAGAGCTTACGGTGGAAAAATCATTTCCTGCAGCTACCAGAGTGGTGGATTTAAAAGGAGATGCTATCTTCTCAGTAGCAAAATCGAAAACCCATCCTTTCATTGTTCATGCAGACGGTTTCAGTACAAAAGTATTGGGGACGGTATTTAAGGTATCTCAGTCTGGAAAGAAAAAAGCCGTAGATCTTTATGAAGGAAAGGTAGCTGTATCTTCTACCGGAGTTCCTGTTTCTTATCTGAGACCTAATCAGAAATGGACCAATCTGGGAGTTGCCCGTACCACTGCTATTATTTCATTTGCTCCTGACAAAGTATCGGGGAAACAACATCCAACATTATTGTCTTTAAGCTTTAACGATGTTCCTTTAAAAGAAGTTATTACTGTGTTGGAAGGTAATTACAGTACCAAAATTCATTATCCGAAAGAATTTGAAGATAAAAAAATTACAGCCGATTTTACGGGAGGAACTGTGAGTGAAAATATTGAAGCCCTGGCCTTTATTCTGGGGTTTGAAGTTCAGAAGAAAGATAATGTCTATCTCCTGAAATAAACATCATCAAAAAATTAAATAACCAGATAATCTTAATCAAAAGAGAACACTTACGTATGAAAAGTTTGAAATGTGGTTTTACCATAGCAGCCCTATTTTTTACTGTTGCAGCAGAAGCACAGGAATTGGTTCAGAAAGTTTCATTTTCTGTTCCTGCAAGCAGACCATTAATTGAAGTTTTGGAAGAATTTGCAGGAAAAACAGGCATGAGGCTGGCTTATTCAAAATATGATATTAAAGAGCTGAAGGTAAAAGGAGTAAAATGTGAAAATTCCTCTATCAATAATTGTCTGAAAGACATTACCAATGGTCTTCCTGTAGTATTCCGTTTGCATGGGGATCTTATTTCAATAAAATATGAAAGCTCTAATGCGATGCCGGGAAACGGGCGTATCTCAGGAAAAATAGTGGATGAAGTGGGAAATCCTGTGGTGGGTGCAGAAGTAAATATTGCAGGAAAATCAACTGTAACGGACAATAATGGAGATTTCTCTGTAGATCTGCCTTCGGGACTTTATAATATGACGGTAAAAGCACCTAAATACAATACACTTCGGGTAGAAAAATTATCAATCCTTAATAAAGAAACAAATACAGTTTCCTTTGCATTGAACCGGGTTTCTGATAAAATTACAGATATCAAAGAAGTGGTGGTTACAGCCACCCGTAAAGCAGATACTCAGGCAGGGTTGCTGGCCCAGCAGAAGAAAGCTGCTCAAATGAGTGACGGAATTTCAGCTGAACAGATTGCAAAAACGCCTGATAACGATGTGGGTGGAACCCTGAAGAGAGTAACCGGAATTACCACGATAGATAACAAATATGTAGTCGTAAGATCAATGGGAGAGCGATGGAATACAGCTGCTATGGATGGAATCAATCTGCCAAGTACTGAGGCCTATAATCAGAATTTCTCTTTTGATATTATTCCTACAGCAATGGTAGAAAGTGTGGTAGTAAGTAAATCTGCAACACCGGATATGAATGCCAATTTTGCAGGAGGTTTTGTGGAGGTAAGAACTAAAGATATTCCCAATGAAAACTTTACCACAGTAAGTATGGGAACTTCTTATAATGATCAGACGGCCTTCAAAGAATTTCTGACCCGCAAAAGAGGAAAGTATGATTATTTCGGGTACGATGACGGAACAAGAGATTTTCCTCAGGGTCTTAAAGCAATGAACTGGAACAATCCTATGTTTTTTGAGCAGTCAAGCCAGTTTAAGAATGATAATTTCACCACGTATAAGACCAGAGGAGATATGGGGTCTAATTTTCAGTTGGCATTAGGGAGAACTTATGCTCTTAAAAATAATAATAAATGGGGTTTTGCCGGAGCATTCATTATCAGAAATGAACAGAATAAGCTGGATATAGATCATACAGGAAGAGGAAACTGGCTGGACACTACAGATTT